>NZ_JAGOLP010000022.1 GCF_017994015.1 Ferrovibrio sp. | reverse complement strand
GCCTGGAGGGCTGTTTCCTGCTCTGCGTTGACAATGAAGCCGGCGTGCGCGAGGCGATGCAAACCCTGATGCAAGGCTGGGGCTGCGATGTGGCGGCGGTGGACAGCCTGGATAATGCCCGGCTGGCCGCTGCACAACGTGGCCGCGGACCAGACATGATCCTGGCTGACCTGCATCTTGGCGATGGCATGGAAGACCGCCCCGATGGCCAGGACGGGCTGGAAGTGATTGCCCGGCTGCGCCAGGATTGGGGCCGGCCGATCCCGGCGGTGCTGATCACTGCCGACCGGGCGCAAGACCTGCGCCGACGCTGCCAGGCCGCCAATATCGACCTGCTGCACAAGCCGGTGCGCCCGGCCGCGCTGCGCGCCCTGATCAGCCAGCGCTGGCGCCCGCCGCTCGACCCGACCACCAAGCTCGATGCGACCGGGGACTAAACGGCTTATTCGCCGCTGGCAGAGAAGCGCCGCGACAGGATCACCGCCTGAGTACGGCTGCGCACACCGAGTTTTTTCAGAATTGCCGTGACATGCGCCTTGATTGTGGCCTCGCCAACCGACAATTCATGCGCAATCTGCTTGTTGAGCTTGCCTTGCGACAGCAGGCCCAGCACGCGTAATTGCTGCGGCGTCAACTCGGCCACGCGGCGGGCAAAATCATCCCCTGGTGCGCCGACTTCCTCGGCTTCCGCCGGCAGCCATACCTCGCCATCCAGCACCGCTTGCAGAGCCGATGAAATAGTGTCCAATGCCGCCGATTTCGGCACAAAGGCGGCTGCGCCGAACTCCATCGCCCGCCGCATCACCGCCGGATCGCGGGTGGAAGACACAATCGCCACCGGAATCGCCGGATGGCTGGCACGCACCCCGGCCAGGCCGGCAAAGCCATCCATGCCGGGCATGTCCAGATCAAGGATCAGCAGATCAACAGTATCGCGCCGCTCCAGTTCGGCCCGGGCTTCGTGCAGGTTGGCGGCACCGATCACCTGGGCGCCGCTGAGCGCCTGACGCAGTGCACCAGCCAGTGCTTCACGCACCAGCGGATGATCGTCTGCTACGATGATGGTAAGTGGCGCGTCTGCCACGGCTGCCCCGGTTCCCTTCCCTTGCCTGCAACCGTAGCGCCCGACGCCTCGGCATGCAAGGCGGGGCTACTCAGCCTAAACGGTTCAGTCGGAATGATTTTGGCGGCATACCGGTACAGCCTGCGAGCGAAAAGCTCTCAAACGGCGCCGCCGGATATACCGCCACGGCGCCGGCCGCCCGCAGCCGCGCCGCCAGGCCGGGCGCGGCATCCTGCACAATCAGCATGTTCGGCAGCCAGACTTCGCGGGCGATAGCGCCGCCGCTGCTGCTGGCGGCGATGAAGCTGGCCTGGCCGGAATAGCGTAGCGGAAACACCGCCACCAGCCGGCCACTGGCCTCATCGGGCAGTTCGGCATGGCTCAGTGTGCCGCGCAGGCCGAAGCCCCAAGCCAGCAACACCAGCAGCAAAAAACCGCCCGCAAGCAGATGCCACCGCATGGCCGGCTTGCCGCCTAGGCCGAAGCCGGCGCCACACGCACCAGCGGGCGCTCGTCAATCGGGAAATGCACAATGGCCGAAAAGATGCCAAGCCCGGCGCTGATCCACCACACGATATTATACGAGCCGGTGAGATCAAACAGCAGGCCGCCAAGCCAGACGCCCAGGAAGCCGCCAACCTGGTGGCTGAAAAACACAATGCCGAACAGGGTAGCCATGTAGCGCGGACCAAAAATCTGCGCCACCAGGCCGGAGGTAAGCGGCACGGTGGAGAGCCACAACAGCCCCATGCAGAAGGCGAAGATCAACACGCTGATCTGGGTCATCGGCATCAGCACAAACACTGTGATGACGATGGCGCGGGCGAAATAGATGAAGCTGAGCAGGTATTTCTTGCTGCGCTTGCCGCCCAGCACACCGGCAGTGTAGGAGCCGATCACATTGGCCAGGCCAACCAGGGCCAGCGCCCAGGCACCGGTGCGCGGATCAAGGCCACGATCCACCACATAAGCCGGCAGATGGGTCTGGATGAAGGAAACATGGAAACCGCAAACGAAGAAGCCGGCGATCAGCAGCCAGTAGCTGCGCGCGCTGCCGGCCTCGCGCAGGGCTTCGCCCATGGATTGTTTCGGGCCGGTGCCTTCCGGTGCCTTGCCGGCCAGGGCGGTGGAAAGCGGGATGATCGCCAGGGCAAACAGGCTGAGCAGGATCAGCGCAAAGGCCCAGCCATAAGCGGCAATGAAGGCCTCGCCCAGCGGCACCATCAGGAATTGGCCCAGCGAACCCGCTGCCGTGCCCAGGCCCAAAGCCCAGGAGCGCCGCTCGGGGCTGACCATGCGGGCAATGGCGGCCAGGGCCACGGTGAAGGAGGTGCCGGCCAGGCCAATGCCAACCAGAACGCCCATGGTGAGATTAAGCACACCCGGCGTGCTGGAAACCGAGCTCAGCGCCACGCCCAGGGCGTAGAACAAGGCGCCTATGGTCAAGACGCGGCCCGAGCCATAACGATCAGCAAAGGCGCCGGCAAAAGGCTGGCCGAAGCCCCACAACACGGTCTGCACGGCAATCGCCAGCGCAAAGACCTCACGCCCCCAGCCATTGGCGCTGCTGATCGGCTCCATGAACAGGCCGAAGCCGGAGCGGACACCAAAATTCAGCAGCGCGATAGTGCAGCCGGCCAGGATAACAACCAGCGGCGTGCGCCAGCCAAGAGCGGCGGGGGAAAGGGTCATGGCATGGCTCCGGGGTAAGACTATGCCGAGCAGGATGTATGCGATCCGGGGTGGAAAGCAAGCAGCAACCTGCCTGCCCCAGCTCAGCCAGCGATACGCACCGTCTCGATCATTTTTTCCACGCTGGCGCGGCGGCTGCCAAAATGGTGCAACTTGGTGCCACTGAAGAAAATCATGTAGAGCCGTTTGTCCTTGATAGCGGCATAGCCCAGGCCCTGCTGCTCCACCTCGTTTTTGCCGGTATAGGCAAAATCGAAGGTAAAGCCATCAACACCACCATGCTTGACCGGCTTGATATTGCTGCCTTTCGCGATTGTGGTGCCGGTCTGCTGCACAATTACGGTTTCCCATAATTCGACAATCTCGCCCGGCGACATGGAGGCGCGGAAAATCGCAGTCCCGCTGGCATTGGGATTGTTCGACTTGACCGCGACCTCGCCATCCCGGGCGCCGCCGATGAACATAATTGTGTTGAGGGCAGGGCCATCGGCCGTCCAAACCTCAATCGCGCCCGAACTGGTCACCGTAAGCTGATTGACCTTGTTCCAGGGCTGTTCGACATCCACCTGCATGCCAGCCACCGCCACCTTGGCCGGCGATACCAGGGAATAGGCGGCGCAACCGGCCAGCCCCAGCAAAAGGACCATTACTGCAAGCGGACGTGAAAACGCGGTCAGCGTCATGATAACGGCTCCATGAGTCTCTGAATCAGAAGGCGGTCTTCAGCCTGCGGCTGCAATTCGAGATACCGGTTGAAAGCGACCTTGGCGGCGCCAGCATTACCGCGTTTTTGCTCCACCATGCCGATAGACCGGTACAAGGCTGGCGGCGGCCTTTCGCCTGCGGCAGCCTTGTCATACGCCGCCATTGCTAGGTCACGGTCCTTATCAGCATCACGCAAGCGATACACTTCACCAACGAAGAAATGCAATTCGCCATCCTCTGGCGCCGCTTTCAGCAAACGCTCCAGCACCACCAGCGAGCGTTCGGGCTGGCGCAGCCGGATTTCATCTTCCAGCAGCATGCCACGGATCGAACGCATGGCGTCGGCATATCGCGCCGCATGCCGCTCACCGGCGGGCGCGTCTGCCGCCATCTTGCGCAATGTGTCCTTGCGCTCCTCGCTGCCCGGATGGCTGGCAAACAATATGTTGCCATCTTTTCTGTTCGGGTCCGCGCTATTTTCAGCAATGATATTCTGCCAGACCTCGGAAGCAGCGAGCGGCGTATAACCGGCCCGTTGCATCAATTCCACGCCAATGGCATCGGCCTCACGTTCCTGATCGCGGGTGAAGGCATAAGCATCCGCCATCAGCATCATGCCGGCAACACTGCCTGCCAGCCCGAAACCCATGCTAAGGAACACACCCAGATCAGCTCGTGATCGCACCGCGCGAAGCCGTGCCAGCGAGTGGCGCTGAATATAATGACCAATTTCATGGCCGATCACGGCGGCAAGCTGCGCTTCGTCGTCTACCCGCACCAGCAGGCCGCTCCACACCTGCATCATGCCATTGGGCGCCATGGTGGCATTGAAATGGGCGGTACGCAGCAGGTAAACCCGAATATCCTTGGCATGTTCGCCGGCTAGCCGGTTGACGATGCCAACCAGATACTCATTCCATTCCTTGTCACGCATCAGGTGGCGTGAACGTCTGGTATCGGCTTCAGCCTTGTTCACAATGTGCCAAAGGCCGCCTTCGTCGGTATTCTCTGCCGGCTTGTAACCAACCTGCATCGGGCCGTCTTGCGCCATCGTGGTGACACAGCCGGACAAACCCAGCATGGCGCAGCCGCACAGGCCGGTCAGCAGATTGCGCCGATGCAGCAGAGTCATTTCGGCATCTGCGCCATTAGCGTGGTCGCAACATTTGTCGCCCCCTCCGGGCTGCGCAAATCGCCATAACCACGCGCCAGCAGGTTAAACCAAGCAACATTGCCGCTCGACAAATCAACCAGCGAGGCAAACCCGACCTGCGCACCGCCGGGAATGCCGATGCCAAAAGCAGCGCCCACCACCATCAAGGCGACGCGGCCCGGGCCGGCATAGCTGTCACGCATCCAGACAAACAACGCATAATCGGCATCATAGGTTTCCTTCAGCACCTTGGCGGAAGGCCCCAAGCTCCAATCGAACTGACTGCCCTTGCTCGGTAGGCTGAATTGCGGATTGTATTGATGGATCAGGATCGAATTGCCGACCGCGCCATGCAGCTTGATAAGCTGATGCGCAAGGTCCTGCTTCTCGGCATCGGCTTTACCATCCTCAAACACCGCCATGCGGATGTTGAGGCTATCCTTCTGGGCGCGGATCGCATCCAGCAGCAACGAGTTGGCGGCAGAGGTCCAATCGGCCCGCACCTCGGGCATGCCGGCAGCAGACAGGATCGACAACTCCACATCCAGCGGCATCAGGACAATCGTCGGCTGCTTGCCGGCATCGCGATTCAGGGTTGTGGTGATCTGGTGTGCCCGAGTGGTGCAGGCAGCCAGAACCAGAACAGCCAAAAACGCCAAAAGAACCCGCCGCATAAAAACACCCCCCGCTAAGCAGCTACGCCCTAAGTCTAGGAGGGCTGCCGCCAGGGTTTCAAGCACCTGAAATTGAGAAAAAAATTACTTGCGCAGCTATGCCGGGCCATTACTCCCGCTCGATGATTACTACGCCATGCGCGGCTTGGGCGCGCTGCTGCAATTCATAGGCGAGTAGGATGAAGCCGGCGACCAAGCCCATGCAGAGGCCGAGCCAGGCGCCGTAAAAGCCGAGGCCGATGCCAAGCAAAGCCGCGCCGATGCCGCCCGGATCGCTGCCGGGCGCCCCCACCCAATCGGCCAGCCACAGGCCGGTGAGCAGGCCGGACAGCGCCCCGGCGAGGCCATAAGGCCCAATCCGATGCACCCGGCGCCAGGCCAGCAGCACCAGCAGCGGCAGACCAAGCAGAAACATGGCGCCATACATCACCGCCGCCGCGCCGAGCGCCAGGGCAAAACCGGCCGCCATCAGCGACCAGCCGAGCGGCCCGGCCACTACCAGCAGCAGCATCGGCGCATGAGCAACAAACAAGCCGATAGGCGGCGCCAGAACCAGCGCAATCAGAAACCGCACGGCCGGCGAGGCCGGCAGACCCTGCACACGCCAGCGTTTCCGATTATTCGCATCGTCGGATGGCTCCGGCGGCAGGCTGGGCAGATCGTTCAATTGCGCCGGCTCGCTTCCTCGATCTTGCGATCCGTATTGTATTGGCTAAGCGCGTATACAGCCCAGAGCGCAGCCGGAATCCAGCCGATCAGGGTGATTTGCAGGATCAGGCAGACGATCCCGGCAATCGGCCGGCCAATGGTGAAAAACATCAGCCAAGGCAGGAAAATGGCAATCAGCAGACGCATCGCAGGCTCCTTGCAGCGAGGGTGTTACGCCAAGTTTATCCGCAATCGGCATTGCAGCGCCAGCCCAGCAGGATCGCCACTTGCGCGGCCACATAACTGAGCCAGATCGCCGGCCCGGCCCAGGCCAGCGGCAGCAGGAATTTATCGATGGCAATCAGCGAATCGGAAAAGATGAAGCTGATGGCACCCAGGCCGACCCAGAAATACCCGCCCAGCCTGATCTGGGGCAAGGCCAGCGCGGCCACCCCCATCGCCATGATGGCGGCAATGTAAAAACAGACCGGCAGCAGCAACGGCCCGAGCGCCGGGGTGAGCCAGGCCAGCATCAGCGCGGCATAGCCGAGCAACGCCGCAATGGCGCAGGTCTGCCAAAGCCGCAGCCGGAAGGGCCGCGCGCGGTTACGGTAGAACAGCGCAAGATAGGCCAGATGCGCCAGCAGGAAACTGGCCAGGCCGGGCACAAACAGCCTCACCCGGTCCAGCGCCAGAAACACATCGCCGGCCGCGGAAAACAGCAAGGCCGCAACAAGCAGACGGGCCGCCGCCTCGCCGATCTGCGCCCGCCAGCGCCAGGCCTGCAACGCCAGCAGCGGGCAGACCAGGCCCTTGCTTAACACCACCAGCCAATGCGGCACCGCAAGCAGCGGCAGCAGCATGTACAGCGCAGCAAACAGCAGCGCCAAAACAAACGGCGCGCCCAACCATGCCGGGCGCGCCGCGATGGTCATCGGAATGACGCTTACTTGCCGAGGCTCGGATCAATCGCCTTGCAGGCTTCCACCAGGCCCTTCACGGCATTGGCGGAATGCTCGAACATCTTCTGCTCGTCGGCATTCAGTTCGATCTCGACGATCTTCTCCACGCCATTGGCGCCGATCACCACCGGCACACCAACATACATGCCGGACTGGCCATACTTGCCGTTATCCAGCCAGGCGGCGCAGGGCAGCACGCGGCGCTTGTCCTTGAGGTAGCTTTCCGCCATCTCGATGGCCGAGGAAGCCGGCGCGTAGAAGGCCGAGCCGGTCTTGAGCAGGGCGACGATCTCGGCGCCGCCATCGCGGGTGCGCTGGATGATCTTGTCGATCTTCTCCTGGCTGGACCAGCCCATCTTGATCAGATCGGGCACCGGGATGCCGGCCACGGTGGAATAACGGATCAGCGGCACCATGGTATCGCCATGGCCACCCAGCACAAAGGCGGTGACATCGTTGACCGAGACATTGAATTCCTCGGCCAGGAAATGGCGGAAGCGGGCGCTGTCGAGCACGCCGGCCATGCCGATCACCTTGTTATGCGGCAGGCCGCAAACTTCGCGCAGCACCCACACCATGGCATCCAGCGGGTTGGTGATGCAGATCACAAAGGCATCCGGCGCATGCGCCTTGATGCCGGCGCCAACCGCCTGCATCACCTTGATGTTGATGCCAAGCAGGTCGTCGCGGCTCATGCCCGGCTTGCGGGCCACGCCGGCGGTGACGATGATGACATCCGAGCCGGCGATATCGGCATAATCCTGGGTACCGCGCAGCTTGGCATCGAAGCCTTCCACCGCGCCGGCCTGGGCCATGTCGAGCGCCTTGCCCTGCGGCAGACCTTCGACCACGTCGAAGATGGTGATGTCGCCGAGTTCCTTCAGGCCGGCCAGCAGGGCCAGCGTGCCACCAATATTGCCGCCGCCGACAAGGGCGATCTTTTTGCGCGCCATGGGGAAAACCTCCGGAAATTGCCTAGGGAAAAACCGGGCCTAGGGGTAGCGGGAAAAGCGCGGGCCGGCAAGGCCCGCGCTCCCGAATTTACCGGGTAAAATGCCGATAGCGGCTTACTTCGGCGCCATGCGGATGGCGCCGTCGAGGCGGATGGTCTCGCCGTTCAGCATCTGGTTCTCGCAGATATGGCGGGCCAGGCTGGCATATTCCTCGGGCTTGCCAAGGCGCGAGGGGAACGGCACCGAGCGGCCCAGGCTTTCCTGCGCTTCCGGCGGCAAGGCAAACATCATCGGGGTGCCGAACAGGCCCGGCGCGATGGTGCAGACGCGGATGCCGAAGCTGGCGAATTCACGCGCCAGCGGCAGGGTCATGCCATGCACGCCGGCCTTGGAGGCGCCATAGGCCGGCTGGCCGATCTGGCCGTCAAAAGCGGCAACCGACGCGGTGTTGATAATGCAGCCGCGCTCCTTGCCTTCCATCTCGGCCTGCTGCTGCATCTTATGCGCCACCAGACGGATCATGTTGAAGCTGCCGATCAGGTTGATCTGCACCACGCGGGTGAACTTCTCCAGCGCCACCGGGCCATCCTTGCCCACCGCCTTCATCGGCGTGCCGACACCGGCGCAATTCACCAGCACACGCAGCGGGCCGACCTTCTCGGCCGCCTCGTTCACCGCCGCCTCGCCGCCGGCCGCATCGGCCACGTCGCATTTGATCGCCACGCCGCCGATTTCCTTGGCAACGGCCTCGGCAGCTTCCAGATTCATGTCAAACAGCGCCACCTTGGCGCCGGCCTTGGCCAGCTCGCGCGCGGTGGCCGCGCCCAGACCCGAAGCGCCACCGGTGACAATCGCGCCTACACCCTTGAGATCCATGATCTTCCTCCTGATTGTTCACTACCGTTACATAACAATGCCGGGCTTATAGCCGAAACCCGGCGCCCTTGGCGATAGCCGGGTAAATCCCCATATCGAGGCCATGACAGACCCCCAGCCCACCCGCTTCTGGGCCAAATTCAAGGCTGCCCTGACCTATATTCCCTGGGCCGACACCCTGCTGGCGGCGTATTTCTGCGCCACCGACCGCAACACCCCGCTATGGCCTAAAACCATTCTGCTGGGTGCCATCGGCTATTTCATCCTGCCGCTGGATGCCATCCCCGATCTGTTTGGCGCGCTGGGTTATGGCGACGATCTGGCGGTTTTGCTGGCGGCGGTGAAAGCCGTGCAAAGCCATATCACGCCGGAGCACCAGCAACGCGCCCAGGCCGCCCTGACCAAAGCCAAAGCGGCTTCGGCCAGAGCGGAATAAGCAGCCCTCAGACCAGGCCGCCGAAGCGGATATTGCCCTTGGCCAGGCCATCCTGGATCACCGGCAGGCCGCCGGCCTGTAGCATCCATTCCAGGCGGAAATCGCGATATTGCCGCTTGGCGCGCGCGCTGCCATAGGCTTCCGCCATGGCCTTGAATTCGCCCAGGCCCGCCTTGGCTTCGGCCAGGGTCTGCTGCACGCTCGGCCGTTCCAGCGCCCGGGCGAGCCAGGCGGCCAGCTTGCTGCCCTCGGCCGGCGGCGTGCGCTGCGCCTTGGCATTCATCACATGCGGGAAAACCGCGCAATCGGCACGGCCGAAACTGGCACCATTGAAATACGGCGCATCGCCAAGCTGCTCTTCCAGATAGGCAAAAAGCTGCTGGATGGTCTGCTTCGCGGCGCCCAGGATGGCGGCCTGCAATTCGCCCTCGGCACGGCGGAAGGCGGTCACTTCGGAGGTGCAGAAGATCACCGCCTCAAACGGCCCGTCGCAGATTTCCTCAATCTGGCGGGCGCGGGCGCGGGCCAGCGGATCCTTGGGCCACAAGGCCGGTTCGGGCCACTTTTCCTCGATATATTCTAGGATGATGGTGGAATCCCACACCGCCGCATCGCCATCCAGCAGGGCCGGGATTTCGCCGCGCGGATTGGCCTTCAGCCGCGCCCCATCGGCCTCGGTGAGGTTGGTGTTGCGGATTTCAAACGGGATATTCTTCTCGCGCAGCGCAAGTTTCACCTTCTGCGCAAAGGGCGAGAGCGGCACATCAATCAGTGTCAGGGCCATGGCTTCCTCCTGGTTTGGCTTTTTCTGCGCCGGGGAGTTTCCGTCTCCACGGGGTGGGGGTCAAGATGCCCGGCGGGCATCGTCTGGGCCGGCGGGCTGTGCTATAGACTCGGCCATGCAAAGCCTCCCCCGCTTCCGCCCGGCCCTGCTGCTGGCGGGTCTGTTTCTGTTTGGCCTGCTGCCGAGCCAATTGCCGGCGCAAAGCCCGCCACCACCGCCGCCGCCACTGCATGCGGCGCCCAGCATCATGCTGCCCGAAGGCACCGTGCTGGCCAGCGGCCATGTGCTGGGCGGGCAAACCACGATCCAGCCGATTCCAGGCGATGCCATTGTGCGTTTTGAAGATGGCAGTGATGAAACCTGGAGCGTGGAAGTGGCCGAGGGCGAAACCCGGGTCTACCGCCCCGGCCGCATCCTGGTGGCGCAGGCGGAATATGTCGCCCGCGAACGCGATGGCCGGCCATCCTGCTTCATCTACCAGATGCATATCGCGCCGGAATGGATCGGCATGCCGAGCAGCGAAGCCCCTTCGGGCAAGCCGGATATCACCACCGCCGATGACCGGGTATATTCCTTCCGCGAGGCACCCTGCCCTTGAGGAGCAAGGCGATGATCAATCGACGCGGCTTTACTGCCGGTTTCGTGACCCTGCCCTGGCTGCTGGCCAGCAACACGGCCAGGGCTGCCGGCACAATCCGTTTTGCCTCACTGGCCGAAGCGCGGGCGGCTTTGACACGCTGGCAGCAGGGCGGCAATCCGCCAAACAGCAATCCGCAGGCCGGGCCTGTCACCCTGCATCAGATGCTGCATCATTGCGCCCAGAGCCTGGAATATGGCCTGAGCGGCTTCCCTGAAATGAAGCCGGCCTGGTTCCGCGCCAGCATCGGGCCAATGGCGGCGCAGGTTTTCCTGTGGCGCGGCCAGCTCAGCCACGATCTGGCCGATCCGATCCCGGGCGCGCCGGAGATACCAACCAGCGGCGACATGGCCGCCGCTTTTGCCCGGCTGTTTGCCGGTATTGATGCCTTCGAGGCAGCGGTCAGCCGCAACGCGCCGCTGATGCCGCATTTCGCCTATGGTGCCGTGGCACCGGCGGATTATGCCCGACTCCAGGCATTCCATATTGCCCAGCATATGGAACCACTGAGCGCCTGAAAAATTGGGCGCCTGAAAAGTTGGGCGCCTGACAAAAAGGCCCGGAATGTTGCCATCCCGGGCCTTATATCTGCCGGCTCGGTTTATTCCGCCGCCTGGGCCAGGGTCGGATAATCGGTGTAGCCCTTGGCGCCGCCGCCATAAAGCGTGGCGCGCTCCAGCGCATTGAGCGGCGCATTCTGGCGCAGGCGCTGCACCAGATCCGGATTGGAAATGAACGGCCGGCCGAAGGCAATCATATCGGCGCTGCCCTCCTGCAATGCCGCCTGGGCCATGGCCAGATCATAGCCGTTATTGGCGATCCAGACGCCGTTATAGCGCTTGCGCAGGGCCTGGTAGTCGAAGCCGGCGCCGAAATTGCGGTCAGCACCGGTAGAGCCTTCAATCACATGGATATAGGCCGGCGCCAGCTTGTTCAGCTCTTCCACCACATAGTCAAAAACCGGCTGCGGGTTGCTGTCGGAAGCATCATTGGCCGGCGTCACCGGCGAAATACGGATGGCGCTGCGATCCGGCCCCACTGCATCGACAATGGCACGCATCGCGCCGAGCATCACCTTGGCGCGGTTCTGGATCGAGCCGCCATATTCGTCGCTGCGGTGATTGCTGCCATCGCGCAGGAACTGGTCGAGCAGATAGCCATTGGCGCCATGCGCCTCCACGCCGTCAAACCCGGCCGCGATGGCATTCTCCGCCGCCTTGCCATAGGCAGCAATAATCGCCGGGATTTCCGCTGCATCCAGCGCACGCGGCTCCGATACGTCGACAAAGCCGCCATTGACGAAGGTCTTGGTCTTGGCGCGGATCGCCGAGGGCGCCACCGGCGCCTGGCCACCCGGCTGCAAGGAATTATGGCTCACCCGGCCAACATGCCAGAGCTGCAAAAAGATGCGGCCGCCCTTGGCATGCACCGTATCGGTCACCTTGCGCCAGCCGGCGACCTGTTCCGGCGAGTGGATGCCGGGCGTATCCTGGTAGCCCTGGCCTTCCGGCACAATCTGGGTGGCCTCGGCGATGATCAGCCCGGCTTCGGCGCGCTGGCCATAATATTCGGCCATCAGATCGGTCGGCACATTGCCGGCCCCGGCGCGATTGCGGGTCAGCGGCGCCATGGCGATGCGATTTTTCAAGTCATAGCGGCCGAGGCGCAGCGGCGAAAACAGATCAGTCATGATAATTCCTGTAGCTGGGGAAAATGCTTGGCTCCGCTAAGATAGGCAGCGGTCAGAGATAGGCAATAAGGCGGCCGAAGACCACCGCCCCGGTCCAGGCCAGCAGCGACAGGGCGGCGGAGAAGCGCGCCGGCCAGGGTGGCACGGCGCCCCAACTTGCGGCATTGCCCCATTTGACGCTGTGGAAAATCACCACATTCAGCAGGCCAAGGCCGATCAGCCCGAGCTTGAACTGAAAGGCTGGGTTGGCGGCCAAGTGGGTCGCCTCGGTGCTGAACAGCAGCAGCCCCATGGCGATGGCAAGGCCAAGCCCGGCCCCGGCCAGCGGAATGCAGAATCGCGCCAGATGCGCCGGCATCAGGTTACGGCCAAAGCCGAGCACGCGCAGATCAAACACCGCAATACCGGCAAACAGCGTGATGAAGCCGAGAATATGCAGCACTTCCACCAACGGATAGAGCAGCATCGATTCGCGCATGCTGGCGCCGAGGCCGGATTGTTCCAGCGCCACCAGCCAGGGATGGCGGATTGCTTCATGCGCCCCCATAACCGCGCGGCTCAGCGCAATTCGACGGTGAAGCCGTTATGCGTGATGCGCTCGGCGCGCATCTCATTGCGCCGGCTACGGCTGGGATAACCCACCGCCACCAGACGATCACCCACCTTGATCTCGCTGATCGGCTTGCCGCGCGCCGCCATGCGCGAGGGCGGCGAGAGAGTTACAGTCCAGCTTTTGTCGGCCGTTTTGAGCTGCAATTCGCCATGCGGGTTATCCGGGTTCACCATTTCGGCCACGCCATCGAGCGTCAGGACCGTGGCGGCATCATAGGAACCCCAGCCATGATGCGCCTGCACCGGCAGGGCGGCGAGGCAGATGGCAAAGCTGGCGGCGATGAGCGGGCGGCGATAATGCGGCATGATGGCAACTCCATTCGGCAGGCCTTCAATATAACCCCGGATATGATAAGGGCGATGCCGTTTTTTTAACGGCATCGCCCTGTTCACAAAGCTTTCAACAATGCTGGCTTAGCGCGGCGTAACCACCGAGCCACCCGGCAGGATGATGGTGGTCGGCGGCACCGGGGCCGATGGCGTGGTCTGGATCACCGTGGTGGTGGTGGTGCTGGTGGCGGGCGCCATGCTGCTGCTCGGCACCATCATGGTGCCGGCGGCCGGGATCAGGTTGACCAGCACATTGCGGTAGGGCGAGTTGCGCGTCAGCACCGAATAATTCTGGTCGTTGATGTAGAGCACGCGGCCGCCCTGCTCAATCTGCGCCTGCACATAATAGGTGCCGCTCGGATTGATGTCGCCATAGCGGTAGCGCAGTTCGAAACGCGCGGGCAGCGGATTGGCTACCAGGCGCTGCTCGACCATGGTGTAAGCCGCCATATCGCCGCGCGTGGCATCCAGCAGGCGCACCACCAACACGGCATCCGGCGGCATCACCACGCGTTCGCGGGTGGTGATAGTGCCGGAAACAGATTCCTGTGCACCGCCGGCGCAGGCGGCCAGCGGCACGGCCACGCCAAGGGCCAACATGGCGAGCAGAATGCGCCGACGCGGCTTGGTGTTGGTTCGCTCGGTAACATGGGGAAGGGTCTGAAGGGCGCTCATGGTTGTTATCCTCGTTTAGTTTGTTTCGCACCGGGCTGGTGTGCTACCCCCCAGCACTGCCGCCCGAGGCCATAGCGCGCCCTGATCGTGGCCCAAATGTGGCTCGGGAGCGGCTTGTTTGCGGCCAATCTTGAAGCCACGCCCGCAATCCCCATCTATTTTGCATGGCCTTGCGATATTTTCCTTTCAACACCAATGCGTTGCAGCAGCAGCTGCGGCAATCGGCGCAGCATCTGTCAAATTCGGCAGCGAGGCTGCAAGCCTATGTCGAACAGGGCAACCGGCTGAAACTGGTGCGTTTCACCGGCGATGTAGCGGTGGCGATGGCTACGCTGGCCATGCAGCAGAGCGGCCATCTGAAAGACGCCGCCGTGCAGGCCGGCGCCTCACTCGGCCAGGCGGCACAAAATGGCTTTTTCAACGGCGCCGCCACTTCGGCCGGCATCGCCGCTTTGCTCAATGCCCATAAATATGCTCGCGGTGAGCAGGGCCTGGCCCAGGCGGTGAAATCCGCCAGCCGCGAGGCAATGACCGGCGCCGGCAGCGGCATGGCCGCCACCCTGGCGGCCGGCGGCTCAAAACTGGCGCTGGGCGCCCTGGGGGCGCCTTTTGTGGCCAAGGCGGCAGCGCCAGTGGTTGCGGCAGCCGTTGCCGCCTGGCTGGCGCAGGAAGCCGGCGAACGTGGCCTGGCGGCAGCGGAAAACTGGCTCTGCGTGCCGCCACATGCCTTCCCCGAAACGGCACCACGGGAAACCGATCCGGCATAAAAAAACGCCCCGGCAGTTTCCCGCCGGGGCATTTCCAAAAAGGCTCTATTACTTGGCGCTGTCAGCGATCTTGTAGCTGGCTTCGGTCTTGGCGGCGATTTCCTCCAACGAGACGCCCGGGGCGCGCTCGATCAGGGTCATGCCGCTGCCCTTGCGATCCACCTCGAACACCGCCAGATCGGTCACCACCAGATCCACCACACCTGCGCCGGTGAGCGGCAGGTTGCAGCGATGCAGCAGCTTCTTCTCGCCATCCTTGGCGGCATGCTCCATCACCACCACCACGCGCTTGACGCCGGCCACCAGATCCATGGCGCCGCCCATGCCCTTCACCATCTTGCCCGGGATCATCCAGTTGGCCAGATCGCCATTCTCGGCCACCTGCATGGCGCCCAGAATCGAGAGATCGATATGGCCGCCGCGGATCATGGCGAAGCTGTCAGCCGAGGAGAAATAGCTCGAATAGGGCAGTTCGGTGATGGTCTGCTTGCCTGCATTCACCAGGTCGGGGTCTTCCTCACCCTCATAAGGGAAAGGCCCCATGCCCAGCATGCCATTCTCCGATTGCAGCACCACATGCATGCCTTCGGGGATGTAGTTGGAAACCAGCGTCGGGATGCCGATGCCGAGATTAACGTAGTAGCCGTCCTTCAGCTCTTGCGCTGCGCGGGCGGCCATTTCATCGCGGGTCCATGCCATGGTTCTGCTCTCCTCAGGCCGGGCGCTTGCGGGTGGTGCGGTTCTCGATGCGCTTCTCATAGGGCGCGCCGCAGATCAGCCGCTGCACATAGATGCCGGGGGTGTGGATATGGTCGGGGTCGAGCGAGCCCGGCTCAACGATCTCTTCAACCTCGGCCACCGTGACGCGGCCGGCCGTGGCCATCATCGGGTTGAAGTTGCGCGAGGTCTTTCGGTAGATCAGGTTGCCCTCGGTATCCGCCTTCCACGCCTTCACCAGCGAAAGATCGGCCACCAGGCCGGTCTCCATGATGTAACGCTCGCCATTGAACACGCGCTCTTCCTTGCCCTCGGCGATCAGCGTGCCAACGCCGGTCTTGGTGAAGAAGGCCGGAATGCCGGCGCCGCCGGCGCGGATGCGCTCGGCCAGCGTACCCTGCGGGTTGAATTCAAGTTCAAGTTCGCCGGCCAGATACTGCTTGGCGAAAATCTTGTTCTCGCCGACATAGGACGAGATCATCTTTTTCACCTGGCGGGTTTCGAGCAGCAGGCCGAGGCCGAAGCCATCCACGCCGGCATTGTTGGAAACACCGGTGATGCCTTTCACGCCGCTATCGCGCAGCGCCAGCAAAAGCTTCTCGGGGATGCCGCAGAGGCCGAAGCCGCCGCACATCACCATCATGTCGTCGCGCAGCAGGCCTTCCAGCGCCGCATGCGCATTGGGGTAAACTTTGCCCATGTCTCCCTGTTCCTCACTGTGTATGAGTGGATCGGGCGGACATTAGCTGTTGCCCTGAGGAGTGGCAATGCCCGACCTGACATAGCGTTCAGGTATGCTCCAAGCCGCTTGACGACCGCCTAGCAAAGCGGCAGACTGCCTGCATCATGACCCGCGACCGGCGACTAACGCAGCTCCTCCTTATCAACCCGATCCTGTAAGCAGGGTCGGGCAGCAGCAGCTTCGCGTTCAAGTCCCCCATTCTCCTTTCATCGCCGGTCGTCTTCCATGTTTCATATCGCCACTCGCCGCCATTTTGCCGTCCGCAGCCAATTGCCGGGCGCGCTACGACTTATTGGCGGCCGCTGAGCCTTTCCGGGCCTCTCGGCGGCCGTAGCACGGCCCTCAATCCTTCCAGCTATCCGACCCTATTGCCGCAGGAGTGCCCGATGAGCACCGCCAAAACCATGCCGTTCCACAAATATCGCCCGTTCCAGCCGATCAACCTGCCCGACCGCACCTGGCCCAACCGCACTATCACCAAGGCGCCGACCTGGTGCAGTGTTGACCTGCGCGACGGCAACCAGGCACTGATCGAGCCGATGGGCCCCGAGCGCAAGCGCCGCATGTTCGACACCCTGGTGCAGCTCGGCTTCAAGGAGATCGAGGTTGGCTTCCCGGCTGCCTCGCAGACCGATTTTGATTTCGTGCGTGAATTGATCGAGCAGAAGCTGATCCCGGAGGATGTCACCATCCAGGTGCTGACCCAGGCGCGTGAGGAATTGATCACTCGCACCTTCGAGAGCCTGAAGGGTGTGCACCGCGCCATCGTGCATCTCTACAATTCCACCTCCACCTTGCAGCGCCGCGTGGTGTTTGGCCTGGATCAGGCCGGCATCACCCAGATTGCCGTGGAAGGCGCCAAGGTGGTGAAGCGGCTGGCCGATGCAGCCCCGGAAACCGACTGGATTTTCCAGTATTCGCCGGAAAGCTTCACTGGCACCGAGATCGATTATGCCGTGGAAATCTGCGAGGCGGTGATGGACGTGTTCCAGCCCACGCCGCAGAAGCGGATGATCCTCAACCTGCCGGCCACGGTGGAGATGAGCACGCCGAATATCTACGCCGACCAGATCGAGTATTTTCTGCGCAAGGTGAAAAACCGCGACAGCATCATCCTCAGCCTGCATCCGCATAATGATCGCGGCACCGGCGTGGCCGCCGCCGAACTGGGTGTGATGGCCGGCGCCGACCGCGTGGAAGGCACCTTGTTCGGCAATGGCGAACGCACCGGCAATGTGGATGTGGTCACCCTGGCGATGAACCTGTTCACCCAAGGGGTCGACCCGACGCTGGATTTCAGCGACATCACCACGGTGGCGCGTACGGCGGAATACTGCAACCAGCTGCCGGTGCATCCGCGCCACCCTTATGTGGGCGAACTGGCCTTCACCGCCTTTTCCGGCTCGCATCAGGATGCGATCAAAAAGGGCATGGCGGCGCAAAGCCAGCGCAATGACAGTATCTGGGAAGTGCCTTATCTGCCCATCGACCCGGCCGATGTTGGCCGCGCCTATGAACCGGTGATCCGCATCAACAGCCAGTCCGGCAAGGGCGGCGTGGCCTATGTGATGGAGCAGGATTACGGCATCGAATTGCCGCGCCGGCTGCAAATCGAATTCAGCCAGGTGATCCAGAAAATCGCCGATGCCACCGGCAAGGAAATCTCGCCGGAACTGATCTGGAACAGCTTCGAGGCGGAATATCTCAGCCAGCCCGAGGCAGCCTATCGTTTCAAGAACCACCGCACCCTGCCTGATGCCCATGCGTCTGACCGCCGCAGCCTCACCGCCGAAGTGCTGGTGAATGGCGAGACGGTGACACTGGAAGGCACCGGCACCGGGCCGATTGATGCCTATATCGATGCGCTCGGCCGCCATGCCGGCCTGGTGCTGAACCTGATTGACTACCGGGAGCATGCTATCGGCAAGGGCAGTTCCACCGAGGCCGCCGCCTTTGTGGAATTGAAGCGGCCGGATGGCTCCACCCTGTTCGGGGTTGGCTGCGACCGCAATATTGTTGCCGCTTCGCTCAAGGCGGTCACCTCGGCTGCCAACCGCCTGATGGCCGGCGGCTGATCGACAATAAAAACGTCTACTTTTTAATCACACAGGCCAGTTTGTCGGCAGCCCGGTAGCGGGCTGCCGGCTTCTGCCTCACACTTGCCCCACAAAGCAACCCAATAAGGCGCTACGACTCGGGCTTGCAACTTCCGGCCCGTCGCGGCACGGTTCTTGAAGGGAATGTGGGGCGAAAAACGCCCGAGCCCGTTTTCTGCCCTTCCCGGCAGCCGGGGCGGGCCGGCGAAAAACGTTGAGGAGTGCGAGACATGAAACTGGTCACGGCTGTCATCAAGCCATTCAAGCTCGACGAGGTGCGCGAGGCGCTTACCAGCCTCGGTGTCGAAGGCCTCACCGTCACCGAGGTCAAAGGCTTCGGTCGGCAGAAGGGCCATACCGAGATTTACCGCGGCGCCGAATATGCCGTCAGCTTCCTGCCCAAGGTAAAGATCGAAGTAGCGGTCAAGTCGGCCCTGGCCGACCGCGTGGTGGAGGCGATCCAGTCGGCCGCCAAGACCGGCCAGATCGGCGACGGCAAGATTTTTGTGCTCGACCTGGAAAAGGCCCTGCGCATCCGCACCGGCGAGACTGACGACGACGCGCTGTAATTTGCAGTAGTCCTTATATTAGCAGTCCGGCTGCCGTTGCGTCCCACTCCTCCGGGGACCCGCGCCTTGCAAGCGCGACGGCAGCCGGTTCCGCGTCTGCTTCAAACAGCCGCGCCATAGCGCGCCGCCAATTCGGCGGCCACTGCTGCCATGGCCTGTTCCACGCCGGCCAAAGGCGCTTCCAGCGCAGCATTGCCCCGGCAGGCCTGATCCAGCAGCGCGGCAGCCTCGGCCAATCCATTCAGCCCCAGTGTAGCAGCCGAGCCTTTCAGGGTATGGGCAAAGGCTGCCAGGGTGGCGGCCTGCCCGGCTTGCCGCGCCGCCTCGAACTGAGCCGTGAAATCGGCCAGGAAATCGCGCAGCAAAGCCGCTGTCTCGGTTAGCCCCATGCGGCTTTCCAGCCGTTGCAGCCGCGTCGGCTCAATAAGCTCGGCAGCAGGCGCCGCCGCCGCGCCAGCCTCCAGGCCAAGATGCCGCGCCAGCAGGCGATACAGCGCCTGCGGCTCGAATGGCTTGCCAAGATGGTCGTTCATGCCGGCGGCGCGGCAGGCTTCAATATCCTCGGGCTGGGTATTGGCGGTCATGGCGATGATCGGCAATAACGCCAGCCGGCCGCCACGTTCCCGGCCCAGCGCGCGCAACCGCCGGGTTGCTTCCAAACCGTCCATTCCCGGCATCTGCATATCCATCAGGATGGCGTCAAACGGTTGGCTGCGCGCCATCGTTATCGCTTCAAAGCCATCATTCGCCACCATCACCTGATGGCCATCCTGGCGCAGCAGTGTGGCGGCTATGCGCTGGTTAACCAGATTATCCTCCACCAGCAGCAGGCGCTGCGGCGGCAACATGCTGGCCGCATCGGCAGCCTCGGGCAGCGGCGCATTACCTAGCGGCAAATCAAGATCGAACCAGAAAGTGGAACCCGAGCCGGGAGCGCTGGCCACATCGATCTGGCCGCCGAGCAATTCCACCAGCTTCTTGGAAATGCTGAGACCAAGCCCGGTGCCGCCATAACGCCGGGTGATCGAGGAATCCGCCTGGCTGAATGCGGCAAACAGCCGTTCGCGCTGCTCCGGCGCGATGCCGATGCCGGTATCGCGCACTTCCAGACGCACGCGCTCCTGCATGCCGTCGCCCGCAAGCCGGCGCAAAGCCAGCACCACCGAGCCGGCCTCGGTGAATTTCAGTGCATTGCCTACCAGATTGAGCAGAATCTGGCGCAGCCGGGTGGGATCACCACGATGCCAGGGCGCCAGCGAAGGATCGATTTCAGCCAACAGCCGCAGCGCCGGCTTTTCACCCGCACGCGGCGCCAGCATCGACAACACGGAACTGCAAAGCTCCTCCAGCGAGAAGTCGATCCGCTCAACATCAACCCGGCCAGCTTCCAGCTTGGAGAAATCCAGGATGTTATCGAGGATGGCAAGCAGGGCGCGGCCGGAAGACAGCACGGTTTCAACCTGGCTGCGCTGCTCGTCACTCAAGCCGCTGCGCAACAGCAGCCGGGTCATGCCCAGCACGCCATTCATCGGCGTGCGGATTTCATGGCTCATCACCGCCAGGAATTCCGCCTTGGCCCGCGCCGCCTGTTCCGCCGCTTCCTTGGCTGCGGTCAGTTCGGAAATATCCAGCGCCACAGTAAGAATTTGCCGGATCGTGTCGTCACGGTCGCGGATCGGCAGCTTGTTGTAGAGCCATACCCGCATGCGGCCCTGGGCATCGGCATGGCGCACTTCGACAAAGCCGGTTTCGCGCCCGGAAGCCAGCACCTGCTGCTCGTAATCATGGCTGAAGCCAGGGCCGCGTTCGCCAAACACTTCATGCGCCTGCCGGCCCAGCATCTGTTCCTTCGGCAAGCCCACCAGTTCATCGGCGAAATAGCGGTTCACCAGCAGATAGCGCAGATCCAGCCCCTTGAGATGGATTGCCACCGGCAACGCATCCATGACTGTTTGCAAGGTGCGGCGGCTCAGTTCGATCAGCCGCTCGGCCTGCTTGCGCTCGGTGACATCGTAGGACAGCGACAACACACCCTCGACAGCGCCATCCGCCCCGGGCAGCGGCAGCTTGTTGGTCTGCCAGTCGCGCATGCGGCCCTCGGCATCGGGGAAACTCTGCTCAAAGAAACCGGTCTCGGTGCCGCTTTGGATCACCGCCTGGTCCTGTGCCGTGGCCAGCTTGCTCGGCAATGCTTGGAACAGATGTTCGGCGCTTTGGCCCAGCGCACGCTCGGCGCTGACCCCATTGATCTCGCTGAAATAGCGATTCACCAGCCGGTAGCGCAGGTCGCGGTCTTTCACACTGACGATCACCGGCAGGCCATCCAGCACCGCCCGCAGCAGGCGGCGACTTTCTTCGGTGGCGCGCTCGGCCAGCTTCTGCCGCGTCACATCCAAAGTCACGGTCAGAATCTGCGAGATGCGGCCATCCTCGCCGCGCAATGGCAGCTTGTTGTAGAGCAGATACTGGGTTTCGCCAGTGGCTTCCCAATGGCGCTCCATATCCACAAAGCCGGTGGCCACGCCATGCACCAGCAACTGCCGGTCCTGCTCCAGCGTACGATCAGCAATCGCCTCGCCCTGCGGCACATGGGCAGCGATTTCCTCCATCCGCTTGCCAATCATGCGTTCCGGACTCTGGCCGGCGAAACCGGCAAACTGGCGGTTCACCAGCACAAAGCGCAGTTGCTCATCCTTCAGGCTGACCGCCACCGGCAATTCATCCAGCACGGTTTGCAAAGTGCGGCGGGCCTGCTCGATCTCGCGCTGCGCCCGTTTCTGGTCGGTGATATCGAATACCACGGTCAGAATCTGATTCACCGCGCCGGCGACGTTGCGCATCGGCACCTTGTTGATGATCCAGGCGCGCTCACGTCCTGAAGCATCCGGAAAGCTGGTTTCGACAAAGCCGGTTGGCCGCCCGGTGGCAAAGACCCGCGCATCCAGCGCCGCCACATTGCTCGGGCCATGCGGCCCCACCACATCCGCAGCCTTTTGACCGAGCAATTCGCCGGCCGGACGCCCTACCACCTCGGTGAAATGGCGGTTCACCAGGGTGTAGTTATGCTGGCGGTCCTTGACATGGATGGCTATCGGCACTTCATCGAGCACACTCTGCAAGAGGCGACGGCTTTCCTCCAGCAGGGCGGCATTCTGCCGTGCCTCGGTGATGTCGCTGACGATGCAGACCGAGCCGCCATCGGGGCGCGGAAACGCCTCGGTGCGCAGAATGGTGCCATCGGCACGCAGGATTTCGCCCTCATGCGGCTTGCCATCCACCAGCAGGCCAACCGCCTGGCGCAGATATTGCCGCACCGCTTCGGGATCGCTGAAACGCCGCGCGGCCTGATAATCCAGCAGGCTTTCCGCGCTTTCGCCAATTTCCGGCCGCCCCGGCGGCAGCCCCATAAGCTGGCTGAAGCGGGCATTGGCCACCACCACACGGCGCTGCGGATCGAAGATCACCAAGCCCTGGCCCATCGCTTCCAGCGCGGTATCAATCACCTGCGACTTATCGGCCAGCGCCTGCTGTGCCTGGCGCAATTCGGCCAGGGCGGCTTCGCTGTGTTGCCGCGCTGCCGATACATCCAGCAAGGCCGCCTTGAACACATCGGTGGCGCGCGCCATCTGGCCAATCTCATTGCCCTCGGCCAGATGCGGGATCGCTGTATCCAGCCGACCGGCCGCCAGGGCGCGCATCGCCGCCGTCATCGCCGCCAGCGGCCGCACTGTGCGGCGCACCACCAGCAGGGCGCAGGCAATACCCAGCAACAGGCAGAAGGCGCCGACGATCAGTGAAAACACCGCGCCACTATGCAGATCGGCCAGCAGGCCGCCGGCCAGCCGCTGTTCGGCGCTAGCCGCCTGCTGGCGCAGGTCGCCGGCCAGACTGCCGATGCCTCGGCCACGCTCGGCCAGATAACCGCCAAGGCGCAGCAACTCGTCATCCAGTTCAATCAATTCGCCGAAGCGGCTTTCCACATCGCCATGCTCGGCCAGCAATTCCTGCACGATGCGCCGTGCGGCTTCATTGCGCAGGGTTTCTTCCAGGTCGGGCAGATCCTGGCGCAGCAGGTTGAGCTGCTGGTGGGTTTCAAGCAAAGGGGCGCGGGTGCCAGTGAGCAGGATTTCCAAAGCGCGGGCCTGGGCCTGGATCATACCCTGGCGGATTTCACCGGCCTTGCGTGCCGCCGCCAGGTCGCCTTCCGCCAGCGCCTGCCCACCCAGATCGTCCAGAGCCACCAGCACATGCTCCAGCTTCGTTATCCACTCGCGGCGTGCCTGTTCGCGGCGCTCCTGCACCTGGACCAGAAAATTGAACTGGTCAACAAAGCCGCCAAGTTCGCGCCGCATATCCTTGAGCCAGCCGGCGGCCCTGGTGGCGCCGAAGCGGCCTTCCGCCTCGGCCACAGCGCGGGTCAATTGTGCGGTACGTTCCGCCACCTCAATCCGCTGCTCACTGCGTCGGCCGGTGGCATAGGCAAAGATCGCCAGGCGCAATTCGGCAGTGTTGCGCTCTACATCTGCGGCCAGCCCCGCCAGGGCCGCCTGATCGGCAAAAGCCAGCGCCTTGCGCTCAATTTCGCGCATGGTGGCAAGCCCGATGCCGTTGGAGATCAGAATCACCCCAACCAACGCCAGAAAGCCGCCAAATATCAGCTTTCCGATGCCCAAAGCCGGGCGCAAGGCCACGCTTGGCGCCGCTTCATTTTCCGGTTTTGGCCCGTCGCTCAACCTCAGCCCCCACACCAGCCTCTATCTGAGGTTAGCGCAGAGCCGCAATCCGAACCAGTGCGGGAAATTTCAGCTTTCGCGCCGCATGGCAGCCACCAGTCGCTCCACATTCAGCCGGTAGAGCTTGATGAAACTATCGGCTTCCGAACCGGGGGCGCCGAGGGCGTCGGAATAAAGCCGGCCACCCACCGTCACCTTGGCTTCCTTGGCGATCTGCTCGATCAGGCGCGGGTTGACCACATTCTCGAAAAACAATGCCTGCACCCGCTGGCGCTTGATCTGGCGGAGCAACTTGGCCACGGCTTCGGCCGAGGCTTCGGATTCGGTGTTCATGCCCTGTGGCGCCATGAAGTCGATCAGGTAACGATCCGCCAGGTAGCCGAAGGCATCATGCTGGGTGATCGCCTTGCGATGGGCGCGCGGCAGGCTGTCAAATTGCAGCGCCGCCCAGGCATCCAGGCTTTTCAGTTCGGCGGCATAGGCGGCACCGCGCTGGCGATAGCCCTCGGCATGGGCCGGATCGGCCGCCGCCAGACCGGCAGCAATGGTGTTCACATAGGCCTGCATACGTTGCAGATCATGCCAGACATGCGGATCATCCTGCGCCCCGGCTTTGCCATGGCTATGACCATGACTGTGGCCGTGATCATTACCATCCAGCCGGCGCGGCTTGATGCCCTGGCTGGCAACAATGCGCGGCCCCTTGAAGCCGGAAGCCGCCACCAGACGATCAAGCCAGGTTTCAAAATTCAGGCCGTTCGATACCAGGATATCGGCACCGGCCACGGCCCGCGCATCGGCCGGGCTGGGCTGGTAGACATGGCCATCGCCACCGGCCGGCACCAGGGTGGCTACAGTTACCCGCTCGCCGCCAACCTGCTGCACGATATCGGCCAGGATCGAGAAACTGGCAATCACTTTAAGCTTTTCCTGCGCCTGGGCCGGCAGGGCGGCAAAAGCAAGCAGCAGGGCAAGCAGCAGAATACGCATGGTCAGGCCTCCAGATGTGGCGCGCGGAGCAGCCGCAGGGCCAGGCCCTGAACACGGCCAAACAGCAGCGACACCAGATAGATCGCGCCACAGGCCAGCACGATGGCCGGCCCCGAGGGCAGGTTGGCGTGGAATGACAGCAGCAGCCCGGCATAGCCCGCCACGGCGGCAATCGCGGCGGCGCCGATCATCATGCCCGGCAATGAGCGCGCCCAGAAGCGCACCGCCACGGCCGGCAGCATCATCAGCCCCACCGCCATCAGGCTGCCCATGGCCTGGAAAGCCGCCACCAGATTGACCACCACCAGACCAAGGAAGATCAGGTGATACACCGCGCCGCCGCCCGGGCCGCGCAGGCTGCGCAGAAATTCCGGATCAAAACCATCCAGCAAAAGCGGCCGATACAAAGCTGCCAGCAACAGCAGGCTGACACTGCTGACCGCGCCGAGCAGCAGCAAAGCGGCCTCATCCACCGCCAGCACGGTGCCGAACAGGATATGCATCACATCCACGCTGGAACCGCGCGTGGAAATCAGCGTCACGCCCAGCGCCAGCGCGATCAGGTAAAAGGCAGCCACCGAGGCATCCTCGCGCCCATCGGTGGCGCGGGTGGCGGCACCGGCCGCCAGCACCACCACCAGGCCGGCAATCACGCCGCCGATGGAAATCGCCGGCAGCGAGAAGCCGGCAATCATGAAGCCAACCGCCGCGCCGGGCAGGATGGCATGGCTCATCGCTTCGCCAAACAGGCTCATGCGCCGCAGCATCAGGATCACGCCGATGGGCGCCGAGCCGAGTGCCAAGGCGAGACAGGCCACCAAAGCCCGCTTCATGAAAGCGAATTCGGCAAACGGCGCGATAAAAAACTCAAACAGCATGATCTGCTCAGGCTGCCTTGCCGGTATGGCAGATCGCGGCATGTTCGGGCCAGGATTCGGCCATGCGGCGGGCGCGCAACTGGTTTTCGGCCGTCAGCACATCCTCGGTGCGGCCCCAGGCCACCGGCTCGCGCGCCAGAAACAGCACCTCGGGGAAACGGCTGCGCACCAGTTCCACATCATGCAGCACCGCCACCACGGTGCGCGCTTCACCATGCCAGCGCTGCAACAGCAGCACCAGATCGTTCACGGTGCGCGCATCCAGGGCATTAAACGGTTCGTCGAGCAGGATAAGCTGGGCATCCTGCACCAGCACGCGGGCAAATAGCGCTCGCTGCGCCTGGCCACCGGAAAGTGTGCCAAGGCTGCGCTGTTCAAAACCTTCCAGACCCACCGCCGCCAGCGCTTCCCGCGCATTGGCGATATCCCGCTTGCCGATGCGGCCAAAGGCACCGGCGCGCTGCCAATGGCCCAGCAAAACCAGTTCCAGCACCGAAATCGGGAAGCCACGATCCAGGCTGGCCTGCTGCGGCAGATAGGCAATGGCATTCTGGCGCAGGCCGCCGCGCTCAATGCTGCCCTCGGCCAGCGGCAGCATGCCAGCAATGGCCTTGAGCAGGCTGCTTTTGCCGGCGCCATTCGGCCCCACCACGGCGGTAAGCGAGCCAGCCTTGAAGGCGCCGGTCAGATGATGCACCGCCGGGTGGCGATCATAGGCGACGGTGACATCGCGGCAGGCAATATCCCGGGTCATCGCCGCCTCATGCCTCGCTCAGAATGGCCCAGGCGATCAACGCCCACAGCCCGGCCAGCAGCGGCAGCAAAGCCAGCAAGCGGCTGCCCAGCCCCGCCACCAGGACCATCACCGGCAGGCCGACAGCCTGCGCATGATGATGAGCATGGGTCTGGTGATGGCGCGAATGATCGTGGCCGTGATGATGATCGGACATGGAGGATTGCCTGAATGTTATTATATAACATACGGAATATCCGCCCAGGGTCAAGTAACTTGCCGCCCGATTCGCCCTAAAGCCGACACATTCCAGGGCCATTCAGGGCGGCAACCTGTGCAGCCCGCCCGAATACCCGTATAAGCCTGGACATGCCGACCAAGTCTGAAAAACCCACCGGCCAGAAAACCAGAAAAAAGAAATCCGGCGCCAAAGCGCCAAACCGGGGCGGCCTGTTGCGCAGCCTGCTGGCCGGGCTGGTGCTGCTCGGCATCTGGGGGCTGATCATGCTGGGCGGTTTGCTGGCCTATTTCGCCTATGACCTGCCGGATTTCAACGAGCTTTATGTGGTTGAGCGCCGCAACTCGATGTCGCTGCGCGCCGCCGATGGCAGCATGCTGGCCACCTTCGGCGACCTCTATGGTGAACACCGCAACCTGGCGGAATTGCCCAAGCATCTGCCGGATGCGCTGATCGCCACCGAGGATCGCCGCTTCCACAGCCATTTTGGCATCGATCCGATTGGCCTGGCGCGCGCCACCTGGATCAATCTGCGCGCCGGCCGCGTGGTGCAGGGCGGATCAACCCTGACCCAGCAGTTGGCCAAGAATGTGTTCCTGGACCAGAGCCGCACCATGAAGCGCAAGGCGCAGGAATTGCTGCTGGCTTTCTGGCTGGAGCGTAATTTCACCAAGAACCAGATCCTGGAAATGTATCTCAACCGGGTCTATTTCGGCGCCGGCGCGCATGGCGTGGAAGCGGCCGCGCAGCGCTATTTCGACAAGCCGGCAACCCAGCTTAGCCTGACCGAAAGCGCCATGCTGGTGGGGCTGTTGAAGGCCCCGTCACGGCTGGCGCCCACCGGCAATATCAAATCGGCCCAAAGCCGCGCCGCCCAGGTGCTGGATAACATGGTGGCCGCCGGCAAGCTGGATGCCGCTGCCGCCAAGGCGGCCCTGGCCAAGCCGGCGCAGCTGGCGCGCTCGCGGCTGCCGATGCCGAATGCGCGCTATTTCGCCGATTGGGTGGTGGACGAGGTTTATCAGCTGGTCGGGCGCAATTATGCCGACCTTGTTGTGTGGACCAGCCTGGATGCACGCATGCAGCAGGCCGCCGAACGCGCCGCCGAAGCCGCGCTGGCTCGCGACGGTGAAAAACTGGATGTGGAACAGGCTGCCTTGGTGGCGCTATCGCCCGATGGCGCAGTGCGCGCCATGGTGGGCGGCCGGGATTATCTGGATAGCAGCTTCAACCGTGCCACCCAGGCGCGGCGCCAGCCGGGCAGCGCCTTCAAGCCGATCCTGTTCCTGACCGCGCTGGAAAACGGTATCCATCCCGAGGACGGTTTTGTGGATGGCCCGATCACCGTGGATAAGTGGACGCCGCGTAATTATGACGGCAAATACGCCGGCAACACCAGTTTTGCCGAGGCGGCGGCGCGCTCCACCAACACCGTGGCGGTGCAGATATCGGAACGAGTTGGGCGCCAGCGCGTGATCGACACAGCGCGGCGGCTGGGGATTGTCAGCGAGCTGAAGCCGCATCCTTCGCTTGCGCTGGGCGCATTCGAGACCGGGCTGCTGGAACTGACCAATGCCTATGCCGCCTTTGCAAATGGCGGCTATACCGTGCTGGCCTATGGCGTGCTGGAAGTGCGCGACGGGCAGGGCAACATCCTGTTCCGGCGCGACGGCCAGAGTGTGATGGCGCATATGATCGATCCCGAGCCGCTGGCGGAACTCAATCAATTGCTGCAAGGCGTGATCGACCACGGCACCGGCCGCGCCGCCCGCATCGGCCGCCCGGCAGCGGGCAAGACCGGCACCACCTCGGATTATCGCGATGCCTGGTTCATCGGCTACACGCCCGATATCATCGCCGGCGTGTGGGTGGGGAACGACAACAACGCGCCGATGAACAAGGTTTCCGGCGGCGGCATGCCGGCACAGATCTGGCGTGCCTTCATGCAGGAAGCCGTGAAGGGCAGCCAGCCGCGCCCATTACCGGAACGCCCGGCTGCCCCAGCCCTCAACCTGCCCTCGCTGTGGGACCGGATCGTCAGCCAGTTCGGCGGCGGCAATGCGCCACAGCCCGCAAACCAGCCCCTGCCGACACCACCGACGCAAACTCCCCTGCCGCAAGCCAGCGAACCGCAGCTTAACTGGCAGGTTGGCCCGCAGCCGGTAAGATAATAGTGTGTGACACCATGAAGATGATGCCCCTATCCCGCCGCCGCCTCTCTGCCCTGCTGCTGGGCTCAGCCGCCCTTGCCATCGCCATGCTGGGGCCGAACCCTGCCAGAGCGGAAACCGCCAGTGTGAATCAAGGCATCGCCCAGGGCGCCGGCAACACGCCGCTGGCGGTGACCCTGGTATTGCCCAGCGGCCAGCAGCCGCCGGAAAAAGGCTGGCCGGCGCTGCTGCTGATCCAGGGCAGCGGCCCGACCGACCGCGACGGCAACCAGCCGCCGCAATTACGCACCGACCTGCTGCGCCAGATTGCCGAACATCTTGCTGCGCAAGGTATCGCCACCCTGCGCTACGACAAGCGCGGCATGCATGCCAATAATGCCAGCCTGCCCACCGATGCCGCCGCCTATGCCGATTTCTTCCGCTGGGAGAATTTTGTTGGCGATGCCACGGCGGTGTTCCGCTTCCTGACCGACCATCCCGGCGTGGATGCCCAGCGCACCGGCATTCTGGGTCATTCCGAGGGCGGCCTGATCGCGCTGGCCGCAGCCGAGCAATTGCACCAGACCGGCAATGTGGTGCCTGCCGCCCTGGTGCTGGCGGCAACGCCCGGCCGCAAACTGGATGCGGTGATCACCAGCCAGCTTGAACGGCTGCTGGCCGAGCAGCAGGCACCGGCCAACCAGAGCCGCGCCCTGCTCAATGCCAACAAGCGCATCATGGAAACCATTGTCGCCAACGGCCAGGTGCCGGGCGATGTGCCGCGCGGCCTGGTGCCGCTTTATCCGCATTATGCCGGCGGCTTTCTGCAATCACTATTCCGGCTCGATCCGGCAGCCCTGGCGCGCGACTATCGCGGCCCAGTGCTGGTGTTGCAGGGCCAGGCCGATAACCAGGTTTCGCCGGAACGCGACGCGCCTACCCTGGACAATGCCCTGGCGGATCGCGGCGGCGCCAAGCATACATTGCGCATCTTCCCGCAGCTCAGCCACAATTTCAAAGTCAGCAGCCAGGAGCCGGAAACCGATATTGCCGGCCCGGTGGGCGAGGAAATGTTGCGCGCCCTGACCGAATGGCTCAGGCCCAATCTGGCAATCAAATAAGCCGCATCAGGCGGCGCGGCGCACAATCAGCCAGTAGGATGCAGCGGTAAGCAGCCCCATCGCCGCGATGGCGAAGGCCAGCGGCAGGGCCGTCTGGTTCAGCGCATGGCCAACGCCGATGCCGACCAATGCCGCCACCGTCATCTGCGTGAAGCCCATCAGCGAGGCGGCCGAGCCGGCCATCTGCGGAAAAGGCTGCAAGCCGCCGGCCTGGGCCTGCGGCATGGTGAGGCCAACACCGGCGGTGTAGATCAGCATCGGCCCGACCAGCGAAAACCAGTGCCAGGATTGGCCAAACTGGTCTGCCGTCAATGCCAGCACCGCCATCAGCACACCGCCCAGGGCGCAGCAGCCCACACCCAGTTGCAGCATGCGATCGACACCCAGCCGCACGGTGAAGCGGGCGCCGATCATGGCGCCGCCGATATAGCCGATCACCACCAGGCCGAAGCAGTAGCCAAAAGCGGTTTCGGAAATACCGAACACTTCCATCAGCACAAAGGACGAGCCTGAGATGAAGCTGAACAGGCCGCCGTAGCAAAAGGCGATGCAGGCGACATAACCGCGAAAGCGCTGATGCCGGATCAGCGTGGCGAAATTATGCAGCATCGGCCCGATACGGGTGGCGGCGGGATCGCGGCGCTGATTGCTTTCCGCCAGCAGCAGCGCAATGGAAAGCCACAGCGCCAGGCCGATCAGCGCCATGGCGACAAAATTCGCCTGCCAGCCGAGATGCGCATGCAGATAACCGCCGAGCACCGGCGCCACTGCCGGGGTCAGACCCAGCGCCATGGCAATCATCGACATCATGCGCGCGGCGCGTTCGCGCTCGAACAGATCACGCACCATGGCGCGGCCCAGCACCACGCCGGAACAGGCGCCCAAGGCTTGCACAAAACGCCAGCCGATCAAGGCCTCGATGCTTGGCGCCAGGGCGCAGCCGATACTGGCCAGCACAAAGATCATCACCCCGACCAGCAAGACCGGCTTGCGCCCGAAACGATCCGAGAGCGGACCATAAACCAGCTGCGTGGCGGCGAAGCCGGCCAGAAATGCCGAGAGCGTGAGTTGCACCGTGGCCGCATCGGTGCGGTAAAGCTGCGCCAGACTGGGCAGCGAGGCGAGATACATATCGGTGGAAAGCGGACCGAGCGCGGTGATGCAGCCCAGCAGCACCACCAGGGCCAGGGAGTCGCGGTTCAGTTTCGCCATATGCCGTTACCCGCCCCTTCGACCATGCCCAAACTCAGCCATGTAGATGCAGATCGGTGCCATGGCGCTTGAGCCAGCCGCGCGCCGCGCGCAGCTCAACTTCGCCACCAACCAGCCGGGCCACCAGACCCCAGAAGGCATCGGAATGATCCATATGGCGCAGGTGCGCCACTTCATGCGCCACCAGATAGCGCAGGATCGCGGGCGGCGCCATGATCACGCGCCAGGAGAAAGACAGGTTCCCGCCGGCCGAGCAACTGCCCCAGCGGCTCTGGGTGTCGCGGATCGTCACCTTCCGCAAGGTCAGCCCTTCGGCCTCGGCCATCTGCCGCGCCTGGCTGGAAAATTCCGTCCGGGCGCGCTGCTTGAGCCAATCGCGCAGGCGGCGCTGCACATGCTCGGCTCGGCCGGCAACATGCACGGCGCCATCTTCAAGCCAGACAGCGCCACGTTCACGCGCTTCCGGCCGGTGCCGAATCAGCAGCTTTTCGCCCAGCAGTGGCAAATGGCTGCCATCCTGCCAGGGTTCGGCCTGCGGCCGCTCTGCCTGACGGGCCAGAATCCAGCCGGCCTGTTCCTGCATAAAAGCCTGCCCGGCAGCCAGGCCGGCGCGTTTCGGCAGCACCAGAACCACTGTGCCATCGCGCGGCATGACGCGCAGCAACATGCGACGAGCGCGTGCATCGCGGCGCAATATGAAGGGAAACGGCTGCCCGTCCACAATCACCCGGTCGGGTTGCCAATCGATTTTGTGTGAATAAGCCTTGGTCACAACGGGGGGCCTGTCATATAACTGTAACCATGCTGACGCGGAACCGTCGCGGCATGACAACTATAAAGTCGGGCTTCCCCCGACCAGGGTGGGAATTTTAGCATTGGAGACGGAATAATGAAAATCAAAGGCACTTTCGGGCGCCTGGCGCTGGCTCTGCTCGGCGGCACCGCCATGGTCGCCACCTCGTCGGCGGTTCTGGCCCAGGCCAAGGACAACCGCATTGAGCTGCAATGGTGGCATGCGATGACCGGTGCGCTGAACGAGCGCGTCAATGAAGTCGCCGATGGCTTCAACAAAGGCCAGGACAAGTACAAGATCGTTGCCGTGAACAAGGGCAGCTATCCGGAAACGCTGACCGCCGCCATGGCCGCCTATCGCGCCGGCAAGGGCCCGCATATCGTGCAGGTTTTCGAAGTTGGCACCGGCACCATGATGGCCTCGCGCGCTGCGATCAAGCCGGTCTACGAATTGATGGCGCAGAACGGCTACAAGTTCGATCCGGGCAGCTATCTCTCCGCGGTCACCGGCTACTATTCCACCAGCGACGGCAAGATGCTGTCCTATCCGTTCAATTCCTCCACGCCGGTGATGTATTACAACAAGGACGCCTTCGAGAAGGCCGGCCTGAATCCGAACCAGCCGCCGAAGACCTGGCAGGAAATGGACGGCGTGGTGCGCAAGCTGAAGGCCAGCGGCGTCGCCTGCCCGTTCCAGTCCAACTGGCAGACCTGGATCCAGCTGGAGAATTTCTCGGCGCTGCATAACGTGCCCTTCGCCACCAAGTCGAACGGCTTTGATGGCTTTGACACCGAGCTGAAGTTCAACAGCCCGCTGCATGTGCGCCATATCACCCAGCTCTCGACCTGGCAGAAGGAAGGCCTGTTCGTGTATGGCGGCCGCAAGAACGAGGCGAATGCCAAGTTCGTGTCTGGCGAATGCGCCATCCATATGGAAAGCTCGGCCGGCTACGCCACCTTCGCCCGCGGCGCCAAGTTCAAGTGGGGCATCTCGATGCTGCCCTATTACAGCGATGTGCAGGGCGCGCCGCAGAATTCGATCATCGGCGGTGCCTCGCTTTGGGTGCTGGCGAAGCACAAGGCCGAGGAATACAAGGGCATAGCCCAGTTCTTCGATTACCTGTCCTCGACCGAGAATCAGGCTTGGTGGCATAAGGCGACCGGCTATCTGCCGATCACCCCGATGTCCTACGAAACCACCAAGGCCCAGGGTTTCTACCTAGCCAATCCGGGCACTGACATCTCGGTGCAGCAGATGACCCTGAAGGCGCCGACCAGCAACTCGAAGGGCCTGCGCCTGGGCAACTTCGTGCAGATCCGCGACGTGATGGACGAAGAGCTGGAAGCCGTCTGGTCGGGCAAGAAGACTCCGAAGGAAGCTCTGGACACCGCCGTGGAGCGTGGCAATCGCCTGCTGCGGCAGTTCGAGCGCGACAACAAGCGCTCCTGAGCTGTTGAGTAAATGAAGTATCGGCCCGCGTCTTGACTTTGTCAGGCGCGGGCCTTTTCTTGGCGCTCCTTTAGCGATTAGCCCGTCAGAGACACATCCGGCATGGAAAAGCGCGTCGTCTTTCAGAACAAGCTGCTGCCCTACATGCTGCTGGCGCCGCAGATTGCCATCACTATTGTTTTCTTCTTCTGGCCAGCCGGCCAGGCGGTGGTGCAGTCGGTGTTGCGCGAAGATGCCTTTGGCACCTCCAGCCAGTTCGTCGGGATGGAGAATTTTCTCTACCTGCTGGAAGACGAATATTACCTGAATTCTTTCAAGGTCACGGCAGTGTTCAGCCTGCTGGTAACCAGCATCGGCCTCAGCCTGTCGCTGCTGCTGGCGGTGATTGCCGACCGCATCATTCGCGGCGCCATGGCCTACAAAACCCTGCTGATCTGGCCCTATGCCGTGGCCCCGGCCGTGGCCGGCGCGCTGTGGAGCTTTGTATTCCTGCCCGGCCAGGGCATCCTGGCCTATGGCCTGAAGCAGATCGGCATCGACTGGAATTATCTGCTCAATCCGAATCAGGCCATGACCGTGGTGGTGATCGCCGCCACCTGGAAGCAGATCAGCTACAATTTCCTGTTTTTCCTGGCCGGCCTTCAGGCGATTCCGAAATCGCTGATCGAGGCTGCCTCGATTGACGGCGCCGGTCCGACCCGGCGTTTCTGGACCATCATCTTCCCGCTGCTTTCCCCCACCCTGTTCTTCCTTATGGTGGTGAATGTGGTCTACGCCTTCTTCGAGACCTTTGGCGTGGTGCATGCCACCACCCGTGGCGGCCCGGCCAAGGCGACCGAAATTCTGGTTTACAAGGTGTGGTATGACGGTTTCGAGGCGCAGGATCTGGGCGGCTCGTCGGCCCAGTCGGTGGTACTGATGCTGATCGTGATCGGCCTCACCGTGCTGCAATTCCGCTATATCGAGCGCAAGGTGCATTACTGACCATGATTGAGCGCCGCCCCATCGCCGATTTCATCGGCCATTCCACCCTGATCCTGGCGGCCTGTATCGTCGCCTTCCCGATCTATCTGGCGGTGATTGCCGCGTCGCACACGATTCCGGATCTAGCGCAATCGCCGATGCCGATGCTGCCGGGCGCCGAATTCTTCAAGAACACTGCCCAGGCGCTGTTCGACGGCCCGCAGCTTGTTGGTGTTTCAGGCGGCACGCCGGCTTTGCTGTTGATGGTGAACAGCCTGATCATGGCGGTGTCGATTGCGGTCGGCAAGATCGTGATCTCGCTGCTCTCGGCCTTTGCCATCGTTTATTTCCGCTTCCCGCTGCGCAACTTTTTCTTCTGGATGATTTTCATCACCCTGATGCTGCCGGTGGAAGTACGCATCATCCCCACCTACAAGATTGTTGCCGATCTCGGCCTGCTGGATACCTATACCGGCCTGGTGCTGCCGCTGATCGCCTCGGCCACCGCCACTTTCCTGTTCCGGCAGTTCTTCATGACCGTGCCGGATGAACTGGTGGAAGCGGCGCGTATCGATGGCGCCGGCCCGATGCGCTTCTTCTGGGATGTGCTGGTGCCGCTGGCCCGCACCAGCATCGCGGCGATGTTTGTGATCCAGTTCATCTATGGCTGGAATCAATATCTCTGGCCGCTGCTGATTGCATCCGATCCGAAATACCAGACCATCGTGCTCTCCATCGGCCGCCTGGTGCGCGCGCCCGATGCCTATCTGGAATGGCCGGTGATCATGGGCATGGCCGTGCTGGCCCTGCTGCCGCCGGTTTTTGTTGTGGTGCTGATGCAGCGCTGGTTTGTCAAAGGTCTCGTGGAAACGGAGAAGTAAGCCGCCATGGCAAAGGTGACGCTCAGCAGCGTTAAAAAGAATTACGGCCCCATCCGGGTTATCCATGGCGTTGACATGGAGATCAAGGATGGCGAGTTCATCGTCATCGTCGGCCCCTCGGGCTGCGGCAAATCCACCCTGTTGCGCATGATCGCCGGGCTTGAGGCGATTACCGATGGCACCATCGCCATCGGCGAGCGGGTGGTGAACAACATCGAGCCGCGCGACCGCGACATTGCCATGGTGTTTCAGAATTACGCGCTCTATCCGCATATGAGCGTGTACGAGAATATGTCCTACGGCCTGCGCATCCGCGGCATGAGCAAGGACGAGATCGCCAAGCGCGTGTCACGCGCCGCTGATATCCTGCAATTGCAGCCCTATCTGCAACGCCGCCCGCGTGAACTTTCCGGTGGCCAGCGCCAGCGTGTGGCAATGGGCCGCGCCATCGTGCGCGAACCGAGCGTGTTCCTGTTTGACGAACCGCTTTCCAACCTGGATGCCAAGCTGCGTGTGCAGATGCGGCTGGAGATCAAGCGGCTGCACCAGCAACTCGGCGTCACCTCGGTTTATGTGACGCATGACCAGGTGGAGGCGATGACCCTGGCCGACCGGCTGATCGTGATGAACCAGGGCCGCGCCGAACAGATCGGCACCCCGGCCCAGGTTTATTCCACCCCGGCCACCACCTATGTAGGTGGCTTCATCGGCAGCCCGCCGATGAATTTCCTGAGCTGCGAAGTGGCTGGCGGCCAGGCTCGCCTGCCCGACGGCACCTTGTTGCCGCTGCCTGCCGCCTATGCCGGCGCTGCCGCCGGCAGCTATACGCTGGGCATCCGGCCGGAGCATATGCGCCCCGTTCTGGCCGGCGAAACCGGCCATCTTGCCCTCAACGTGGATGTGGCCGAGGAACTTGGCGCCGACACTTTGCTGCATGGCAAGGTGGGAACTGAGGAAGTGGTGGCCCGTGTGCCGAGCAATGCCGGCTATCATGATGCCAGCACGCCCAGCCTGCTGATCGACACCACGCAGCTTCATTTGTTCGACAAGGCCAGCGGCGCCCGCATCGGCGCCTGAAATCAGAAAGCCACGCTTGTGCCGGGCAGGTTGTCGATTGGCAACCTGGGCCGGGCTTCCGATGCCGTGCGGCTGAGCGCCGAACAGGTATAGGTGACGCGCACCGGCGCCGAGAGCGAGCAATATTTCAGATCGCCGCCATTGGCGATCGGCGTGGCATTTGCGCAATGCTGGGTCACCAGCTTACGCACACTTTCCGGCTTGTGCAGCGTGGCATTATAGCAGACCGAGAATAACGGCAGCGTGGTGGTGGGGTCCAAAACCTGATTCGGCACCACGATGAAATATGGCTCGGTGAGCTGCCCGCCACCACAGCCAGCCAGCAGCCCCAGGCCCAGTACAAGACCGGCGAGACGCTGGGGCAGGCGGAGAGGACGGCAAGGCTGCGGCATGGCCGGCACTTTGCCGTGCCGGCCGGCACTTGGCAAGGCATCGGCGGCAACCGGCAAACTCTGGCGCGGGCGGCCATGATTTGAGCATAATCCGGCGCTTTAATGATTTTCGACACCGCCCCCAAGCAACCGGATGATGCAGGCAATGAGTGACGATTTTTCCGTATGGCGCGACCGCCCCGTGGTGGTGACCGGCGGCGCCGGCTTCATCGGATCGAACCTGGCCCGCCGCCTGGCCGAGTTGGGCGCCCAGGTGACGGTGATCGACCGCATGCTGGCCGGCTATGGCGCCAACATGTTCAATCTGGCCCTGCCGGCCAATCCGATCAGCTTGCTGGAATCCGATATCGGCGCCGAAAATGCGATCACTGATGCGGTGACCGGCGCCCATACCATCTTCAATTTCGCCGGCCAGACATCGCATATGGATTCGATGCAGCAGCCGCTGGAAGACATGGCGCTGAACCAGATCGCCAATCTACGTTTCATCGAACTGGTGCGACGGGTCAATCCCGGCGCCCGGCTGGTATTTTCCAGCACCCGGCAATTCTACGGCCCGCCGCAATATCTGCCGGTGGATGAGAAACACCCGCTCAACCCGCCCGATATCAATGGCATCCACAAACTGGCTGCCGAGCAATATCACATGCTCTATGCCCGGGTTTACGGCATGCGGGTCACCGCCTTGCGCCTGACCAATGTGTATGGCCCGCGCATGCGTATCCGCGATGCCAAGCAGACCTTCCTCGGCATCTGGGTGCGGCATGTGATCGAAGATAGCGCCTTTGAAGTCTGGGGCGGCACCCAGCGGCGCGATTTCAGCTATGTGGAAGATCTGGTGGAAGCCGCTTTGCGCACCGCCATGGCGGATGCCACCATCGGCCATGTTTATAATATCGGCGGCCATCCTTCGCTGACCCTGGATGAACTGGCCGAGCTGCTGGTGCAGGTGGGCGGCAGCGGCAGTTTCATCCGCAAGGAATTCCCCGCCGAGCGCAAGAAGATCGATATCGGCGATTATTATTGCGACGACAGCGCTTTCCGCGCCGCCGCCAACTGGCAGCCGCGTTTCGACATGGCCGAGGGCCTGCGCCGCACCCTGGCCTATTACCGCGCCAACAAACATTTCTACCTGTGAGGCTTTCCGCATGATTCCGCAAACCGACCCGAAGGCCGGCTATCTGGCGCAACAGACCGAGATCGACGCCGCAATCCGCCGCGTGCTGGACGGCGGCCGCTACATCCTGGGTGATGAAGTGAGCGGCTTCGAGGCCGAATTCGCCGCCTATGCCGGTGCCGCCCATGGCATTGCCTGTGCCAGCGGCACTGACGCGCTGATCCTGGCCTTGCGCGCCCTGGAAATCGGCCCCGGCGATGCGGTGTTCACCGTGTCTCATACCGCTGTGGCCACTGTGGCGGCCATCGAGCTGACCGGCGCCACGCCGGTATTGCTGGATGTGGATGGTTATTACGGCCTGGACGTGGCGCAGCTTGAAGCCACCCTGGCGCAATGGCCGGCCGATGCTGCCGCCAAGCCGCGGGCGATCATTCCGGTGCATCTTTATGGCCAGGCCGCCGACATGCCGGCCATCGCCGCCATCGCCGCCAAATACGATCTTGCCATCATCGAGGATGGCAGCCAGGCGCATGGCGCGCGGCTCGGCGGCATCGGCATCGGCCATTGGGGTGCACTGACTGCCTACAGCCTCTATCCAACCAAGAATCTCGGCGCCATCGGCGATGGCGGCATCATCACCAGCAATGATGCCGGCCTGACCCAACGGCTGAAGGAATTGCGCGAATATGGCTGGCGCGAGCGCTATGTCAGTGCCATTGCGGGCATGAACAGCCGGCTCGATCCGATCCAGGCGGCGATTCTGCGTGTCAAGCTGACCCGGCTGGCACAGGATACCGCGCAACGCCAGGCCATCGCCAGGCGTTATGATGCCGGCTTGTCCGGCATTGCCGGTCTCGCCTTGCCCGTGAGCCGTGTCGGTTCTGAGCAAGTCTACCATCAATACGTGATCGATGTTGGCCCCGAACGCCGCGACGGCCTGCGCGCCAAGCTGACCGAGGCCGGCATCGGCAATCTGGTGCATTATCCGGTGCCGGTGCATTTGCAGCCGGCCTATCAGGGCCGCGTGATGCTGGGCCAGGGCGGGCTGGCGCGCACCGAACGCGCCGCGCTCTCCATCCTCAGCCTGCCGATGTTTCCGCAACTGAGCGATGCCCAGGCCGATGCCGTGATTGCAGCCGTCAGAGCCGCTTTATGAGGCTCAGGCCTGGCGGCTGATCAGGAAAACACCGCCGCAGATCAGCGCGATGCCGGCCAGCTTGGCCGGCCCGATCTGCTCGCCATAAAGCCAATAGGCAGCCAGCGCCACCACCACATAGGATAGCGACACCATCGGGAAGGCGACCGAAACCGGCAGCTTGCGCAAGGCATACATGTAGCAGAGCGCGGCGAGGAAATAGAGGCCAAGACCAATGATGGATTGCGGCGCCAGCAACTGGCTGACAACACTGTCGCTGCCGGCATCGGCGCCGGATTTGAGCAGCATCTGACCGGCCACGCCGATCAGCACACCCAGCGCCAGGATCAGATAATACGGCATCATGGCGTCGGCACCTCGACGGCAATCTGCTCCCCGGCCCGCGCCTTTTCATTACGCAGCACATCGCGCACCACAAATTGTGGCCGCTTGTTGATGGTAAGGAACATGCGGCCGAGATATTCGCCAACCAGCCCCAGCATGATAAGCTGCACACCGGCCAGCAGCAGCACTGCCGCCATCAGCGAGGCCCAGCCCTGCGGCGCGCCTTCCGAGAGCAATGCCTCGATCAGCACAAACACAAAGCCAAAAATCCCCAAACCCGCCATGGCGACACCAACCAGGGTGCCGACACGCAGCGGGATGACCGAGAAATTCAGGAACATCGACAGGAACAGGCGCAGCAACCGCGCCAGCGTATAGTTGCTGCGGCCTTCGGCCCGCGGCAGATGGCTCACCTGCAAGCGGCCAATACGCTGCGTGATCTGCATGATCAGACCATCGACATAGGGAAACGGCCCGTCATGCGCCACCACCTGGCGCGCGAGGAAGGCGCTCATGCAGCGGAAGCTGGAAAGATACAGGCCCTTCGGTTTATCGAGCAGGTGGTCGGCGCACCAGTTGGTGAAGCGGCTGCCGAGATTGCGCCAGGCTTCGTGTTTCTTCTCGGCATAATAGGTGTAGACCACGTCATAATCGTTATCGCTGGCATGGCGCCACAGCCGCACCACCTCTTCGGGCGGATTCTGCAAATCGTCGTCCATGGTGATGATATAGGCGCCGCGGGCATGGCTGAGCCCGGCCATCACCGCATTATGCTCGCCGTAATTACGCGACAAGTTGACCACGCTGAGCGCCACGTTGTTGGCGCGGCATAGCTCGCGGCACACGTCCAGCGAATTATCCGGGCTGCAATCATTGACCAGCACAATTTCCAGCCTGCCGGGAATTTCCAGCCTGGCGAGAGCTTCCACCAGACTGGGTACACTGGCGGCGCCGTTATAGACCGGCACAACAATGGAAAGCGCAAAGAGGGGCGTGGCTTCAGTCATGATTTTCCCGCAGGCAACGGCCAATGCAGCAGGATTAGAGGAAACGGCCGCTAGTTCCAATAGTCGGCCCGGATTGCGGCGGCGCCATGGCAGACCGGTGTCGGAAATTGGCCCGATATGCGGACCCCCCCGCATTCAAACCGAAATCCACCAACAAACCCATTGATTCCAGCGTAAGTGAATGATTTACCAAGGCGGCGTATACTTTCCAACCCGTCAGTTGCACCCCATGATCGGCTCAATCGACCCCACGGCATGACCCAGATTTCACCCATCGACCAGCCAGAGACCACCGCCACGCGCAAATGGCTGGTGCGGCTCGATTGGTCGCGGCTGCTTTATGGCTTCATGCTGCTGCTCTGCTCGGCCTGGATCATTGGCTACTTCTTCCCGCCGCTTAATCACGACACGTCGGTGTTGCTGTATATCTCCAAGGTCTGGCTTGAAGGCGGCAAGCTGTATGTCGATGCCATCGACATGAACACGCCGCTGGTGTTTGTGCTGCACCTGCTGCCCGAGGCGCTGGCCAAGCTGACCGGCCTGCCCGGCACCACGATGCTGATCCTTTGCCTGGCAGCCGGCATCGCCGCTTCCTACACCACCTGCCGCTGGGTACTGGCCGGCAGCCTGGATCCGGCCCATGCCACCGCTGATGCGCTGCTGCCGCTGCTGCTGCTGTTTCTGCTGATCGTGTTTCCGAACCAGACCTTCGGCCAGCGTGAGCATATCATGCTGGTGCTGGCGATGCCCTACCTGCTGGTTGCCTCGGGCCGCGCCCAGCGCGAGGTGCTGAGCCGCCGGCTGCGCATCATCACCGGTCTGCTGGCCGGCCTTGGCTTCTGCATCAAACCCTATTTCATCGCCATACCGGCCCTGGTGGAGCTTTACATTCTGAGCCAGCGCGGCTGGCGCGCCATGCTGGCCGATGTGGTGCCATGGTGCATGCTGGCGGTAGGTGTGGGCCACGCCCTGTTTGCCGTGCTGGTAACGCCGGAATATTTCAGTATCGCCCTGCCGATTGCGCGTGAATTCTACACAGCGGTTTCCGATACTGACTGGCTCGACCTGATCACCGGGCCGCATCTTGGTCCGCCCAGCGTGATCCTGCCTTTACTCTGCATTCCGGCCTGGCTGGCGATCCGCTCAGATCTGGCCCGCATCGTCTCGCTGGCCGGTTTCGGCGCGCTCTTCTCGGCCTATGCCCAGGGCAAGGGCTGGCCCTACCAGTCGATGCCGGCCCAGGCTCTCACCCTGCTGCTGGCCGCCGTGATCATTGCCCATGTCATGGATCACCAGGTCTGGCCGCGCCGCACCATCACGGGCGGCCAGCCGCGCCAGCAGGGGCCGCGCCTGTTTGCCGCCGCGCTGATGCTGCTGGTTTTTTATCAGGAAGGGCTGCATACGCGGCCGTTCTTCAAGCAGCTTGAATATGCCAATTCGGAAGTGCCGCGCCTGCTGCATATCATCCGCCAGGAAGCCTATAACAAGCGTATCCTGGTGCTGTCGCCCGGCATCTACCCACATTTCCCGATCATCAACTATGCCGACATGCGCATGACCATGCGGTTTGAGAGCATGTGGGTGCTGCAGGGGGTTTATGCCGATTGCAATGAATTGGCGCCGCTGTATAACCCGCCGGAAGCAATGAGCCGGGGTGAGGCCTTTGTGTTCCGTTCGGTGGCCGAGGATTTCTATAAGAAAAAGCCGGCGCTGCTCATCGTCGACAAGGTGGCCGGCATTCCGCGCTGCCAGGATGAGACTTTCAACTATCTCGACTATTTCTCGCGCAATCCGCTTTTTGCCAAGCGGCTGGAAGACTATGACCAGCTCATGGAATTTGATCGTTACGTGATCTACAAGCGGCGCCAGCCGGTGCCAAAAGTGACACCGGCTTCCTGACGCCCAGTTTCAGTCACGCACCAGAACGCTGCGCACCACAAAGCCGCTCACCATCAGAAATGCGATCAGGCCGGCCATTGGCACCGCTGTTCCTGTATGCAGCGTGCCAACCAGGGCGCTGGAAGCGCCGCCGCAGCCAAATTGCAGGATGCCCATCAAGGCTGCCGCCGTGCCGGCGCGCGGCCCCTGCACCGCTGCCATCGCGGCCGCACCAGCATTGGGCATCACCATGCCCATCGGCGCCAGGCAGATAATCACCGCCGCGATCAGGAAGGGCAGCGGCAATTCGGCCCAGGCCACCAGCAGCAAGCCAAGGCTGGCCAAGGCTGCGAAACCGCCCGCCACAGCCAGCACCTCGGCCGAAGTGAAGCGGCGCAGCAGCACGCGATTGAGCTGCGAAGCGCCGATCAGCCCGAAGGCACCGCCGCCAAACACCCAGGCATAATGATGCGGCGCCATGCCATGCAGTTCGATGAACACAAAGGGTGAGCCCGCGATATAGGCGAACATGCCGCCCGAAGGCAAAGCCGAAGCCAGCGTGTAGCCCATGAAGCGGCGGTCAGCGAAGAAGCCGGCATAATCCTTCAACGACCCCAGCAGCGATAGCGGCCGATACGGGCCGGGATGGCTTTCCGGCAGCAGGCGCCAGGCCGCCAGCAGCACGATGCTGCCAACCACCGCCAGGAAGCCAAAAATCGCCGGCCAGCCGAACCAGATCAGCATGTAGCCGCCCAGCAGCGGCGCCAGGATCGGTGCCACGCCCAGCACCAGCATCAGCAGCGAGAAAACCCGCGCCATTTCCTGTGGCGGATAGAGATCACGCACCATGGCACGGCCGATCACCAGGCCACCGCAGCAGCCCAGGGCCTGCACGAAACGCAGCGCGATCAGCATCTCGGCACTAGTGGCAAAGGCACAGGCGATGGAGGCCAGCACGAAGATCACGCTGGCGCCAAACAGCGGCTTGAGCCGGCCGAATCGGTCGGAAAGCGGCCCGGTGACCAACTGGCCGAGCGCCAGGCCGACAAAAAAGGCCGACAAGGTGAGCTCGATACGGCCATCCGGGGCGGCAAATTCCCGCGCCAAACCGGGCAAGGCCGGCAGGTACATATCCACTGCCAGCGGGGTGAAGGCGGTCAGCGAACCAAGAATAAGAGTTAATCGCGCCAGCGAGACAGGCGCGGGGGAAACAGGGGTCATGGGAGGCTCCGGCCCGCGTTGATCGCGGGCTCTTACCCTCCTCTTACACCGAAATCCCTGGTAAATGAACGCTTTTCATGGGACTATCACGGCCTCGGGATGATCGCGATAGGGGCTTGAAATCGCGGCCGAAATCCCCAAATATCAAGTCGACATAAACAGTGCATAAACGCCCGCCGGATGGCCGGCACGTCAAAATGCGCTGTGTGCAAACCAGGAGGCAAACCACCATGTCCACCCCGTTCAACCAGACGCGCTATGGCTATCGCGCCGGCACGTTGGACCAGGCGACCATCGATCAGGCGCTGCGGTCCTACATGCTGCGCGTCTACAATCTGATGGGTTCGGGCCTGGCGCTTTCCGGCATCGTTGCCATTGCCGTGGCCCAGAGCCCCGCCCTGATGCAGACTCTGTTCGGCTCCGGCCTCGGCATCCTCGTTTCACTGGTGCCGATCGGCCTGTTGCTGGTGATGAGCTTTGGCATCAACAAGTTGTCGGCCCCGGCCGTGCAGGCGCTCTATTGGGGCTTTGTCGCCACCATGGGCGTGTCGCTGTCTGCGGTCGCGATGCGCTATACCGGCGAAAGCGTCACCCGTGTCTTCCTGATCACGGCCGGCATGTTCGGCGCGGTGAGCCTGTGGGGCTACACCACCAAGCGTGACCTGACCGGGATGGGTTCGTTCCTGTTCATGGGCGTGATCGGCCTGTTCATTGCCGGTATCGTCAACATCTTCCTTGGCTCCAGCATTGTCCAGATGGCGATCTCGGCGATCACCGTGCTGGTTTTCACCGGCCTGACCGCCTATGACACCCAGCGCATCAAGAGCGAGTTCAATGAAGGCGATGCCGCCGACATCCAGAGCAAGCAGGCGATCTTTGGTGCCGTGTCGCTCTATGTGAACTTCGTCAACATCTTCCTGGCCATGCTCAACCTGTTCGGCCAGAAGAACGAGTGATCCACTAGACAAACTGGTTCTAGGGGCCAGCAGCCCCCTCCAGGGAACCCCGGCAGCGGCAACGCTGCTGGGGTTTTTTTGTTGCAGTATGGAATTTATGATAATCTATCGCATCCTTTTCACTGGAGCCGACCGATGGCCACCCTGACTGTTTCCCTGCCAGATCCGCTTAAAGCGTGGATTGAGCAGCAGATTAGCCAAGGGCAATATGCTGATGCTGGCGATTACCTGAGGGATTTGGTGCGCCGGGATCAGGAGATGCAAACCGGCAAGACTCGTTCGGTAGGCACAACCGAGCAGCCACTGAGCCTGGAGGAAGCCCGCCGGCTCGTCGCCGAGGCAAAGATCGGCGGGGTCAGCCAGCGCAGCCCGGCAGAAATTTTCGCCGCCGCCAGTTCCGACAGCAGAAGCGCCTGAAAGGCCGAAATCTTGGCTCACTATCGCCTTTCGCTGCGCGCCGACCAAGACCTGTTCGATATTTTCCGTTACGGCATAAAAACTTTCGGTCTGGTGCAGGCAGAAAGCTACCAAATTGACCTGACACGCTGTTTCGATCTATTAGCCGAAAACCCTTGCCTCGGCCGGCCCGCAGATATCATCGCGCCGGGCCTGAGGCGCCATGAACATGCCCGCCATGTCATTCTCTATGAGATTGAGGCAGACGGCGTGCTGATCCTGGCGGTCTTGCATGGCCGGAGACTGCTGCATCTGTTCTGATGCCGCGCCACGCCAATGGCGGATTTTTTCTTTTCCCCGCCCGCCACCTATGCTTCCATATGCCTACAAACAAAATGGAGTCGCCGCCCCCGATGCCGCAATCGCCGAAAAAGCTTGTGCTCGCCATGATGAAGCATGAGACCAACACCTTCTCGCCCATTGTTACCGACATGGCCCGGTTCGAGGCCTGGGGGCTGTATCGCGATCACGCGGCAATTGAAGCCTACGCCAAGACCAACATGCCGCTGGGCGTGTATCTGAAGCAGGCCCGCGCCATCGGCGCTGAAGTGGTGCTGCCGATTGCCGCCGAGGCGATGCCGGGCGGCAAGGTGACGCGGGAAGCCTATGCGGCCTTGTGCGAGCCGATCCTGGCGGCGGTGCGCGCCGGTTGCGACGGCTGCCTGCTGGACCTGCATGGCGCCATGGTGACCGAGGATACCGATGACGGCGAAGGCACCTTGCTGGAGCGTATCCGCCAGATTGCGCCCGACCTGCCGATTGCCGTGACCCTGGACCTGCATTGCAACCTGACCCAGCGCATGATCGACAATTGCGATGCGCTGATCGGCTATAAGACCTATCCGCATGTGGATATGGATGTGGTGGCGGAACAGGTTGGCGCCATCCTGCTGGGCTGGCTCAAGGGCGAGCGGCCGAAGCCGGCCATGGCCTGGCGGCAATTGCCGCTGCTATCGCAAACCCTGGCGCAAGGCACTGCCGACGAGCCGATGAAGGGCCTGATTGCCGCCTGCCTGGCCGAGGAAGCCGCCGGCCTGCCCGCCGCTACGGTGTTTGGCGGCTTTGCCCTGGCCGATATTCCTGATGCCGGCACTAGCGTGATCTGCATCGGCGATGATTTTGCCCAGGCCGATGCCGCCGCCGCACGCATCGCGCAACTGGCCTGGCAGCAGCGCGATATCTTTCTCTATCAGCACCGCGACTTGCAGGAGACGGTGGCCGAGGCGAAGCAGAAAGCCGCCAGCGTGGATGGCCCGATTGTGCTTTTGGACCATGCTGACAATTGCGGCTCGGGCGGCACCCAGGATGTGATGACGGTGATTGCCGAAGTGCTGCGCCAGGGCCTCCAGGATGTGGCGGTGGGCGCGGTATGGGACCCCGAGGCGGTGCGCCAGATGCAGGCGGCCGGCGTGGGCGCCACGATCACGCTGAAGCTTGGCGGCAAGACCGACATGCCGGCGATCCATGAGCCGGGCCGGCCGCTGGAACTGACCGGCCGGGTGCGCACGATCACCGATGGCGAATGGGTGGTGCGTGGCCCGATGTATACCGGCTATGTGGTGAAGATGGGGCCATCGGCGGTGTTCGAGACTGCCGGCATGCAGATTGTGGTGGTGTCGAACCATCACGAACCCTGGGATACTGGCGTGTTCACCTCGATGGGCATCGATCCGCTCTCGAAGCGTTATCTGCTGCTGAAATCGCGCATTCATTATCGCGCCGGCTTTGCGCCGCTGGCTCGCGCCACCTATACGCTGGATGGCATTGGCGTTACCACCTCGGATAACAGCAAGCTGGACTACAAGCGCCTGCGCAAGCCGCTGTATCCGTTTGACCGGCTGAATGACTGGCCCTGAACCGGCATGACTTTGCGCGACGCCCAGGGGCTGGAAATCAGCAGCGACAACCCGGCGGTATTGGTCGGGCTGGATGGTTTTGATGCCAGCTTCCTGCGCTATGGCAAAACTGCCGGCCTGGTGCTGGCCGCCGCGCAGCAACAGCCGGATCAGGTTCTGGCCAATGCCAAGGCAGCCGCTTTGCAGCTTTTTATGCAGACCGGCGATGCCGCCGCCAAGGCGGCGCCTTTCCTGGCTGCCGGCGCCGCATCTCTGGACAAGGCTCTGCCACGCGAGCAGCTGTGGCTAAAGGCGGTGCAAGCCTGGGCTGATAACGACATACCGCGCGCCATCGCATTGCATGAGGAGATCGTGCGGCTGTATCCGCGCGATCTGGCGGCGATGAAACTGGGCCAGGGCCATATGTTTCATATCGGCGATGCCGCCGGCATGCTGCGTATCGCCGAAGCTGCCGCGCCAGCCAATGCCGAGAACCCGTATCTGCATGGCATGCTGGCCTTCGCTTTGGAGGAGAGCCATCGGCTGAACGAAGCCGAAGCCGCGGCTCGTCATGCCATTGCGCTGCAACGCGCCGAACCCTGGGCGCATCATGCCCTGGCACATGTGATGGAAGCGCAAGGTCGCGTTGAAGAAGGCCTGACCACCCTGACCGAACTGAGCGATTGCTGGGCCGAGTGCAACAGCTTCATGCTGACGCATAACTGGTGGCATGCGGCATTGTTTGCCATCGACAGCGACCGTCCGGATCAGGCACTGGCGCTGTATGACCAGCGGGTCTGGGGCGTGTGGAAGGAATACAGCCAGGATCAGGTCAATGCCGTGGCCTTGCTGGCACGGCTGGAATTTGTCGGCCTGGATGCCGGGGCGCGGTGGCAAGACCTGGCGCAATATCTGGAAGGCCGCCTGCATGAGCATGTCGACCCCTTCCTGGACCTGCATTACCTGCTCGGCCTGGCCCGCGCCGGCTATGATGCCAGCGCCAGTGAATTGCTCACCAGCATGGCCGAATACAGCCATAGCCGGCCGCAGGAGCCGAGCTGGCGCGAAACCGCCCTGCCGCTTGGGCGTGGCATTGTGGCCTATGGCCGCGAGCAATGGGCCGAGGCGTTTCGCCACCTTGGCGCCGGGCTTGCCGGGCTGCACCGGATTGGCGGCAGCCATGCCCAGCGCGACCTGTTTCATTGGCTCTGGCTGGAGGCCGGCTGGCGCGCGGGTGCCTATGCGGCAATACGCCCCACCCTGGCCGAACGGCTGGCGGCGCGGCCCGATGTGGCCCGCCATCGTCGCGAATGGCAGCGCGCCGGCTGATTCGCAGCGAATCGGGGCGAATCGCGATAAAAAAGCCATAAAATACCGGCGAATCATTTGTTAATACGATGACGAATCGCCGCAATTGGCGCGGCTTTGGCACTGCCGCTTGACAGCGACTGCAAGCCATACACGAGATGATGCCGATGCAGCCCGCCGCCATAACAACCATGACGCGGGAAATGCAGCCTCAATCCTAGGGATCACACCGATGTTCACCCGTATCAAGACGATCGCTGCCGCTTTCATCGTCGCTGGCTTCCTGACCGGCGCCATGGCGCCCGCCATCGCCAGCAACGCCCAGGCGCAGGCCACTCCGGCAACCCCGGCCAAGCCGGCCGCCAAGGCGAAGAAGGCCGAAGCCAAGAAGCCGACTGAAAAGAAGGCCAAGAAGACCTCTGCCGCCAAGCCGGCGAAGAAGGCCAAGAAGGCCGCCTAATCGGCGCTTTCGGCTGAAACGATAAAGCCTCCCCCCGGCACATCCGGGCGGAGGCTTTTTTTATTCGACGAATTATTTGTCAGTTTGTTTTTAAGCCGCAAACTAAAGTAATTTCTTTCTGTTGCAAAAAAAATAGATATAATTTACGCAAAATCATCGCCCATAAGTGATGTTTAACTTCGGATTAAACAGCTTTTAGTAAGCGCGGAGGGAGCCTTGCCCAGATCTCAGCAAGCCGAAGTAAAGCGTGGATACAATTGGATTTTAATCTCAATTCACGATGCACTTGCCAATCGAGAAAAAACGCCTGCCAATCGAGAAAAAATCCGATGCACAGAGTGCCATGGGCCTGTTCGCAGTCATAAGGCTAGCTCTAGCGGCGACGCACATTTTGAGCATATGAGACGCCATCAGGGGTGCAAACTAGGCGACTGTTTTAACGGAACAAGCAGCCTACACCCCTCCGCTATCACTTAAATTTTGGTTTATTGGTTTTTTTATACCAGCCCTGTCATGCCGCCTTTGAGTAAGCGGAATCAACCAATTGCGCGATGGCCCGCATGATCTGGGTCAGGTTGAAATCCTTTGGTGTGAACACACCGGCTATGCCGGCAGCACGCAGTTTGCGCTCATCCTCCGGCGGGATGATGCCGCCCACCACCACCGGCACTTCGCCGATGCCTTCGGCCCGCATGCGCTCGATCACATCAGTTGCCAGTTCCACATGGCTGCCGGAGAGGATGGAGAGGCCGACCAGATGCACGCCTTCTTCCAGGGCCGCTGAAACAATCTGCTCCGGCGTGAGGCGAATGCCTTCGTAAACCACTTCCATACCGCAATCACGCGCCTTTACGGCAATCTGCTCTGCGCCATTGGAATGGCCATCCAGCCCCGGCTTGCCCACCAGAAGTTTGATCGGGCGGCCCAGGCGGCGCGCCACAGCGGCCACCTCGGCGCGTAAGTCATCCATACCGTCATCAGCAGTGGCATTGGCTGCTGCCGCCACGCCAGTCGGCGCCCGGTATTCGCCGAACACGCCGCGCAGGCAGCCGGCCCATTCGCCGGTGGTGACGCCCGCCTTGGCCGCCGCGATGCTCGGCTCCATGATATTGCGGCCTTCGCGCGCAGCGGCTTCCAACTCAGCCAACGCCGCCTTCACCGCGCCGGCATCGCGCTGGGCGCGCCATTGCTGCAAACGCTCGATCTGCTCGGATTCCGCCGCCGCATCCACGGTCATGATGGCGCTGCCTTCGCTGGCCACCAGCGGCGATGGCGCGCTTTCGGTGAATTTGTTGACCCCCACCACGGTGATCTCGCCGGTTTCAATGCCGCGCACGCGGCCGGTATTGCTCTCCACCAGCGCCTGCTTGAGATAGCCGCTCTCCACCGCCTGGATCGCACCGCCCATGGCATCGATGCGTTCCAGCTCAGCCTTTGCTGCAAGCTTCAATTCATTCACCTTGGCTTCAATCGCCGGATTGCCGTCAAACAGGTCGCCGTATTCCAGCAGGTCGGTTTCATAGGCCACAATCTGCTGCAAACGCAGCGACCATTGCTGATCCCACGGCCGCGGCAGGCCCAAAGCCTCATTCCAGGCCGGCAATTGCACGGCGCGGGCGCGGGCTTTTTTGGATAGCACCACCGCCAGCATTTCCAACAGGATGCGGTAGACATTATTCTCCGGCTGCGGCTCGGTCAGGCCAAGGCTGTTGACCTGCACGCCATAGCGGAACAGCAAAGCCTTCTCGTCGGTGACACCATAGCGCTCACGACCGATCTCCTCCCAGAGATCAACAAAGGCGCGCATCTTGCAGATTTCGGTGACAAAGCGGATGCCGGCATTGACGAAAAAGCTGATGCGGCCAAAAGCCTGGGCAAAATCCTCCGGCGGCACCTGGCCCGAAGCCTTCACCGCATCCAGCACGGCGATGCCGGTGGCCAGGGCATAGGCCAGTTCCTGCACCGGCGTGGCCCCGGCCTCCTGCAAATGGTAGCTGCACACATTGGTCGGGTTCCACTTTGGCAACTCGCGATAGGTGAAGGCGATCACATCGGTGATCAGCCGCATCGAGGCTGCCGGCGGGAAGATATAGGTGCCGCGCGAAAGATATTCCTTGATGATGTCGTTCTGCACCGTGCCGTTCAGATCGGCGCGGCTGGTGCCCTGCTCCTCGGCCACGGCGATATAAAGCGCCAGCAGCCAGGCGGCCGGGGCATTGATGGTCATCGAGGTATTCATCTGGCCCAGCGGAATCTGGTCAAACAGCACCCGCATGTCGCCGAGATGCGCCACCGGCACTCCCACCTTGCCAACCTCGCCGCGCGCCAGCACATGGTCCGAGTCGTAGCCGGTCTGGGTCGGCAGGTCGAAAGCCACGCTCAGACCGGTCTGGCCGCGCCCCAGATTGGTGCGGTACAGCTCGTTTGAGGCCCGCGCCGAGCTATGCCCGGAATAGGTTCGGAACAGCCACGGCTTTTCCGTCTTTTTGCTAGTGCGAAGAGAGGGTTGTTCCGATTTGGTGGTCATGCCGTCCGCGCTCATAATAAAATTCCACCCTGATTAATTTTGGAGACATTAAATTGCCCCCTTGCGGCCTGCAACGGAAATATCATAACCTCCGCTGCACTGCAAAACGATCTTGCCATTTTTGCGGCAACGCAGAAAGATGTCAATCGCATTGCAGCGCCGTGCCGTGGCGGGCCGGCCAGCACAGAAAAGCGATCAGATTAGGAGTTCCTCGGTGAAGGAGAACGACATGTC
>NZ_JAGOLP010000003.1 GCF_017994015.1 Ferrovibrio sp. | reverse complement strand
CCAAAAAACCTGCCGGCGGCTTTTCTCACACCAGAACAGGTGCTTGATATTGCCCGCAGGGGGCGCGAAGCCGGCTGCCATGAGGCTTTGTTCACGCTCGGCGACAAGCCGGGACTGCGCTACCGCGAGGCAGCGGATTTCCTGCGCCAGCAGGGTTATGCCAGCACGGTGGAGTATCTATATGCCATGTGTGCGCTGGTGCAGCGCGAAACCGGGCTGCTGCCGCATGTCAATGCCGGGGTGATGCCACTGGCCGATATCGAGCGGCTGCGCCAGGTCAGCGTTTCGCAGGGCATCATGCTGGAAAGTATTTCCGAGCGGCTATGCGAGCGCGGCGGCGCGCATTTTGGTTCGCCCGACAAGCAGCCGGCGGTGCGGCTGGAGATGATCGCGGCGGCGGGTAAGGCGCGCGTGCCGTTCACCTCCGGCATTCTGATCGGCATCGGCGAAACGCGCGAAGAGCGCATCGCCTCGTTGCTGGCCTTGCGCAACCTGCATGCCGAATATGGTCATGTGCAGGAAGTGATCGTGCAGAATTTCCGCGCCAAGCCGGATACAAAGATGGCCGGAGAGGCCGAGCCGGATATGGACGAACTGCTCTGGAGCGTGGCGGCGGCGCGGCTGATCCTGGGCGCCGAAATGAATATCCAGGTGCCGCCCAATCTGAGCTATGCCGATTTTCCGCGCCTGCTGGATGCCGGTATCAATGATTGGGGCGGCATCTCGCCGGTGACACCGGATTATGTCAATCCGGAAGCGCCCTGGCCTGCCGTGTCGCGGCTGGAAGCCGCCACGTTGGCCAAGGGTTTGCGCCTGGTGCAGCGCCTGGCGGCTTATCCGGCTTATCTGCGCGATGCCGCCGCCTGGCAGGATGCGGGCATGGCGCCGGCTTTGCTGGCACATGGTGATGCCGATGGCTTTGCACGCGAGGATGAATGGAGCCCCGGCGTGCCAGGCATCAAGCCGCCGCCGCAGCGCCTGCCGGCGCCGCTGCCTGCGGTGCAGGATGGTGCCACACGCGAACTGGATCAGCTGTTGCGCAGCGCCGAGGCCGGTCAAAGGCTGGAGGCGGCCGGCATCGTGCGGCTGTTTGATGCCCGCGGTGGCGAGGTGGAGGCCGTGCGTCAGGCCGCCGATGCGCTGCGGCAGCGGATGAACGGCGATGTGGTGCGCTATGTCGTCAACCGCAACATCAACTACACCAATATCTGTTACTACAAATGCCGCTTCTGTGCCTTCTCCAAGGGCAAGACACACGATCATCTGCGCGGCTCACCCTATGACCTGTCGCGTGAGGAGATCACACGCCGGGTCAGCGAAGCCTGGGCGCGTGGCGCCACCGAAGTCTGCATGCAGGGCGGCATTCATCCGGATTATACCGGCCAGACCTATATCAACCTGCTGGATATGGTGAAGGCGGCCGAGCCTGAAATGCATGTACATGCCTTTTCGGCGCTGGAGGTGCATCAGGGCGCCAAGACCCTGGGCGTTGAGGTGGCGGATTTCCTGGCCCAATTGCGTGATCATGGCCTTGGCACCCTGCCCGGCACGGCGGCGGAGATTCTTGATGATGACGTGCGCCGCGTGCTCTGCCCCGACAAGATCGGCACCGAGCGCTGGCTTGAGATCATCGGCGCGGCGCATCGCGTCGGCCTGCGCACCACGGCCACCATCATGTTCGGCCATATCGAGGCGCCAATTGCATGGGCGCGGCATCTGCTGCATATCCGCGACCTACAGGCGCGCACCGGCGGCTTTACCGAGTTTGTGCCACTGCCATTCATCCATTTTGAGGCGCCGATTTATCTGCGCGGCCAGGCAAGGCGCGGCCCCACCTGGCGTGAAACCATGCTGATGTATGCCGTGTCGCGGCTGGTGCTGCATCCGCTGATCCCGAATATCCAGGGTTCCTGGGTCAAGCTCGGGTCGGAAGGGGTGGCGGCTGCGCTACGCTATGGCGCCAATGATCTTGGCGGCACGCTGATGGACGAAAGCATCTCGCGCGCGGCCGGTGCCGAGCATGGTTCCGAATTGCCGCCGCATGCGATGGAGCAATTGATCCGCGATGCCGGACGCGAACCACAGCAGCGCAGCACGCTGTACCAGCCGGTGAGCGAGGAGCGCCGCCGCGCCAGCCACAGCGCAGCACCGCTGCTGCCGACGGTGCAGACGCCTTATCGCCGCAGAGCAGCAGAGCAGCCGATGCCGCAACCCGCCCTGGCGGTGTGAGGCGATGCCGGCCGCATTGCAATTGCTGGCCCCGGGCGGCATTGGCGAAATCCGTCCCGGCTGCGATCTCGCAAGTGAAATCCTGACTGCTTGCGCCGGCGATGGCCTGGTGCCGCAGGCCGGCGATATCCTGATCGTGGCGCAGAAGATCGTGTCCAAGGCCGAAGGCCGTCTGGTGGCGCTGGATGAAGTTGCGCCCTCCGCCGAGGCACGGACCCTGGCGCTCAAGGCCGGCAAGGATGCCCGCATCGTTGAACTGATCCTGCGCGAATCGAGCGCTGTGCTGCGTTGCGTGCCGGGGGTGATCATTGTGCGCCATCGCCATGGCACCGTGCTGGCCAATGCCGGCATCGATCAATCCAACGTGCTGCATCAGGATGGCCGCGAATACGCATTGCTGTGGCCCGCTGATCCCGATGCCGCCGCTGCCGGTCTGCGCCAGGCGATGCTGGCGCGGCTTGGTTTTGATCTGCCGGTGATCATCAATGACAGTCTGGGCCGCGCCTGGCGATTTGGCACGGTGGGTGCCGCCATTGGCGTTAGCGGGCTGGCTGCTTTGGTGGATATGCGTGGCGAGGATGATCGCCATGGCCGTGTTCTGGTGAGTACCGAAGTGGGGCAGGCGGATGAAATTGCGGCAGCCGCTTCGCTGCTGATGGGGCAGGCAGCAGAAGGCCGGCCGGTGGTCTTCCTGCGCGGCTATGCTGGCCGGCGCAATGCAGGCAGCGTCGCCGATCTGATTCGGCCACCGGCGAAAGACCTGTTTCCCTGATGCAGCACAGCCATGCGCAGGCGCAGGCTGCACCAATAATTTGCCAAGGATGTTTTTAAGCGACGCGATGCGGGCAATTCCGCATTGCGGATATTCTTTGCTGCGCAACAGGCATGCAAGTTCGGCGGGGTGAAGCGATTTGCGCTTGACACTCCGGCGCCACGGCGGTCATTGTACCGTCATGGAAAAGGAACCTAGTTCCGATAATAGGGACGGTAAAAGCAAAAGTCAATCCCTTGACCGGGGATTGATGGTGCTGGAAGCCATTGGCGCCGCCGATGCCGATCTTGGTGTTCGCGACCTTGCGCGCATGCTTGGCATCGCCAAGAGCATCGTGCAGCGGCTGCTCAACACGCTGTTTGAACGTGGCTTTGTCGAACAGGACCCGGTATCGCGCAAATACCGCATTGGCGCGCGGGCGTTTGAGATCGGCAGTGGCTTCACCCGCAGCGGCAGCCTGGCGCAGATTGCCACACCAGAACTGGAATTGCTGACCAAGCAGCACCAGCTCAATTCCTATCTCGGTATCCTGCGCGATAATACCGCACTCTATCTGGCTACCTTGCAGAGCAGCGGCCCGATTGCGATCCAAGTGTCGCCGGGAGATCGTATCCCGCTGCATACCACGGCGCTGGGAAAGGCTTTGCTGTTCGATATGAGCGACGCGGAAATCCGTGCGTTGCTGGAAGGCACGCAGATGGAGCGGCGCACCGCCAAGTCGAAACTCGGCATTGCCGCTTTGATCAAGGAAGTGCGGCAGGCCAAGGCGCTCGGCTTCACAATTTCAGAAGGCGAAAACATCGTCGGCATCTATTCCATCGGCGCGCCGGTTTATGACGCGACCGGCCATATTATTGCGGCGATCAGCGGCGCACTGCCGGTTGATCTGGTCGGCCGTGGCAACCTGGATCATCTCAGCCGCGCCGTCGTGGCCACGGCAGCCCGTATTTCGCAGCGCCTGGGCGCGCCGCGCCGCCTGGCCGCTGTTGCCACCGGCGGCACACTCATCACCCGTAAATCCACGCCAACCATTCGAAGCAAGGGGAACTAGAATGTCTGCCAGCACAGCCAATTGGGTTTTTGCCGCCGTCGCGGCCGTTTCCATCATCACCGCTGCCGGTGCGGCACGGGCCGAATTTCCGGAACGTCCGATCTCGCTGATCATCCCCTGGGATGCGGGCGGCAGCACTGACCAGACCGCGCGTGTGCTGGCCAAGGCGGCCGAGAAGGCGCTCGGCCAGCCAGTGGTGCCGGTGAACAAGCCGGGCGCCGCCACCGTGCTCGGCATGACCGAACTGGCCGCCGCCAAGCCGGATGGCTACACCATCGGCGTGTTGTCGAGCAGCTCATACCTGATCCCGCTGGCTGGCCGCCAGGTGCAGTATGATCCGGAAAAGAGCTTCAGCTTTATCAGCTATTACGGCGACAACCTGATCGGCGTGGCGGTGCCGGCCAATGCACCGTGGAAGACGCTGAAGGATCTGGTCGAGGACGGCAAGAAGAATCCCGGCAAGCTGAAATTCGGCACTGGCGGTGTCGGCACCACGCAGCATCTCACCATTGAGGGCCTGATGGTGGATACCGGCGCCAAGTTCATCCATATCCCGCAAAAGGGTTCGGCCGGCTCGGTGCCGGCTTTGCTCGGCCAGCATGTTGATTTCATCTCGGAAACCTCGGTCTGGGCGCCGTTCGTTGATCAGAAGGAATTGCGCGCCCTGTCGGTGACCACGCCGGCGCGCTCGCCGCGTTTCCCCGATGTGCCGACCATGCAGGAGATGGGCTACAAGTCGCTGCGTTCGGTGCAGGCGATCATTGCCCCGGCCGGCATGCCCGAGCCGGTGCGCGTCAAGCTTGAAGCGGCTTTCCGAGGCGCGCTGAAGGATCAGGCCTTCATCGATACGATGAACCGCCTTGCCATGGTGATCGTTGATATGCCGGGCGCCGAGACCAAGGCCCTGGTGGATGGTGAAATTGCCCGCGCCCGCACGCTGCTGGCGCAGATCAAGCAGTAAGGCCATCCGGTGATGCTGGCGAGCCTGTCGCCCCTTCGCCTTTCGGCGCTCGGCATGATTGTTCTTGCCGTGGCTTTTGGCCTGGGCTCGTTCAAGCTCGGATTCTGGGAGCATGGCATCCCGGGATCCGGGCTGTTGCCGGCAATCGCCAGCGGCGCATTGATGCTGGTGGGTGGCCTGCTGCTGGTGCAGTCGTTGCGCCAGCCGCCCGGCGCCGGTTTCCGCATCGAGCCGGTTGCCGCTTTGCTGTTGCTGGCGGTTTATGTGGCCAGCCTGCCTTATGCCGGCTTTTTGCTGCCCAATCTGTTGCTGTTGTTCGTCTGGGTGCGGTTTTTCCAGCATCGCAATATGCTGGAAGCCGCCTTGGTAAGCATTTTGGTCACGGGCGGCGGGTTGTTGTTGTTCAACGTTTTTCTCGACGCCCCAATCCAGGCTTGGCCCAATGTTTGAAGCGTTACAACTACTGGGGCATGGTTTTTCTCTGGCAATCCAGCCGGAGAATCTGCTCTACGCCCTGATCGGATCGTTGCTCGGCACCTTGGTGGGTGTGCTGCCGGGCCTTGGGCCGGTCACCACCATCGCGGTTCTGTTGCCGATCACCTATCAGGTCGGCTCGCCGCTGGGTGCATTGATCATGCTGGCGGCGATCTATTACGGCGCCATGTATGGTGGCAGCACCACATCGATCCTGCTGAAAGTGCCGGGCGAGGCGGCTTCGGTCATCACCTGCCTGGATGGCTACGAGATGGCCAAACGTGGCCGCGCCGGCCCGGCGCTGGCCATTGCCGCCATCGGCTCGTTTGTCGCCGGCACGGTGGCGGTGGTTGGCCTGTCGCTGATCGGGCCGCTTTTTGCCCGCTATGCCCTCAGTTTTGGCCCGCCGGAATATTTTGCCCTGGCGCTGTTTGGCTTGATCCTGGCCAGCACGTTGTCTGGCGGCCCGCCTTTGCATGGCCTCTGCATGGTGTTCATCGGTATCCTGCTGGGCCTGGTTGGCCTTGATACCATGACCGGCGATGCGCGTTTCAGTTTCGGCATTCTTGATCTGACCAATGGCATCGGCATTGTGCCGCTGATGATGGGCATCTTTGGCCTTGGCGAGATTCTGCACAATATGGAGCAACGCGGCGGCGCCAAGCTGATCACCGACAAGATCGGCCGCATCATGCCATCACGCCAGGATTGGAAAGACTCGGCCGGCCCGATCGGGCGTGGTTCGGTGCTCGGCTTTCTGCTCGGCCTGATTCCCGGTGGCGGCGCCATCCTGGCGGCGTTGATCAGTTACACAGTGGAAAAGACACTGTCGAAGAAGCCGGAGGAATTTGGCAAAGGCGCCATTGCCGGTGTTGCCGGTCCGGAATCAGCCAATAATGCGGCGGCTTCCGCCGCTTTCATTCCGCTGCTCACGCTTGGTATTCCGGGCAATGCGGTCACGGCCGTTCTGCTCGCCGCCCTGCTGATCCAGAATATCGAACCCGGCCCGCTGATGCTGGTGAAACATGCCGATGTGTTCTGGGGTGTGATCGCCTCGATGTATGTCGGCAATGTTATGCTGCTGATCCTCAATCTGCCGCTGGTTGGTTTGTGGGTGCAGTTGTTGCGGGTGCCAAGTTGGGTGTTGAACGCGGTGGTGCTGACCATCGCCATTCTGGGTGCCTACAGCCTGCGTAATGCCTGGTTCGATGTGGGTGTGCTGGTTGCGGGCGGTGCCATCGGTTATGTCTTCCGCAAGGCCAATCTGGAAGCCAGCCCGTTGATCATGGCCTTCATTCTGGCCGATCTGCTGGATACCTCGCTGCGCCAGGCCCTGCTGATGGGCGATGGTAGCCCGCTAATCCTGATCAGTCGGCCGATGTCGGCGGTGATCCTGGTGCTAGGCCTTGGCATCCTGGTGCTGCAATTGCTGACCTGGCGACGCAGCGCGCGCGCGCTCGGCTTGCAGCAGGAAGATGGCACAACATGAGCCGATCCCCCGATACGGCGGCAACGCCGCGCCGTGATGCGCTGGAGAAGGTGAGCGGCCAGGCAGAGTTCATCTCCGATGTGACCGTGCCGGGCATGCTGCATGCCCGCCTGCTCCGCAGCAGCATGCCGCATGCGCTGATCCGTGGCATCGATTGTGCGGCGGCGCGGGCCGTGCCGGGTGTGGTGGCGGTGCTGACCGGGGCCGATTTCGCCACACTGAATCATCATTGGGGCTTGTTCCTGCGGGATCGCCCGCTGATTGCCGTAGACCGTGTGCGCTATGTCGGCGAGCCGGTGGTGGCGGTGATCGCCGAGGATGAATACAGCGCCGAGGAGGCGCTGGAAGCGATTGTTGTTGATTATGAAGAATTGCCTTATGTCACCGATGCCGAAGCGGCGCTGCTGCCGGATGCGCCATTGCTGCATCCACAGCACGAGACGCTGAAAGATTTTTATTTCAAGGGCGAGGCCAAGCCGCTTGCCGGCAGCAATGCCTTCCAGAATTTTGCCTATGAGCATGGCGATGTGGATGCGGCCTTTGCCGCCGCCGACCATGTTTATGAAGACAGCTTTGATTTCCCGATGGTGTTCCATTATGCCATGGAACCGCATTGCGCCATCGCCGATTACGATCCGCGCCATGGCTTCACATTGTGGAGCTGCGGCCAGTCGCCCAGCGCCGTGCAGAAGGTGTTGAACGGCATATTCGGCACACCGCTCAGCAAGATCCGCGTCATCGTGCCTTATGTAGGCGGTGGTTTTGGCGGCAAGGCTTCGGTGAAACTTGATCCGCTGGTGGCCGGCATGGCCTGGAAGCTGCAGCGCCCAGTGCGGCTCTGCCTGTCGATTTCGGAATCGATGCTGACCTGCCGCCGTTTGAATGCCAAGGTGACCTTGCGCACCGCCGTAGGGCCCGATGGCATTCTGCTGGCCAAGGCGGTGCGGGTGTTGATGAATGGCGGCGCCTATGCTGATACCGGCCCGGCCGTGGCGATCAAGGCGGCCAATCGTGCCATCGGCCCGTATCGTTTTGGCGCGCTGCGCCTGGAAGCCCAGGCGGTTTATACCAACACGGTGCCGGGCGCCGCCTTCCGCTCCATCGGCGGGCCGCAGGCGGTGTGGGCCACTGAATCGCAGATGGATCGCATCGCCGCCGATCTGGGCCTGGATGCGCTGGATTTCCGCTATCGTAATCTGCTGGCGCGTGGCGAATATGTACGCCCTGATCTGAGGCCAATTGATGTGGATATGGCCGAAGCTCTGGGCCAGGTCTCGCAAAGCCTGGGGCCGATGCTGCAACCGGCAGAGGCCGCTGGTCGCAAGCGGGCGCGCGGCGTGGCGGTGGCGGCCAGCGACCCTGGCATCCTGCCGCTGGCTTCGGCTTTGCTGCGTATCCAGATTGATGGCTCGGTGATTGTATATGCCAACAGCGTCGAGATCGGCCAGGGTGTGCGCCAGGTGCTGGCGCAACTGGCGGCCGAAGCGCTGAACCAGCCGCTGGATGCTGTCACCGTGGCAACGCCGGATACACTGGCAGCGCCGTTCGATTGGGGCACCGGCGCCAGCCGCTCCACCGTGGTGATGGGGTTGGCGGTGCAGGCCGCAGCCGCCGATGCCGCCGCCAAGCTGCTGGATTATGCCGCCCTGGCGCTGGAAACGGCAGTGGAAAATCTGCGCTTGGTGCCAGGCGGTGTGTGCCGTGTGGCTGGCGATGGCACGGTGTTTTCCATCCGCACCATTCTGCACAAGGCTTTTGGCGTTGATAGCGGCGATATCACCGGCCTGGGCAGTATCACGCCGCAATCCAAGGGCGGCAGTCTGGTGCAGGCACCACTCTTCTGGGAAACCGCTGCCGCCGGCTGCGAGATTGAGCTGGACGAAGATACCGGCGCCATTGCCGTGAAGCGGTATGTCAGCGTTGCCGATATCGGCAAGGCGATCAATCGCGTGGCTGCCGAGGGCCAGGATGAAGGCGCGGTGATGCAGGGCCTGGGCCATGGCCTGTGCGAGGCGCTGCATTACGAAGATGGCCAGCCGGTGAATGCCAGCCTGATCGATTACAAGGTGCCGGATATCGAGGATGTGCCGGAGGAATTCCACACCATCCTGATCGAGAGCGGCACCGGGCCTGGCCCCGGCGGGGCGCGCGGCATGGGTGAGGGCGCAATTCTGCCGGCTGCACCGGCGATCGCCAACGCGCTGGCCAAGGGCTGGGGCATCCGTGTCACCAGCCTGCCGCTGACGCCGGAAAAAGTCTGGGCTGCGTTGCAGCAGAAGAAGGGCTGAAGCGCCATGGATTTTGTCATGACCATGGAACTGCCGCGCCGGCCGGACGATGTGTGGCCCTTGCTGCTGGATTTCCAGCGTATTGCGGCGTGTATTCCGGGCTGCGAGCAGGTGGAGGAACTGGCACCGCTGGCGCATTACAAGGCGGTGATGAAGCAGAAGATCGGCCCCTTCAAGCTGGAAGTGCCGGCTGAAATTCATGTGGATGAAATGCTGGCGCCCAGCCATGTGCTGGCGCGGGCTACCGGGCGTGACAAATTTACCGGTACCAGCTTCACCGTCAAACTTGGGGTTTATCTGCGGCCCGAACCGGCGGTGTTGGAAGTGCAGGCTGAATTGAGCGTGGCCGGCCGGCTTGCCTCGTTGGGCTATGGCACCATCCGCAAGAAGGCGGAGGAGAATTTCACCCTGTTCAGCCAGCGTTTGCAGCAGGAGGTAGCCACCTGATGCTGCTCAAGCGCTTCGACCTGCACCGCCCGACGACCCTGCCCGCCTTGTTTGAATTGATCGACAGGTTTGGCGAGGATGCAGCGGTTTATGCCGGCGGCACTGAATTGCTGATCGCGCTCAAAGCCCGCGTGCTGCATTACCCACATCTGATTGATCTCAAGGCCATATCGAGCCTGGGCGCCATCGCGCTGGAGGATGATCACCTGGTGATCGGCGCCCTGGCGACGCATCACCGTATCGCCGCCGACAAACTGGTGCAGCGTGTGTTGCCGGCCTATGCCGAATTGAGCAACAACATCGCCAATATCCGCGTGCGCTGCGCCGGCACTTTGGGCGGCAATCTATGTTTTGCCGAGCCGCATGCTGATCCACCAGCCTTGCTGGCGGCGCTGGGTGCGAAGTTGCGGCTGCAAAGTCTGGCTGGCAGCCGCGAGGTGGCGATGGCCGATTTTATCCATGGCGATTTCGAGACGGATCGCCAGTCCGGCGAAATCCTCAGCCATATTCTGGTGCCTTTGCCAATGGCGGGGCAGCACGCCGCCTATCGCTCTTATGGTGCCGGTGAGCGCCCGGTGGCCGGTGGCGCTGTGGTACTGGAACTGGAGCATGGCATCTGCCGTTCAGCCGCATTGTGGATCGGTGCTGTCGCTGGCCGGCCGCTGCCATTGCCTGAAACGGCAGCCGCGCTGATTGGTCTGCGGCAAAGTGAGCTTTTGCCGGCTCTGGAAACCACGCTGGCAGCGGAAATCGGCGTCATCGATATTTTCGACGATGCCCATGGCAGCGCCGATTACAAACGCCATCTGGCTGCCACCATGCTGCGCCGTGCCCTGGCCGCCGCCCTGACCCAGCCGGAGGCCAGCCATGCATGATGTTGCGGATACCACGCGCCTGACTATCACCCCGGTGGTGAATGGCGTGTTGCGCGAGATCGAGATTGAGCCGCGCGAATTGTTGATCGACATGCTGCGGCGCCAGTTGGGCCTGACCGGCACAAAACGCTCCTGCGATGTGGAAGTATGTGGTGCCTGCACCGTGCTGATCGACGGCCTGCCGGCCAGTTCATGCACCACCCTGGCTGCCGATGCCGATGGCCGCGACGTGCTGACCATTGAGGGCGTGGCGGCAGAGGGTGAGCTGGATCGTATCCAGCGCGCTTTTGTGGAGCATGGCGCCTTGCAATGCGGCTTCTGCACTCCGGGTTTTGTGCTGGCGGTGCGTGCCCTGCTGGCGCTGCATCCAAAACCTGATCACGCCACCATCACGCATTTCCTGCGCGGCAATATCTGCCGCTGCACCGGCTACGTGAAGATCATCGAAGCGGTGAAAAGCCTTGTATGACCTGAGCATCAGTTCCGATGGCCGCGATCCGGCCGCAGCCTTCCTGGCCAAGCTGGCGGCTGGCAGCAAGGCCGGGCGCCGCCGTATATGGATCGCCAATCATTTGTTCCAGCGTGATCCGATCGCTCTGGCCGGCGCAGCATTGGCTGCCGATGCCAATATCGATGTGGCGCTGATGGCGATGAGCCCATTCACGCTACATCCAGTGCAATTGGCCATGAGCGTGGCAACGCTGGCAGAATTTTATCCCGGCCGCGTGGCACTTTGTCTTGGCGTTGGCGCGCCGGCCGATCTGGCCTCTGTGGCGGTGGCGGCAGACAAGCCGCTCGGCCCGATGCGCGAGGCGATTCGTATCACCCGCGCCGTGCTCGCCGGCGAGACCGTGAAATTCGAGGGCCAGAGCTTCACTGTGCGCCAGCGCCGCCTGGTCAACCCGGCAGCGGATGTGCCGATCATCCTGGCGGCTTCCGGGCCGAAGATGCTGGAAATGGCCGGCGCCGAAGCCGATGGAGTGCTGATCTCGGCCGCCACGTCGGTGGAGTTTGTGCGCTGGTGTCTGGCGCATGTGGCAGAGGGTGCCAAAGGCCGCGCCGTGCGCCGCATTGGTCTGGTTTATGGCGCCGTGGCCGATGAAGCGGCAAGCGCGCATCAGCGCCTGCGCCGCATGCTGGCCATCACCCTGCGCGGTGCGCATCACACACAGAATCTGGAACTGGCCGGCAACAAGCTGGACCAGGCGGCTCTGGCAGCGGCGGTGGCCGCCGAGGATTGGCCGGCAGCTTTCGGGCTGATTTCCGACCGGATTGTGGCGACCCACGCCGCAAGCGGCACGCCGTCCGATGTGGCGGCGCGCTTTTCCGCCTATCGCTCAGCCGGGCTCGACGAGCTGGTGCTGAGCGGCGTAACCGACAGCCAGCAACTTACAGGCCTTATCGATGCGGCGGGCCTGGCCGCGAAGGGGGAATCATGAAGTTCAGTATCTGCCTGCCCACCGGCTTCGAGGGCGTGATGTATCCGATCCCGTTCGTCAAGCCGGAGGATTTTGTCCGTCTCGGCGTGATGTGCGAAAAGCTCGGCTATGATTCGGTCTGGGGCAATGATCACATCACCACGCAGAAATATGTCGCCGAGCTGTTCCCCAACACGCCGCCGAATTTTTATGAGCCGCTGATCACACTGACCGCTATCGGCGCCGCCACCACAAAGCTGCGCCTCGGCACTGCCTTGCTGGTGCTGCCGATGCGAGATCCGGTCTATCTTGCCAAGCAGCTCACCACGCTGGATCAGCTCACCAATGGCCGCTTTGTCATGGCGGTTGGCCTTGGCGCCTATCGTGAGGAATTCGCCGCCTGGAATTCGCGCCTCGCCTCGGCGCGGCGTGGCGATATGCTGGATGAAGGCATCGAGGCTTTGCTCAAGCTGCTCTACGAAAAGAGCGCCAGCCATGAAGGCAAGTTTTATGCCTTCAAGGATGTGGAGATGTTCCCGAAGGCCAAGCAGGACCCGTTCCCGCTGTTTATCGGCGGCCATAATATCGAGGCGGTGGAACGTGCTGCCCGCATCGGCCATGGCTGGCTGCCGGGTTGGCGCCCGCTCAGCGAAATGAAGGAGCGGATCGAATTGCTGCGCCGCCGCACGGCGGAAAACGGCCGTGATCCGATGAGCGTGGAAGTGGCGCCGCAATTCTCCTTCACCATCGCCAAGACCATGGAAGAAGCCGAACGCATCTACATGGAAAGCGGCCTGGTGGCGCATCGCAAGTCGCTGGCTTATACCGGCCGCGATCTGAGCCAGCAGGTGGTGGCCAATCTGGTCGGCTCGGCTGATGTGATCCTGGAAAAGATCGCCTATCTGAAATCCATCGGGGTTGACCATTGCTCGGCCCTGATGATCCCGGCCGACAACATGAGCGAGTTCGAGGACCAGGTGCAGTGGTTCGCCGAAGACGTCATGCGCCGCGTGCCGGCCTGAGACGGGGCGGGCCGTGACGATGACCGATGCTGGCCTCTATCAGCGGCTCAGTCTTGACGGATTGAGCCGGCAGGAGCGCTACAAGCTGCTGACCGGCAGTGTCATCCCGCGGCCCATCGCCCTGGTGACCACGCTGAACCAGGATGGCAGTGTCAACGCTGCCCCATTCAGCCAGTTCATCATTGTAGCCGCCGATCCCGGCCTGCTCGGCTTTTCGGTTGGTCCGCCACCCAAGGGGACCAAGCCCGAGGGTGAGAAGGATACCCTGCGCAACATCCGCCGCAGCGGCGAATTTGTCATCAACACGGTATCGGAAAATCTGGCCGAGGCGGTGCAGCTTTGTGCCGATATCGAGGAAAGCGGCATCAGCGAATTGCAGCGCGCCGGGCTCACCGCCCTGCCGTCGCTGCATGTGGCGCCGCCGCGCGTGGCCGAATGCGCGATCCAGTTTGAATGCCGGCTGGAACAGATCATCGCCATTGGTGATGCGCCGAATCATCTGGTGGTGGGCCGTGTGATGCAGATGCATGCCCGCCATGGCCTGATCGACGAAAAATACCATGTGGATTCTGCCGCCATTGCCGCGCTTGGGCGCATCGGCGGCCGCAATTACTGCCGTGTCAGAGAGTTTATCGCGGTGTGAGGCACGCCCCGGCCCCACAGCGCCAGTTCCAGGAAGCAGAGAAGAGACATGTCCATCAGTCGCAGCAAGCAAGAAGCCCGTATCGCCGTTGATATCGGCGGTACCTTCACCGATATCGTGCTGGAGCGGGGCGGCCAGCGTTGGACCGGCAAGGTGCTCACCACACCGCAGCGGCCGGCCGAAGGTTTCATGACCGCGATCCGCCATATCCTGGCCGATACCGGCCTGGCGCCGGGCGAGATTGCCGGGATTATTCACGGCACCACGCTGGGCACCAATGCGTTGATCGAGCGCAAGGGCGCGCGCACCGCCTTTCTCACCACCGGCGGCTTCCGCGACATCCTGGAGATCGGCTACGAGAACCGCTTCGACCAGTATGATCTGATGATCGAGAAGCCGGCACCACTGGTGCCGCGTGATCTGCGCTTCACTGTGCCAGAGCGTGTTGATGCCAGCGGCAAGGTGATCCTGCCGCTGGATGAGGCGGCGTTGCGCGCCCTGGTGCCGGTGTTGCGTGAACGCGGCGTCAAAAGCCTCGCTATTGGCTTCCTGCAAGCCTTCACCAATCCGGTGCATGAGGAGCGCGCGCGCGCCATCCTGCAACAGGAAATGCCGGAATTGTTCATCACCCTGGCGGCCGAGGTCTGCCCGGAGATTCGGGAATATGACCGCTTCTCCACCGCCTGCGCCAATGCCTATATCCGCCCGATCATGCAGACCTACCTGGATGATCTGGAGCGCCAGCTCAAGGCCTCAGGCTTTGCCTGCCCGATTTTCCTGATCACATCCAGCGGCGCCATGACCAGCGTGGAAGTGTCAAAGCAATTTCCGGTGCGGCTGGTTGAATCCGGCCCGGCCGGCGGCGCTCTGCTGGCAGCCCAGGTGGCGCAGGAATGCGGTCTGGATCGGGTGCTGTCGTTTGATATGGGCGGCACTACGGCGAAAATCTGCTTCATCGACAAGGGCCAGCCGCAAACCTCGCGCAGCTTCGAGGTTGGCCGCGTCTACCGCTTCACCAAGGGCAGTGGCCTGCCGTTGCGCATTCCGGTGATCGAAATGATCGAGATCGGCGCCGGTGGTGGCTCCATCGCCCGGGTCAACCAGCTTGGCGTGCTCACCGTCGGCCCGGATAGCGCCGGCTCCGAGCCCGGCCCGGTCTGCTATGGCCGTGGCGGCAGCGAACCGACTGTGACCGATGGCGATTTCATCACCGGGCGGATTGACGCCGAGCGTTTTGCCCGTGGGGCCTTTTCGCTGGATGCCGGCAAGGCCAAGGCGGCGCTGGCGGCATTCGGCAAGCAGCTTGATCTGAATGCCGAGCAGGCCGGCCTAGCGATCAGTGAGACGATTGAGGAAACCATGGCCAATGCCGCCCGCGTGCATGCCATCGAAGGTGGCCGCGATGTGGCCGCCTATACCATGGTGGCATTCGGTGGCGCCGCGCCGCTGCATGCCGTGTCGGTGGCCAAGCGGCTCGGTATCCGCCGCATCATCGTGCCAAGCGCTGCCGGTGTCGGCTCGGCGGTTGGTTTCCTGCAAGCGCCGATTGCCTTCGACCTGACGCAGAGCTGGTATCAGCGCACAAACACGCTCGATTATACTGCCGCCAATGCCCGGCTGGATGGCATGCGGCAACAGGCCGCCGGGCTGATCCGCTCGGCCACCGACGTGCCGCTGGTCGAGCGCGGCTCTGTGCTGATGCGCTATGTCGGCCAGGGCCATGAGATCGAAGTGCAATTGCCGCCTCGCGCCCTTACGGCCGAGGATGGCGGCCATCTGCATGACCTGTTCGTTGCTGCTTATGTGGCGTTATATGGCCGTTCGATCCCGGGCCTTGAATCCGAAGTGCTGAGTTGGTCGCTACGGCTTGGCACCAAGCCGGTGCCGGTGGCGCGGCTGAAGGAAGCGCCCGCCGATGGCCCGGCCCTGCCACCGCAATTGCGCCGCAGCTGGACCGATCCACAAACCGGCCTGCCCGGCGAGCTTGGCATCAGCGACCGCCAGACGCTTGGCAGCGGTGGCAGGCTATACGGCCCGGCAGCCGTGGTGGAAAGCGAAACCACCACCATCGTGCTGGAGGGTTATGTTTTGAGCGTGAATGAGGGCGGTTATCTGATGATCGACCGCATTGAGGAGAACCAGGCATGAGCAGCGCCGTTGGCACTAACAATGTGATGTCCGGCATCCGTCGCCAGTTGATGTGGAATCGCCTGATCTCGGTGGTGGAGGAATTGGCGCAGACGCTGATCCGGACTGCGTTTTCCACCTCCACCCGCGAAGCTGGCGATCTGGCGGCCGGCGTGTTCAGCCCGGATGGCCGCATGATGGCGCAGGCCATCACCGGCACACCCGGCCATATCAATTCCATGGCCATGGCGGTGGGGCATTTCATCAAGGAATACCCGGTCAACACCATGCAGCCGGGCGATGTGTTCATCACCAATGATCCCTGGCTCGCCAGCGGCCATCTCAACGATTTCACCGTTGTTTCGCCGGCGCATCTCGATGGCCGTGTGGTGGCGATGTTTGCCGCCACCGTGCATGTGGTGGATATCGGCGGCCTGGGCGTTGGCACCGAGGCGCGCGATGTGCACCAGGAGGGGCTTTATGTGCCGATCATGCCGCTGGCACGCGCCGGCCGCATTGACGAAACCCTGCTGCGCATGATCCGCGCCAATGTGCGCGAACCGATGCAGGTGGAAGGCGACCTGCATTCGCTGATCGTCAGCAACCAGGGCGGCATCGACCGGCTGCTGGAAATGATGCACGAATTCGGCCAGACCGACCTTGGTGAACTGGCTGATTACATCTTCACCACCTCGCGCCAGGCGATGCTGAAGGCGATCCGCGAATTGCCGCGCGGCCGCTATGAAAACCGCATGACCATCGACGGCTTCGACAATCCGGTGGATATCGTGGTGGCTGCCACCATCGAGGATGATCGTATCCTGATCGATTTCGATGGCACGTCGTCGCTGTCGCAGGCCGGCATCAATGTGCCGAAATGCTATACCGATGCCTATACCAGCTTTGGCGTGCGCTGTGTCGTCGGGCCGCGTATCCCAAATAATGCCGGCTCGCTGGAACTGGTGCAGGTGGTGGCGCCGGAAGGCTGCATCCTCAATGCGCCCTACCCAGCACCCGTGGCGGCGCGCCATATGATCGGCCAGATGCTGCCCGATGCCGTGCTGGGGTGCCTGTTCCAGGCCGCACCGGAGCGCGTGCCGGCGGAAGGGGCTTCCTGCCTGTGGAATATCCGCGTTGCCGGTGGCCCGGAAACCGCTGGCCTGGCGCCGGAACTGCGCCGCAACAGCCGCCGCTTCGCGATCACCACCTTCAATGCCGGCGGCGCCGGGGCGCGGCCGATATCGGATGGTCTCTCGGCCACATCCTTCCCGGCCGGTGTGCGGAATGTGCCGCTGGAAATCGTTGAAACCATGACCCCGCTGGTATTCTGGCGCAAAGAGCTGCGCGAGAATTCCGGCGGTTCCGGCAAATGGCGCGGCGGCGATGGCCAGATCATCGAACTGGCGCATGCCGCCGGCGAGCCGTTTATGCTCAACGCCACTTTCGAGCGGGTGGACAATCCGGCGCGCGGTCGGGCCGGTGGTGCGCCGGGTGCAGCCGGTGTGGTGCGGCTGGCATCTGGCCCGAAACTGAAAGCCAAGGGGCGCCAGATGGTGCCGGCGGGTGATCGGCTGATTGTGGAAATGCCGGGCGGCGGCGGTTATGGCCAGGTTGCCGAACGCACGCCAGAGATGCGCCAGCGCGACAAGGCCGAGGGCCGCCTCGGCACCTGACCCAGCACGGCTTTTGCTATAGGATCGTCGCTCACAACCGATGTGGGAGGCGATCCGATGGCTTTTGCTGGGCATGGAGAGAGAGCGCTGCATCCGGTGGTGTCTGAAGTCACCGAACGGATCAGGCAGCGTAGCCACGCTGGCCGGCAGGCTTATCTGGCGCAGATTGAGGCCGCCATCGCTGCCGGCCCGGCCCGGCCCCGGCTTGGCTGTGCCAATCTGGCGCATGCCTTCGCGGCTTGTGACGATGCCGGCAAGGCCGGCCTGCGTGGCGATGCCGTGAGCATCGGTATTGTCACCGCCTATAACGACATGCTGTCGGCGCATCAGCCGCTGGAGCGTTTCCCGGCTTTGATCCGCGTCGCGGCACAAGAAGCCGGTGCGGTGGCGCAGGTGGCGGGCGGTGTGCCGGCGATGTGCGATGGCATCACGCAGGGTGAGCCGGGCATGGAATTGTCACTGTTCAGCCGCGATGTCATTGCGTTGTCCACTGCTGTTGCATTGTCGCATAACAGCTTCGATGCCGCGCTCTGCCTGGGTGTCTGCGACAAGATCGTGCCTGGCCTGCTGATCGGCGCCAGCCGTTTCGGCCATCTGCCTTTTCTCTTTGTGCCCGCAGGGCCAATGCCTTCGGGCCTTTCCAACACCGAGAAATCACGGCTGCGGCAATTGGCCGCCGAAGGCAAGCTGGATCGCGCCGGGCTGCTCGATGCCGAGGCGAAAGCCTATCACGCGCCGGGCACCTGCACCTTCTACGGCACCGCCAATTCAAACCAGATGCTGATGGAGATCATGGGCCTACATCTGCCCGGCGCCAGTTTTGTCAACCCCAACACGCCATTGCGTGATGCCCTGACCCAGGCGGCGGTGCAGCGCGTGGTGGCGCTGGCCGGCGCAGAAGCCTTGCCGTTGGCTCATCTGCTGGATGAGCGCAGCTATGTCAACGCCATTATCGGCCTGCTGGCCACTGGCGGCTCCACCAACCACACCCTGCATCTGCTGGCAATGGCAGCGGCCATCGGCATCACGCTGACCTGGCAGGATTTCAGCGATCTCTCCGCCGTGGTGCCGCTGCTGGCGCGGATCTATCCCAATGGCACTGCCGATGTGAATGCGTTTCAGGCCGCCGGCGGCATGCCGGTGCTGATCGGTTTCCTGCTTGATGCCGGCCTGCTGCATGATGATGTGCAAACCGTGGCCGGCCCCGGCCTGGCGCGCTATCGCCAGCGGCCATTGCTGGATGCTGCCGGCAAGCTTGCCTGGCACGACATGGCAGCCATCAGCCTGGACCGCGATGTGTTGCGGCCTGTAGCTGAAGCCTTTGCCGCCGATGGCGGTCTCAAGCTGCTGGATGGCAATCTCGGCCGCGCCGTGATCAAGGTTTCGGCGGTCAAGCCGCAGCATCGTTTGGTGGAAGCGTCAGCGCGGATTTTTGAGGATCAGGCCGAATTCCAGGCCGCTTTTGCGCGCGGTGAACTGGAACAGGATTTTATTGCCGTGGTGCGTTTCCAGGGGCCGCAGGCCAATGGCATGCCGGAATTGCACAAGCTGACGCCGCCGCTCGGCGTGCTACAGGATCGCGGCTATCATGTTGCATTGGTTACCGATGGCCGCATGTCGGGCGCATCAGGCAAGGTGCCGGCGGCAATCCATGTCACCCCGGAAGCCGCAGCCGGCGGCATGCTGGCACGGCTGCGCGATGGCGACAGGCTGCGCCTGGATGCGGAAACCGGCCGGCTGGAGGTTCTGCTTTCCGATGCCGAACTGGCTTCACGCCAGCCAGCAGCCTGTCCGCCATCGCCTGGTGGCAGCGGACGGGAATTGTTCGGCCTGTTTCGCCGCTCTGTCGGCAGTGCCGAAGTTGGCGCCAGTATTTTTTAGCCGGTTTTGCCAAGCACCCGGTGCATCTTGCGCAACAGCCGGCGCCGCTCGGCGTCGCTGCCGGCATTACGCAATTGCTGCTGCACCCGCAGCATCAACTGGGCATAATCGTTATGCCAGTCATGGCCGCTGATCGCCTCGGCTTCGGCATACCGATCCAGTCGCTTTGGTCGTGGCGTTGCTTTCAGCAGGCGCGGATGTTTGTCGGATAGTGTGTAGCATTCATCCAGCTTGGGTGCGGTGACATGCGGCGCATCATCACCCCAGGCGGCAATCGCGGCGCGCAGGGCAGCAATGGCATCCTGCTCGCCATGGGTCAGCAGCAGGCCACGCCGCACCGGCAGCCGGTCGCGCAGCCAGTCCAGCAATTCGTCATGATCAGCATGGCCGGAATAGATCTCCAGCTTGCGGATGCGTGCGCGCACCTGCACTTCATCGCCCTGGATACGCACCGGGTTGACACCCTGTTCCAGCAGCGCACCCAACGTGCCGGTGGCCTGATAACCGATCAGCAGGATGGTGGCATTGGCGCGCCACAGGTTGTTTTTCAGATGGTGCCGGATGCGGCCCGCTTCGCACATGCCGGAGGCCGAAATGATGATGGCGCCGCCGGTTACCTGCTCAATCTGCATACTCTCCTGCACACTGCCAGTGAAATGCAGGCTGCCGCCCTGAAATGGCTGTTTGTTATCCGTCTGCACGCCGTTGGGCTTGTGCAGGTATTTGGCAAACACGCTGGTGATGCGTGTAGCCAGCGGCGAGTCGACAAAAATCGGCACGCGCTTGATCGCGCCCTCGGCAATCAGTTTGGTCAGGTCGGCCAGCAATTCCTGCGTCCGCTCCACGGCAAAAGCCGGAATCACCAGATTGCCGCCATTGGCCAGCGCGGCATTCACTTCCTCGGCCAAGGCCATGCGGCGCTCGGCATCGTTCAGTTTTGGCCGGGGCCGGCCGCCATAGGTTGATTCCATCACCACGATATCGAGGCCCTGGGGGGCGGCGGCAATTTCCTGCAATGCCTTGTGTTCGGGACCGATATCGCCGGAGAATAACAGGCGCAAGGTCTCGCCGCTGCTTTCCGCTTCCAGCTCGATAGAAGCCGCGCCGAGGATATGGCCGGCATTCCAGAAGCGGGCGCGCAGACCCGGCACCACATCGAACCAGGCGCCATAATCCCGCGGCATCAGCAGTCGCAGGCTGTCCTGCGCATCCTGCTCGGTATAGATCGGCAGCACGATGCCAAGGCCACGGCGCTGGTTGCGGCGGTTGAGCCGCTCCACTTCCATTTCCTGGATGCCGCCGGAATCGGGCAGCATGAATTGCAGCAGGTCGGCGGTGCCCGGTGTGGTGTAGATCGGGCCGTCATAGCCGGCCTTGGCCAGTTTCGGCACCAGGCCGCTATGATCGGTATGGGCATGGGTCAGCAGCACGGCGCCGATATGGCGCGGATCAAATGGCCAGGCATTGTAGTTGAGCTGCTTCAGGGTCTTGTCGCCTTGGAACATGCCGCAATCAATCAGCACGCTATGCTCGCCCACTTCAAGCCGATAGCAGGAACCGGTGACCGTGCCGGCGGCGCCGTGGAAGCTGAGATTGATCGTCATGACTTACACTCCATGGCCTGACATACCGTTGATCGTAAAGCCGTTATCCTGCATTGCCAGTTCGGCGGCAAAACCCAGATCGGCATCAAGCCCGGCATGGATGCGATACAGCGGCTCGCCCTGGCGCACCGGATCGCCGATTTTTTTCAGCAGGTCAACGCCGGCATCCTTGAAGGCCGGAGCGCCAGCCATGCGGGCAACACGGGCGATGCGCAGGCAATCGATCCCGTTCACCAGGCCGCTATGCTGCGCGGCCACCTCGTGGCATTTTCTGCTGGCCGCCGGAATGATGCCGTCCGGGCCGAGATTCGACCCTTGTGCCTCAATGACCCGCTCCATCGCCTGCAAACCGGCACCGCTTTCCAGCAGGGCGCGGGCACGATGGATGCCCTGGCCACCCTTCACAGCTTCGTCGGCTTCGATCAAGGCGCCGGCCAGCAGCAAGGCGCGTTCGCGCAGATCGGCCGGCGCCATCGGCTCATTACGCAGCACCGCCATCACATCGCGGGCTTCCAGCACCGGGCCGATGCCGCGCCCGATCGGCTGACTGCCATCGGTGAGCCGGATATCCAGCGACAGGCCGATCTTGCCACCGACATATTCAAATAACTTTCGCAGCCGCACGGCATCATTCTGGCTACGCACCTTGGCGCTGGGCCCCACGGGTATGTCCAGCACCAGATGACGCGAGCCGGCGGTGAGTTTTTTTGACAGGATGGAAGCCACCATCTGCTCGCGTGTGTCGATCCCCAATGGCCGCTCCACGGTGATCATCACATCATCGGCCGGTGAAAGATTGACCCTGCCGCCCCAGATCAGGCAGCCGCCGATGCGATCAACGATGGCGCGCATTTCATCGGTGCTGATATCCACCCGCGCCAATACTTCCATCGTATCGGCGGTGCCGGCCGGCGAGGTGATGGCGCGCGACGAGGTTTTTGGAATCGTCAGGCCATGTGCCATCACCAGCGGCACCACGATCATCGAGGTGCGGTTGCCGGGAATACCGCCGATGCAATGCTTGTCCACCACCAGCCGGTCGCCCCAATCCAGCCGCTGGCCCACATTGGCCATGGCCCGGGTCAGGCGCAGCACTTCCTCCACCGTCATGAAACCGGCGCAGCCAACCAGAAAGGCAGCCACTTCCATCTTGCTGTAGCGCGATGCGGCGATATCGCGGATCACCGCGGTATATTCGGCGTCATCAAGCTCGTGGCCCTCGATTTTGCCGCGCAAGGCATCCAGGCTTTCCACCGGCTTGGGATGGGCGATGCGCACACGGCTCTCCGGCGGCAGGCCAAAGACACGGAAGGCTTCCTCGGAAAGCCCAAGTTCGTCCGGCGCCAGCAGGGCGGCATCGTCAACGATATTGATCGTGGCCAATATGCAGGTGCCGCCCGCCGCATGTACTTCGATCTTCCCCAATGCCTGGAATTCATCCACGCGATAATGCGGGCAGGCACGGCTGAGATAGGCGATGCTTTCGCGGTGTGTGTCGATGGCGATGCGTTTTAGTTTCAACATGCTGGATTCATTGTATGATAGCCGCTTCTCACCCCGGCCCAACTTAGCCCTGCTGGATCACCAGCGCCAGAGTGCCGCCGCGACCGGATGATTGCGAGAGACACTATGCGAATACTGCTCCCGATGCCCGGCAACGAAGCGCTGGCCGCCGATCTGGCCCGGCTTGGCGGCCACAGGCTTGGCCGCATCGAAACCCGCCGCTTTCCCGATGGCGAAAGCTATCTGCGGCTGCTGGATGATGTGGCCGGGCTTGATGTTGAGCTGGTTGCTTCGCTGGCCCGGCCCGATGCGGATTTTCTGGCGCTGATCTTTGCGGCCGATGCGGCACGTGATCTGGGCGCGGCATCTGTCGGACTGATCGCGCCCTATCTGGCCTATATGCGGCAGGATATACGTTTCAAATCGGGTGAAGCAATTTCCTCGCGCAGTTTTGCTAGGCTGCTGTCATCCAGTTTTGACCGGCTGCTCACCATCGATCCGCATTTGCATCGCTATCCGGCTTTGGATGCGCTTTATACGATGCCAGCGCAAGCGCTACAGGCGGCGCCGTTGCTTGCGGATTGGATCGCCGCTGAAGTGACCGCGCCGCTGCTGGTTGGGCCGGATGCGGAAAGTGAGCAATGGGTTGCTGCCGTGGCAGCACGGGCCGGCGCGCCGCATATGGTTTTGCAAAAAGTCCGCCATGGCGACCGCAATGTGGCGATCACCATGCCCGATCTTTCGGCCTGGCGCGGCCATCAGCCGGTGCTGGTGGATGACATCGCCTCTTCCGGCCGCACCTTGATTGAGGCGGCGCAATTGCTCACCGGGCAGGGCCTGCCCAGGCCGGTCTGCGCCGTGGTGCATGCCCTGTTTGCCGAGGATGCCTATGCGCAATTGCAGGCGGCCGCCAGCCGCATCGTTTCCTGCGACACGGTGCAGCATCCAAGCAACGCCATTCCTGTGGCATCCCTGCTGGCGGCGGCTTTGCGCTAACTCTTGATGGCGCGGCCGATCAGCACCAGCACCGGGCCGGGCAGGTTGGCTTCGCGCAGGCGCTGCGGCAGATCGGCCAGTGTGCCATGCAGCACAAGCTGGCTCGGCAACGAAACATCCATCACCGCCACGGCCGGCGTATCATCGGCCAAGCCCTTGCCGCGCAGCATCGCCGCCAGCGGTGCAAAACTGCTTTTCGCCATGTAAACCACCGTGGTGGCCACCGGGTCGGCCAGCGCCTGCCAGTCGAAATCCTGTGGCAGCGCGCCGGTGCGGTCATGGCCGGTGACAAATTGCAGCCGCCGGGCAAAGTCGCGATGTGTCAGCGATACTGAAAGCGCGGCGCCGGCTGCCTGGGCTGAAGTGACGCCGGGAATGATCTCCACCGTTATGCCGGCGGCTTGCGCGGCGGCAATCTCCTCGCCGGCACGGCCGAAGATCAGCGGGTCGCCGCCCTTCAGCCGCAGCACATGGCGGCCGGCGCGGGCATGCTGCACCAGCAGGGCGTTGATATCCGTTTGCCGGATTGACGGACCATGGCCTTTTTTGCCGACAAATATCCGTTCGGCTTCGGGCGGCGCCAGTGCCAGGATGGCCGGTGAAACCAGGGCGTCATGCAGGATCACCTCGGCGCTTTGTATGGCGCGCAGGGCCTTCAGCGTCAGCAGATCGGGATCGCCCGGCCCGGCGCCAGCCAGGGTGATGCGGCCAAGTTTGTTTGCTTCAACCAACATCAAGCGCCACCGCATGAAAGAAACTGCCGCTGACCTGGCCCAGCCTTTGCCCAACCGGGCCCAGTGCTGTGCCATTCGCATCCCAGGCCTGGCCCAGCGGTGCGGCATCGCCCATCTGCTGGATCGTGGCATAGTGGAATTCATGGCCGCGCAGCAGCGTGCCGGCCCGGCCAATCGGCGCATCGGCGGCCAGCCTGATGGCGCGATAGCCCAGATGCAGTTTGCGCTTGGCAAAGGATGTCACCAGCGGCAGCAAACTGGCCATCGGCCAGGCCTGGCCATCGGCGGCAATAATCGCCTGGCCCAAGGCCATGTAGCCGCCGCATTCGCCATGCACCGGCCGGCTCTCGGCAAAATGCCGCAAACCGGCAAGGAAGCCGGCATTGCTGCTTAAACGCCCGGCATGCAATTCGGGATAGCCGCCCGGCAGCCAGCAGCAATCCGCCGCTGCATCGGGCGCCTGATCGGCCAGCGGCGAGAAAGGCAGGATTTCCGCGCCCAGGCAGCGCCACAGCGTCAGCAGATGCGGATAGGCAAAGGAAAAGGCTACATCATTGGCAAAGGCGATGCGCTGGCCCGGCGGTGGCAGCGCCACGATAGCGTCATCGTTTGCCGGCAGGGTCAGCTTTGCCGTTGCCGCCAGCACGGCATCCAGGTCAATCGCCTGTTCGATGGCGTCGGCCAGTTTTTCCACGATACGTGCCGCCTCAGGCAGTTCATCCGCCTGCACCAGACCAAGATGGCGTTCCGGCAGGGCCGGCACGCCGCCGCGAAGCAGGCCGCCGAAAACCGGCAACCCGGCCTGCGCCAGGCCACGTTGCGCCAGATCGCGATGGCGTTCGCTGGCCAGGTTGCTCAGGACCACGCCGGCCACCTGGATGCCCGGATCAAACTGGCTGAAACCCAGCGCCACCGCCCCGGCGGATTGCGCCTGGCCGCTGGTATCCAGCACCAGCAGCACCGGCAGGCCAAAACGGCGCGCGATATCGGCCGAGGCGCCGTTGCCGGCAGCACCGGGCTGCGCCACGCCGTCAAACAGCCCCATCGAGGCTTCCACCAGCACCAGGTCAACACCATCGCGGGTGCCTTGCGCCAGATGCGCGTCCAGCAGCGCCGGCGCCATGCACCAGCTATCCAGGTTCAGGCTGACATGGCCGGTGGCAACCCGATGGAATACCGGATCGATATAATCCGGGCCGCATTTGAAGCCGGCCACGCGCAGGCCGCGCTTGGCAAAGGCGCGCAGCAGGCCCAGGGTCAGCGTGGTCTTGCCCGAGCCGGAGCGTGGCGCCGCTATCATCAGACCGCGCATGCTATCAGTCCTGACATGGGCGCCTCGCTTCAAATCCGGCTTTGCGGTAAAACCCGGCATCATGCAAGCTGCACCCCTGCGCACCGGCTGGACCACGGGAAGCTGCGCCACTGCTGCCGCCACGGCGGCGCTGGCGGGCTTGGCTACTGGTGAATGCCTTGATCCGGTCAGCATCCGGCTGCCGGGCGGGCAAACCCCCAGTTTCAGCCTGGCGCGTTGTGCCATCGGCCCGGATTGGGCCTTTGCCGCCGTGGTGAAGGATGCCGGCGACGATCCCGACGTGACGCATCAGGCGCTGATCTGCGCCAAGCTGTGGCGCGGCGCGCCCGGCAGCGGTGTGCAATTCCGTGCCGGAGAAGGGGTAGGCACGGTAACCCGGCCCGGCCTGCCGCTGCCGGTGGGCGAGCCGGCAATCAATCCGGTGCCGCGCCAGATGATGCGGGATAATCTCGGCGCCCTGGCGGCAGCCCTGGGCGTGGCCGCCGATCTGGTGGTGGAGATCTCGATTCCCGGCGGCGAGGCGCTGGCGCAGCGCACGCTCAATCCGCGCCTGGGCATTGTCGGCGGCCTTTCGGTGCTGGGCACCACCGGCATCGTGGTGCCGTTTTCCTGCGCCGCCTGGATTCATTCGATCCATCGCGGCATCGATGTGGCGCGTGCCAGCGGCCTGCGCCATGTTGCCGGCGCCACCGGCAATGTCTCGGAAAGCAGCATCCAGCGCTTGCATGGCCTGCCCGATCCGGCGCTGATCGAGATGGGTGATTTTGCCGGCGGCATGCTGAAATACCTGCGCCGCCATCCGGTGCCGCGCATCAGCATTGCCGGCGGTTTTGCCAAGATGACCAAGCTGGCCCAGGGGCTGCTTGATCTGCATTCGCGCGCCGGCGCGGTTGATCTGGCCTTCATGGCGCAACTGGCGGCCGAGGCTGGTGCCGGGCCGGATCTGTGCCAGGCCATTGCCCAGGCCAACACCGCCAAACATGCCCTCGATCTGGCCGAAGCCATCGCCCCGGCGCTGGCCGCCCAGGTGGCCGAACGCGCCTGGCACACGGCGGCGGCGGTGCTGGATGGCACCGGCATGGAGCTGGAAATCCTGGTCACCGACCGCGACGGCCGACCGGTGGCGCAACGGCCGTTTCAAGCCTGCTGAGCTCATCGATAGCGCCTGTGATAATCGGGATCGTAGAGCGCTGAATCGCGGAAATCCTCGGCTGCCAGCACGCGCCCCACCAGGATCAGCGCCGTGCGCTCCATCGGCGCCGCCTCGGCCTGGGCCAGAATATCGCCCAGCATGCCACGCAGGATGCGCTGATCCGGCCAGGAAGCGCGGTACACTATCGCCACCGGGCAATCCGCGCCGAGCAACGGCGTCAGTTCCGCCACCAGCTTGCCCAGATTGTGGATCGACAGGTGCAGCGCCAAGGTGGCGCCGGTGCGGGCAAAGGCCGCCAGTTCCTCGCCCGCCGGCATGGCCGAGGCGCGGCCGCCGCTACGCGTCAGCACCAGGCTTTGCGCCACTTCGGGCAGGGTCAGTTCCTGGCCCAAAGCAGCAGCGGCGGCGGCAAAGCTCGGCACGCCCGGGGTGATGCTGTAGGGGATGTTGTGCTTGCGCAGCCGGCGCAATTGTTCGCCCAACGCCGACCATACCGAAAGGTCGCCGGAATGCAGCCGGGCGACATCCTGGCCGGCTTGATGCGCTGCCACAAATTCCGCCTCGATGCGATCCAGATCAAGCGGCGCGGTATCGATGATGCGGGCATCGGCCGGGCAGTAGCGCAGGATTTCCGCCGGCACCAGCGAGCCGGCATAGAGGCAGACCGGGCAGGCGGCGATCAGGTCGCGGCCACGCAGGGTCAGAAGATCGGGTGCGCCGGGGCCGGCGCCGATGAAATGCACGGTCATGATGATGGCTTCTCTAACGCGATAGCGCAGCTTGCCCGTGGGCTCAGGCGGCGCGGCGCCAGCAAGGCTGCATCCGGCCCCAGCGCGGCCAGGGCGGCGGTTTCCGCCAGCGAGGGCAGGCCATACGCCCGCAAAGCGGCCTCTGAGCGGCTCAAGGCGCGCGGGCTGGCGGCCTGCAAGGCAGCCAGCGGCAGCAGCCGCAGGGTCAGGCCAAGTTGCGCGGCGGCAGCCGTAATGGCCAGCAGACCAGGTTTATCCTGCAAACTGGCGATCACCGCCACTTGTGCAGGCGCCAGATGCAAAGCCGCCAGCGTGGTCTGCGCCAGGGCGATGATTTCAGCGGCCTCGCAGCCGGCGCGGCAGCCGATGCCCAGGGCGATCATTTGTCCAGGCTCCAATGCAGCACCGGCATGGCCGGGCGCCAGCCGGTAACGCCGCCCACCGGGCTGGCACGTTCCAGCCCCAGGCGGATCAATTGCCCGCCCCAGCGCTGATAGGCAGCCAGCAAAGCCGCCTCGGTTTCCAGTGTCACGGCATTGGCCACCAACCGGCCGCCGGGGCGCAACCGTTGCCACAAAAGCTCGATCAGGCCGGGCGCGGCGCCGCCGCCACCGATGAAAATCGCATCCGGCGCCGGCAGATCATCCAGCCCGGCCGGGGCCTCGGCTTCGATCACGCGCAAATGCGGCACGCCCAGGCGCAAGGCATTGCGCCGGGCACGCGCCGCCCGTTCGGCATCGCGTTCCAGCCCGATGGCCTGATTGGCCGGATCGGCCAGCAGCCATTCAATCGCCACCGAGCCGGCGCCAAGGCCGATATCCCACAGCAATTCGCCGCGCCGTGGCGCCAGGGATGAAAGAGTGACGGCGCGGATTTCGCGCTTGGTCAATTGCCCGTCATGTTCAAACAGGTCATCGGCCAGGCCGAAGCCGCGCGGCAGGGCACGGCGATGGCTGGCGGCATCTGCCGGCAAGGCGAGTGCAACACAATTCAGCGCCGCGATGTCTTCCAGGGCAAATCCAGCCGCTGTTGTCTGGCTTATCCGTTCATGCGGCCCGCCCAGCCGCTCCAGCACGGTCAGTTGTGCATCCTGCCAGCCATGGTCGCAGAGCAGGGCAGCAATGGCGGCGGGTGTGCCGGCATCCCTGCACAGCGCAATCAGCCTGGCACCAGGTTGCAGATGCGGCAGCAGATGCGGCAATGGCCGGCTGTTCAGGCCCAGCGTTATTGTATCCTGCAAGGCCCAGCCCAGCCGCGCGGCAGCCAGCGAAAACGCCGATGCTGCCGGCAACACAAGCATCTCGTTGGCCGGAATGCTGCGCGCCAGGGTGGCGCCGATGCCATAGGTGAAAGGGTCTCCGCTGGCCAGCACGCAGACCGGCTTTGGCTTCCAGGCCAGCAAAGTGGCGGCGATGTCGCCCAAAGGTGTTGGCCAGACCTGGCTTTCGCCCTGGATCAGTGGTTGCGCCAAGTCCAGATGGCGCTGGCCGCCGATCACCAAAGCGGCTTCCGTCAGACGTTGCCGGGCAACGGGATTCAGGCCATCCAGGCCGTCCTCGCCGATGCCAAGAATGCTGAGCCATGCTAAAGCATCAGCCATGCGCATCCTCATTCTTGGCGGCACCAGCGAAGCCAGCGAACTGGTAAAGCTTCTGGCCGAAGAATCGTTTTTCCAGGCCACCTTGTCGCTGGCCGGCCGCACGCGGCAGCCGCAAGTAGCGGCCGGCATAAGCCACCGCATCGGCGGTTTTGGCGGTGTTGCCGGCCTGGTGCAATGGCTGCGGGCGCAGCATATCGCTGCCCTGGTGGATGCCACCCATCCTTTTGCCCGTGTGATGCCGTTTCATGCCGCCGAAGCGGCCGCCATCTGCGGCATACCGATCCTGGCTTTGCGCCGCCCAGCCTGGCAGGCCGGACCTGGGGATGACTGGCGTGAATTCGATGACCATGCCGGCATCATCGCCGCTTTGGGCGCTGCGCCGCGGCGGGTTTTCCTCACCGTCGGCCGGTTGGAAGTGCCGGCCTATGCCACTGCGCCACAGCATTTTTATCTGGTGCGCAGCATTGATCCGGTTGTGCCGCAGCCATTGCCCGAAGCGGCCTGGCTCACCGAACGCGGGCCATTTGATCTCGATCACGAACTCGGCCTGCTGCGCCAACATTGTATTGACGCTGTGGTGAGCAAAAATTCCGGCGGTTTCGCTACCGAGGCCAAGCTGCTGGCGGCGCGAAGCCTGGGCCTGCCGGTTTTGCTGTTGCGCCGGCCGCAGAAGCCAGCCTTGCCGGTGGCCGCCACTGCTGCCGCGGCGCTGGACTGGTTGCGCGCGCTGCATCCTTGACGCCGTCATGGGTAATGCCGGGGGGTGTAGACCAGCGGCGCCCGGCCCGGCCGGGCAATCAGCCGCGTGGTGCTGCTGCCCACCAGCAGCAGGCAACGCATATCCACATCAGCCGGGTTCAATCCGCCTAGGCTGGTGATCGACACACGCTCATCGGCGCCGCCAATATCGCGCGCAATCATCGCCACGGTTTCATCACCCCTGCCCTGGCGCAGGCAGGCAAGCGCCCATTCAAGCTGCTGCCGCCTGGTCTGCGAGGCCGGATTGTAAAGCGCCAGCGCCAGATCGCCGTGATTGGCGGCTTGCAGCCGGCGTTCAATGATGCTCCAGGGTTTCAGCCGGTCAGACAGCGACAGGACACAGAAATCATGTCCCAAAGGCGCGCCCAGCCGCGCCGCCGCCGCCAGCATCACGCTCAGGCCAGGCAATACCAGCACATCCAGGTCGCGCCAGGCGGCTTCGCCCTGGTCGATGGCTTCGAATACCGCGCTGGCCATGCCGAAGATGCCGGCATCGCCGCCTGATACCATTGCCACCCGGGCGCCGCTGGCGGCCAGCTGCAAGGCGGCGCGGGCGCGCAGCAATTCGTCGCCATTGTCGCTTGCATGGCGCTGGGCAGTGATCGTCGCCGGCAGCCGCGCGATATAGGGCGTGTAGCCAAAAATATGCTCGGCTTCGGCCAAGGCGGCTTCCACTTCCGGGGTGCGCCAGGCCAGCGGCCCGGGACCAAGGCCGAGGATGCGTAAGTGGCCGGTGCTTGTCATAACCGCCGCCCCTGGCCCGGCACCAGGATCAGCGAGAAATACGGCGCCTTGTCATCGGGTTTGTCGGCCAGCGGGATGATCTTCTCCGCCTGCATGGTGCCGTATTCCACATAGATGGCGCGCTGCTCCAGGCCATTGGCGCGCAAGGCGCGGCGCACATGCGGCAGGTTGCGGCCCAACTTCATGATCACCGCCGCATCGGTGCGGCCCAGCCGTTCGGTCAATTCGGCTTCGGGCAAGGTGCCGGGCAGCACGGTCAGGATATCGTCACCCCAGGTGATCGGCTGGCCGGCATTGGTCCAACTGCCTGCCATGGCGGGGATGCCCGGAATCACACGGGTTGGGAAGCGCGTCACCAGGCGATGATACAGATGCATGAACGAGCCGTAGAAAAACGGATCGCCGGCACACAGCACGGCCACATCCCGGCCCTCTGCCAGATGCTGCGCGATGCGGTTGCTGGATGCGGCATAGAAGTCGGCAATCGGCTCGGAATAGCGCGGGTCGTCCACCGGATATTCGGTGGTCACCGGATAGATCAGCGGCATCTCCAGATGGCCCGGCCGCAGCAGCTTTTCGGCAATGCCATAAGCATGGCTGCGGGCGCCGGCCTTGGAAAACCAGGCAACAATTGGCGCCTCGGCCAGCACACGGGCGGCTTTCAGCGTCACCAATTCGGGATCGCCGGGGCCAAGGCCAACGCCATAAATGCAGCCGGTCATAGTTCACTCTCCTGTGCCAGCGCATTCACCGCCGCCACCGCGATGGCGCTGCCGCCACGCCGGCCATGCAGGGCCAGGAAAGGCAGGCGGCCATCCTCGATCAAGGCCTGTTTCGATTCCACGGCACCAACAAAGCCCACCGGCAGACCCAGCACGATGGCTGGCCGTGCTGCGCCGGCATCCAGCATGTCGAGCAGGTGAAACAAGGCCGTGGGGGCATTGCCGATCACCACCACGGCGCCGGCCATACGGTCGCGCCATAATTCCAGCGCCGCTGCCGAGCGTGTATTGCCAAGCTGGCGCGCCAGGGCCGGCACTGCCGGGTCGGCCAGGGTGCAGATCACCTCATTATTGGCCGGCAGGCGGGCGCGGGTGATGCCGCTGGCCACCATCTTGGCATCGCAGAGTATCGGTGCGCCGGCTTGCAGCGCCTGCCGGGCTAGCGCCACGGCGCCGGGCGAAAACACGATATCGGCGGCAATCTCCACCATGCCGCAGGCATGGATCATGCGCACCGCCACCACTTCCTCCTCTGCGCTGAAACGCCCTAGGTTGGCTTCGGCCCGGATGGTGGCGAAGGATTGCCGATAGATCGCAGCCCCATCGCGGATATAGCTACGCAGGTTGGTCATGATGGCAGCATGGCTAAAAGTTGGTCCGGTTGCAGGGTGTTGTATGGCAGGGCGGCATCGGCAGCGCTGTCAAAACCCAGGCCATAACTCTGCCGGGCCTGGGCCACGATCACCCGCGCCGCCGGCCCACCATGGGCGCAGCCCTTGGCACAGCCGGCGATATGGGTGATGCCGCCATCCTGCGGCAGATGCGGTGCCAGCCTGGCGGCGAGTTGCCTGGTATCGCCCAGGCCGCTGGCGCAATGCGGTGCGCCAGGGCAGACTTGGATCATCCGCCTGGGATCGGCAGCGTCGGCGATGAAACCAGCGGCTTGGGCTGCGCGGCAGGCGGCCGGCACGGCATCTGGCGCCAGGCCGGGCAGCAGGATCAGGCGCCAGGGTGCCAGGCGGATTTGCCCATTGCCATATTGCTCACTCAGATCGGCCAGGCGGTTCAGCATGGCGGCATCCAGGCTGCCATAAGGTGGTGCCAGGGCCAGCACATGGCAGGCGGCCAGATAACCCGGTGCCGCCACGGCTGCTGGCGGTGGCAAGCGCCGCCGCGGTTGCGTGGCGCAGTGCTGAATTGCTGCTGCAATTGCCGCTGCATCAAATGGCGGCCGGCAATGCAGGTCGGCGGGCAGATGCAGCGGCCATACACCGCCGCCATCCAGCAGGCAGAGAAATTTTACCGGCAGCACAACATCCCGCAGCAGAAGTTCCACAGCATCGGCCATAGCCCAGAGGCCATCAGCGCAACTGGAGTCCAGACCGGCCAAGGGGCTGGTCAGGATTGCTGCCGCCGGCGCATCGGCGATGCCGCGTGCTTCCAGCGCGGCCAGCATTGCATCGTAATGTTCCGGCCGGATGCCGCGCAGTTGCAGGTTGCCGCGTTGCGTCAGGTCAAGCTGGCCATTGCCATACTGCACGGCCAGCATGGCCAGGTGGCGCGCCAGATCGGCGGGCAATTGGCCGTGGCGCAGATGCGGCCGCAGCAGCAGACCGTCGCCGCTGGCCATCGGGCGCCGCGCGGTCGGGCACCAGCCTTTTGGTGCCGGCTTCATGGCGCGGCCTCCAGCGGCTGCGCCAATTCGCGCCACACGGCATTGCGGCGCGGATTCCACAGGCCGCGCCGGATCGCCTCGGCGAAACGCGCCTGCATCGCCGCTTGTGCCGCCGGATTATGCTGCGCCAGGAAATCACTCACCTCGGGCGCGCTGCAATAGGCCGCATACAGCGCCTCGAACTGCCCGGGCTGCACCGCATCGGTGCTGGCGGCAAAGGCAAAGAGCTGATCCACGGTATCGGCCAGCGCGGCGCCGCCGGCATAGCCATGGCGCATCTGGCCGGCAATCCAATGCGGATTGAGTGCGCGCGCCTGCAAGGTCAGTGAAATCTCTTCCGCCAGGCTGCGCACCTTCAGCGCCGTCACCCGGCTGCTATCAACATGATACAGCGCCGGCCTGGCGCCCAGTGCAGCAGCAGCAGCGGCAAAGCCGCCTTCAGCATCGGCGAAATCGGCATGGCTCAGCACGTCGCTGATACGCTGGTCCTGCATATGGATCAGGGCATCGCTGCTGCTGATCCGTTGCTCCAGTGCGGCTTGCTGTGGCTGGCCGAAGGCATCGCGGCCATAGGCATAGCGCGAGGCGGCGATATAGGCGGCGCCCAGTTCATCGCGTTGTTGCCAGGTGCCACGATCCAGCATGTCGGTCAGCCCGGCGCCAAAGGCCTGCGGTGCATTGCCGAAGATACGCCAGGTGGCGGCGCGCAGGGCCTCACCCTCCAGGCCGCGTGTGGCGCCGGCCAGGGGATTGACATCATCCGGCTCGGCCAGCCGCGCCACAGCGCGCACCGCATCATCAAACAGCGTGATGATGGTGGCGAAGATATCGCGGAACAGGCCTGAAATGCGCAGGCAGACATCGACACGCGGCCATTGCATGGCCTCGGGCGCCAGAATTTCAAAGCCATCGACCCGGCCGGTAGCGGTATTCCAGCGCGGCATCACCCCCATCAGGCACAAAGCCTGGGCAATTTCGTCGCCGCCATTACGCAGGCTGGCGGAACCCCATAGGTCCAGCATCACCCGGCGCGGCCAGTCGCCATGATCCTGAAGATAGCGGCGCACAAATTCCGCCGCCGCGCGTTGGCCGATGACATGGGCGGTTGGCGTGGGCAGCAGGCGCGGATCAACGCTCACCATATTGGTGCCGGTGGGCAGGATATCGAGCCGGCCGCGCACCGGCGAACCGCCCGGGCCGGGTGCCACAAAGCCGGCGGAAAGCGCTGTCAGCAGGCCATGCGCCTCATTGGCGGCGGCTTCGCGCAGCCTTGCTGCGATTGCCATCTGATCCGCCGCGCCACCGGCGGCTTCCGCCATCGCCGCCGCCATGCTGGCCAGTTGTTCGGGTGGTGGTGACTGGCCAAAAATATGCAGGCCGTCGCCGACACGCTGCTCCTTGATGTCGCAAAGCTGGGTCTCCAGCAGCGCCAGCACGGCTTCCTCGTCGGCATCGGCCTCGGTTGCGCCTGGCAGGCCGGCCTGACGCGCCCGCGCCACGATCTCGCCCCGCAGGTGCCGCATGCGGCGCGCATCCAGCCCGTCGGCGGCGCTGTATTCGTCCACCAGCATTTCCAGCTCGGCCAGGCCCGGCGCCAGGGTTACCGGCGCCAGCGGCGGCGTCAGATGGCTCAGTGTCACAGCAGCCAGGCGCCGCTTGGCCTGGGCGGCCTCGCCGGGATCGCAGACGATGTAGGGATAAACCACCGGCAGCGGGCCAAGCGCGGCTTCCGGCGCGCAGGCCGTTGATAAAGCCACATTCTTGCCCGGCAGCCATTCCAGATTGCCATGGGTGCCGAGATGGATCAGCGCATCGATGCTAGCCACATCGCGCAGCCACCAATAAAACGCCAGATAGCCATGGCGCGGCGGCAGCGCAGGATCGTGATAATCGCTGCGCCGGTCGGCTTTGCCGCCACGATCCGGTTGCAAGGCTGCCACCAGATGGCCCAGCCGTGCCACCTGGATGCGGAAGCCTTGCGGCATGTGGTCGGCATCCTGTTCCGGCTCACCCCATGCGGCGCATATCGCATCACGCAGGCTGGCCGGCAGCGCGGCCAGGCGTTGGTGATAGCGCGTCAGCGGATAGAATTCGGTCTCGCCCAGGCGGGTCATCAAGGCTGCAGCATCGGGCGGCAGATCGCCAAGCATATAGCCGGCGCCATGCAGCAGATGCAGGATTTCCAGCGCGCTTTGCGGCGCATCCAGGCCCACGGCATAACCCTGGCGGCCCTGGCGGTCGGGATAATCCGATAGCACAAGCCCCAGTCGGCGTTGCCGTGGCGCGGTTTTGCCAAGCCTGACCCAGGCTTGTGCCAGATCGGCGACATAGGCGATGCGGTCAGGCAATGGAATATGCGCGATGCGGCGGTATTGCGTGGCGGCATCAAAGCCGGCTTCGCCCTTGAACGAAACCGCGCGGGTGAATATCCGCCCATCAGCTTCCGGCAGCACCACATGCATCGCCAGGTCGCTGGCAGATAAACCGCGCGTCGAGGCTGCCCAGGCCGCTTCCGGCGTATTGGCCAGGGCGCATTGCAGGATCGGCACACCATAATCGGCCAGCGGATGCAGGCCGTCGCCGGCAGAAAACGCTGTGGCATCCAGGATCACATCCGGTGCCGCATCGCCGATGATGGTGCGCAAGCCGGCCAGAGCAACCTTGTCCTTCAGGCTGGTAAGCATGCAGGCGCGCGCTTCCAGGCCGCGTTCGGCCAGGGCCAGCACCAGCGCATCAATCGGCGCGGTATCGGCAGCCAGATAATGCGAGCGGTAGAATAACAGCAAGGCTTGGCCCAGGCACGGCACCTTGGCAGATTCGGCGCGATAAAGCCCCGCCGGCGGTACGGCTACCGCAACCGGAGGCGCGGGCGTTTCACCACACGCCAGGCTGCGCAGCAGATGCAGCAGGGTGGCAATGTTGGCTGTGCCGCCATGATCAAAGCAGGCTTGCGCCGCGCCCGTCAGTGCCGGTGCCACGGTGGAAAGTGCGGTCAGGCGTTCATCATGCCGGCCATCACCGCTCAGAAGCAGCAGCGCAATCCCGCGCTCGCGCGCCAGCCGGGCCAGTTCCTCGGCGCCATAAGGCCACCAATCATGCCCGCCCAGCAGGCGCGCCAGGATCACCTTGGCCTGGCTCGCTACCTGCTCGATGTAGAGGTCAACCGATAGCGGATGCCGCATCGGTGCCAGATTGGTCAGGGCCAGACTGGGCGATGCGGCAGGGTCGGCATTATAAGCGGCGGCTATGCCGGCGAGATCGGAATCGGTGAAGGACAGCACCAGAATGTCAGCCGGTTGCTGCTCCGGGTTGACCGGTGCATCCTCGGCATCCAGGGCCTGGGCGTGCCTAACCGACAGATGCAAGTGCAACTCCCTCAATCTGGCCACGAATCGCGGCCTGGTCGAAGCCTTTCAGGCCGATCAGCACCAGGCGGCCTTCATTGCCTTGGGCTGCACCGTCAAAATGGCCTGAAACACGCGGGCCGACCGCCTGCGCCAGATAGCGCATCGGCTTGCCGACCACGCGCAGATAGCCTTTGGCGCGCAACACATTATGGCGTTCCGCCAGATCGCCCAAAGCTTGTAACAGGGCCAACGGATCAGCCAGGGCGGGCAGATCCAGCACCATGGTTTCAAAATCCTCATGGTCATGCTCGGCCTCGGCATCATGATGCGAAGGGCGGTTGGCCAGATCGTCTTCTGCCGCGGCGCCCAGGCCCAGCAGCACAGCCGGCGCCACCGCGCCATGGCTGGCTTCGATGATCGGCACCGCCTGGCGCGCCAGTTCGGCGCGGATATTGCCGCGTACCCGTTCGCGCGCCGCAGCGTCCATCAGGTCGGTCTTGTTCAGGATCACCATGTCGGCGCAGAGCAGTTGATCCTCGTAAACCTCGGCCACCGGGTTATCGTGATCGATCAGGCCGATTTCGGCGCGTTGCTGGAGCAGGGTGGCGGCATCCTCGGCAAAGCGGCCATCGGCAACCGCCGGCCCATCCACCACGGCTATCACACCATCCACGGTCAGCCGGCTGCGGATTGCCGGCCAGTCGAAGGCTTTCACCAGCGGCTTGGGCAGGGCCAGGCCGGAGGTTTCGATCACGATATGGTCAAAGCGGCCGGGCAGCGCCAGCAGGCGCTCGATGGCGGGCAGAAAATCATCCGCCACGGTGCAGCAGATGCAGCCATTGGGCAATTCGATGATGGCTTCTTCCGGGCAATCGGTATTGCCGCAGGCTTTCAGGATAGCGCCATCCACACCCACATCGCCGAATTCATTGATCAGCAATGCAATGCGGCGGCCTTCGGCATGCTGCATCAGGTGACGGATCAACGAGGTTTTGCCGGCGCCGAGAAAGCCGGTGATGATGGTGCAGGGAATCTTTGCCGTGACGGCCATGACTTTATCCTTGTTGCGCCGGGGCGGGCGGCAGACGGGCAATGATGCCGGCGCGGATCGGCGCCGGACGCTGGCGCAGCGGCGTCACACCATCGGCTGCGGCGGCATATTGCGCCAGGTAATCCAGCAAAGCGGCGCCGTCGCGCACCGGTTCAAGATTGCCGATCACATAGCTCCATTTGCCCGGCGCCGAGACGGCGACGGTGCAGGGCCGTTTGCAGACCGAAAGGCAACTGGCGCCGTGCAGGCTGATTTGTGCATCTGCGGGGATGGCTGCGCTCAGCCAGGCCAGCATGTCCTGGCCGGGGCGTGCGCCAGTATCGCCAGGATGATCTGGCGGGCGGCAGGATGTGCAGACATGCAGGATGGTGGCCACCGACAGCTTTCCTCATTCGCGGGATGCATGTCGGGCGGGAAACAGGCATAAAATGCCCGCATTGGCCGTCCGTAACTAAACCGCAGCGGCGCACCCCGTCCGCACGGCTCATAGGCATCGACGGCAGGTTTCCTGGCTTGCGGGTCATCATCGCGCGCCGCCTTCCCCGGCTTTTGCCGAGTGGCATTCTGGCGCGGACTCGTCGCTTACAGTTGCGAGGGCAGCTGCGGCTTGGCACCGCATTCCCGTATCCGTCGCCCTAGGCCATATCGCTTGCGATGCCGTGCTGTCAACCGGCAGCGATGCCCGGGCTGTGCCACAGGATCAGGCCACAGCCAAAATAGAAGGCGATTTCAGTCAGTTGCTGTACTGCGCCCAAAGCGTCGCCGGTATAGCCGCCGATCCGCTTGCGGCAATACAGCCCCAGCAGCACAGCCAGGGGCAGGCCCAGCAGCAGGCCGGGCAGCGCCAGGTCGTGCAGCAGCAGCAGCGCCGGCAGGATGCCGCATGCTGCGCCAATGATCAGGCTGGCCGGCGCCATTGCCTGCACCATCGGCTTGGCCTTTGCCGCATCTTCATCGCGCACATAATCCAGGCGCCAGATCAGCAGCATGGGCAGCCAGCGGCTGTAGCCATGTGCTGCCACCAGGATTGCCGGCAGCCAGGCCAGCGGCAGCGCCATCAGCAAAGCTGCTTTCAGCCCCAGCACCAGAAACAGCCCCAGCGCGCCGAAGCTGCCCAGGCGCGAGTCCTTCATGATGCGCAGCACATCTTCGCGCTGCCAGCCGCCGCCAAAACCGTCGCAGCTATCGGCCAGGCCATCCTCGTGAAAGCCGCCGGTGAGCAGAATACCCGCCATCATGCTGAGCAGTACCGCGATGGGCAGTGGCGCCACCAGCGCTGCCAGCCACAGTACCAAGGCCGCCACGCCCCCCACCAGCACACCGACGGCCGGGAAATAACGCGCCGCCTGATTAAGCTGTGCCGGACCATGGCCGATCCAGGCCGGCACCGGCAGCCGGGTGAAATACTGCACGGCAGTGAGCAGCAGGCGGATTTCCTGGCCGATCATGGCGTTGTCTGCTGGCTGACACCGGCATCGTCAAAACTTGCCATCTCAGCCAGGAAGGCTGCCGCCGCCTGCACCAGCGGCAGGGCCAGTGCCGCGCCGGTGCCTTCACCCAGGCGCAGGCCCAGATCAAGCAGCGGTTCGGCTTGCAGATGCTGGAGCAGCAGCCGATGGCCGCGTTCCTCGGAGCAATGCGCATAGAGGCAGGCATCAACAACAGCGGGTGCCATGCCGCGTGCCACCAGCAGGGCGGCGGTAACGATAAAGCCATCCACCAGGATGACGATGCGGCGTTCGGCGGCTTCCAGCATGGCGCCGCAGATCATGGCTATCTCGAAGCCGCCGAATTGCCGCAGCGTCTCAAAGGCGTTCAGGTTTTCCGGGCAGCGCAATGAGGCCTGTTCCAGCAAGGCGGTCTTGCGCGCCAGGCCGGCATCATCCAGCCCGGTGCCGCGCCCCACCAGATCGGCCAGCGGCAGGCCCAGCAGGCGATGCGCCAGCAGCGAGGCAGCGGCGGTATTGCCGATGCCCATCTCACCCAGGCCCAGCAAGGTGCAGCCCTGCGCCGCCAAGTCTGCCACGATGGCGCGGCCGGCAGCCAGGGCCGCCGTGCATTGCGCCGGTGTCATCGCCGGTTCATGCAGATAATTCGCCGTGCCGGGCGCGATCTTGCGATCCAGCAGCCCCGGCATGATGCCGAAATCATGCTTCACGCCGGCATCCACCACCAGCAGGTTCCAGCCGGCCTGGCGGGCAAACACATTCACGGCGGCGCCACCTTGCAGGTAGTTCAGCACCATCTGCCAGGTCACATCCTGCGGATAGGCTGAAATGCCGGCGCTGGCGGCGCCATGATCGCCGGCAAACACCACCAGGCTGGGAAGCTGGATGCTTGGCTGCTCGCTCTGCTGGATCAGGCCCAGGCGCAGCGCCAGATGCTCCAGCCGCCCCAGCGAGCCTGGCGGCTTGGTCTTGCCGTCGATACGGCTTTGCAATTTCTGGCGCAGTTGGTCTGACATGGCGGCAAATCCTGAAGAATGGCGCCGACCATACCGGCCCGGCCCTTTATTGCAAGCGGCGGCCTTTGCTATAGGCTGCGCCGCGATGACAGATGATGCGGCTGTTTCCTATCCCGCCCATGGCGGCAATCTGAGTTGGGCTGAAGCGCGGTTTCCGGCCGCGCCCAGGCCGTGGCTTGATCTCAGCACAGGCATCAACCCCTGGCCCTATCCGCTCTTGCCGCAGGATATGGCCGATCTGCACCGCCTGCCGGATGCAGCGCTGGAAGCCGCTTTGTGCCACGCCATTGCCAAGCGACTCGGTCTGGATCAGCCGCACCGCATCGTGCTGGCGCCGGGCAGTGAGAGCCTGATCCGTTTGTTGCCGCGCCTGCTGCCGCCGGACCGCGTGGCAATCCTGGCGCCGAGCTATGGCGGCCATGCCGAGGCCTGGGCCTTGGCCGGGCATCAGGTGATGCCGAGCCAAAATCCGCTCTCCGAGCCGGCGGCAGTGCGGGTGATCGTATCGCCCAATAATCCCGATGGCCGGGTGTTCGACATGGCAGCGCCACCGGATGGCCTGCTGGTGCTGGACCGCGCCTTCGCGCCGTTTGCGCCAGCCGCCGATAACGCGAATATCGTGTCGCTGTATTCCTTCGGAAAATTCTTTGGTCTGCCGGGATTGCGCTTCGGCTTTGCCGTGGCCTCAGCGGCTTGGGCGGCGCGATTGCGCGATGCGCTGGGGGCCTGGCCGGTTAATGCGCTGGCGCTGCATGTGGCCTGCCGGGCCTATGGCGACGATGCCTGGATCGCGGCAACCGGCCAGCATCTTGCTACGGCACGGCAACGCTTGGATGAGCTGTTGGCCCGGTTCGGCTGGCATGCCGCCGGCGGCACCGATCTGTTTCGCCTGATTGCAGATCGCCGCGCACCACGCCTGTTCCGCCATCTGGCGCGGCATGGCATTCTCACGCGTATCTTCGCCTATGACAGCAGCTGGCTGCGCCTTGGCTTGCCTGGCGCTGATGCTGAATGGCAGCGCCTGCAAGCGGCATTGGAGGCTTATGATGACTGAAGCCGACGAAGTGGAAATCAATCGCCAGCATGCCGAGAAGAAAGCCCGCATCAAGGCCGCACGCGACCGTATGATGGCAGAGAAGACCGTGGAGAAGGGCCTGCTGATCGTGCATAGCGGCAATGGCAAGGGCAAATCCTCGGCGGCTTTTGGCATGGCGCTGCGTTGCCTGGGCTGGGGCCTGCGGGTTGGTGTGGTGCAGTTCATCAAGGGGGATCGGCCCACCGGCGAGAAGCTGTTTTTCAATCGCTTTCCAGAATTGTGCCGTTTTGTCAGCATGGGCGAAGGCTTTACCTGGGAAACCCAGGATCGTGTCCGCGACATCGCCGCCGCGCAGGCCGCCTGGGCCGAAGCGGTGGCGATGCTGCAAGACCCGGGCTTTGATTTTGTGCTGCTGGATGAACTGAATATCGCGCTGCGCTATGATTATCTTGCACTGGACGAGGTGCTGGCGGCATTGCAGGCCAAATTGCCGGCACAGCATGTGGTGATAACCGGCCGCAATGCCAAGCCGGAATTGCTTGAGCTGGCCGATCTGGCCACCGAGATGACATTGCTCAAACATCCCTTCCGCCAGGGTGTGAAGCCACAGCGCGGCATAGAATTCTGATGCCGCTCAGCGACCATCTGCTACTGGGCCTGCTGGCTTTGCTGCTGGAAGCCGCCTGCGGTTATCCGGATTTGCTGTTCCGTATCATCCGTCATCCGGTGGTGTGGATCGGCGCCCTGATCAGCCTGTTGGAACGGAGCCTGAACCACACTGCCTGGTCTTTTTTCTGGCGCCGCGCCGGCGGTGTACTGGCTTTGCTGGTGCTGCTTGTTGTCTGCGGCGGCATCGGCTTTGCGATCAGCCAGATTTTGCGGGCTTTGCCCTACGGCATTCTGCTGGAAGCCGCCCTGGCCTGCTCACTACTGGCGCAGCAGAGTCTGGGGCGCCATGTGGCCGCCGTGGCCCTGGGGCTGGAAACCGGCGGTCTGGCAGCCGGGCGCGAAGCAGTCAGCCAGATTGTTGGCCGTGATCCGCAAAGCCTGGATCAAGCCGGTGTGGCGCGTGCGGCGATAGAAAGTCTGGCCGAGAATTTTTCCGATGGTGTGGTGGCACCGTTTTTCTGGCTGTTGCTGGGCGGCCTGCCGGGCATCCTGCTCTACAAGGCAATCAACACCGCCGATAGCATGATCGGTCACAAGAGTCCGCGCTATCTGGCCTTCGGCTGGGCGGCAGCGCGGATCGACGATCTGGTCAATCTGCCGGCCTCGCGGCTCAGCGCCTTGCTGCTCAGTCTTGTGGCGCCGGGCCGGCTGGTTGCTGCCTGGCGGGTGATCTGGCGCGATGCGCCACGGCATCGTTCGCCCAATGCCGGCTGGCCGGAAGCGGCGATGGCACAGGCATTGGGCCTGCGCCTGGCCGGGCCGCGCCGCTATGCCGGCGAAATCGTGGCTGATGCCTGGATGGGCGATGGCCGGCCTGAGGCCGGCGCCGCAGATATCCGCGCCGCCCTGCGGCTCTATCGGCAATGCCTGCTGCTGTTATGGTCGGGCCTGGCCGTGGCCTGGGGCCTTTCACTCGCCCTTTAGCTTCAGCGGCAGGCCGGCAGCGATGAAATAGGCTTTGTCTGCGGCGGCGGCGATGCGCTGATTCAGGCGCCCGGCTTCATCGCCGAAAGCCCGCGCCAATGCATTCATCGGCATGATACCCAGGCCAACTTCGTTGCTGACCAGCACGGCACCGCCGGCGCTGCCCGGCTGCGGCAGTGCGGCGCAAAGCCGGCCGGTTTCCGCCGCCACATCGCGGCCGGCTTCCATCAGATTGCTAAGCCACAATGTCAGGCATTCCACCAGCACATACCGGCCCAGGCCACATTCGCGCTGGATGATCGGGGCGATTTCGAGTGGCTCCTCGATGGTGATCCAGGCGCTGCCGCGATCAGCGCGATGGCGCGCAATGCGTTCGGCCATTTCGGCATCGCGCGCCTCGGCGGTGGCCAGATAGAGTCGGGCATCGCCCGGCTTGTCGGCCAGCAGGCTTTCGGCAAAACGGCTCTTGCCCGAACGGGCGCCGCCAAGGATGAGGGTTGTTCCGGGCATTTCAATTCCGATACAAGCTAGGGTCCGCACCCTAGGCCCGAACCCTATAACATCCGCAACCGAAACGGCACCATGGCTCAGCCGCCCGTCGCCTTGATGATCCAGGGCACCCATTCCGATGCCGGCAAGTCGCTGATCGTGGCCGGCCTGTGCCGGCTGTTTGCGCGCCGTGGGCTGCGGGTGCGGCCATTCAAGCCACAGAATATGTCCAACAACGCCGCCGCCACGCCGGATGGCGGCGAGATTGGCCGCGCCCAGGCTTTGCAGGCACGGGCCTGTTTTGCCGCGCCTTCGGTCCATATGAATCCGGTGCTGCTCAAGCCGCAAAGCGATACCGGGGCGCAGGTGGTGGTGCAGGGCCGCGTGCTGGGCCAGAGCCAGGCGCGGCAGTATTTTGCCGAGCGCCAGAGCCTGATGCCGGCGGTGCTGCATAGTTTTCAGCTACTTGCCGCCGAGGCCGATCTGCTGCTGGTGGAAGGTGCCGGCAGCCCGGCGGAAGTGAATCTGCGCGCCAATGACATTGCCAATATGGGCTTTGCCCATGCCGCCGGCCTGCCGGTGGTGCTGCTGGGTGATATCGAGCGCGGCGGTGTGATCGCCAGCCTGGTTGGCACCAAGGCGGTGCTGGCGCCAGCCGATGTGGCGCTGATTCGGGGTTTTATCGTCAACAAGTTTCGCGGCGATCCGGCTTTGTTTGAGGCCGGCATGGCGCGGATCGAACAGGATACCGGCTGGCCCGGGCTGGGGCTGATTCCCTGGCTGCCGCGCGCCGGCCTGCTGCCGGCGGAAGATGCGATGCAGATCGAACAGCGCCAGGTGCGCCAGGGTGCCGGCTTCCGCATCATTGTGCCGCGTTTTCCGCGTATCGCCAATTTCGACGATCTTGACCCGCTGGCCAGTGAAGCCGATGTGGCGGTGGAATTCATCGCTGCCGGCCGGCCCTTGCCGCAGGATGCCGACTTGATCCTGCTGCCTGGTTCCAAAACCACCATTGCCGATCTGGTTTTTATGCGCCAGCAGGGCTGGGATATCGATCTGCTGGCGCATCACCGCCAGGGCAAACCGGTATTCGGCATTTGCGGCGGCTATCAGATGCTGGGGCGCTGGATCGACGATCCGCTCGGCCTGGAAGGTCCGCCCGGCCGCATCGCCGGCCTTGGCCTGCTTGATCTGGAAACCAGCCTGGATGCGCATAAGATCGTTGGGCCGATGCAGGGTGAAACCCTGATCGATGCTGTGCCGGTGCAGGGCTATGAAATCCATGCCGGGCGCAGCCTTGGCACGGCCCTGGCGCGGCCCTTGCTGCGTTTTGCCGATGGCCGGCTGGATGGGGCGGTTTCGGCCGATGGCCTGGTGGCGGGTTGTTATCTGCACGGCCTGTTCGCCAGCGATGCCTTCCGGCGGCATTTTCTGGCGCAATGGCGGCCCGAACGGCGCAGCCAGGTGTCCTATGAGCTTCAGGTTGAGGCCATCCTGGATGAATTGGCGGCCCATCTGGAGCAGCATCTGGATGCCGATAGGCTGCTGGCGCTGGCCGCCCCGGTGCGCGGCCACAGCGCTTGAGGCGCCGAAACCGATAAATTCAGGTGCAAACTGCCGACAATTATATTATAAAAGGCGGTAATCCTTTGTTTTAGAATTGAAATCCTGTCGGAGCCGATGAATAGCATCCTGACCAGCCAGGTACGGCCGCAATCCTTGGTCGACTCCGTAGCCGAGCGGCTTGAAGCCGCGATCATGGCCGGCGAATTACAGCCCGGCAGCCGCATCAGCGAACAGGCCCTGGCGGCGGCTTTGGGGGTCAGCCGTGGTCCGCTGCGCGAGGCGATCCGCCGGCTTGAAGGCCGCAAGCTGTTGCAACGTACGCCGAATATCGGCGTGCATGTGGCTAATGTTTCGATCCAGGATCTGAAGAACCTGCTGCAAGTGCGCGAGGCGCTGGAGGGCATGGCCTGCCGGCTGGCTGCCCAGGCGATGACCGACAAGGAAATTGTCGAATTGCGCCGGCTGCTGGCCGAGCATGGCCGGCAGGATGGCGTGGTGGAAGGCACCAGCTATTACCAGAATCCGAAGGACCAGGATTTTCACTTCTGCATCGTCAAAGGCAGCCGCAATAACTGGCTGATCGACATGCTGTGCGACGGGCTTTACGACCTATTGCGGGTCTACCGCTTCAAGTCGAGCACCCGGGCCGGCCGTGCGGTGCAGGCTTTCAAGGAACATCAGGCCATCGTGGAGGCCATTGCCAGCCGCGACCCTGATCGTGCCGAAGCCGCCATGCGTCAGCATCTGCGTAATGCCCGCGCCTATGTGGAAGAGCATGAGCAGCGCGAGATTGAGCAGCATGCTGCGGCCCAGGCCATGCTGGCGCCGGCAGCCGCCCCGCCAAGCACCGGGCTTGGCGCCCATGCCAAGCGCAAGCCGCGCATCCGCGCCGAAGCTTAGCCGGCCGCTTTAGCCATATTGCATTCACCAGCCCTGCATAGGCCGCCAGCATAGCGTTGCTGAGATTTCTGCGTTGACGCTGTGGTGAAAAGGCATTACTTTCAAAAATATATGTAGACAGTTTTCAGATGACATAAAATTTGTCATCTATTCTGTTCCAGGCCGCCGCCCAGTGCCGGCCCAAAACGGAGGATGGGAAAGCCATGCTGACGGAGGCGCCGATTGGTGCGGCCATGGCGGCCTATGAGGCCGGGCTGAAGGCCGGCCAGTTTCAGATTCAGCATTGCGCCGATTGCGGCAAGCATGTGTTTTATCCGCGTGTGGTCTGCCCGCATTGTGCCAGTACGGCGTTGCGCTGGGTGCAGCCCAGCGGGCGCGGCGTGGTCTATTCCACCACCGTGGTGCGCCGCCCGGCCGATAAGGGTGGGCCTTATAATGTCGCCTTGATCGAACTGGATGAAGGTGTGCGGCTGATGTCGCGCGTCGATGGTCTGGCGCCCGAGCAGGTGGCCATCGGTTTGCGTGTGCAGGTGAGGATTGCCGATGTGAACGGCCAGTTGGCGCCGGTATTCCTGCCGGAGGCAGCTTGATGCGTGGCAGCGTGGCCTTTGCCGGTGCCGCCACCGGCTTCATCCAGGGCGCCCGGGGCTATAGCGCGCTGGAGATGATGGCGCTGGTGGCGCGGCAAGCTGCCGCCGATGCCGGTTTGTCACTGCGCCAGGTTGATGGCCTGTTTGTCGGCATGCAGCAGGAATTCCTCTCCACCCTGGCTTTCGCCGAATATCTCGGCATCCAGCCAAGGTTTTCCGAGAATACCCGGGTTGGCGGTTCGTCTTTCCTGTGCCATACGCAACAGGCCGCGCTGGCGCTGAATGCCGGGCTCTGCGATGTGGCGCTGATCTGCTACGCCAGTAACCAGCGCAGCGCCCTTGGCCGGCTGCAAACCTCGGTGGCGGGTAACTGGTCTGACCTTGAGGCGCCCTATGCGGCGCGGTTTCCGGTCAGCTCCTATGCCCTGGCAGCCGCGCGCCATATGCATGAATTCGGCACCACGCGCGAACAGCTCGCCGCCGTGGCGGTGGCGGCACGCGACTGGGCGCGGCTCAACCCGGAGGCTTTCGCCCGCAATCCGCTGAGCCGCGATGCCGTGCTGGCGGCGCCGCTGGTCTCCGATCCGCTCGGCAAGCTGGATTGTTGCCTGGTCACCGATGGCGCGGCGGCCGTGATCATGACCCGCGCCGATCTGGCTCGCGATACGGCGAAGCCGCCGGTCTACCTGCTCGGTGCTGCGGCCGAAATCGGCCATAAGGCAATTTCCGCCATGCCTGATCTCTGCCACACGGCGGCTTTGGCTTCCGGCCGTCGTGCCCATGCTGAAGCCGGCACCAGCGCGGCGGATATCGATGTGGTGCAGCTCTACGATGCCTTCACCATCAACACCGTGATGCTGCTGGAAGACCTCGGCTTCTGCCCCAAGGGCGAGGGCGGCCGCTTCGTTGCCGATGGCCATATAGGGCCGGGCGGTGATCTGCCGGTCAACACCAATGGCGGCGGCCTGTCCTGCTGCCATCCCGGCATGTATGGCCTGTTCACTTTGGTGGAAGCGATCCGGCAATTGCGTGGCGAAGCCGGCGACCGCCAGGTGCAGGGTGCCGAACTGGCTTTGTGCCAGGGCAGCGGCGGTGTGTTTTCCAGCCAGGTCACCAACATTCTGGGCAGCAAAGCCACGCTGTAACGATTTTTCATAAACAAAAACCAAAAACCGGAGGAAACACAGAATGAAATTCGTCAACACCTTGCGCGCTGCGTTGCTTGGCCTTGCCGTAGCGGGCCTGTCCACAGCAGCAATGGCGCAGTCTTATCCCAGCCGGCCGGTCAAGCTGGTCGTGGGTTTCAGCCCGGGTGGCACCATTGATGTGGTGGCGCGTATTATTGGCGAGCATCTGGCCACCAAGCTGGGCCAGCCCTTTGTGGTGGAAAACCGCACTGGCGCCAACGGCATGATCGCCGCCGAAAGCGTCGCCCGCGCCGAACCCGATGGCTATTCGGTATTTGTCAGCAACAGCAGCACCATCACGCTGAACCCGACGCTGTTCAAGGATTTGAAATACAAGCCGCAGAGCGATTTTGCGCCGATCACCACGGTGATCTCGGTGCCGCTGATCCTGGCGGTGAATCCCGAACATCCGCAGGGCGCCAGTATCAAAAGCCTGAAGGATCTGGTTGCGCTGGCCAAGTCGAAGCCCGGTGAAGTGCCGTATGGCTCGGCCGGCAATGGCAACATCACGCACCTGGCTTTTGAATTGCTGAGCCAGAAGGCCGGCATCCAGATGATCCATGTGCCGTATCGTGGCGCTGCTGCGGCGCAGACCGCCGCCTTCACCAAGGAAGTGACGGTGATTTTCGATACGCTTTCGGCGGTGCCGCATGTCAAGGCCGGCAAGTTGCGTGCCCTGGCGGTTTCCTCGGCCCAGCGCCTGCCGGCATTGCCGGATGTGCCCACCGTGGCCGAACTCGGCTTCCCCGGCTTTGACATCAGCTTCTGGGTCGGCATCTTCCTGCCCAAAGCCACGCCGGTAGAGATCGTCGATCTGCTCAGCCGCGAAATCATTGCCGCCACCAACGTGCTGGCGGTGCGCGCCAAGCTGGAACCGCAGGGTTCGATCCTGACCCAGTCGCCGGCGCAATTCGCCGCCAAGATCAAGGAAGAAACCGAAGCCCTGGCGGAAGTGGTGGCCAAAGGCAATATCAAGGCGGATTAAGATAGAGGCAAATCGCGGCGGCGGCTGCTCTGGCCGCCGCCGCGTGATGCATCAGGCAGCCAGGCGGAAACCGCCGGCCATTACATCCCATTCCACCAGCCAGTTTGCCGGCTGGCCGTTCAGGCAACGCAGCAGCGATATGCGCCAGCATGGCCGCAGGCCGTCGCCGGCCTCGATCTGCCAGCGGGTCAGTGCCGCAGAGGGCGCCTTGTGGTCGCGCCGGATCAGGAAGCCGGTGCTGCCGCCCTGCTCGGCGGCCAGATGCAGCCGGCGGGTTTCGGCCAGATCGGCCTGATCGATCTCGGCCACCACGGCGCCATAACCAAGATCGCGCAAGGCATCCTCAAAGGCATAAAGCCGGTCCTCGGCGCGGCGGGTATGCGCCAGGGTCAGCCGGTCATGCGCCAGGCCAAGCCGCGCCAGGGCCGGGGCATAAAGCTGCTGCTGTGCCGGCGCGATCCACAGCACTTCACGGGCCTTGCGGTCCTGCCCCAGCAAGGCGGCGAGGAAGCTGGTGATGGCGCCGATCTCGCCGGTCAGTTCATGCAGGCCATGCCGCGGCAGGCCGCGCCAGGGCAGATGCTGGTCGATCACCGCCAGGCGGGTGAACAGCCGGCGCTCGCCGGCCGCGCGCAGATGTGTGCGGGTGAAACTGGCCAGCTTGCCGCGCAGCAGGTCGATGGCAGAGCCATTGCCTGGGCCGGAAGCCGGCTGGTGGAAAGCGGCAGAAAGCGGCGCGGCAGGGGCGGAAACAACAGACTGGATCATGATGGGTCTCCGTTGTGACCCTTAATGTTCTATCATTGATCTTTAATTCGCGCAATATACCTTTTTTGTTCCATAAGAACAAAGCATTTTATTCAATATAAACAATAACTTGCATATGTTGATGGCGCGTTGGGAATAATCTTTGTTCCTGTTTGCCGCGCATCTACCAGCGTTCCATCCAGGGCCGCAGGTCCATCTCGAAGGTCCAGGCATCACGCGGCTGGCTGTGCAGAAACCAGTAGTTTTCGGCGATATGGTCCGGGTTGAGGATACCGTCCTGCGCTTTCAGCGCGTAGCGTTCCGGGAAATTGCTGCGGATAAAATCGGTGTCGATGGCGCCGTCCACCACCACATGCGCCACATGGATGCCTTGCGGCCCCAATTCCCGCGCCATGCTCTGGGCCAGGGCGCGCAGGCCATGCTTGGCGCCGGCGAAGGCTGCAAAGTTGGCACTGCCGCGCAAGGAGGCGGTGGCACCGGTGAAGATCATGCTGCCGCGCCCGCGCTGCACCATGCGATTGGCAACTTCCCGCGCATTCAGGAAGCCGGCAAAACAGGCCATTTCCCAGATCTTGAAATATTTGCGCGCGGTTTCGTCCAGGATGCTGCTCGGTGCATTGGCGCCGATATTGAAGACAAAAACCTCAATCGGGCCATGCTCGCGCTCGATCCGATCAATCAGCGCAATGGCTTGTTCTTCGTTGCGCGCATCAACGCCGAAGCCAAATGCCTGGCCACCCTCGGCGGTTATCTGATCAATCAGCGGCTGCAACTTTTCGGCATTGCGCCGGGTCAGGCAGGCAGTATAGCCGCCGCGCGCAAAACGCCGGGCGATGGCGCCGCCGGTGGCATCACCGGCGCCGATCACCAACGCCACCTTGGCTTGCCCAGGCGGCGTGGCCTGGCCCTTATCTGATTGCTCCGACATTCCCTGCCTCCCATCGGATGGTGCTGCTTTTCATGGGCAAGGTGGTGCGTGGCAAAGATGAAGTAAAGCCACAGCTGCAAAGCCTGGTCCGACAGGCTCAGAATTGAAAGCCGCCGGCCGCGGCCAATTCCAGCAATTCACTGGTGATCGCCGCCTGGCGCAACTGCCGCTCAGTGCCAGTCAGGTCTTCCGTCATTTGTTCAATATTGCGTTTGGCAGCAGCCATCGAAGCGAGCCTGGCTTCGTTCTCGGCTGCCAATGCCTGCATGCCGGTCTCACAGATTTCGGCAAAAACATATTCGGCAGCAATCTGCTCGATCAGTTTTTCCGCGGGCAGATAGTGATGCGTCGGCAAGTGCCGGTGCAGGCGCGGGAAACGGCTAAAGTCAAAAGGCAGAATTTGCCGCTGGCTCAACGTGATGGTGTTGGCTGACTGCGCCTGAGCAAAAATGATGCGCGCATGGGTCACCTGATGTGTCTCGACGCGCCGATACAGCCAATCTGCTATGCCGATGGCGATCCCGGGCATTGAATCCGCATGAACAGCCATTGGCAAAGCGGTGGTGATGCTGGTGCCGCGTTCGTGGCCCAGTTCCGCCATACGCCGCCCCAGAACCAGCAGGTCGCCGGCAGTATCCAGCGCCGCCACCGCAGACCATAACTGCTCATTCAGGTTGCCTACAAATCCCTGTTCGCTGCCAAACAGGATCGTGGCATGCCGGCCGGCCGGCGGCGGGGAGTAATCTGCGCTTTGCAGGTCGAGGGCTCGGCCGATGCCTTTGGCGATGGTGCGGGAGTAGTTGTGAATAGCCGGAAGTTTGCCACGGCATTGTTCGGCGCGCGCGGCGGCGATACCGCGCAGGGCAGTGATTAGGCTGCCCAATTGCAGCATGGCCGCGTGTTGCCGTTCCACCTCCGCCAGCAGCGCAGTCATGCAAGCGGCTCCGGCATATTTGCGGAATGCAGCGGATTGTTGAAATAGGCCGCCAGCGTTGCCTGCAATCCGGCCCGGGTGGGTGCATCCAAGGCCGTTCCATCGGCAATTTTCAAGTTGATGCCATTGGCATGGCGGTCAAGCCAGGCGCCAAGCTGTTGCCGACTGAGCTTAATTTGCTCAGGCGCCATGCCGTCGAAATGCCCTTCCCTGACCGCCACCAGCAAAGCCGCCTGGTCGCCCAATCGCATGGGCTGGTTGGCTGGCTGGGCCAGAATGGCGCGGATGGCACGGCCACGCTGCATCTGGCGCTGCAGCCGCGGATTACCGGCGCCGCCCAGCCGGCTGAAGATTTCCAGTTCCAGGAACTGGGCGTAATCCAGCCGCAGCATGCCGGCTTCCTGGCGCAGCAAAGCTGATTGCGCCTTCCCGCCAACACGGCTGACACTACGACCGATATCCACCGCCGGTTTTTGTCCTTCATGAAACAGCTTGGCATCCAGAACAATCTGGCCGTCAGTGATTGAAATCAGGTTGGTCGGGATATAGGCACTGAGATTGCCGGCATCGGTCTCGGCAATCGGCAGGGCAGTCAGCGAGCCACCGCCCAGGGCAGCGTTGAGTTTGGCGGCCCGTTCCAGCAATCGCGCATGCAGGTAGAAGATATCGCCTGGATAAGCTTCGCGGCCTGGCGGCTGGCGCGTCAGCAATGCCAGTTCGCGATGGGTGGCGGCATGTTTGGAAAGATCGTCGAGCACGATCAGCACGTGCTGGCCACGGTCGCGGAAATACTCGGCAATCGAGAAGCCGGCAAAAGGTGCGATCCATTGCATGCCGGGCGTGCTGCTGGCCGAGGCGACCACAGTGATGCATCTTTCGGCAGGCCCCAGCTGCGCAATGGTTTCGATGACGCGGCGGGCATTCGACATCTTCTGTCCGATAGAGACATAAATGCAGATCACGTCGCTATCGCGTTGATTGAGAATGGCATCGACCGCCAGTGTGGTTTTGCCGCTGCTGCGATCACCCACGATCAATTCGCGCTGGCCGCGGCCGATTGGAAACATTGTATCCACGGCCAGAATACCGGTTTGCAAAGGCTCTGATATCAGGTCGCGGTCAATGATCCCTGGTGCCGCCCGCTCAATCGGCTCGTGGCTTGCTGCCGGGATATCGCCCTTGCCGTCAAGCGGCCGGCCCAGCGGATCGACCACCCGGCCCAGCAGGGCGGCGCCAACCGCTGTGCGCACCACATCGCCCGTGCCGGTAACAATTTGCCCGGCTTCAATAGCTTCGGCGCTGTCGAGCAGAATACAGGCCAGAGTGTCTACACCCAGATGCCTGACAAAGCCAAAGCGGTTATCCGGCAATACAAGCAGTTCATTCAACCGGGCGCTTGGCAATCCTGATACCAGCGCAATGCCGTCGGCTATGGATTCGATGCGGCCCCGTTCGGCGTGATGCGGCTGCAAGGCAGTGCCGGCAATGCGTCTGGCCGCATGATCCCGCCAGAGGGACAGGTCGGTGTTCAGCCCGTTCATGGTATGCTGTGCTGTTCTGCCCGCAGGGCAATTTTCAGCGCAGCCAAGTCAGCGCCCCAGCTATTGGTCAGGCTGAAATGCGGTGAGTGCAATTCCAGACCGGCTAGAATTTCCGGCCGTATATTGCTCCGCAGATTGGGGATGAAGCCAAAAACCTGCGCCAGTCTGGCGCGGCATTGTTCCATATCGGCAGCCGGCAGCGGAGCGGCAGTGTGGATTTCCAGGCCCGGATTGCTGCGCGCGGCATCTGTCAGTCCCTGCCGGATTGCGGGCGGCGAGCTTTCAAGGCTGGTTGCCAGGCCATCGAGAAAGGCCGCGAAGCCGATATCGGCGGGCAGCCGGCCCAGCAGCTTCAGTGCAATCTGCGTGCCCAGCTGGCCTGCGGTATCAACAAGATCGGAAGCGGCGGCGGCGCGGTCAACTGCCAGGCTGGCCTGGGCCGCCTGGCGTTTCTCATCGATCAGTCTGTCTGCTTCCGCAAGCCGTGCCGCAGCATGCTGGGCGGCCAATGCCTGGGCATCCGCCAGAATGGTTTCCGCTTCCGAACGAATATTGGCCAGTCGCCCGGCGGCGGTATCGCGAGCCGTGCTGGCTTCCTGGCGGGTGGCCTCGGCTTCATCCAGGGTATGGCGAATGGCCGCCTGCCGCTGGTCGATCACGCGCAATACCGGGCGAAACAGAAAGCGGTGCAGGATCCAGATCAGCACCAGGACATTGACTGCCTGCAAGCCAAGGGTCCAGAAATCAAAATGCATGGTATTACTTGACGAAGGGGTTGGCGAACAGCAGCAGCAGGGCCACCACCAGGCAGTAGATCGCCATGGTTTCGATCATCGCCAGCCCAACGAAAAGATTGCGTGACAGCGTGTTGCCGGCCTCCGGCTGGCGTGCGATGGCATCCATTGCTGCGGCCACAGCCCGCCCCTCCGCCAAAGCAGGGCCGATGGCGCCGAAGGATACGGCCATGGCGGCAGCGATAATGCTGACGATTTCAATCCAGTTCATGCTGTTTCTCCTGGTGGTTCGGGGCGGATTTCTGATGTGATTCCGGCGTAGTGGCGCTGCCGATGAAGATCAGCGCCAGAATGGCGAAGATATAAGCCTGCACGGCGCCAGTGAGCAGATCGAGCGCCATCAGCGGTATTGGCACCAGCAGGCCGGCGATTGACATGATGATGCCGATCACAAAAACGCCGCTTACAATATTGCCGAACAGGCGCAGCATCAGAGACAGCGTGCGTGTCACCGCCTCGATCAGATTGATTGGCAGCATCAGCATGCTGGGATGGGCGAAGCTGCGCAGATAACCGGTGATGCCCTGGCTGTGGATGCCAAAATACACGGAAGCGGCGAAGACAATGCCGGCAAGCGCCGCGTCTGTTTCAAGCCGTGCGGTGGGCGGTTCCACCCCAGGGATCAGTGAAGACCAGTTGGCGGCCAGGATAAAGATGAACAGAGTGCCGATCAGCGGCAGGTAGGGGCGGGGATCGCGGCGCAGACTGTCCCGTATCTCTGCCGTAACCAAACCCACAATGCTTTCCAGAAACACCTGCATACGTTCAGGCCGCAATGTCAGGCGCCGGGTCAGCAATCTGCAACCGATCCCGAGCGCTAGCATCAGGCCCCAGGTGACCACAACAGCGGAAGCAACCGGCACGGGGCCGATGTGAAACAGGATATCTGGCGCAAAAGGCGAGGTTAGCATGGCCAAGGCTTTACGATTGGATCCGGGCAGAGCGCAAAATCAGCCAGCGCGCCGCCAAAAGCCCGATACAGGCGCCGGGCAGCAGGCCGGCATTCCAACGCAGACATAGCCACACAGCCAGGCCAAGCAGCAGGAAACGCCCAAGATGCAACAGCGCCGGCAGAAAAAGCGCGGCCTCACCATTCCCGGCCGCCATGCCGGTGCCGAGCAGGCGGTGCACCACAAGGCGCAGGGAGTGGAAATGCCAAAGGCCAAAGACCAGGCCGAGCGGCAGCCCAAGGAGCAGATTGAGCGGATCGAGTATCATTGCCGATGCATCCATATCCAGGCGGCACGCATGCCCAGGACGGCACCCAGCAGCAGCAGCGGGGCGGTCCAGAAAACACCGGTGCCGAAACGGTGATCGAGCCAACGGCCAAGCAGAATGCCGCCCAGTACCGGCAGCACTACAAGCCAGCCTAGAACACCGATCTGGCCGATGAAGCGGCCAATCCCGGGCTCTCCTTCCGCCGCATGACGCTGGCGGCGCGCCAATGTTTGCCGGATCCGATCCAGCAGGCCCCCTCCAGGTTTTTCCGGCATCGATTGAATCATGTCTCGGCCCTGGCCATGTCAGCCTGGTTGCCGGTCGAGCAGCTGGATTGCAGCACCTGCACCATGAAGCGGATGGCGCGCAATTGCAGATGTAGTGAATCGCTTCTGCTCTGCCGCTCCTGATCCAGTGCCTGCTGCATCTCGGCCAGCACCGTATGTTCCAGGCGGTCAAGGTCGTCTGAAACGATGGCCGCTCGTGCTGAAATGGCTATGCAGTTGCCGCCCTCCACAGTCAGCACGCCACCGCCAACCGCGCAGCCGGCCTGTTTGCCAGCGGCATCGCGCCAGCTTACCAGCGATACCGGCAGGACGGTGATGCAATCCACATGGCCCGGTTGGATGCCGAAGCCGCCGCTGGCATCTTCGGCGCGCAGAGACATCACCTGATCCTGCTCAACCACAATCTCCATCGGTGTGGATATACTCAGCTTCATGGCGCCGTCTCGGCTTGCAGCGCAATTTGTTTGCGGCGGGCTTCCTCGATATCGCCGATCATGTAAAGCGCCTGCTCGTCCCAATCATCGCACTCGCCGGCGAGAATCGCCTTGCAACCGGCCAACGTATCCTTCAATGCCACCGAACGGCCTGGTTTGCCGGTGAAAGCTTCGGTGACACTGAAAGGCTGGGTGAGGAAACGTTGCAGTCGCCGCGCCCGTTTCACCATCCGGCGATCATCGCTGCTCAATTCCTCAACACCGAGCAAGGCGATGATGTCGCGCAGATCCTGGTACTGCGCGATGGTTTGGCGTACAGCGGCGGCGATGTCGCAATGCGCGCTGCCAACGATCGACGGCTGCAACAATTGCGAACTGGATTGCAGCGGATCAACGGCAGGGTAGCGGCCTTCGGCAGCAATGGCGCGCGACAAGACGATGGCAGCGTCGAGATGGCTTGATATCGCCGCCACAGCCGGATCGGTGAAATCGTCGGCTGGAACATATACCGCCTCGATGGCGGTGATCCGTGCCCCGGCAACCGATGCGATGCGCTCCTGCAGGGCGGCGATCTCGGTGGCCAGCGTCGGCTGGTAGCCGACCCGGGATGGCATGCGGCCGAGCAGGCCGGAAACTTCGCCGCCGGCTTGCACAAAGCGGAAAATATTGTCCATCAGCAGCAGCACGTTGCGTTGCCTGACATCGCGGAAATATTCCGCGATGGTCATGGCCGTCATGCCGACACGCCAGCGCGCTCCGGGCGGTTCGTTCATCTGTCCGAATACCAGTGCGGTGCGGTCGATCACCCCGCTTTGACGCATTTCGATCAATAGCTCATGGCCTTCGCGTGAGCGTTCGCCGATCCCGGCAAATACGGAATAGCCCTGGTATTCCTGTACCATGGCGTGGATCAGTTCCATGACCAGCACAGTTTTGCCAACGCCAGCGCCGCCGAACATGGCGGCTTTGCCGCCCTGGGCCAGCGGGGCGAGCAAATCAATAACCTTGATGCCGGTTTCAAAGATGGCGCTGGCCGCCACCTGCTGGCTTAGCGGCGGCGCGTTGCGGTGGAGGGGCCAGCGGGGCGTGTTGTCGGGCAAGGCGGGCAAGCCGTCTATCGGCTCGCCGAGCACATTCAGCAGGCGGCCAAACACGGCTTCGCCCACGGGCACGCTGATAGGTCCGCCAGCCCGCACCGCCAGCCCGCGCCGTAATCCGTCGGTTGGCCTTAAAGCGATGGCGCGGATTGTCTGCGGATCGAGATGTGCCTGAACCTCCAGTTGCAGCGGCGGCGCATCCGGCTGCAATACCAGCAGGCCGTCATGGATTGCCGGCAGATGCGCCGCGCGGAAACCGACATCCACCACAGCGCCATGCACCGCCACCACAACACCATCGGGAATGATGCTGGTCTGCATGGCTGGGGGTATTGTATCGGCAACTGGGGAGGGCATCACTATCGTCAGGTAATTGGCATTTATGATGCTCAACATAGCGGCATAACCGGGGATAGCATTGATATCGATCAAGTCTGGTCCGGGCCGCAGGTGTTGATAAAAATCAATGCCCAATCCGGCTGCGCTTGGTAAATTGAAAAACAGCCCCCAGAAACAGACAGGCTTGTTATGCCAGAGACCTCCAACAAGATTGCGCCGGCCCATCATGCTGTGGAAACGGCCCGGATGCCCGTGGCATCGGCTCCGGCCGCCGCCGGCACTGAGGCACCGGAAAAGGCGGATTTTCTGCTCGACCGTATCGCCAATGCAGTCTTGGCGCGTGCCACGCTGGGCATATCGCCGGCTTCGCTGGCGATGGCCTATTCCGACTGGGGCATGCATCTGGCCACGGCGCCGGGCAAGCAGCTGGATCTGGTGCGCAAGGCGGCCCGCAAACTGGGCCGACTGAACAAACATATCAGCCAATGCGCCTTTTCATCAGGCGCTGCGCAGGGTGATGCCGGGGCCTGTATCGAGCCGCTGGCGCAGGATCGCCGCTTTCGCGACCCCGCCTGGCAACAGCCGCCATACTGCTACATCTACCAGGCTTTTTTGCTGCAACAGCAATGGTGGCATAATGCCACCACGGGTGTGCCGGGTGTTTCGAAGCATCATGAAGAGGTGGTCGAATTCGCCACGCGGCAGTTTCTCGATATTTTTTCGCCCAGCAATTACCTGCCCAGCAATCCGGTCCTGCTGCAACGGACCCTGGCGGAGCGCGGCATGAACCTGCTGCGCGGCTGGCAGAATTTCATCGAGGATGCGCAGCGCCTGGTCGCCGGGCAGCCACCTGTTGGTGCCGAGGCATTCAAGGTCGGCGAACAGGTGGCGGTCACGCCGGGCAAAGTGGTGTATCGCAACCGCCTGATCGAATTGATCCAGTATGCTCCGGCAACCGAAAAAGTGCGTGCCGAGCCGGTACTGATCCTGCCGGCCTGGATCATGAAATACTACATTCTCGATCTCTCCCAGCAGAATTCGCTGGTGCGCTACCTGGTCGATCAGGGGCACAGCGTTTTCATGGTGTCGTGGAAGAATCCGGATTACCAGGATCGTGATCTGGGCATGGAAGAGTATGTGCGTCTTGGGGCGATGGCCGCCATAGATGCGGTTTCCGCCATCATGCCGGAACGGAAGATACATGCGGCCGGTTATTGTCTGGGCGGTACATTGCTGGCGATAACGGCTGCGGCCATGGCGCGGCGCGAGGATGACCGTCTTGCCAGCATGACCATGCTGGCGGCACAGGTGGATTTTAAGGAAGCCGGCGAACTCACCCTGTTTATCGATGAAAGCCAGGTGCGGTTCCTGGAGGATATGATGTGGGAGCAGGGTTATCTGGAAACCAAGCAGATGGCCGGCGCCTTCCAGCTTCTGCGCTCCAACGACCTGATCTGGTCGCGGCTGCTCAGCGAATATCTGATTGGCGAGCGTAGCGGCATGAACGACCTGATGGCCTGGAATGCCGACCAGACCCGCATGCCCTATCGCATGCATAGCGAATATCTGCGCCGCCTGTTCCTGGATAATGATCTGGCGGAGGGGCGCTACCGTCACGATGGCAGATTGGTATCACTCAGCGATATTCGGGTGCCAATTTTTGCCGTTGGCACCGAGCGTGACCATGTGGCACCCTGGCGCTCCGTGTTCAAGATTGACCGGTTGACCCATACCGACGTGACCTTGCTGCTCACCAGCGGCGGCCACAATGCCGGCATTGTCAGCGATCTGGGCCGTAGGGACCGGCATTACCGCATTGATCGCCGCCAGGCCGACAATCAGGAGATTGATATCGATGCCTGGATGGAGCGGCATGTGCCGCAGGCCGGCTCCTGGTGGCCCGCCTGGCAGGAATGGCTGGCCCGGCTTTCCGGCCCAGCGAAACTGCCGGCGCCGCGCAAACTGGGCTCCGCCGAAGCAGGCTATGAGCCTTTAATGGATGCGCCGGGCAGTTATGTGATGGGGCAATAGCGGCAACGATCAGCGCGCCAGATCACTCAGCAATCTGAAGGCGACGATATCGCTGACGATTACCAGCAACAGCAGGATCAGCAGAATGACATAGCGATTGATATCGCTGCCCAGGCGTCCTTTCACGCGCAGGGCGCTGCGGGCGGCACTGGAGAAGCCATCGGCCAGCCGGTCCAGCTTACGCGCCTCGCCATACTGCCATGCTTGCAGCATGCCGATCACAATCAAAACGGCGATACCGGTGAAAAGCAGGAAATATGCAACGAAATTGATAACGTCCTTGGCCATGGGGACAAAGCCGCAAATAGCGACCAGGCCAAAGCTGAGCAAGGTAAAATACTCCAGCACGCGCCATTGCTGGCCCTTGCCGAAGCGGATGTTGTGGCCGGCTTCCTGATAGAGCAGCCGATATTCGGCATGGGTTGCCTCATCCAGATCGCTGCTGCGCTCGGGCTCTGCGGCTTCGTCCTCATTGACATGGGCGGCAGCTTGACGTGGTGCGGTTGCCGGCTGCGCCGGTCGGCGCGGCGTGTTTGTTGGGGCCATGGTTACCTCCAGGCGCCTGCATTGGCATGCGGGCTGATGGCGATAGTATCGTGATAATCAGTTAACGGCAGGTAAGGCGCGCAGATCGCCAATAAAACAATGGTAGATATAAGCGTGCGCCGGCTATAAAGAGCTGATCCTGCTCAACAAGTTGCATTATATCATCCAATATATTCCAAACATTGTAGTATTTCTGGTTGCTCGCACAGGGTGATTTTGACCCAGATCATTGCGATTGCCGCGCTATGTCGGTTTAAGTAGGCCATCCCCCAACCCTGCAATGTAATGTTTCCAGTCCGCCATGCCCCCAGATGCAAATACCCGTTCATCCGAAGTGAAACCGGCAGCTACTGCCGCCCGCACGCAGCGCAGCCAGCCGGTTCCAGTCTCTGGCGGCGGTGTGAATTTGACCACCGTGATCGGCCTTGTCGGCGCCATATCGCTGCTTGGATTTGTTGCATCCAGTGAAGGCGAGATCATCCATTATCTCAATCTCACCGGTTTCATCATTGTCTTTGGCGGTGTGTTGGTAGCGGCGCTGATTGCCTTCCAGGGCCGGGAATTGGGCGCGGCGCTGCGCGCTTTCGGCACCATCTTTACCGCCGATCATGGAGTACGCGCAGAAATCGTTGAATTGATCGAAGTCTCGCGCCACCTGGCGCAGAAAAACATCCATCTGGCCGAAGAGCGCGCCGGCCGCATTGCCAGCCCGTTTCTCAAGCTGGGTTTGCAATTGGTTATCGACGGCACGCCGATGGATGACCTGATGCATATCATGAATTGGCGGATCCGGAAGATGGCGGAAATTGAATCGGCGCAGGCCCGCTTTTTCCGCACACTTGCAGCGCTGGCGCCGGGATTTGGTCTGCTAGGCACCCTGGCCGGCATGGTGGCAATGCTACGGGAGCTTGGTTCCGGCGATATCGCCAGAGTTGGCAGCGGCATGGCCGTGGCGATGCTGGCCACCCTTTACGGCGTTGTATTGTCCAATCTGATTTTCAAGCCGATAGCGGTGAAGATCGAGCAACGTACCCAGCGCCGTGTTGCCATGCTCAATATCCTGCTGGAAGGCATATTGCTGGTTTCGCTGGGGCGCTCTCCAACGGTTGTCGGCGATGCCATGCAGGCTTTTGTCAACGAAACCCGCGATGAAATCTACGATGTCTGAACGCGGCAAAGTCGATCCAGCCAGTTTACGTCAGAAGGCCAGGCTGCGGAGCGGCGCCACACCCCGCCAATCGACCCGCGGCCTTTACGGTGGCTTTGACCAGCATGCCGAGGCCACGGGAGGCGAGGAGGCGGAAGAGTGGGTTGTCAGCTACATGGATATGGTCACGCTGCTGATGATTGTATTCCTGACTTTGGTTGGCATGTTGTGGATCGACAAGAAAACCAGGCCCACCGTGGTCAATGTGTTGCAAATCGAGACCGGCCGCATGCCGCGCGCGGATTTCGGCGATGCCGATACGCCGATGCCACAATCTGACATTCGCAGTATGACGGCGCAGGGCCAGCCTTTGCCCTCCTATGTTGCCATAGAGCCGCATACCCGGGCTGTGGTGGACCAGTGGGTCGATGCCTTGCGGCAGAATAAGCTGGACGATCAGGTGAGATTGCAGATTCAGGAACGACGTGTCAGCATCGCCATCCGCGATAGGCTGCTATTTCCATCGGGGCAGATTGAAATCCAGTCCAATGGTATTGCGGTCATCAAGCGGCTGGCCAGTTTGCTGCGCGATCTGCCTGGAGTAATCTCGGTGGAGGGGCATACGGACGATGTACCCATTCATTCCGACCGCTTTCCATCGAATTGGGAATTGTCGGCCGGCCGGGCGGCTTCGGTGGTGCGGGCGCTGACAGAGGCAGGATTGCCGGCGCAGCGCCTGCGGGCAATCGGCTATGCTGATTCACGGCCCCTGGTGCGTGGTAATGATAGTGAAAGCAGAGCTCAGAATCGTCGTGTCACCCTGGTGATCGAAGACCAGCGCTGACCAGCGCTTCAGCAATGGAAGCCAGCCATGGCCACTGAATATACCAAAACCATATCGCTCGACCGGCTGGCTGCCAGATTGCGGCAGCAACATGCCGGCAATATCGCGATCCTGGTCGATCTTTCCGCAATCCCGGCTATTCACAGCCGCATCATGTTTCGCAGCTTTGCCCGTTTCATCGAAGAGCGCACCATAGACGAGCCGATCGATGCCGTGCCGCTGGCGCGGAATATCCTGGTGATGCTGGCGCCAGCCCCAGTGGCGCAACGGGTGAAGGAAAAGCTGGAAAAACTGAATATTCAGCTACACGATCAGCACCATGGCTCGATTCGCATCCGGCAATATGATCTCGAAAGCCAAGCTGTAGCTTTTACCGAGACCGCCCGTCGATTGATGGAACAGGCGCCGGCGCCAGGCTCCGAGCGGGTCGTGGCAATACGTGATGAAGCGCCACCGGATGCCAATGCCCTGGGCGATGTTATCAATCTGCACCGCATTCTGTGGCAGGCCGATCTCTCCAATCAGACCAGACGCCAGCCGATCTGGGAGCTGGTTGCCAACACTGCGCCGGCCATTCTGGCTGACGAGACCTGGATTTCGATCGCGGCAATCGAACGGGCAACCGGTATTGACCTCTATGACAACATGTGGCTGCTGGCCAAGGCCACCGAGATGCTGGATCAGCGCGTGATATCGAATTTAATGGGCGATACCGCCGTGCTGAGCCGCCCGCTATCGGTCAACTTGCATCTTTCCACCATAATCAGCACGGCCTTCCGCAAATTGCTGCATGACAAGCCGCAGGCCGAGGTTGCGCAATTACTGGTGGAGGTTCCATTGCTGGAATGGCGGATCAATGCCGCCTTGAGCCAGACTGCTTTGCGTATTCTGCGCCAAGCCGGCATCCGGCTCTGTATGGATGGAATACAGCCGGATCAGTTGGCCGGAATCAGCGATGAGGAAGTGGCGGCTGCTGATTTCCTCAAGCTTGATGCCGCTGGCGCCAAGGCCGAGGCAGGCAAGATGGCATTGCAGCAACTGCCGGCCGGGCGGCGCGATGTATTGATCTCGAAGCTGATTTTCTGCCATTGCGACACCGCAGCCGCTGTGGAGACCGGCCTTGAAGGCGGCCTGCGCTTTTTCCAGGGGCGTGGTCTGACGCCATTGCTGGAAGATACCGAGACAATGGAACGTCTGCTGGGTTATGAAGCGGCCGATGCTGCCGTTGGCGCCCTGAAGGGTCTACAGCCGGCCGGCTGATCCTGGCCCTGCGGGGCGCATAAAGGGGCTTGCCAGGTCTCCTATAGACGGGTATTTATATCAACAATGTTTATATAAAAGCAGGAGGGAACCATGGCCAAGCATGCCTATATCGCCGGCGTCGGGATGACGCATTTTGTCAAGCCCGGCACCAATGATCCATTTCCGGTGATGGCCAAGCAGGCTATTGGCGAGGCCCTGGCCCATGCCGGCGTGGATTTCGCCGATGTGCAGCAGGCTTATGCCGGCTATGTCTATGGCGACACCACCTGCGGCCAGCGCGCCGTTTACACCGCCGGTATCACCGGCATTCCGATCATCAATGTCACCAATGCCTGCGCCACCGGCTCAACCGCTTTGTTCCTGGCGCGCCAGGCGGTGGAAGCCGGCGTGGTGGATTGCGCCCTGGCGCTTGGCTTTGAGCAGATGCCGGCCGGCGCCATCGATGTGATCTACCCGCAATGGCCCAGCCCGTGGCAGCCCAGCCTGGAAGCGGCGCAGCGTGCGCAGGGTGAATCAGCGGCGCCGTTTGCCTGCCAGCTTTTTGGCGGTGCCGGGCGGGAATACATGCAGCGCACCGGCATGGCGGCGGAGACCATGGCGGAAATCCAGGTCAAGGCGCGGCGCCATGCCGCCAATAACGAACGCGCGCTGTTCCGCAAGCCGGTGACGGTGGAGGAAGTGATGGCGTCGCCAGCGATCTATGGCCCGCTCACCCGGCTGATGTGCTGCCCGCCCACTTGTGGCGCTGCGGCGGCCATCGTTGTGTCAGAGGATTATGCCCGGCGCCATGGCCTCAATCGTGCCGTGCGGGTCCGCGCCCAGGCGATGGTGAGCGACCAGCCCGATGTGTTCGAGGCCGGCAGCATGATGAAGCTGGTGGGCTATGACATGGCGTATACCGCATCGCGCCGGGTCTACGAAGCCAGCGGCGTTGATCCGCGCGATATCCCGATGGTGGAGTTGCATGATTGCTTCGCTTCCAACGAAGTGCTGGCTTACGACTCGCTGGGTCTGGTGGAGAGCGGTGAAGCCGAAAAGTTTGTTCGCGATGGCGATAACACCTATGGCGGCCGCTGTGTCACCAATCCATCGGGCGGTTTGCTGTCGAAGGGTCATCCGCTGGGCGCCACCGGCCTGGCGCAATGTGCCGAACTGGTCTGGCAGTTACGCGGCGAGGCCGGTGCACGCCAAGTGCAGGATGCCAAGCTGGGCTTGCAGCATAATCTTGGCCTGGCCGGCGTTTGCGTCATCAGCCTGTATGAAGCCCCGGCGGCGGCCTGATCGGATCAGGTCGGCTTGTAATCCGTGATCCAGGTTTTGTCCTGCTCGCGCACCATGTGGTAGAGCACGCTCCAGAAGGTTTCCATATCCTTCTGGGGCACACCGCGCAGGCTGCGCTCGATATGCTCAAATTGCCGCTTAATCAAACGACGGTGCAATTGCACGCCTTTGGCTGTGGCATAATTGCAGCGCAGGCGGCGGTCGGTCAGGCCGGGGCGCTGCTCCATCAGACCCATCTTGGTCAGTTGATTCAGCGTGCGCGAGAACGCCTGGTTGGTGATGCGTAGAATAGAAAGCAGTTCATTCACCGTGATGCCCGGGCGTGAAACGGCAAAATGCAGCACGCGGTGATGTGGCCGGCCCAGGCCATATTGCACCAGCACTTCATCGGCCAGGCTGGCCTGCTCCATATGCACGTAGAAAACCAGCTCCAGCGTGCGGCGCAGCGAGGATTCGTCCGCACCGGCGTCGACATGTGCCGTATCGCCGGTCTTCGCGGCAGCCGGGTTATCCAGCGCCTTGTTTCGTTTCGCCGCCATCGGCGCTCACCCCATCTTCAACCACGGAATTTGCTCGGCAAAAGCCGCCGGCTCTGCTTCCAGGTCGCTTTGCATAAGGCAATTCCAGCGATTAAACCAGCCGAATGCAGCAATCACGGCCACGATCTCATGCAGGCTGGCGGTATCGTAATGCGCCGCAGCGGCGGCAAAGGCCGGGCCGGTATCGCCCATCGGTGACAGCCCGCCCACAGCCGCCAAATCCAGCGCGGCGCATTCGGCGGCGCTGAAAAGCGGCGATGTGGCGCGATCAGGCAGAGCGATGATTTTTTCCAGCGCCATCCCGGCATGTGCAGCAGCATGCGCGACATGGGCAGCCGTGTAGCGGCAGCGCGCGCTGCGGCTGGCCTCGGCGGCGATCAGGAAACGCAGGGTTTCCGGCAATTGGCCCGGGCCGCGTACTGTGCTGCGTACCAGTGCCAGCACGGCATTCAGCAGGCCCGGGCGGCGCGCCATGGTGAACAGCGCGTTCGGGCGGTAGCCGACAAAATCGATCAAGGCCTGCAATTCGGCGGCGTTGTCACCGGCATCGGTGTCGGCCGGATTGAGCGGGGCGATACGGGCCATTGGCTTTCCTCCATTTATATAAATCTTGTTGATATATTGCCTCACCGGTGATAAAAGCGAAAGCAATCAACGCATCATAGTGCGATAAAAAACGGAGGAGACACAGATGCATTTTCGTGCCACGGCGTATGCCTGTTCCGCGCTGGCGCTCATGCTGGCTGCGACGCAAGTTGCGGCCATCAAGCCGGCTGCCGCCCAGCCGGCAGATAAGTTCCGCATTGCCGGCATTCTGCCGCTCAGTGGCGCCTGGGGCATCATCGGCGAGAATATGCGCCGGGGTGCCACGATTGCTATTGAGGAACGCGGCAGCAAGGTGCTGGGCAAGCCGATTGAAGTGATGTGGGAAGATACCGAAACCTCCACCCAGGTGGCGGTGCAGAAGGCCACGCGCGCGCTATCGCAGGGTGTGCATACCTTGTTTGGCGAAGTATCGTCTGGCTCTACGCTGGCGATCATGAAGCTGACCGACCAGCGCAAGGTGCCGCAGATTGTCACGCTTTCCGCCGATGACCGCATCACCGGCACCGACAAAAGCCGCTACACCTTCCGCACCTCGAATACGGTGGCGATGGAAAATGCCATGATCGGCGAATTCGCCAAGCGCCAATCGGTCAAGAAGATGTATGGCATCATTGCCGATTACCAGGTTGGCCGCGATATGTGGACGGCGCTGAAAGCCGATCTCGCCACCAAGGGCATTGCGGTGGCGGGAGAGGAATTCGCTCCGATCGGATCGAAGGATTATTCGATCATGCTCGACAAGGCAGTGAAATCCGGCGCTGATGGCCTGTTGCTGCTGGTGGTCGGTGGTGATGTTGTCACCTCGCTGAAGCAGGGCGGTGAAACCGGCCTGCCACAGAAGATGAAGGTGATGGGCACCATGCTGATGGACGAGACATTGGGCCTTGCCGTTGGCGGCAGCGGTGCGCTCGGCGTCAATTCCACGTTGCGTTACCATTACACCCAGGATACGGCGCGCAATAAAAAATTCGTGGCTGCCTATCAGGCCAAATATAACGAATTGCCCAGCCAGTATGCCGGCGAAGCCTATGACGGCCTGAGCTGGTGGCTTGATACCGTGGATGGCACTGGTGTCTGGGACAAGGAAAAGTGGGTCGATGCTTTCCGCAATTCGGTGCGCCAGGATTCGGTCGAAGGCGTCAAGCGCATGCGCGCCTGCGACAATCAGGCCGAGCAGCCGGGTCTGTTTGGCACCGCGATTGCCGGCAGCGGCACCAACCCGGCCGTGATGATGAAGGTGGTTGAAAACTTCCAGGCGCAAACCCTGTTCAAACCCTGCAACTGAGCCTCCCCGGCATCGGTGCAAAGGCGGCGGGTGTGCTTCGGCCCATCCGCCGCAGCGGCCTCATCCTCAGTAAGCGGTAGCGCATGTCCACCATCGTCATCGGCCTCAGCATCGGCATGCTGCTGTTTCTGCTGGCGGCCGGCCTCACGCTGATTTTCGGCATGCTGGGCATCATCAATTTTGCCCATGGCGCCTTCTATATGCTGGGTGCCTATTTCGCCTATCAGGTGGCGGCCAGTTTTGGCAATTTCTGGCTGGCGCTCATCGTCAGCCCGTTGCTGCTGGCCCTGGTTGGCGCCGGCATTGAGCGGCTGGTGCTGCGGCCGATCTACAGCCGGGCGCATGAATTCCAGTTGCTGGCAACTTTTGGCCTGATCCTGGTGCTGGAGGAATTTGTCCGTGTGGTCTGGGGGCTGCAATTGCGCAGCATCGCGCCGCCGCCCGGCCTGTCCGGCAGCCTCAATATGTTTGACACTGATATCTCAAAATACCGCCTGTTTGTTGTGGTGTTCGGCGCCGCCATGGTGGCCTTGCTGTTTTTCGGCATCGAACGCACCAAGCTGGGCCTGATCCTGCGTGCCAGCAGCGATAATGCCAGTATGGCCGCCACGTTGGGCGTGGATGTGAATCGAGTGCGTACCGGCATCTTTGCACTTGGCGCGGCTTTGGCCGGCATCGGCGGCACCATTGCCGGGCCGATGCTGCCGATCCAGTTGCAGATGGGTTTCACCGTGATCCTGGATTGTTTCATCGTAGTGATCATCGGTGGCCTGGGTAATATCCGAGGCGCAGTGTTCGGCGCTCTGCTGATTGGCCTGACCCGCGCCTTCGGCCAGCAATATGCCGCCGAATGGATTGATATCGCCACCTATGCCGTGCTGGTGGCTGTGTTGCTGCTGCGTCCGGCCGGCCTGTTTGGCGTGAAGGTGCGTACGGCATGACCCGCAAATATCATCCTGAGATGCTGCCGGTTGGCTTGTTGACGCTGATCTTCCTGATTGCCGGTTTGCTGCCGGTGGATGAAGGTTTCGTCTATCTGGTGGCATTGATCATGATCTGGTCGATCTTTGCGCTCGGCTACGATATCTCCTTCGGTCTTGCCGGCATGCTATCCTTCGGCCATGCCGCCTTTTTCGGGATCGGCGCTTATGCCGCCGCCTGGGCGATGCTGGATGGTGGCTGGCCGTTTTCGCTGGCATTGGTGGCGGCCACGCTGGCTGGTGCTGCGCTGGCGTTGTTGTTCGGCCTGGTCGGGCGGCGGGTATCCGGCCTGTATTTTTCGCTGATGACCCTGATGCTGGCCGAACTGATCGCCATCGTGATGACCACGCGGCTGCGCCGCCTCAGCGGCGGCGTGGATGGCCTGCCCGGCGTGCCGCGTCCGGTTCTGGGCGAGGTGGATTTTTTCAGCAACCATAATTTCTACTGGGTGATCTATGTTGCCTTCATCGGCACATTGATTTTCTGCGCCATCTTCAAACATTCGCCATTGGGTCAGGCCCTGCAGGGGCTGCGGCAGAATCCGGTGCGCGCCGAACAGATCGGCTTTGACATTGCCGGCCTGCGGCTGACTGCTTTGGCGGTATCGGGCGGCTTTTCCGGCCTGGCCGGGGCCTATCTGGCATCGCTGATGATGTATGTCGGGCCGCAGATGCTGAACTGGAAAATTTCCGGCGATGTGGTGATCATGACCCTGCTGGGCGGCAGCGGCACTCTGATCGGCCCGGTGATCGGTGTCACGCTGGTGGAATTGCTGCGCGAGGGCCTCTCGGCCACTACGCAATACTGGTATGGTGTGCTGGGTGTGATCTTCATCCTGTGCACGATTTTTCTGCCGCAGGGCCTAGCCGGATTGGGGAGGCAGCTATGGCGCCGCAAATGATGCAGGCCCAGCCTATTCAAGCTCTGTCCTGCCAGGGCATCTCTGTGCGTTTCGGCCATTTCCAGGCGTTGAACAATGTCAGCCTGGATTTGCCGCCGGGCCAGACCCTGGCGCTGATCGGCCCCAATGGCGCCGGCAAGACCACATTGATCAATGCGCTGAGCGGCCGTGTGGCGATGGCGGCGGGGCGTATACAATTGGGCGATGCCGATATCAGCAGCATGCCGGTGCATCGCCGGGCTGCTGCCGGGCTTGGCCGCAGTTTCCAGATCATCAATATATTTGAGCAGATGACAGTGCTGGAGAATCTGCGCCTGGCGGCACAGCCGCGCGGCTTCCGCCGCCAGCCCTTCTGGCGCTCGGTTGCGGCCTGGCCGTTTCTGGCCGAGCGGGCGCGACAGGTGGCGGCGGAAGTCGGCCTGGAGGCCGAACTCGATCTGCCGGTGGCGATGCTGAGCCACGGCAAGCAGCGCGCGGTGGAACTCGGCCTGGCGCTGATGACCGAACCTAGCGTGTTATTGCTGGATGAACCGCTGGCGGGTGTTGGCCAGGCCGAGATCGAGGCCACCATGGCTTTGCTTGACCGTGTGCGGCGTGGCCGCAGTGTGTTGCTGGTGGAGCATAACATGGATGCCGTGATGCGCATCGCTGACGAAATCGTGGTGATGATCGGCGGCGAAATCCTGATGCGCGGCACACCCGATGCGGTATGCCGGGATCCAGAGGTGCGACGGCTCTATCTCGGCAGCGAGGAGATCGTGTCGCATGCTTGAATTACGCGGCGCCGATGTGTTCTACGGCAAGGCTCAGGCCCTGCACGAGATCAATTTCACCATTGCCAAGGGCGGCATCGCGGCACTGATCGGCCGCAACGGCGCCGGCAAATCCACCTTGCTGCGCGCGCTGGCCGGTGGCCAAGCATTGCTGAATGGCACGCGCTGGCTTGATGGTGAAAACATCACCAGCCTGCCGCTGCATCTGTGCAGCCGGCGTGGCATCGCCCTGGTGCCGGAGAACCGCCAGATTTTTCCCAGCCTGACGGCAGAGGAAAATCTCCGCCTGCCCACCACGCTGCATCCGCCGGGCTATTGGACGCTGCAACGGGTCTATGGCCTGTTTCCGCGCCTGGCCGAACGCCGCGCCACCAATGGCACCTCGCTTTCCGGCGGCGAGCAGCAGATGCTGGCCATTGGCCGCGCGCTGCTGACCAATCCGCGCTACCTGTTGCTGGATGAACCAACCGAAGGCTTGGCGCCGGTGGTGGTGGATGCCATCATCCGTGCCATCGGTGAGATCAACGCGCAGGGTACCGCCATCATGCTGGTGGAACAGAATTTCAAGGTGCCGCGCCAATTGGCGCAGGCTTTTCACCTGATTGATAGTGGCCGCATTGTCTGGAGCGGTGGTGCCGATGCCATCGATCAGGCGCAGAGCCGCATGATGATCGGGCATTGAGTGAGAAATAGCGCCGTGGAGACAATGGGCATGTATAGCAAGATCAACGATCCGTCGCATTGGATTCTGCCCGCCGTGCTGGCCGAGCAGGCCAGTGTGCAGCCGGATGCGTCATGGATCGAGATGGTGGATGGCGGTCGGCTCAGTTTTGGCCAGGCTGCGGCGGATGTGGATTTGGTTGCCGGGATGCTGCGCGATCTGGGTATCAAGCCAGGCGACATGGTGGCGCTGATGATGCCAAACGGCATCGATCTGGTGCGTGCCTGGCTCGGCATCGGCCGGCTGGGTGCCGTTGCGGTGATGCTGAACACCGAATTGCGCGGCGCGTTTCTGGAACACCAGTTGCGCAATTGCGGCGCGGCGCTGGCGATTGTGGATGGTGGCATGCTGCCGGTGGTGCTGGAGGCGGCTGCTGATGTGGCCACGCTGGCGCGTATCGTGGTGGTGGGCGCCAAGCCAGAGGATAGCAGGGGCAAGATACTGCTGGATTGGGCGGCATGGCGCCAAGCCGCAGCCTATAGCGGCCCATTGCCGCGTGCCGAGGATATTGCCTGTGTGATGTATACCTCCGGCACCAGCGGGCCTTCCAAGGGTGTGCTGATGCCGCATGCGCATTGCACACTTTATGGCATCGGCCAGATCAAGGCGGTGGCGCTCACCCGGGAAGATCGCTTCTACATCACCTTGCCGCTGTTTCATGCCAATGGCCTGCTGATGCAGCTTGGCGCCACCTTGCTGGCTGGTATTCCGGCGGTGATCCGGCAGCGCTTCAGCGCTTCAGAATGGCTCAACGATATCCGCCAGCACAATTGCACGGTGAGCAACAGCCTGGGCGCCCTGGCCGCCTTTGTGCTGGCGCAGCCGCCCAGGCCGGAAGATCGCCAGCATAAGCTGCGGGTGCTGTGCAACGCGCCCAATCTGCCGGAACATGAACAGGCATTCCGCAGCCGTTTCGGCCTGCGTGATATCGTTTCCGGCTTTGGCATGACCGAGGTGAATATTCCGGTCTGGGGTCGTATCGGCCAGGCTTGCCCGGGGGCGGCCGGCTGGGTGCATGATGAACATTTTGAAGTCATCGTCGCCGACCCGGAAACCGACCGCCCAGTGGCGCCGGGTGAATTGGGCGAAATCCTGGTGCGGCCAAAAATCCCATTCGGCTTCATGGTCGGCTATCACAATATGCCGGAACGTACCGTGGAAGCCTGGCGGAATCTCTGGTTCCATACCGGCGATGCCGGCACCAAGACGGCAGATGGTCTGATCACCTTCGTCGATCGGATCAAGGATTGTATCCGGCGCCGCGGCGAGAATATTGCCGCCAGCGAAGTGGAGGCGGCGGTTGGCAGCCTTGCCGGGATCGAGGAAATTGCTGCCTATGCCGTGCCATCCGATATTGCCGGCGGCGAGGACGAGCTGATGCTGGCGATTGTAGCCAAACCCGGCGCCGTGCTGGTGCCGCAGGCGGTGGCGGATCATGCCGATGCTGTGCTGCCGCGCTTTGCCATGCCGCGTTTCATAGAATTTCTGCCCGAATTGCCCAAGACCGCCACCGGCAAGGTGCAGCGCGCCGTGCTGCGCAAACGCGGTGCCAGCACAGCCTGGGATCGTGAACGGCGCGGCTGAAAAGCCGCGCTGCCGCACACTCTTTATGCAATCCTTATACCGGATGCCGGCAATCCGCATGGCGCCCTGATGCCCTGCGCGGCTAGATCATAGGCTCCATCGGAGCCACATCATGCCTGACATCCTGTTTCTCGGCCTCGGCCTTGGGCTGTTCGCCGCCTGCATCCTCTACATCCTGCTCTGCGAGCGTCTTTAGGAGCTGCCATGACCCTCGACTTCATCCTCGGCGGTGGCGTTGCGCTGCTGCTTGCCATTTATCTGCTCTATGCCCTGCTGCGGGCCGAGCGTTTCTGAGCCCATGCCATGAACCAGAATGATTATCTGCAACTGGCGCTCTATATCGCCATCATCCTTGCCGTCACGCCGCTGTTTGGTCGTTATCTGCTGCATCTGTTTCAGGGTGGCGTTGGCTGGCTGCGCGTGATTGAGCGGCCACTTTATGCCCTGGCCGGCATAAATCCCGAACGCCAGCAGCATTGGAGCGCCTATGCCGCCGCAATGCTGATCTTCAATCTGGTCGGCTTCCTGCTGCTCTTTGCCATTCTGCGCCTACAGCATCTGCTGCCGCTCAATCCGCAAGGCTTGCCGGCGCTTTCCGCCGATCTGGCCTTCAACACCGCCATCAGTTTTGTCACCAACACTAATTGGCAATCCTATGGTGGCGAAACCACCATGAGCTATTTTAGCCAGATGAGCGGCCTGACGGTGCAGAATTTTGTTTCTGCTGCCACCGGCATAAGCATCGCCCTGGTGGTGATGCGGGCCTTTGCAAACAAATCGGCCAAGACGGTGGGTAATTTCTGGGTTGATATGACCCGGAGTGTTTTTGGCCTGCTGCTGCCGCTGGCAGCATTGGCGGCTTTGTTCCTGGTCTGGCAGGGGGTGCCGCAGAATTTTGCCGCCTATAGCAACGCCACCACGCTTGAAGGTGCCGAGCAGGTGATCGCACAGGGGCCGGTGGCCTCCCAGGTGGCGATCAAGATGCTGGGCACCAATGGCGGCGGCTTCTTCAATGCCAATGCGGCACATCCCTTCGAGAACCCGACCGCGCTGAGCAATTTTGTGCAGATGCTGATGATCTTTGTCATTGGCGCCGGCCTGACCAATCTGTTTGGCCGCATGGTGCAGGATCAGCGCCAGGGCTGGGCCATCCTTGCCACCATGCTGCTGCTGTTCGTGGCCGGCGTGCTGGTGGCGGGCCATGTCGAAGCCGGCGCCAATCCGCTGCTGGCCAAGCTGGGTGTTGATCCGCTGCTGGGCAATATGGAAGGCAAGGAAGTGCGCTTCGGCAGCTTCACCTCGGCCCTGTTTGCCGTGATTACCACGGCGGCATCCTGCGGCGCGGTGAATGCCATGCATTCCAGTTTCCTGCCGCTGGGCGGTATGGTGCCGCTGCTTAACATCATGCTCGGCGAGGTGATCGTTGGCGGTGTTGGTGCCGGCTTCTATGGCATAACGCTGTTCATCATCGCCACCCTGTTCATTGCCGGCCTGATGGTGGGTCGCAGCCCGGAATATCTCGGCAAGAAGATCGAGGCACGTGAGGCCAAACTGGCGGTGCTGGCAATCCTGGTTTCGCCGATTGTCATCCTGCTCGGCACCGCCGTTGCGCTGGTAAGTGAGGCCGGCCAGGCCGGGCTGCTCTCGGCCGGACCGCATGGCTTGAGCGAGGCGCTGTATGCCTTCACCTCGGCGGCAGGCAATAATGGCAGCGCTTTTGCCGGTCTGAGTGCCAATTCGCCCTTCTATAACACGGCATTAGGCATCGCCATGCTGCTTGGTCGTTTCGCCATGATCGTGCCGGTGCTGGCCCTGGCCGGCGGTTTGGCAGCCAAGCGGGCCGCTCCGGCAACGATGGGCAGCTTCCCCACCCATGGCCCGCTTTTTGTGGCCCTGCTGGCCGGCACCATCCTGATTGTTGGCGGCCTCACTTTCTTCCCGGCGCTGGCTTTGGGGCCAATTGTTGAGCATCTGCTGCTCGCTGCCGGCCAGACTTTTTAGGGAGTATCGTTTCATGAGCAATCGCAACTCGCCTGCTATCCAGCCGATCTTTGCCGCCGCTTTGGTGCGTGGCGCCATTCTCCAGGCTTTTGTCAAACTCGACCCGCTGGCGCTGTGGCGCAACCCGGTGATGTTTGTCACCGCCGCCGTGGCGCTGGTCAGCACATTGCTGTTTTTCCGCGACCTGTTCGGTGGGGGAGATGCAGCGTTGATCGGGCAGATTTCGGCCTGGCTCTGGTTCACCGTGGTCTTCGCCAATTTTGCCGAGGCTTTGGCGGAAGGCCGTGGCAAGGCGCAGGCCGAAAGCCTGCGGCGGGGCAAAAGCGAAGCGATGGCCAAGAAGCTGGATGCGGATGGCCGGATCAGTCAGGTTCCGGCCACGGCCCTGCGTATCGGCGACGTGGTGCTGGTGGAAGCCGGCGACCCGGTGCCGGGCGATGGCGATGTGATTCAGGGTATTGCCTCGGTGGATGAATCGGCGATCACGGGTGAATCTGCGCCAGTGATCCGTGAATCGGGTGGCGACCGTTCGGCGGTGACCGGCGGCACCCGGGTGTTGTCGGATTGGATCAAGCTGCGTATCACGGTCAATCCGGGCGAAAGTTTTCTGGATCGCATGATCGCCCTGGTAGAGGGTGCGCAGCGGCAGAAGACACCGAACGAGATCGCCCTGACCGTGCTGCTGGTTGGCATGACGCTGATTTTCCTGGTCACTACAGGTAGTTTGGAGGCGCTGGCGGTCTATTCCGGCATGCCGGTGCCGGTGGTTTATCTCATCGCGCTGCTGGTAACGCTGATTCCCACCACCATTGGCGGCCTGCTCTCGGCCATTGGCATCGCCGGCATGGATCGTCTGATCCGGCATAATGTGGTGGCCAAATCCGGCCGTGCCGTGGAAGCGGCTGGCGATGTGGATACGCTGTTGCTTGATAAGACCGGCACCATTACGCATGGCAACCGCATGGCCACGGCCTTCGTCGCCATGCCAGGCAGCGCCGAGCGCGACCTGGCCGAAGCAGCCCTGCTCGCTTCAGTGGCGGATGACACGCCGGAAGGCAAGTCGATTACACTGCTGGCGCAGGAAAAATATGGCCTGGGTAATGCCGCCGCCTCGGCGACCCGCGGCAGCTTCATTCCGTTCAGTGCGCAAACCCGCATGAGCGGCCTGGACCTTGATGGCAAGGAAATCCGCAAGGGCGCGCTGGATGCGGTGTTGCGATATGCCGGCGTCCAGGCTTCGGCTGATCTGACCGTGGCGGTGGAGCGGATCGCCAAATCCGGCGGTACGCCGCTGGTAGTCGCCGTCGAACGCCGCATACTTGGCGTGATCCATCTCAAGGATGTGGTGAAAAGCGGCATCCGCGAGCGTTTTTCCGAATTGCGCCGGATGGGTATTCGCACCGTGATGGTGACCGGCGACAATCCGCTCACGGCGGCAGCGATCGCGGCTGAGGCCGGGGTGGATGATTTTATCGCCGAAGCCACGCCGGAGAAAAAGCTGGAGCTGATTCGCAAGGAGCAGCGCGAAGGCAAGCTGGTGGCAATGTGTGGCGATGGCACCAATGACGCGCCTGCCTTGGCGCAGGCCGATGTTGGCCTGGCGATGAATATCGGCACGGCGGCGGCGCGCGAAGCCGGCAATATGGTCGATCTCGACAGCAACCCGACCAAGCTGATTGAAGTGGTGATGATCGGCAAGCAGTTGCTGATGAGCCGTGGTTCGCTCACCACTTTCAGCCTGGCCAATGACGTGGCGAAATATTTCGCCATCATCCCGGCCTTGTTTGTTGCCACCTATCCGCAGCTTGGCGCGCTCAATGTGATGCAGCTTGCTTCGCCGCAAAGCGCCATCCTTTCGGCGGTGATCTTCAATGCGCTGATCATCATCGCGCTGGTGCCGCTGGCGTTGCGCGGGGTGCGCTATCGGCCATTGCCGGCGGTCAGCCTGTTGCGGCGCAATCTGGCCATTTATGGCTTTGGCGGCGTGCTGCTGCCTTTCATCGGGATCAAGGCCATTGATCTGATTGTTTCCACACTTGGTCTGGCCTGAACCCATCGCTGATCGAAGCAGGAGAAAGATATCATGCTCAGTCATATTCGCCCCGCGCTGGTGCTGCTGGTTTTGTTCAGCCTGGTCACCGGTCTGGCTTATCCTCTGGTTATCACCGGCATTGCCCAGGGTTTGTTTCCGGTGCAGGCCAGCGGCAGCCTGATCGAACGAGAGGGCCGGCTGATAGGTTCAAGCCTGATCGGCCAGGGGTTTAGTGCGCCGCATTATTTCCATCCGCGCCCATCGGCGGCCGGTAAGTCAGGCTATGATGCTGCATCTTCCAGCGGCTCGAATCTGGCGCCCACGGCCAAGGCGCTGGTGGAGCGGGTTGCCGGTGATGTAGCTTCCTATCAGCAGCAGGATGGCGCTGCGGCGGTGCCGGCAGATGCGGTCACCACATCGGGCAGCGGGCTTGATCCGCATATTTCACCGGCCAATGCAGCGCGACAATTGCCCCGTGTGGCGGCGGCACGCGGCATGATGCCGGCTGATCTGGAGGCACTTATGCAACAGCATGTCGAACGGCCCTGGTTCGGATTTCTTGGTCAACCCGGCATCAATGTGCTGACGCTGAACCTTGCCTTGGATAAAATCAGGCCCCTTACCCGATGAGCGCAGATGCCAGATCATCTTCCCGAGCGCGATAACCGACCATCGCCGGATGCCTTGTTACAGACGGCTGCGCAGGAGAAGCGTGGCCGTCTCAGTGTGTTTCTGGGTGCAGCACCAGGCGTTGGCAAAACCTATGCCATGCTGGAAACCGCCCATGCCCGCCAGCGCGAAGGGATTGATGTGGTGGCGGGGGTGGTGGAAACCCATGGCCGTGCCGAAACAGCGTTTCTGCTGCGTGGGCTGGAGCAATTGCCGTTGCGGCGGGTGGCCTATCGTGACCGGGTGTTCAATGAACTTGACCTGGATGAGGTGCTGAAGCGCCGCCCGCAATTGGTGCTGATCGATGAATTGGCGCATAGCAATGTGCCGGGCAGCCGGCATGACAAGCGCTATCAGGATATCGAGGAGATCTGCCGCCACGGCATCGATGTTTACACCACGCTGAATATCCAGCATCTGGAAAGCCTGAATGACGTGGTGGCGCAGATCACCCGGGTGAAGGTGCGCGAGACTGTGCCGGATCATGTGCTGGCGCAGGCCGATAGAATAGAAGTGGTGGATCTGGCGCCGGAAGACCTGATCCAGCGGTTGAAGCAGGGCAAGGTTTATATGCCCGAGCAGGCTGCTCGGGCGGCACATCATTTCTTCGCGCCCGGAAATCTCACGGCCTTGCGTGAACTGGCGTTGCGCAAGGCGGCCGATCAGGTGGATGGCCAGATGCTGTCCTACATGCAGTCACATGCCATTGCCGGGCCATGGCCGACACGTGACCGCATCATGGCCTGCATCAGCCCTGGCCCATTATTGCCGCGCCTGGTGCGTAATGCGCGCCGACTGGCCGAGCGACGCCGGGCGCCGTGGATCGCCTTATATGTTGAGACGCCGGCGCATGACCGCCTGTCGGATGGCGAGAAGGACCAGATCAACCGCGCCCTCACCCTGGCCGAGGAATTCGGCGCCGAGGTGGTGAGTGTTGCCGGCAGCGATGTGCCGGCTGAAATCATCCGCCAGGCCCGGCAGCGTAATGTCACCGAGGTGGTGGTGGCGCGCAGCCTGCGCAGCCGCCTGATCAATCGCCTGCGCGGCACACTCACCGACCGCCTGGTGGAATTGGGCGACGGCATCAATATCCATGTTGTCACCGGATCGCCGCCGGGCGAATCATGGCTTGACCTGATGCGGGCGCGGCTGGCGGATATGCGCTTTGGCGGCCTGCTGCCGGCAGCGATGATTTCACTGGGGTCGCTCGGCATGGTCAAGCTGGTGGCAGATTGGCTGCCGCATTCCAGCATCCCGCTTTTTATCCTGGTATCGGTATTGCTCTGCTCGCTGCGTTATGGTCATGCGGCGGCCCTGCTCAGTTCGGTATTTGCGGTGCTGGGCTATAATTTCCTGTTTCTGCCGCCGCTTTACACCTTCACCATCGCCAACCCGGAAAACATCTACACGTTTTTCATTTTCCTAGGCTTGGCCTTGGTCGCCAGCAACCTGACGGCACGAATCAGAGCGCAGGCGGAAGCGGCGCGGATTCGTGAGGCGCGCACGGCCGCGCTTTATGATTTCAGTCGCATGGTAACCGGTGCGGTGGATGCGGATGGTATCCTGTGGGCGGTGGTGCATCATGTCGCGGCTCTGGCCAAGGCGCAATCCTTGGTGCTGATGCCGGAGGGAGGCGATGCTAAGCCCGGGCAGGATCGCCTAACGGTGCGCGCCGCCTATCCGCCGGAGGATCAGATTGATGACAAGGCTAAGGGGGCTGCCGATTGGGCCTGGCTCAAGGGCGAGCCGGCCGGGCGCGGCACCGGCACTTTGCCGTCCTCGGATTGGCTGTTCCTGCCCTTGCGCACCGCAGAGCGCAGCCTGGGCGCGCTGGGCATCCGGTTTCCCGATGAACGCCCGGTATTGGGGCCGGATGAGCGCCGGCTGCTTGATGCCCTGGCCGGTCAGGCCGCCCTGGCGATTGAGCGCAGCATTCTCAATCGTGATGTGGCGGAAGCCCGCATGGCAACCGAAACCGAAAAACTGCGCTCGGCTTTGTTGTCGTCAATCAGTCACGATCTGCGCACGCCACTGGCTTCGATCATCGGCGGTGTTTCCAGCCTGCTGAATTTTGGCGCCAAGCTGGATGAACGGGGGCGTGTTGAATTACTGCATACCGTGCGCGATGAAGCTGAACGGCTTAACCGCTTTGTTGGCAATCTGCTCGACATGACACGGATAGAAGCGGGCGCCATGCAGCCGAAGCTGGATTGGGTCGATGCCGAGGAACTGGTTGCCACAGCGCTGAAGCGCGCCGCGCCGCTCACCCAGGGCCATGATATCCGGGTAGATATGGCGCCGGCCTTGCCATTGCTGCGGGTGGATTACATCCTGATCGAGCAGGTGCTGATCAACCTATTGGACAATGCGGCGAAATATTCCGCCAAGGGCAGCGCGATAGACCTGGTGCTAAGACAGGCGGCGGAGAGTATCGTGATCACCATAACCGATGCCGGTGTGGGGATTCCAAGCGGCGAGCTTGAACAGGTGTTCGACATGTTCTATCGCGTCAAGGCCAGTGACCGGCAGGTTGCCGGCACCGGGCTTGGCCTGTCGATCTGCCGCAGCATTCTCAAGGCGCATGGCGGCAGTATCCGGGCCGAAAGTCCGGTCTTGCCGGCGGATTCGTCGGGCAATGCTGGCCGTGGCACGCGCATGATCGTGACCTTGCCGCTGGAAGCGCAGCCGAATGTGCCAATCGAGGAAAGGCCGGCCGATGGCTGAGGGGGCTGCCATCCTGGTGATTGATGATGAACCGCAGATCAGGCGTTATCTGCGCGTCAGCCTGGAGGCGCATGATTTCCGCATCCTGGAAGCGGATAGCGCGCGCGAGGGCTTGCGCATCGCTGCCTTGTCCAAGCCCGATCTGATCATTCTTGATCTTGGCCTGCCGGATATGGATGGCCAGGCGGTGATTGCCCGTTTGCGTGAATGGAGCAGCATTCCGGTGATTGTGCTGTCGGTGCGTGCCGACGAAGCTGACAAGATCGCGGCGCTTGATGCCGGCGCCGATGATTATGTCACCAAGCCATTCGGCACCGGCGAATTGCTCGCCCGCATCCGTGCGGCTTTGCGTCATATGGTGGGGGCAACCAGCGGCCAGCCGGTTTTTGCCACAGGTGGCTTGCGGGTCGATCTGGAAAAACGTCTGGTCAGCCTGCATGGCGAGGCGGTGAAACTGTCGCCCAAGGAATATGATTTGCTGCGGCTGCTGGTGCAGCATGCCGGCAAGGTGCTGACGCATCAGTTCATCTTGCGCCAGGTTTGGGGCCAGGCGCATGAGCATGATGTGCAATATCTGCGGGTTTTTGCCCGTCAGTTGCGGCAGAAGATCGAGGCCGATCCGGCCCGGCCACAATTGCTGCTGACCGAGCCCGGCGTAGGCTATCGCCTGAGCGCCGAATAAGCCGTTTCAACATTTATACTGGCATGCCACTGGCAATAGGCCGGGCTGAAAATGCCGCATATTCGTATCTATATTAGATACGATAAATCTTATATTGACCTTTTATATCCTGCATTGTACTGATTCCAACACTGATTGGCCCGCTGGCCGGGGCAGTATCGATAAGGGGAATCTCTATATGAAGCACGCCAACAAGATAGCGATTGTCACCGGTGCGGCGCAGGGCATTGGCTTTGCCTGTGCCGAGCGGCTGCACCAGGAAGGCGCCACGGTCTGGTTGGCGGATCTGAAGGCAGAAAAGGTGGCGGAAGCCGCTGCCCGGCTCGATCCGGCCGGCAAGACCGCCTTTGCGATGGCTTGCGATGTGTCCAAACGTGCCGATGTGGTGGCCGTGGTGGCAGCCGCCGTGGCGCAATCGGGCCGGCTCGACATCATGGTGAATAATGCCGGCATCACGGTGTCGAAATCGGTGCTCGACCTGACCGATGAGGAATACACCCATGTGATGGGGGTGAACCTGAATGGCACTTTCTACGGCACCCAGGAGGCTGCCCGCGTGATGGCGGCCCAGGGTGGCGGCGCCATCGTCAACATGTCGTCGATGCAGGCCATCCTGACCATCCCGACCAATGTGCCTTATGGCATTTCCAAGGCCGGCATCAACCAGATGAGCCGCATCTTCGCGGTGGCGCTGGCCAAGCAGAATGTTCGCGTCAACGCGGTGGGGCCGGGCACCATCCTGACCGACCTGACCCGCAACGGCGTGTTGTCCAACGAGGAATCCTATCGCCGCATCCTGTCGCGCACGCCGATGGGCCGCTGCGGCGAGCCGGAGGAAGTGGCCAGTGTGGTCTCCTTTCTGGCCAGCGACGATGCGTCTTATGTCACCGGCCAGGTGCTGTACATCGATGGTGGCCGCATGCCGCTGAATTATACCGTGCCGGTGGATGCGCTGCCGGGCGCCAAAAGCTGAAGCGGGGCATTGTCATGACCATCAATCGCATTGGCGCCGGCCCGCGCATGAGCAAGGCCACCTATACCGACCAGATGGTGTTCACCTGTGGCGAGGTGGCTACCGACAAGACCAAGGATGCCTATGGCCAGACCGTGGAAATCCTGGCCGCGCTGGATGCCTCGCTGGCGGCAGTCGGCAGCGACAAGACAAAGATTCTCAGCGCCACCGTCTGGCTGGCTGATATCAGCGAATTCGCCGAGATGAACCGCGCCTGGGATGCCTGGGTGCCGGCCGGTCACACACCGGCACGTGCCACGGTGGAAGCAAAGCTGGTCTCTGCCACGGCGAAGGTGGAAATCGCCGTGATCGCGCTGCGCTAGGGGCGGCCATGATCCAGCAGGATGCCAGCCCGGCCGCGCCGGCGGTCGAGATGATGGCGGTCAGCAAATGGTATGGCGACTACCAGGTGCTGCACGATATCGATCTGGATGTGCGCCGGGGCGAACGGATCGTCATCTGCGGCCCTTCCGGTTCGGGCAAATCCACGTTGATCCGCTGTATCAACCGGCTGGAGGAACACCAGCAGGGCCAGATCCGCGTCAGCGGCGTGGAACTGAACCAGGATAGCCGCAATATCGAGGATATCCGTCGTAACGTCGGCATGGTGTTTCAGAGCTTCAATCTGTTTCCGCATCTGACGGTGCAGCAGAATTGTATGCTGGCGCCGATCAAGGTGCTGGGCCTGACGCGCAAGGAAGCGGAAAGCCTGGCGATGCGCTATCTTGAACGGGTTCGTATCCCGGAACAGGCGCAGAAATATCCCGGTCAGCTTTCCGGCGGCCAGCAGCAGCGCGTTGCCATTGCCCGCGCCCTGGCGATGAACCCGAATATCATGTTGTTTGACGAACCGACCTCGGCGCTTGATCCGGAAATGGTCAAGGAAGTGCTCGATACCATGATCGAGCTGGCCGAAGACGGCATGACCATGCTGTGCGTTACCCATGAGATGGGCTTCGCGCGCCAGGTGGCAGACCGGGTGGTGTTCATGGATGCCGGCCGCATCGTGGAAGCGGCGCCGCCCGAAGAATTCTTTTCCAACCCGCGCCATGCGCGCAGCAAGGCCTTTCTCAGCCAGGTCATCTGACCCAGCCGCCGGGACCGGCGAGGCGAGTTTCAGGGAGTGTGATGTGACCAGTAATGATGCCCCGCCGCCAGCGGCAATGACCACCGCCGAAGCCGTGGTGAGCCAGATCGTCCGCAACGGCATAAACACCATCTATGCCTTGCCGGGCGTGCAGAATGATTATCTGTTTGATGCCCTGGCTGGCGCCACCGACAAGCTGAGGCTGATCCATACCCGGCATGAACAGGGCGCCGCCTATATGGCGCTGGGTGCTGCCCTGGCCACCGGCAAGCCGCAGGTTTTCACCGTGGTGCCGGGGCCTGGCATCCTGAATGCCACGGCGGCGATCTGCACCGCCTATGCCCTCAACGCACCGGTGCTGGCGCTGACCGGGCAGATTGCATCGAATGCCATCGGGCGCGGCCTGGGCCTGCTGCATGAAATTCCGGATCAGCTTGGCCTGCTGCGTTCGCTGACCAAATCAGCTGAGCGTATCAATGCGCCGCATGAAGGCCCGGCCAAGGTGAACCGGGCTTTTACCGAGATGCGCAGCGGCCGGCCGCGCCCGGTGGCGCTGGAAGCGCCACTGGATGTGTGGCCGCGCCGTGCGCCGGTGCAATTGCTACCGGCTGCCGAAGCGTTGGAAGCGCCGCTGGATATTGATGCCGTGAAAGCGGCGGCCAAGTTGTTGGCGGCTGCCGAACGGCCATTGATGATTGTGGGTGGCGGTGCGCTGGATGCCAGCGCGGCGGTGCGCAGCGTGGCGGAAATCCTGCAAGCGCCGGTATCAAGCCATCGCACCGGGCGCGGCGTGCTGGATAGCCGGCATCCGCTCAGTGTCAACAGTGCCGTCGGCCATCGCTTTTGGCGTGATGCCGATGTGGTGCTGGCGGTTGGCACCCGGCTGCAATTGCAGCAATTGCAATGGGGCCTCGACGACAAGATCAAGATCGTGCGCATCGATGCTGATGCCGACGAACTGAATCGGGTGCGGCCGGCCAGTGTCGGCATTGTCGGCGATGCGCGCCGGGTGCTGGAAGCGCTGGCCGACGAACTGGCCAAGCTCAGCGCCAAGCGACCGTCACGCGCTGAAGACGTGCAGCGTATGCGCGCGGTTTCGGATGCCGATTGGGCGCAATGCAAGCCGCAGATCGCTTTCCTGGAAGCGATCCGGGCGGAATTGCCGGAAGACGGCATCTTCGTTGATGAACTGACCCAGCTCGGCTATGTCAGCCGCCTGGCTTTCCCGATCTACCGGCCGCGCAGTTTCATCACCCCGGGTTATCAGGGCACATTGGGCTGGGGCCTGGCCACTGCGCTTGGCGCCAAGGCGGCACGGCCGGATGTGCCGGTGGTGGCGGTCAGTGGCGATGGCGGCTTCATGTTCAATGTGCAGGAACTGGCCACCGCCGTGCAGCATCATATCCCGATTGTGGTGGTGCTGATGAATGACGGCGCCTTCGGCAATGTGCTGCGCACGCAGACCGAGGATTTTGGCAATCGCCGCATCGCCACCAATCTGAACAACCCGGATTTTGTCAAATTGGCGGAAAGTTTCGGCGCGCTGGGTCTGCGTGCCACAACGCCGGAGGAATTGCGGCTGGCTTTGCGCCAGGCTTTCAATTCCGGTCAGCCGACCATCATTGATGTGCCGGTGGGGCCATTGCCCAGCCCGTGGAATGTGTTGCGTTTCACCCGTTCGCGGCCCTGATCCTCTCCACACCAAGTTATCGCGACCACATGCCACCCAGCCGGGTGGCATGTTTGTTTGTGCGGTTATGTGGTGGTTATAAGATGTATCATTATATGATATAAAATATTTTATATTGACCTATTATATTTTTTAACCTACAAATTTTGCAGGCTTCAGGGCCGATAAAGAAACAGGGCAACGGAGGGGTTCGGTATGAAATTCAATATCGCTTTATTTTGCGGGTTGGCCCTGTTCGGGCTTGCCTCACAGGCCGTGGCCCAGGGCGCGGCTCCGACAGGCCAGGGCGCCACTTTGGAAGCCATCAAGCAGCGCGGTGCTTTGCAATGCAGCACCATTGCCGGCGGCTCGCCCGGTTTCTTTGAATTGGACGACAAGGGCCGCTGGCACGGCTTTGATTCCGATATCTGCCGCTCGGTTGCTACCGCCATTCTCGGCAGCCCGGACAAAGCCAATTTTGTGCCGCTGAGCTGGCCGCAGCGTTTCCCTGCCCTGCAATCGGGTAGTGTTGATATCGTGGTCAATCACACCAGCTGGACTTTGCAGCGCAATTCTGTGCTCGGTTTCCAGTTCACGCTGCCGTATTTCTTCGGCGGCACCCAGTTCATGATCAAGAAAAGCGCCAATGTGGCCACTGCCACGCAGCTGAATGGCGCCACTGTCTGCGTGCCGGCCGGCACCACTACCGAGCGCCTGGCCGCAGATTACCTGGCCTCGAAGAACCTGACCTTCACCATGCTGCCCTTCGAGAAGACCGAGGATGCGCGCGCTGCTTATATCGGCGGCCGTTGCGATACCATTGCCGGCTGGGGCCCGACCCTGGCGGTGTTTGGCGCGCGCCGCGCCAATGATGCCTCGCCGCATATGGTGCTGCCGGAAGTGCTGACCAATGAGCCGGTTTCCGCCGTGGTGCGCCAGGGCGACGAGAAGTTCCTGATCCTGGTCAATTGGGTGATTGCGGCGCTGATTGAGGCCGAAGAACTGGGTATCACCAGCGCCAATATCGAGAAGATGAAGGAAGACAAGGACCCGCGCATTGCCCGCCTGATGGGCAAGCTGCCCGGCCTTGGCAAGGGTATCGGCCTGCGCGACACCTGGGCCTATGACGTGGTCAAGCATGTCGGCAATTACAGCGAGATTTTTGAGCGTAATCTGGGCAGCCAGTCGCCATACAAGCTGACCCGGGGCTTGACCAAGCTGTGGAAAGATGGCGGCGTGTTGTACGCGCCGGTATTCGACTGAGGCTTGAGGATGCGCACCATAGGTACAGTGGAGTTGATCTGGAATATGGTGCGCAGCCTTTGGTTCAACCGGCAGCTTCGCCGCTATCTGCTACAGGGCCTGTTTCTCGGCGCCGTGTTGTTGCTGGTGGCAAGCTCGCTGGCCAATGTCTATGCCAACCTGGTGCGCCAGGGCATGGCCTATGGCTGGGATTTCCTCTGGCGCGCCACCGGCTGGCGGCTCTCCGTCGCCATGCTGGAGCAGGGGCTGAACGACCCCTATTGGTGGACCATCCTGATGGGGGTGGTGAATACCTTGGCGCTTGGCCTGCTCTGCATCCTCTGCGCCACCGTGATCGGCAGCGGTATCGGCCTGCTCAGGCTTTCCACCAATCCGATGCTGCGCCTGATCTGCACGGCTTATGTTGATCTGCTGCGCAATGTGCCAGTCATCATGCAGATTTATTTCTGGTATGAAGTTTTTAAACATGCGCCGATGGAGCGGCAGGCTTTGTCCTTCGGCGGGGTATTTTTCGCCAGCAATCGTGGCCTGTATTTTCCCAAAGTGCAGATCGAGGCCGGGCAGGGCCTGCTGCTGATCGGCCTGCTGCTGCTGGCGCTGGCTGCGCTCTGGCTGGCGCTCAAGCGGCGCCGGCCGCAGGCTTTGCTAGGCGTTGCCGCGCTTGCCGTGCTGTATCTGCTGTGGCAGGGCAATCCGTTTTCGCTGCAATTCCCGGTGCTGCAAGGTTTCGGCTTTCGTGGCGGGCATCGCCTGCCGGTGGAATTCCTGGCGCTGTTTGTGGCCATCACGATCTATTCCAGCGCCTATGTGGCCGAAATCGTGCGCGGTGGCCTGCTGGCGGTGGATAAGGGCCAGATCGAGGCGGCGCGTGCGCTGGGGCTCAAGGAATCGACCATCCACTGGAATATCCGCCTGCCGCTGGCGATGCGCAGTGCGCTGCCGCCCTTGAGCAACCAGTTCCTGATCACCATGAAGGTGACCTCGCTGGGTGCCGCCATCGGCTATGCCGACCTGTTCTCGGTGGTCTCCACCAGTATCAACCATGCCGGTCAAACCATCGAATTGCTGGCGCTGATGATGGGCGGTTATCTGATGATCAATTATGTGATCGCCCGTGCCATGCATTTTCTCAATCAGCATTTTGCACTGAAGGGCCATGGCGCTGCGGCGCCCGCCGCTTCCTGGCTGAGCCGACTGCTGCGGCGCCGGGCCAAGCCAGTGGGGCGCTAATATCATGGCTACTTCGCTCGCTCCCACCTCAACGCTGCCTTCGTTGCGCCAGCAGCTTTTTGGCAGCATCGGCAACAGCCTGATCACTCTGACCGTGCTGGCGCTGATCCTGCTGGCGCTAGGCCATATCCTGCGCTGGGCGTTCATCGACAGTTTGTGGACCGAGGCTCAGGAAGGGCAATGCGCCGAAATCAGTGGCGCCTGCTGGGCCGTGATCCAGGCGCGCTGGCGGCTGATCCTGTTCGGCCTCTATCCCTATGATGAACACTGGCGTTCGGCCTTGGCCTGCCTGGTGGCCTTGAGCATCGTGGGCTTCAGCTGTGTGCCGTATTTCTGGCAGGCCCGGCGCCTGGTGCTGATCTGGCTTTGCGGCGCCGCCTTGTTCATTCTGCTGATGCGTGGCGGCCTGTTCGGCCTGCTGCCGGTGACCACCGATAAATGGGGTGGCCTGGCGCTGACGCTCTATGTCTATCTTTCAACGGTCATCATCGGTGTGCCGCTTGGCATCCTGTTTGCCCTGGCGCGGCAATCCGATCTGCCGGCGATCCGCCATGTCATCACGCTGCTGATCGATTTTGTGCGTTCGATCCCGATTCTCACCGTGGTGTTCTGCGCGGCTTTGTTCGCGCCCTTCATCCTGCCGGGTTGGCTCAACCCAGATACGCTCTATCGCGTCATTGCCGGCTTTGCAGTGTTCTTCGCCTGCTACTACGCCATGATTGTCACCGGCGGCATGCAGGCGGTGGGGCCGGGGCAATATGATGCCGCCGCCGCGCTGGGTCTTGGCTATTGGCAATGCCGCTTCCTGATCGTGTTGCCGCAGGCTTTGCGCACCGCGCTGCCGGCCACCATCAATCATATGGTGATCACGCTGAAGGAAACTTCGGTGCTGATCATCGTCGGCATGTTTGAACTGACCGCATCGGGCAATGCCGCCTTCCAGAGCGGCAAGTGGCAGGAATACTACACCGAGGTCTACATCTTCGTTTCGCTGATCTATTTCACGCTCTCCTTCACGCTCTCGCGCTACGGCGCCTATCTGGAGCGGAAGATGCGTGTGGGCCAGGGCGGCCGCTAGTCCAGTCTGTTTTCCGGGAGGAGCATCTCAATGTCAGAGCAGAAGACCGTGATTGTCACCGCCGCAAGCCGCGGCATCGGCGGCGCTTGCGCGCGTATGCTGGCCGCCAAGGGCTGGCGCGTGGTGCTGATGTCCACCTCGGCCGAATGTGAAACCCTGGCTGCCGAACTGGGCGGCTTTGCCCGGCGCGGTTCGGTCACTGAAACCGCCGATCTTGCGGCTTTGGTGGATCTGGCGATGGAAAAGACCGGCCGCATCGACGCCGTGGTAGCCAATACCGGCCATGGTCCGGGGTTGACGGATGTAAAGGTCGGGCCGGCCTATGGCCCGGATTCACCCGGCCATCTGCTTGATATCGATGATGCCGATTGGCATGCGGCGCTGGATATGTATGTGATGAACGTGATCCGCCTGGCCCGGCTGGTGACGCCGATCATGATGCGTCAGGGCGGCGGCGCTTTTGTGGCGATTTCCTCCAAGATCGCGGTGGAGCCGAAAACCACTTATCCCACCAGTGTGCTGCGGCTCGGCCTGCATGCCTTTGCCAAGCTGTTCGCCGATCGTTATGGCCGCGCCGGCATCCGCATGAACTGCCTGCTGCCGGGGCTGGTGGAGAATTGGCCGGTGCCGGAAGCGGCGTTGCAGCAATTGCCGCTCGGCCGCGCCGTCAAGCTGAACGAAATTGCCGAAACCGTGGCATTCCTGATTTCCGATGCAGCCGGCGGCATCACCGGTCAGAGCATCCTGGTGGATGGCGGCTCGGCGCGCGGCGTACGCTGAAATAACTGGGGAGTGGCCGGCATGTATGCGGATATTCAATTGCAGATCGCCGGCCAATGGTGCGGCGGTGCGGCCGGCGCCAGCCTGCCGGTGCTCAATCCGGCCAGCGGTGAGTTTATCGGCCATGTTGCCAAGGCCGAGAAAGCCGATCTCGACCGCGCCCTGGCCGCTGCCGAAGCCGGTTTCAAGCTTTGGAAAAGAGTATCAGGCTATGAGCGCTACAAGATTTTGCGCAAGGCGGCCGATCTTTTGCGCGCGCGGGCCGAGGGTATTGCGCAGAACCTGACCCTGGAACAGGGCAAGCCGCTGGCCGAGGCGCGGATGGAAGCCCAGGCGGCGGGCGATATTGTTGATTGGTTCGCCGAGGAAGCGCGCCGCACCTATGGCCGCATAATCCCGGCGCGGCTGCCCGGCGTGCAGCAATTAGTGATCAAGGAACCGGTGGGTCCGGTGGCGGCGTTCACGCCGTGGAATTTCCCGATCAACCAGGCAGTGCGCAAGGTTTCGGCGGCTTTGGCCGCCGGCTGCTCGATCATCCTGAAAGGCCCGGAAGAAACCCCGGCTGCCTGCGCCGCTTTGGTGCAAGCCTATCTTGATGCCGGCGTGCCGGCAGGTGTGGTGCAGCTGGTCTATGGCATTCCCTCAGAAATTTCGGAATACCTGATCCCGCATCCGGTGATCCGCAAGATCACCTTCACCGGCTCAACGCCGGTGGGCAAGCATCTCTCGATGCTGGCCGGCCGGCATATGAAACGTATCACCATGGAACTCGGCGGTCATTCGCCGGCAATCATCTGCGACGATGCCGATATCGAACGTGCCGTGGCCCTGCTCGGCGCGGCTAAATTCCGCAATGCCGGCCAAGTCTGCACCTCGCCGACGCGGTTTCTGGTGCATGATAAGGTCTATGACCAGTTCCTGGCCGGCTTTGTGCGTATTGCCAAGGGGCTCAGGGTTGGCGATGGCACCGATCCACAAACCACTATGGGGCCTTTGGCCAATGAGCGCCGCGTATTGGCAATGGAAATGTTTGTTGCCGATGCCGTGGCAAAAGGCGCCAGGCTTGAAACTGGTGGCAAGCGTATCGGCAATGCGGGCAATTTCTTTGAACCCACGGTGCTGACCGATGTGCCGCTGGATGCCCGCATCATGAACGAGGAACCGTTTGGCCCGGTGGCGCCAATCCTGCGCTTCGGCGATCTGGACGCGGCTTTGGCCGAGGCCAACCGGCTGCCTTTTGGCTTGGCGGCCTATGCCTATACCCGCTCCAATGCCAATGCAGCGGCTTTGGCTGCCGGCTTTGACAGTGGCATGGTATCGATCAACCACCATGGTTTGGCCCTGCCGGAAGCGCCGTTTGGTGGCGTGAAGGATTCCGGCTATGGCTCGGAAGGTGGCATTGAGGCGATGGAAGCCTATCTCAATGCCAAATTTGTCACCCTGGCGCAGTCTTAGGGCGCTTCCGAGGCCGATGCCGGGAAGCCGCCGCCAAGCACGCGGCTGGCCTGTTCGGCAATCGAGACCGCCACCGAGCCAACACGGTCAAAATCCGCGCGCGGCAATGTGGCGGCATCGCTGGTCAGCACAATCGAACCGACCGGCAATGCGCCGCTGCCCCAGACCGGCGCCGCCACGCTGCTGATGCGTGAACTGGAGCCGCGTTCCGAGGTGGCATAATGGCGTTCTCGGATCAGCGCGAATTCGACATCGAGATTGGTGTAATCGCCGGAATCACGAATCTCTGGGCGGGCTTCGATCAGCTTCAGTATCTGGGCGATCTTGTCATCGCCCAGAAAAGCCAGGATGGCGCGGCCGGAAGCGGCGGCATACATCGGCGAGCGCTGGCCCGGATCGGAGGAATTCGGCCGGCCTTTTTCGCCTTCCACCTTGTCGAGATAGATGATGTCGGGAAAATCGGCCCAGGCAAAATAGCAGGTCAGGCTGGAAACCTTGGCGGCATAACGCAGGATCGGCCGGATCAGCCGCCGGGTTTCATTCTGCGCAATCACACTGGCGCCTAATTCCCACAGCCGCAGGGTGGATTTATAGCGGCTGGTGCCGGGTGCCTTCTCGATATAGCCCTCTTCCGCCAGGGTCTGAAAAATGCGCTGGACCGCGCTTTTGTTCATCTTGATCTCGCGCGACAGCTCGGAAATGCCGCGCGGCGTTTCCGAGGTGGCCAGCACCTCAAGAATTCTCAGGCTTTTGCGCAGCGTGGTGCTCATCGGGCGACTCGCGGTTCCGGGTTGGGTCTCTCCGGGGGTTTGCTAGGTTAATTCTGCGCATATGTCAAATGAATGGTTCATAATACGATACAATTATTACTTCTTAAACAGCGAAACAGCCTCCAGGTTGCGCCAAAGAAGGGCGTAAGCAATGTCTGCGAATGTCGCCATGGAGATTTAATATATTTCTTTTCAATATCTTAGCCAATTTATCCACTGGACGGCAAATTTTGATAAGCTGGATATAGAAAAAATCATATTGCGATATGATGGTTCTTTATATAAAACATAGTTCCAATAATATGGTTTCAAAGCGCAAGAAAGCTGGTTGGGGGTAGTCGAGATGGCCGAGGCTGCGGGTTTGCCGTTGGGTAGCTGGCAATTGCCGGAGGAGCTGGTGCTGCTGCGCGATACGGTGCGGCGTTTCATGCGTGAGGAAGTGCGGCCGATAGAGGATCGCCAGCCGCATGATTGCCATGCCCTGCCGCAGGATCAGCTTGCCGCCTTGCAGGCCAAGGCGCAGGCGCTTGGCCTGTGGTGCCTGGCCTCGCCGGCCGAATATGGCGGCGGCGGCCTGGGCCTGCTGGCGCAGGTGCTGGTGGCGGAAGAAGCGGCGCGCTGCAAGATGGGCGCCTATGTGCCGGCCTGTGGGGCTTTCGGCATTGATCCGCCCAGCGTGATCTGGCTTGGCAATGCACAGCAGATCGAGCGGTATGGCGTGGCTGGCATCAAGGCCGGCAAAAAAAGCTTCGTGGCGATATCAGAAGCCTCCGGCGGCTCCGATCCGGCGCGCTCGATCAGCACCCGGGCAGTGCGCAAGGGCGATAGCTACATCCTCAATGGCACCAAGCTGTGGATCACTGCCGCCGACAAGGCGGAATGGGGCCTGGTCTTTGCCCGCACCGGCGAGGCCGGTGATCGTGGTGGTATCAGCTGCTTCATCGTTGATCGTCATGTGCCGGGCATCAGCGTGAAGCCGATCCCGGTGATCCGCTCGTATGAGCCGTTTGAAGTGCATTTCAACGATGTGGAGATTCCCGTCGAGAACCGCCTGGGCGAAGAAGGCGAAGGTTTTGCCGTTTGCCAGAAATGGCTGGTGCATGCCCGCGTGCCCTATGCCGCCGGTGTGATCGGCGTGGCGCAGGAAGCACTGGAAATGGCGATTGCCTGGGTCAAGCAGCGCTCCACCTTTCGCACCAAGCTGGCTGACCGCCAGTCGATCCAGTGGATGATTGCGGATTCTGAGATGGAATTGCGCGCGGCACGCCTGCTGGTCTACCAGGCCGCCTGGCAGGGCGACCTGGGCTACGACATCAAGCTTGAGGCTTCCATCGCCAAGGTGACGGCCACCGAAACCGCCTGGCGCGTGGTGGATCGCTGTGTGCAGATGTTCGGCGCCTTGGGCATCGCCAAGGAATTGCCGTTGGAACGCTGGTATCGCGAATTGCGCATCAAGCGCATCGGCGAAGGACCGTCCGAAGTGCAGCGCATGGTGGTGGCGCGCGCGCTGCTATCCGGCGCGGCTTGAGCGGGAGAAAGCCGATGTCGATCGATTTTGTTGTTGAAGATGGTGTTGCCACCATCACCATCAACCGGCCGGAGCGCCGCAATGCACTGGATGCCGAGCATTATGACGGCCTGTCGCGCTGCTGGATGCAGGTGCGTGACGATCCGGAAATCCGCGTGGCAGTGATAACCGGGGCCGGCGACAAGGCTTTCTGTGCCGGCGCCGATCTGAAATCCTGGGTTGGTCGCGAAGCCGAACTGGCTGAATTGTGGCTGACCCAGAAAGGCCAGCTGCTCAATCGCGGCCTGGAAATCTGGAAGCCGATCATTGCGGCGGTGAACGGCGTTTGCGTTGGCGGCGGCATGACCCTGCTGCTGGCCACCGATATCCGCGTGGCGGCCGAGACTGCGATTTTCAGCCTGGCCGAGGTGAAGCGCGGCATCATTGCCGCCAATGGCGGCACGCAGCGCATCATGCAGCAATTGCCCTATGCCATCGCCATGGAGATGCTGCTGACCGGCGACAGCATTGATGCGCAAACCGCGTTGCGCTGGGGCCTGATCAACAAGATCGTGCCGCTGGCCGATCTCCCGACCGCAGCCAAGGAGTATGCCGACCGCATTGGCGCCAATGCGCCGCTGGCATTGCAGGCGGCCAAGGAACTGGCGATCCGGTCGCGGCACATGGATCTGGCCACCGGGCTGCGTATGGAACAGCTTACCAACCGCATCCTGCATCATTCCGATGATACCGCACTCGCCAAGGCTGCCTTCGCCGAGAAGCGCAAGCCGAAATTCACCGGGCGCTGAGCGGATGAGCCGGATCACCGAGTATACCGGACAGGAATTGCCGCTTGCCGGCTTTCGTGTGCTGGACCTGACGCAGATCTATAATGGCCCCTATGCCACTTTTCTGATGGCGATGGCCGGTGCCGAAGTGATCAAGGTGGAACCGCCGGGCGGTGAATTCCTGCGCCGGCGTGATGCCCGCAGCGGTGCCGGCGTGCCCTTTGCCATGTTGAATGCCAACAAAAAATCCGTCTCGCTGAATCTGAAAGCCCCGCGTGGCCGAGAATTGTTTCTCGATCTGGTGAAAACCGCCGATGTGGTGGTGGAAAATTATGCCCCCGGCGTGATGGCGCGGCTTGGCCTGGATTACCCGGCATTGCGGGCGCGGAATGAAGCCATCGTGTTTGCCAGCGGCAGCGGCTATGGCGCGTCTGGTCCATATCGCGATTACCCGGCAATGGACCTGACCGTTCAGGGCATGTCAGGTGTGATGAGCACCACCGGCTTCCCGGAAAATCCGCCGGTACGTTCCGGTGCCGCTTTGTGTGACTTCCTGGGTGGTGTGCATCTTTATGGCGCCATGGTTACGGCGCTGCTGCGCCGCGCCCGCACCGGCAAAGGTGTGGCGATTGATGTGGCGATGCTGGAAACGGTGTATCCCACCCTGGCATCCAGCATCGGCATGACCTATGGCGAGCGCGACGACATTCCGCTGCGCACCGGCAACCGCCATGGCGGCCTGTCACTCTGCCCCTACAATGTCTACCCCACCAGTGATGGCCATATCGCGATCATCTGCAACAGCGACAAGCATTGGCATGCCCTGCTGGATGCGATGGGACGGCCGGAGCTGAAGCAGGCCGCGCATCTGGCCAGCATGCGCCAGCGCGTGGCGCATATGGAGGATGTGGATGCCATGGTGGCGCAATGGAGCGCGGGCTTCCAGCGCGATGCTCTGTTCGAGCGCCTGGTACAGTTTCGTGTGCCTTCCTCGCCGGTGCGCGATCTGCATGAAGTGATCCGCGATCCGCATATGCATGCGCGCGGCACCTTGCTGGAAATTGACCATCCGAATTATGGCCCGATCACCGTGAACCATAGCCCGCTGCATTATCTGGGCCTGGGCCAGCCGGCCTATCGCCCCAGCCCGGAATATGCCGCCGATAATGCCGCGATTTATGCCGAGCTTGGTGTGGCGACGGCCGAGTTGCAGCTTTTGCAGCAGGAGGGCGTGCTATGATCTCCGGCGCCGCCGTGATTGCCGGCATCGGCAACACCGCCTATGGCAAACATCCAGGCCGCGACCGGGTGTCGCTGATCGTGGAAGCCTGTGCCAATGCGCTCAATGACGCCGGCATCGACAAGCAACTGGTTGATGGCGTGCTGGTCAAGATGGCCAATGCCGAACCGTCCTTTCTCTATGGCCAGAAAGTGGCTGAGGCGCTTGGGTTGCGACCGAATATTGGCGCTTCGCTGGATCAGGGCGGCGCTGCCAATATCGGCCTGATCAGCTATGCCGCCATGGCGATCGAAGCCGGGCTGATGCAGGTGGCGATCATCTGTTATGGCGACACGCCGCGCACTGGCAGCCGCAGCGTATATCAACGGCCACGCGGCGATGATGCAGTTTATGGCTGGTATTCCACGGCTGCCGGCTATGCCATGGTGCATCAACGCTATCGTCAGGAATTTAACCTCGCCGATGAATGTTTTGGTGCCGTGGCGGTGGCTTTCCGCGCCAATGGCGCGCGCAATCCGCAGGCCCATCTGCGCCAGGCGATCACGCTGGATGATTACATGGCTTCGCCCTTTGTGGTGGAACCGTTGCGGCGTGATGATTGCTGCCTGCTTTCCGATGGCGCTGCTGCGATTGTTGTGATGTCGCGCCAGCATGCCCGATCGCTCGGCATCGACAAGGCGGTGCCGATCCTCGGCTTCGGCCAGGGCCAGGAATCCTGGGATGTGCAATTGCGCCCCTCGCTGACCAGCACCAAGGCGTGTGTTTCAGCCGATATCGCCTTCCGCATGGCCGGCATCGCGCGCAAGGATATCGATGTGGCGCAGTTATATGATTGCTTCACGGTCACGCCACTGCTGACGCTGGAAGATTACGGCTTCTTCCCACCCGGCCAGGCGGCGTCTTTTGCTGCGGCTGGCGGCATGGCGCTGGATGGCCAGCTGCCCTGCAATACCAGCGGCGGCCTGCTGTCGGAAACCGGCACGCCGGGCCTGCAATTGGTGATCGAGGGCGTACGCCAGATGCGCGGCGATGCCGTGCTGCAAATCCCCAGGGCGCGCCACTGCCTGGTCAGCAACCAGGGCGGCACCATGCACACTCACGCCACACTGATTCTTGGAGCCGCCGCATGAGCTTCCCGCAGCCTGATATCACGCCGCTCAGCGCGCCGTTCTGGGATGGCCTCAAGGCCGGCCAGTTGCTGTATCAGCAATGCCAAAGCTGCGGTCATCGCTGGCTGCCGGCGCGCGAAGCCTGCCCCTGCTGCCTCAAGCGCGATGTGGCCTGGCAGCCGGCCAGCGGGCGTGGCCGTATTGTCAGCTGGGTGATCTATCACGTCGCCTATAACGATGCCTTCAAGCATCGCATTCCCTATGACGTGACCCTGGTGGAACTGGATGAGGGGCCGCGGCTGCTGACCAATATCGTCAATGGCGATGCGGGCCGTAAGCTTTCATTGCATGCGCCGGTCTGCCTGGAGATTGGCCACGAAGGCGACCTGGCCGTGGCGCGTTTCACATTGATCTGAGTTTGTAATTCCTGTTCGAGAGGCGATGATGTCGAAGATTCTACCCGAATTCATGGTGCAGAACGGCAAGCTGGTGAAATATGCCGAGGCGATGACGCATGTGATGTCGCCAGCGGTGAAATATGGCCTCTCGGTTTTTGAGGGCCTGCGCGGCTATTGGAATGCCGAAGAGCGGCAGATGTATGTGTTCCGCCTGGAAGAGCATACCGAGCGGCTGTTCCAGTCAATGAAACTGCTGCGCTTCGATGCGCCTTTTTCGCCGGCGGATATCAATGCCAATACGCTGGAATTGCTGCGCCGGAACAAGGCCGAGGAAGCGGTGCATATCCGCACCATCGCCTATCTGGATGGCATGGGCGAACAGGATGTGCGCGGCCCGGTCAGCTATTCGATCTCGGCGCTGGAAAAGGCGCGCAATAAGAATGTCAACAAGGGTATCCGCTGTCAGGTCAGCGCCTGGCTGCGGCTGTCGGATTCGGCCATGCCACCGCGCATCAAATGCGGCGGCAATTATGTCAACAGCCGCCTGGCGCGTTATCAGGCCAAGCAGGATGGCTACGACGAAGCGATTCTGATGAACCAGTCCGGTCATGTCGCCGAAGGGCCGGGTTCCTGCATCTTCATGGTGCGGCATGGCAAGCTGGTGACACCGGATCTGACCAGCGGCATTCTGGAGAGCATCACGCGCGACAGTGTGATGGAGCTGGCGCGCGATATGGGCATTCCAGTGGTGGAGCGCACCATGGACAAGACCGAGCTTTATGCGGCGCAGGAGCTATTCCTGGTCGGCTCGGCGGCGGAAGTTGTGCCGGTGGTGAATGTGGATGGCATCCAGGTGGGCAGCGGCAATCCCGGGCCGATCACCATGCAATTGCAGCAGGCCTATTTTGATGCCACCACTGGCGTGAATGCTGCCAAGCGCGGCTGGCTCACCCCGGTTTATCAGCGCTGAACATGAGCGATCTGGCGGAGAAACTGGCAGGCTTGCGGATGGCGGCGGTTGTGGCGCCCGGTCCATTGCAGGCGCTGGCGGCGGATATTCTGGCGGCTACCGGTATGACAGTGGAAGATGCCGATCTTGCCGCCGGTATCTTGGTGGAAGCGCAATTGCATGGCATTGATTCGCATGGTCTGGCGCATCTGCCGGTTTATGTGCGGCGGTTGCTGGAACACTCGATCCTGCCGAATGCGATCATGCAGTTGAGCCAAACCGGCCCGGCGGCCAGTGTTCTGGATGCCATGAATGGTTTTGGTGTGCTGGCGGCGCATAAGGCGATGATCGAGGCGATCCGGCTGGCACAGGCCCAGGGCATCGGCGCCTGTGCGGTGCGTAATAGCAGCCATTTTGGTGCGGCAAATTTCTATGTTGAACTGGCGGCAAGACAGGGCCTGATCGGCATCGCATTGTCCAATGCCGCGCCAACCATGGCGCCCTGGGGCGGGCGTGAAGCCATCCTGGGCACCAATCCGCTAGCTATCGCCTTTCCGCGTGGCGATGCAGCACCGATTGTGATCGACATGGCCACCAGCGTGGTGGCACGCGGCCGCATCCGCAAGGCGGCGCAGGCCAAGGCGGCGATCCCCGCCGATTGGGCGCTGGATCAGGATGGCCAGCCCACCACCGATGCTGAGGCTGCGCTACTGGGCACGATCCAGCCGATGGGCGGTGCCAAAGGCTATGCCTTGGCATTGGCAATCGAATTGCTCTGCGCCGGGCTTTCCGGTGGCCGGCCCGGCTTCCAGGTGCGCAATCCGCATGATCCGGGGCCGGAGCCAAGCGGCACCAGCCATAACTTTCTCGCCATTGATCCAGGATTCTTCGCCGGTCGCAGCGCCGCCTTGCAGGCCATTGAATCTGTGGCCGGCCGTATCGAGCGCAGCTTGCCGGCCACCGATGCAAAGCCGCGGCTGCCGGGCCAGCGCGCCGCCACCACATATGCGCAGCGCCGGCAACATGGCATACCTGTTTCGCCGGCATTGCTGGAAAGTATGACCGCTGCCGCCGGCATGGTTATGAGGGCAAAGACGTGACCTATCAAATCGCCGTCGATGTGGGCGGCACCTTCACTGATGGTGTGATGCTGGAAGCAGCCAGCGATACGATCTGGGTAGCAAAGGCGCTGACCACGCCGGCCGATCCGGGCCAGGGCATCGCGCGGGTGATCGAGATGCTGCTGGCGCAATTGCCGGCCGGCGTGGCAGGCGGCAGCCGGGCGGTGCATCGTGTGGTGCATGGCACCACGCTGATCACCAACACATTGCTGGAGCGCAAGGGGGTCAAGACCGCCCTGGTGGTCACTGCCGGCACCGAGGATGTGCTCGATATCCGGCGTGAGACCCGCTACGATACCTATGACCTCGAAATCTCCTTCCCCGATCCGCTGGTGCAGCGGCAGCAGCGCTTTGCGGTTGCCGAGCGGATCGGCCCGAGCGGCGATATCTGGCAGGTTTTGCCGGAAGCCGATTTACACTCCCTGGCTGACAAGCTGGCCCGGGCCGATGTGGCGGCGGTGGCGGTGTGTTTCCTGCATGCCTGTGTTGATGGCCAGCACGAACGCCGGGTGCGTGATTTTCTGAAACAGGCATTGCCGCAGCACAGCTTTTCGATTTCCTCCGAAGTGGCAGCCGAAATCGGCGAATACGAGCGCATGTCAACAGTGGCAGCAAATGCCTATGTGCAGCCGATTGTTGAGCATTACATGAATGCGCTGAGCCGGCGCTTGACCGAACTAGGTCTGGAAGCGCGGCTCGACATCATGGTGTCGAATGGCGGTTTCACCCAGGCCGAGCAGGCGGCGCGTTTTCCGATCCGGCTGCTGGAATCGGGCCCGGCCGGCGGCGTGCTGAGCGCGATCAATTGTGCCGCTATTCATCAGGTGAAGAATATCCTGGCTTTTGACATGGGTGGCACCACGGCAAAATCCTGCGTGGCCGTGGATGGTGTGCCGGCCATCACCCATACATTTGAATTTGCCCGCGTGCGGCGCTTCCGCAAAGGCAGCGGCCTGCCGGCGGTCAGCCCCAGCATTGATCTGATCGAGATCGGCGCCGGCGGCGGCAGTATTGCGCGGGTCAGCAGCATGGGGCTGTTGCAGGTCGGCCCCGATAGTGCCAGCGCCGAGCCCGGCCCGGCCTGCTACGATCTTGGCGGCAAGGATGCCACGGTGACGGATTCAGATCTGTTCCTCGGCCATCTTGATGCCGATAATTTCCTCGGCGGCCGCATGAAGCTGAGCCTGGCAAAGGCCGAGCAGGCCTTGGCTGCGCTTGGTCAGCGGCTCGGTGGCATGACTGCCGAAACCGTGGCCTGGGGCATTCATGACATCGTGAATGAAAACATGGCAGCGGCAGCTCGCACCCATATTGCCGAACGCGGCCATGATGCCCGGCATTTCACTCTTGTCACCACCGGTGGGGCCGGCCCGGTGCATGCCGTGGATGTGGCGCGCCGGCTGCGCATCGCGCGTATCCTTTGCCCGGTGGCATCCGGTGTTGGTTCCTGCCTTGGCTTCCTGGCAGCACCGGGCCGTGCTGATCAATCCTGGTCCAAGCTGGAAGCCGTTGAGCGCATTGACTGGAACGATCTGCGCCAGCGGCTGCAAGCGGCACGCGATGCGCTTGCCGCCGATTTGTCGCATGTTGGTGTGGCGGCGGCGGATATCCAGTGGCGGCTTTGCGCCGAGATGCGCTATCAGGGCCAGGGTGCCAAGGTGGAAGTTGATCTGGGCGATTGCAGTTTTGAACAATTGAGCCAGGCGCTGTTGCAGGAGGTTTTCCTGCGCGAATATATCCGCCTGTTCAAACGCCCGGTGCCCGGTGGGCGGCCGGAAGTGGTGACCTGGCGCGTGGTGGCGCAATCACAGCAAAGGCACCGGCGTTATGCTTTCGCCCAGCAGGCCGCGCCCCATTCCGAAGCCGTGGCCTGTGGCAGCCGCAGGCTTTATCTGCCGGGCGAAAAGCGTTTTGCCAGCGTGCCGGTTTATGATCGTCATGCCCTGGCGCCAGGCAGCAAGCTGGCCGGGCCGCTGGTGGTGGTGGAGCCGGAATCAACCCTGGTGGTGGCCTATGATGCCGCCGTGTCTGTGCTCGGTGACGGCACGCTCGAAGTTGTGCTGCGGGGGCTGTGATTATGCAGAATATCGATCCGATCACCCTGGAAATCCTCTGGACCCGCCTGATCAGCATGGTGGACGAGGCGGCGGCCACTTTTGTGCGCACCTCGTTTTCCACCCTGGTGCGTGAAGCCAACGATTATGCCGTGGTGCTGACGGATCGGCGTGGCCGCAATGTGGTGCAATCCTCGCAGAGCATCCCGTCCTTCATTTCAACGGTGCCGGCAACGGTGCGCAGCTTCATTGCCAAATTCGGCATCGATACCATGCAGGATGGTGATGCCTACATCACCAACGATCCCTGGCTCGCCACCGGGCATCTCAATGATGCCACCCTGGTGATGCCGATTGTGCATAAAGGCGCGATTGTCGGCTTTGCTGGCGTGGTCAGCCATTTGCCGGATATTGGCGGTCGGCTGCGTAATCCCGCCAACCGCGAATTATTCGAGGAAGGGTTGCAGATTCCGCCGATGCGCATCCTGCATGCCGGCGTGCAGAATGACGTGCTGGTGGAAATGATCCAGACCAATGTGCGGCTGCCGGATGAAACCATGGGCGATATCTGGGCGCAGGTTTCATGCTGCACATCCTTGGGCGAATTGCTCTGCGGCCTGCTTGATGAAACCGGTATCGATTTTGAACAATTGACCGACGAGGTCTGCCAGCGCACCGAAACCGCGATGCGAGATGCCATCAGGGCTACGCCCGATGGGGTTTATGAATATGTGGTGGAGAATGATGGCCCGGCCGAAATGCCGGGCGGTGTTATCACCATTGCCTGCAAGGTGACGGTGTTGGGCGATGAAGTGAGCGTGGATTACACCGGCTCAAGTGCTCAGGTGAATCTGGCCATCAACACGGTGATGAACTACACCTATGCCTATAGCGCCTATGCGCTGAAGGCATTGTTCGCCCCGTGGATTCCGAATAACGAAGGCAGTTTTCTGCCGATCCGCATTTCGGCGCCGGAAGGCTCGATCCTCAACCCGACCCGGCCGGCGCCCTGCGGCGCACGCGGCATGATCGGCCATCTGCTGCCGCCGGCGATCATGGGCGCCATGGCGCAAGCCTTGCCGGATCGGGTACAGGCCACGCCCGGCTCGCCGTCCAACAACATGCAGGTGGCCGGCCTCGGCAGTGGCCGACGTTATTCGGTTTCCGGTTTTCTCGGTGCCGGTGCCGGTGCCAGTGCGCGCCATCACGGTCTTTCCGCCATCAGCTTCCCGAGTAATCTTTCCAACACGCCGATTGAAGTGCTGGAAAGTCAGGCGCCGCTGGAAGTGTTATGCCGTGAAATCCGCCATGGTTCCGGTGGCCGAGGTGCGCGGAATGGCGGCGACGGCATCCGCTTTGCCTTCCGCATGCGCGGCGACGGCATGGCGATCTCATCCTTCATGGTCAACCGCATCAAAAAGCCGGCGCCGGGCCTGCTCGGCGGCGAGGCGGGCGCTGCAGCAGGCTTCGCCATCAACGGCAAGGCGATTGAGCCTAGTGGGCAATTGGTATTGCAGCCGGGCGATCTGGTGGAAATAGAAACCGGCGGCGGCGGCGGCTTTGGCCCGCGCCAGAATTGAATCATAAAGCTAAAAAAGGTGGGAAACATGGAACCGTGCATCATTACCGTCGCCATCACCGGATCGGTGCCGCGCAAAAAGGATACACCCGCTGTGCCGGTCACGGTAGCGGAGCAGGTTGAATCCAGCCAGCAGGCTTATGAAGCCGGTGCATCCCTGGTGCATATTCATGTGCGCAACGATGACGAATCCTCGTCATCCGATCCGGAACGTTTTCATGCCGTGCAGCAGGGCATCGAAAAACATTGCCCCGGCATGATTGTGCAATTCTCCACCGGTGCGCGCGGGCGCAAACTGGAGGAACGTGGCGGTATGCTGAAATACCGCCCCGACATGGCGTCATTGGCCACCGGCTCGGTGAATTTCCCCACCTTCGTGAATGAAAATCCACCGGATTTCATCAAGGGCTTGGCGCAGACGATGAAGGATTACGAGGTCAAGCCGGAAGTGGAAGTGTTTGATCTGGCGATGCTCTACAATGCCGCCGATCTGGTGCGCGAAGGGCTGATCCCGGAGCCGGCACATGTGCAATTTGTCATGGGCGTGAAGAATGCGCTGCCGGCGAGGCGCGAAATTCTTGAATTTGAAGTGGCGCAATTGCACAAACTGATGCCGGATGCGACCTGGACCGCTGCCGGCCTGGGCCGGCATCAGTTGGAAGTGAATCACTGGGCGCTGGAGATGGGCGGCCATTGCCGCACCGGCCTGGAAGACAATATCCGTTTCGACAATGGACGGCTGGCCAGCAGCAATGCCGAATTGGTGGCGCGGGTTGCGGCGCTCTGTGCTGATTATGGCCGCCGCCCGGCAACGCCTGAGGAAGCCCGCCGCATTCTTGGCCTCAGGATGGTTTAGGCCGTTATCTCTGCCGCATTCAGCACGCCCACATCGTTGCGGGCGAATTGAGCCATGGCCTCGGCGCGGCTGCCGTTGAGGTCAATGGCGCGGCAGGCATCCTCCACCACAAAAGCCGGAAAACTCTCGCGGCGGCCATCCAGGGCTGACCAGGCCACACAGTAATCCAGCGCTAGGCCGCAGAAGAAAAGGCGGTTGAGCTTGCGCTCGCGCAGATAGCCGGCCAGTCCGGTGCGAGTTGTCTTGTCGTTTTCGCTGAAAGCCGAATAGGAATCGATCTCGGCTCGAAAGCCTTTGCGGATCACCAATTCGGCGGTGTCGATATGCAGGCCCGCGTGAAATTCAGCGCCCTTGCTGCCTTGCACACAGTGATCCGGCCACAAGGTTTGCGGCCCATAGCGCCAGGCAATGGTTTCGAATGGCTGCCGGCCTGGATGGGTTGAGGCAAAAGACCGGTGCCCGGCCGGATGCCAATCCTGGGTCAGGATCACGTGCGGAAAGCGGCCGATCAGCCGGTTGATCACCGGCACCACGGCATCGCCTTCCGGCACGGCCAGTGCGCCGCCCGGGCAGAAATCATTCTGCACATCAATAACAATCAGGGCGTCGTCGGGGCGGATATCTATCGGCATGGCTGGGGCTCCGTGTCAGAGCCTATTCTGTCAGGCTGTTGCCGCCTCCTTCAAGCCCAGTTCATCCATCATTGTCTTGCGCATGATAAATTTCTGCGCCTTGCCGGTGGCGGTGACCGGGAAGGCATCGACAAAACGAATATGGCGCGGGATTTTCTGATGCGCGATCTGCCCCTGGCAGAAGGCTCGGATATCGGCCTCGCTTGGGCGCTGGCCCGGTTTTGGCACAATCCAGGCGCAGAGTTCCTCACCATATTTGGCATCCGGAATGCCAAAAACCTGCACATCCTGCACCGCCGGATGACGATACAGATATTCCTCGATCTCGCGCGGAAACAGATTCTCGCCGCCGCGGATCACCATATCCTTCACCCGGCCGACGATGTTGCAATAACCTGCTTCATCCAGCACTGCCAGATCGCCGGTATGCATCCAGCCGGCGGCATCAATGGCTTCGGCGGTTTTCTCCGGTTCATCCCAATAGCCGCGCATCACCGAATAGCCGCGGGTGCAGAGTTCGCCTTTCTCGCCCGGCCGCAAGGTTTCGCCACGCTCGCCGATGATCTTGACCTCAACATGCGGATGGATGCGGCCAACCGTGGCGACGCGCCGCTCCAGCGGATCGTCAACCCCGCTCTGGAACGACACCGGGCTGGTCTCGGTCATGCCGTAGGCGATGGTCACTTCGCGCATGCCCATGTCGCGCACCACCTGCTTCATCACCTCGATCGGGCAGGGCGCGCCAGCCATGATGCCGGTGCGCAGGCTGGAAAGATCGTAGCGGCCGAAATCCGGATGGCCCAGTTCGGCAATGAACATGGTGGGCACACCATGCAAGGCCGTGCAGCGTTCGGCCTGCACCGTCTCCAGCACTTCGCAGGCATCAAAACCTTCACCCGGAAACACCATGCAGGCGCCATGGCTGACACAGGCCAGGTTGGACAGCACCATGCCGAAGCAGTGATACAGCGGCACCGGGATGCAGAGCCGGTCCTGCGGCGTGAATTTCATCTTCTGCGCAACGAAATAGCCATTATTGACGATGTTGTAATGCGTCAGCATGGCGCCTTTGGGCAAACCTGTTGTGCCGCTGGTGAACTGGATGTTGATCGGCTCGTCCGGGTCCAGGCTGGCTGCCACCAGATCAAGCCGGCTGCGTTGCGCCGGGCCGGCCAGCCGCAAAACGGCATCATAAGGCTGCATGCCCGGCGTTTCGCCCGGGCCAAGCCGGATGATGCAACGCAGATGCGGCAGGCGGGCAAGCTGCAACTGCCCTGGCGTTTGCCCGGTAAGCTCTGGTGCCAGGCTTTGCAGCATGCCGATATAGTCGCTGGTCTTGAAACTGGGCGCCACGATCAGCGCTTTGGCCTGCACCTTGTTGAGTGCAAATTCCAGTTCCGCCAGCCGGTAGGCCGGATTGATATTGACCAGGATCAGGCCGATCCGCGCGGTGGCGAATTGCGTCACCACCCATTCGACCCGGTTCGGCGACCAGATGCCGATGCGGTCGCCTTTTTGCAGGCCCAGGGCCAGCAGGCCGGCAGCCAGATCGTCCACGGCACGGGCAAGATCGTGATACGACCAGCGAATGTCCTGATGCCGCACGATCAAGGCATCGCGTGCCCCATGCTGGTTGACCGCCTGTTGCAGCAGGCCATGCACGGTAAGGCGCAACAAAGGCTGCGCCGTGTCGCCACGGGTATAGGCCTCTATGAGGCGCATGGTTTCCTCCCAGTTATTCTGGCGATTACATGTTGCGCCAGTCTTCCACCTGCTCAAAGGCATGCGCGGCCTGATAGATCGTTGCCTCGCGCCAGTGTTTGCCGATCAGCATCACGCCCACCGGTAGGCCGTCGCTCAGGCCGCAGGGCACAGTCATCGCCGGATGCCCGGTGGTATCAAACGGTGCCGTATTGGGCAGGATTTCAAAAGCGCGCTGGATGACCAATTCCAGCGGACTGCCGGGCGGCGGCAAAGGCTGCGCTACCATCGGCAGGGTGGGCATCAGCAGCAGGTCGCAACGATCCAGCGCCGCGTCATAGGCCAGCTTCAATTGGCGGGCCAGATTCTGCGCCTTGGCATAATAATGGCCACGATAATGCTTGAGGAAATACTGCCCGACAAACATCGATATCTTGAGGCTATCGGAAAGCTCATCCGAGCGGCTGCGCCAATTGGCATGGGCATCCAGCAGGCTGGTGACGTAAAGCCCCTTCCAGTTGGTGCCGAAGCCATTGCCGTTCATCATCAGATCGGTGAGGCCTTCCAGCGCAATCGGTGTCCAGATTGCGGTGCCCAGGCTGTGCATCGGCACCGAAATCTCCTCCACCTGCGCGCCCAGTTCACGATAACGGTCGGCGGCGGCACGCACCTTGCGGGCAACATCATCCTGCATGCCGGGCACGGTGAAGCTTTCCTTCACCACGCCGATCCGCATCCCCTTCACGCCGCGGCCCAAAGCGGCCGTGTATTTATCCACCTTGGGGGCATATTGGCGCGGATCAAGGCCGTCTTCGCCGGCAATGACTTCCAGCAGCAGGGCATTGTCGGCCACTGTGCGGGTCATCGGCCCGGCATGATCGATGGTGATCTCAATCGGCATGATGCCGGTATAGGGCACCAGGCCATGGGTTGGTTTCATGCCGTAGATGCCGCAAAGCGAGCCGGGCATGCGGATCGAGCCGCCCTGGTCACCGCCAATGCCCATCTCCACCTCGCCGGCACCCACCAGGGCGCCGCAGCCGGATGACGAACCGCCAGCCGAATAGCCCATCTTCCAGGGATTATGCACCGGGCCGGTGGCATTGGTGTGGCTGCCGCCGGAAAGGCAGAAATATTCGCAATGCGCCTTGCCAACGATGGTGCCGCCGGCATCCAGGATGCGCGTCACCACGGTGGCATCCACATCCGGCACATAGCCCTCCAGGGTGGAGGCACCATTCATCATCGGCACGCCGGCCAGGCAGATGTTATCCTTCAGCACCACCTTCTTGCCGGCCAGCGGGCCGCGCGGCGCACCGCGCACCTCGGCCTTGACATACCAGGCATTGAGCGGATTTTCGGCAGGCTGCGGGCGATAACCCGGCGTGCGCGGATAATCCACTGGCGGCAGGAAATCCGGCAGCGAATCAACAATGTCGTAAGACTGGATGGTGCCTTCCATCAGCGCCAGATAGCGGCGCAAGGTATCGTCGCTCATCGCCATGCCAAATTCGCTGACGATATCGCGCAGTTGTGATTCGGTCGGGCGTTTTACCGTCATGTAACTCGTCCTTGCGGCAGAAGGGGTGGCGGCTGGCATGGCCGATGCGGGAAGCGGGCGCTGCAATGGCGCCGACTGGTAGTTTTGATATGTCTGCTGAGACGGTGCCGCCGATACAGCACTATTCGTCGACATCGGCCGTTGCGGCATCGGCATGGCCAGGGCCGTCATTGCCGGCAAGGCAGGCGCAGCGGTGTTCTCGCCACTTTTGGCAAGGGCCGCAACCCGGCCAAAGCCGGCGAATTCCTCAATGATGCCGGCGCTGTGAATCTCGCTGCCCTTCACCTCGCCGGTGATGCGGCCTTTTTGCAGGATCAATACACGGTCGGAAAGCTGGGCGATAAAATCCAGATTCTGTTCCACCAGCAGCACGGTCAGGCCACGCGCCTTCACCAGTTGCTTCAGCAACACGGCAATTTCCTTGATGATCGAAGGCTGAATGCCCTCGGTCGGCTCATCCAGCAGGGCAAGCCTGGGTTCCGCCACCAGGCAGCGCGCCAGGGCCAGCAATTGCTGTTCGCCGCCGCTCAGGCTGCCGCCGCGGCGATCCAGCAACCGCTCCAGGCGGGGAATTTCGCCCAGGATCTGATCGATTGGCGCCTCGTTGCTGCCAGGCAGCGCCATGCGCAGGTTTTCCAGCGCCGTCAGGTCAGGGAAAATGCCGCGTCCCTGCGGCACATAACCCAGGCCAAGCCGGCTGCGGGCATGCGGCGAAAGGCTGGTGATTTCAGTGCCGTTGAACAGGATCTGGCCGGCGCTGGGCTGGATATAGCCCATCAGGGTTTTCAGCAGGGTGGATTTTCCCATGCCATTATGGCCCAGCACGCCCACTGTCTCGCCCGGCCGCACCACAAAATTCAGGTCATGCAGGATCGGGATGGCGCCATAACCGGCAGACAGGCCACGCAGTTCCAGTAATGGCTTGTCGGCAGAGCGGGGGTCGCTGCGGCTGGTCATGCTCAGGCTCCGAGATAGACTTCGCGCACGCGCGGATCATTCAGCACGGCTTCCACATGATCCTCGATCAGGATGGCGCCCTGGTGGAACACCGTCACCTGATCGGCGATCAGGCGGATGAACTGCATGTCATGCTCCACGATGATCATGGTGGCTTCGCGGTTGATGTCACGGATCAGCGCCACCATGCGATCCACTTCCTCATGCGTCATGCCGGCGGCCGGCTCATCCAGCAGCACCAGCCAGGGATCGGCGGCCACCACCATGGCGATTTCCACCCGCTGGCGTTGACCATGCGCCAATTGGCCGACGATGCGTCCGGCCAGGTCATTCAGGCCAAAACGTTCGATCACATCATCGGTTTTGCTGCGGGCGCGCTCATTGCCATGATGGCGCTCCACCGCCAGGGCGATATGTTCGCGCGCCGTCAGGCCATTGAACAGGCTGGGTGTCTGGGTTTTCACGCCAACCCCGGCCTGGGCAATGCGGCAGGGCGGCTCGCCCAGCATCGGCTTGTCCTGGATCAGGATGCTGCCGGCTGTGGGCCGCAATTGCCCGGTCAGGCATTTGAAGAAGGTGGACTTGCCGGCGCCATTCGGCCCGATCAGGCAGCGCAATTCGCCTTCGCGCAATTCAAAATCCACATTATCCACGGCCGTCACGCCGCCGAAACGCATGCTCAGATTGCGGGTTTCCAGCACTACGCTGCCGCGCCTATTGCTGGCCATCCTTGCCTCCCTGCTGGCGTAATGGCCGGCGGCCTGAACGTTGCCTGGGGCGCAGCAGGGCGGCCAGCGTGGGCATCAGCCCCTTGGGCAGCAGCAGCACAAACAACACCAGTATGCCACCCAGCACAAAGGCGTTGTTCACCACGCTCTGCTGGCCAAGCTGGGTGATGATGAACTGGATCAGCACGGCGCCGATCACTGGGCCGATCAGGGTGCCCAGGCCACCCACGATCACCCAGATGATGATGGTGGCCGATTGCGCCAGGCCAAACAGGCCTGGGCTGACAAAGTTGCCCCAATTGGCAAACAGCGCGCCAGCCATGCCGCCGATGCCGCCGCCGATGGCGAAGATCATGGTCTTGTAGAGCCGCACGTCATAACCCAGCAATTCGGCGCGGGTTTCATTCTCGCGGATCGCCACCACCACGCGGCCAAAGCGCGTGGTCATCAGCCAATGCAGGCCGAAATACACCAGCAGCAGCAAACCCATGGCGACATAGAAGAATTGTTCCGGATCGAGCAGGTTGCCGGGATCGCCGGGCATGTTCAGCGTCGGGAAACCGGGAATGCCGTTGAAGCCGCCCAGGCGTGCCTTGCCAATGATCCAGGTTTCGTTGGCGGTGGAATTGATGAATTTGAACAGGATCAATGTCACTACCAGGGTGATGACGCCCATATACACATCGCTGATCCGGCCATAAAACATCATTGCGCCAAGCAGGGCGGCAAAGATCAGCGGCAGCAGGATCGCCAGCAGGAACGGCCCGGTGCTTTCGCCCACATTGATCGCTGCCACGGCATAGCTATAGGCGCCCAGGCCGAAAAAGGCAGCCTGTCCAAAACACAGGATGCCGCCATAGCCCCAGATGAAGCCCAGGCTGAGCGCCAGGATGGCGTAGACCACATAAACGCTGAGTTCCAGCAGGGTGATCAGGTCAACCACCACTGGCAGCCCCAGCAGGATGGCGATGCCAATCACCGCCACCAGGATGTGCCGGTTGCGCGCATTTTCCAGCATGTTCAAACCTGCCGTGTGAAGAAACGGCCGGTAATGCCGCGTGGTAACAGGCGCAACAGCACAATGGCCGCCAGCAGCATCGCCACGTCACCCCAGACCGGAGTGGAGGCCAGTGTGGTCAATTGCGTCAGGCTGCCAAACAGCACCGAGCTTGAGAGCGTGCCGGTGACCACCGCCGCGCCACCGGAAATCACCGTGATGAAAGCCTTGGCCACATAAAGGCCGCCGCTGGTGGGCGTCAGCCCGGTCAGCGGCGCCAGGATGCCGCCAGCCAGGCCGGAAAGCGCGGCGCCGATGGTGAAGGTCAGCATATAGATGCGGCGCGGGTTATGCCCCAGGCCGGAGGCCATGTCGGCGCTCTGCATCGCGCCGCGTGCCACCAGGCCAAGCCGGGTGGTTTTCAGCACCACAAAGATACCGGCCATCACGGCAAAGCCGGCCAGCATGATGAAGATATTGTAGCCGCTGGCACGATAGCCACCGATGGCAAAGCCGCCAATCGGGGTTGAAATGCCGGTGGTGGTATTGCCGAAGATCATTGTGGCGGCGCCGGTCAGCAGCAGGCTGAGGCCCCAGGTGGCCAGCATCGAATCAAGCATGCGGCCATACAGGAACTGGATCACGCAGCGTTCGATGATCAGGCCGATCAGGCCCACCACCAGGGGGGCCACGATCAGCATGGCGATGTAGATATTGATCCCGGCCTTCACCGAGACAATGGCGGCATAACCGCCTAGCATGAGAAATTCGCCATGGGCCAGGTTTATCACCCGCATCATGCCGAAAACCACGGCGAGCCCGGCGCTGATCAGCGCCAGGCTCGCAATGGCATAGAGGACTTCGAGGACAATGACGGCGGCGAAGTCCATCGATGGGGCTCAGATCTTGATTTCGTACTGGGTGGTGTCGTTCGGATTGGCCTTCAGATCGCAAACCGATTGCGTATCCTTGGGCGGCACCTGCGACAGGCTCTTCACCACATTCATTTTCTGGTCCCGAACTTCCAGCACATGCACATCCAGGATGCAGTGATGGGTTTTTGGATCAACGGTCACCTTGCCGGCCGGGCCTTCGATGGAAATGCCACTTTCCAGCGCTTCGATCACCTTCATGCGGTCGATACTGCCGGCCTTCTTCACGCCGGCGGCCCACAGCATCACGCCCTGATAGGTCGCCACGGCCAGTTCATGGATCGGCTTGGTATCGCCGAATTTCTTCTGCCACTTGTCGAGGAAAGCCTTGTTGGCCGGTGTGGCGAGTTCCTTGGAGTAGTTATAGGCCAACAGGATACCGTCGCCTTCCTCCTTGGTCAGCACCACCTGTTCGTTGCCGACGCCCAACGTGGTGGAGGCCATCGGGATTTTCGACTTCATGCCCGAAGCAGCCCATTGCCGGTAAAAGGAAAGATGCGCGCCACCAACCAGCGCCGACATTACCATATCCGGCTTGGCGCTCTGGATCTTGGCGATGGTGGCGCCGAAATCCGAGACATCCAGCGGGAAGAAGTCGGTCTGGATCACTTCGCCGCCATTCAGCTTGGCGTAATGCGCCACCCATTTCGAGATGATCTGGCCGTAATTGTAGTCTGCGGCCAGGGTGTAAATCTTCTTGCCGAACTTGCCGATGGCATAGGGCATCAGCGCTTCCACCGATTGCGCCGGGGTGACACCGGTGCAGAAGATGTTGCGGTCGCAGACGCCGCCTTCATATTGCGTGTTGTAGAAATACAGCGTCTTGAAGCGGCCAAGTGTCGGCCGGATTGCCTCGCGCGAGGCGGAAAGGATGCCGCCATGCACCACGGCCACCTTGTCCTTCAGCGCAGCCTGCTGGCCGAACTGGGTGTAGAGCGGGATTTGCGATTGGGTGTCGTAGGTGGTCTGGCCCACCTTCTGGCCCAGCAGGCCGCCCGCGGCATTGATCTCATCCAGCGCCAGGATCACGGCCTGATCCATCGGCTTGCCGTAGAGATCGAAGATGCCAGACAGATCGTGGATGCTGCCCAGCTTGATTTCGCCATTGGCGGCGAAGGCGCGGCCGGCCAGGCCCGTGGCCGCCAGGCCCGAGATTGCGGCAGTGGATTGCAGGAAAGCACGGCGATCAAACTGCATGACAAATCTCCATATGGTTTCGCGATGGGGTGAAAGCAGGTATCAGACTAATCTCTACGGGAATCAGGATTTTGCGGCTGTGCCATGGCGCGGCGTGGTGTCGATGGCGCGGCTGATACCGCCCAGGCCATCGGCGATATCAATGCCGATCTCCTGGCCCAGCTTCTGCACGGCGGGCAATTGCAGCGCCATGGCCAGGATGCCATCCACCGCCTGATTGACCAGGCTGCCATTCGGGCCAGTTCCATTCGGGCCTGCGCCATTGCCGGCGGTACCGCCACCCTGGCTGCCATTGCCGGAATTGCCATTGCTCAGGCCCAAGCCACCAATCTGGCTGATGCGGATCGAATCGATTTTCTCCACCGGCTTCATCATCTGGCCAACCAGCACCGGCAATGTGTCCATACGTTTCTTTTCCAGGCGCATGCGGATCACGGCTTCCGACAGGCTGTTCTCGGCCGCGATCAGCGCCGCCTTGCCTTCCGATTCGGCCAGCATCGCCGTGCGCTGGGCGCCAGCCTTGAGCGTTGCAGCATCAGCTTCGGCGCGTGCCTGTTCGCGGATGGTGTCGGTTTCGCTGCGCGTGCGGGTGTTGTCCACCTCGGCGGCTTCCTCGGCGCGCAACACGGCCAGCAAGCGCATGCGCTCGGCCACCGCTTTGTCTTTTTCAGTTTGCAGCCCTTCCTGCGCCAGCACCACCTGCACCCGTGCCTGCTCGGCAGCGGCTTCGGCCACCGCCTCGTCGCCGCGCTTCTTGGCCAGCAGAATGGCATTGTCGCGCCGGGTGATTTCGGTCGACAGGCTGGATTGCAGATCACTCTGCTTCAACTGCTTGTCGCGCTCGATCTCCAGCATGCGCACTTCGCGCTCCTGGCCGATGCGGGCCAGTTCGGCGCGGCGGCGGCTTTCGGCGCCGAATTCGGCAACCTGGGCTTCGCTTTCGGAACGCAGCCGTTCGATCTCACGGTTTTGCAGGATCTTGGCTTCTTCCTGCTCACGCTCGATGATCAGCACCTGCTTGATGGCATCAAGCTGGCTCTGCCGCACTGCCACATCGGCATCGGCTTCGATGGCGGCACGCTGCTTCTTGTTGGCCGCCACCACTTCGGCCAGGCGGCGCAAACCCACGGCGTTGAAGGCGTTGTTGTCGTCGATGGAGGAAAATGGCGTCTGGTCGAAGCGGCGCAAGGCCACGGATTCCAGGCTCAGGCCGTTCTGCGCCAGGCTTTCGGCCACCAGCGCCTTCACTTCACGCACATAGCTGCCGCGATTTTCATGCAGGTGATCCATGGTTTCGCGCGCCGCCACACTCTGCATCGCATCAATCAGGCGGCCTTCGATCAGATCGGCCAAATCCTGTGGCCGGAATGCCTTGCTGCCCAATGCCTGGGCGGCGGTGGCCACGCCATCGGCGGTCGGCGTCACCCGCACGGTCAGTTCCACTTCGATATCAACACGCAGGCGGTCGCCGGTGATCAGGGCCTTGGGGCCGTTGCGCGCCACTTCGATGCGCGTGGTCTTCATATTGACTTCGGAAACCTGATGCAGGAAGGGCAGCGCCAGACAGCCGCCATCCATCACCACGCGCTGGCCACCGGCACCGGTGCGGATCAGGGCCGTGTCGCGGGTTGCCTTGCGATAGAATCGGTTGAGGAACAGTATCACCACGGCCAGCACCACCACCGCGATGATCAGATAGATGATCCAGGCCACGCCGATTTCTCCCCCATCATTATCCGGCAGGCGAAATGCCAATGCCGGACAAGGCCGCTCGCGTCAGCGAACGGTTCCGATGAAAAATACTTAACCAGGAAACTATTTCCGGTGCAATGAATATTTCGATTGGATCAGGTCCAGTGCGAGGCAGCTGCCTGGCGCGGCAGCGACAGCGCCTGCGGCAGCACACGGAATTCGATGCCATCGGCTTCCGCCAGATAGATCGGGTTCAGTTTGCAGCCATTGTTGAGATAGACCGCGCCGCGGGCGCCCGGGATGCGCAATGGCCTGTCCATGCCGCTGCTGCTGGCGGCATTGAGGAAGGCAAAGCCCTCGTATATCGATTGGCCAAGTGCGCTCGGCACCGGGGCGCGGTCACCGAAGCGGCCGCGATACCGCTCGATGAAGGCATGATTGGCATCGGTATCGAGTGAAGTGAAATAGCCCGAAGCGGCATAGAGATTGAGCGAATTCTCGGCGCCGATCCCGAGTAGGGTATTCTCGTCGATACACATCGACAGCCGGATCATGCGGCGATGCAGGCCGCGATCACCAAAGGCGCGGTTGAAGGTGATGGCATCCTGGCCAACCAGCGACAGCAGCACGGCATCTGCATCCAATGCTGCCAGGGCTTCCAGGCAATGATCAAAATCCTCGGTGCCAAGCGGCAGATACGCTTCGCCCACTACGCTGCCGCCGAATTCAGCGATGAAGCGCCGCGCCTGGGCATGGCTGGCGCGCGGCCAGACATAATCATTGCCCACCAGCGCCCAGCGTTTGGCGCCGCGCTGCGTCGCCGCCCAGGCCAGGGCGGGGCGTAGCTGGTCCTCCGGCGTTTCGCCGATGGCGTAAACCCCTTGCCGCGCTTCGCCGCCTTCATAAAGCGGCGTATAGATATAGGGTGCGCGGCCGGAAACCCGTGGCGCCAGGGCATTGCGCACAGCGCTGATATGCATGCCCAGCACCACGTCAATCGCCTCGTCATCCAGCAGCCGTTCGGCCGCATCCGCCACTGCCATGGGCGCCGCACCGGCATCGACGGTAATCAGCTGCACTTCGCGGCCCTTGAGGCCGCCGGCACGATTGATTTCCTCCGCTGCCAATTCGGCACAGGCCATGCAGCTTGGCCCCCATACGGCGGCAGCACTGCTCAGCGGCACAAACAAGCCCACCCGGTAAGGATGGTGGCTGCTGCCCGGCGTGGTGTGGTTGGCGCCATGGCGGCGACCGGACGGCGCTGGAAATGCCATTCCAGCGGCCAGTCGCTCAACCCCCGTTATCTGCGCCTGCAACATGTCCGCCATTAAAACGCCGACCACACGGCAATGTCACGCGCGAATCACAGAAACTGTCTTGTCGCTGCGGCAAAACTGGTGCTATAGCCAATCCGGAACAGGATTAGCATGAATACTGACCTCTCATTGCTGTTAAAGCGGGCAGAACGCCTTATAGACGCGCAGCTTGCCGCTGCCCTGCGTGATGAGAATCTGTCGGCCGAGGAATGGCGCGTGCTGGATATCCTCAGCGATGGCCAGGGCCGGGTGATGAGCGATCTGGCTGCCGAGGCGGTGTTCAACCTGCCGGCCTTGTCAAAACTGGTTGACCGGCTGGTTTCCCGCGCCTTGCTGTTTCGCGCCCCGGACCAGAGCGACCGCCGCAAGGTGTTGGTGTTTGTTTCCGACCACGGTCTCAGCGTTTATCAGCGGCTACAGCCGGATATCCAGGCCAGTGGCGAGGCCTTGCTGGCCAATGTCAGCCATACCCGGGTGCAGCAATTGAAGAAGCTGCTCAACAGCTTCATCAGCGATGCCAGCCCGGGCGAGCCGGCTTAAGCATAGGCAGCATAGCGTTCCCAGCTGCTATAGAGCCGGCGCAATCGGATGCCGCGCAATTGGTGGCTTGAGGCCGGATCGACAACCTCGCTGCGCTGCATCACGCTGACATTGTTCCATAGCACCAGATCACCCGGGCGCCAGATATGGCGCAGCGTGAATTGCGGCTGTGTCGCATGTTGCCATAACTGGTTCAGCAAGGCCTGGGCGGCAACAGCATCCAGCCCTTCCACCTTGGTGTTGCGGCGGCTACCCAGCAGCAAAGCAGCGCGGCCGCTAAGTGGATCACTGGTAACCAGCGGATGCCAATTGCCCGGCCCGCCATCGTGCAAGCCGTTATCGTGCAACAAGCGCAAGCGGGCGATCTTGCGCCTGGTTTCATGCGGCAGGGTTTCGTAGGCGGCTTGCAGGTTGAGAAACTGGATGTCACCGCCATCAGGCGGCACTTCACGCGCATATAGCAGGCAGGCAGCGGGCGGATCATTGCTTTTAGTATCCGGCGCCGGATCAAGCTGGCCCAGGCGATGGCTGAAGCTGAGCAATTCGCTATCGCTGAGATGCTGGTTGCGGAAAACCAGAACCGGCTGCTGATGCCATTGATCAAGCAGGCTGGCCAGCGCCACTTCGCCAAGCCGTTGTTGCAGGTCCAGGCCATGGATTTCTATGCCTGGGAAGGCTGTTGCAGGCTCGACATTGCGGATTGCGTGATACATGCGGGCAGTATCCTGAGATGCGACGGACAATGCCTAAATTTAGCGACTGGCGGCATAAATACTCATGAGAAAATGTATTTAAACAGACAAAACAAATTATCCATGTGTAATTGGCGGGTCGCTCGCTTTTCCGATGAAACGATTTATCTCATTGATTTTAATATATAAAAACTAGTCATGCTCGATGGTGAGCACCACATGATCGGCGGCAAAGCGGGCGCGCACAAACTCCACCGGCCGGCCGCGCTCATCCACATTCACGGTTTCGCTTTGCAGCACGGGCCGGCTGCGCGGCAGGTCAAGCAGGCGTGCATCAGAAGCGGCAATCAGTTTGGCGGCCACCCGGGTGAAGCGGCGGCGATAATCCGGCACACCGCCGGCTTTAAGCGCGCCGGTGATCGAGCCGTGACGGCGAAACAGCTCTGGCATGGCGGGAAAACGATCCACCGGAAAATAATGGCTGCTGACGCTGATCTTTTTGCCATCGGCGCGATTGAGCGTTTCCAGTTGCCATAAGCCGCTGCCGGTGGGCAGGCCCAGCGCCCGCGCAATATCTGCCGGTGCGGCAATCTGCATGGCCGAAACCAGTTCCCGCAGAGGCTGCTTCTGCTTGGTCAGCAGATTCTCGGTAAAGCGGGTGCGGGCGCCCAGGGCATAATCCAGGGCGCGCTCCGCCACAAACATGCCGCGGCCCTGTTCGATGCTCACCAGGCCGGTCTCGGCCAGCCGGTTCATCGCCTGGCGTACGGTATGGCGATTAACGCCGAATTGTTCGGAAAGCTGTTTCTCGGTGGGCAATTGCGCACCTGGTGCATGCTGGCCGCGCCGGATTGCCTGCTCGATCTCGCTGGCGATTTGTCGCCACACCGCCATGCCGCTGCCACGCTCAACCATATGTCTGCCTCCAGGAAATGTGGATCCTGTCATAAAAACTTCGCCGAAAACTGGCTTGATAGTAGACCATGGATCGGCGTAGACATTTAGATGTCTAGACAAATATAGATGTTTGCGCAAGAGGTCCGGATGTCCGTCCTGCCACAACAAGACCAGCAACAGCCTGCCCCGCAGCCCGCCCCGCAGGCTGGCCAGATTGCCCGGCAGCGCCGTTTGCGGCTGCTGGCGCGCGCCGATGCGGCACGGCTGCAAAGCGTGCTGCAAGCCTGGCCGGCACTGCCGGTCTATCGCCGCCTCAAGCCACCGGAAACCGGGCTGGCCATGCTGCGTGCCCGTGCCGGCGGGGTTGGCCAGCGCTTCAATCTGGGTGAGATGACGGTGAGCCGCTGCGTTGTGGTGCTGGAGAATGATGGTGCCATGGGGGTGGGTTATGTGCAGGGCCGGGATCAGCGCAAGGCCGAGATGGTGGCTTTGTGCGATGCGCTGGCACAGGACGCTGCCGGCGCCGAATGGCTGGAAACGCTGCTGCTCTCAGCCTTGGAAGCCGAACTGGCAGCAAAGCAGCAAGCCTGGGCCAGCAAAGTGGCGGCCACCAAGGTGGATTTTTTCACGCTGGTGCGTGGTGAGGATTGAGATGAGCAAGCCGTTGAGCCAAACCCCGCCCGCTGCCGGTTTTGATGATCCGGTGCAACAGAGCCAGGAGGCTTTTCGCGCTTTGCTGGAAGCCATGTCGCATCCCGGCCGTGTGGTGCCGATGCCGGCAAGGTCCGGTCATCCCGCCGGCCTGGCACCGGTGCTTGCAGCAGCATTGCTGGCACTGTGCGATCTTGACACACCGGTATGGATCGGGCCGGGCTTCGATGAAGTCATGGTATCAAGCTGGCTGCGCTTTCATACCGGCGCGCCGCTGGTGCAGGAACCGGCGCAGGCGGCCATTGTGCTGCTGCATGCCGATCAACTGCCGCCGCTGCATAGCTTCGACTGGGGCAGCGATGCGGCACCGGAGCGCGGCGCCAGCCTGCTCATTCAGGTGGTGGATTTTACCGACGAGCCAATGCTGCAAGGGCGCGGTCCCGGGATCAGAAACGCGATAACCGTGCCGAATTGCGGCCTGGGCCGCGATTTCTGGCAGCAGCGCGCCGCCATGGCGACGGCCTTTCCGCGTGGTGTTGATCTTTATCTGGGCCGCGACGGCGAATTGATCGGACTGCCGCGCTCAACACTAATCGGCAGGCAGGAGAATTGACATGTATGTGGCGGTGAAGGGCGGCGAAGCTGCCATCGAGAATGCCCACACATTGCTGGCTGAAGTCCGGCGCGGCGATCCGATGGTGCCGGAATTGAGCGTGGCGCAAATCCGCGAGCAGCAGAGCCTGGGCGTGGATCGTGTGATGACCGAAGGGTCGCTCTACGATCCAGACCTAGCGGCTTTGGCTTTGAAACAGGCGCGTGGCGATCAGGTGGAAGCCATCTTTCTGCTGCGCGCCTATCGCACCACGTTGCCGCGTATCGGTGTGTCAGAGCCGATAAACACCAGCCGCATGCAGGTGGCGCGGCGGATTTCCTCAACCTTCAAAGACCTGCCCGGCGGCCAATTGCTCGGCCCAACCTTCGATTACACCCATCGCCTGCTGGATTTTGGCCTGATGGAAACTCAAGCAGTGCCGGTGCCGCCAGCAGCAGGTAAGGGCGTCTTGGCAGAAACCATGCCGCAGGTGGTTGATCTGCTGAATGCCGAGGGGCTGATCGAGCCGGAAATTGCCGATGCCGAGGCGGCGCCGGTGGGCGATCTGACGCGGGAGCCGCTTATGTTTCCTGCCGATCGTGCCCTAAGGCTACAGAATCTGGCGCGGGGTGATGAAGGTTATCTGCTGGCCTTGGGTTATTCCACCCAGCGCGGCTATGCCAAGTCGCATCCATTTGTCGGCGAAATCCGCAGCGGCAATGTTGCGGTTGAGCTGGATATTCCCGAACTCGGTTTCACGGTTGATATCGGCGATATCACGCTGACCGAATGCCAGATGATCAACCAGTTCCGTGGCTCACGGCTGGAGCCGCCAAAATTCACCCGGGGTTATGGCTTGGCCTTCGGCTTTGCCGAGCGCAAGGCGATGGCGATGGCGCTGGTGGATCGGGCGTTGCGCGCCGAGGAGCTGGGGGAGGATATCACCGCGCCGGCGCAGGATCAGGAATTTGTGCTGTCGCATGCCGATAATGTGGAAGCTTCAGGTTTTGTGCAGCATTTGAAGCTGCCGCATCATGTCGATTTCCAGTCGGAACTGACCCTGATCCGCACCATGCGCAGCGAAATTACGCAAGCCGGCGATAGCGATTTTGCGGAGGCGGCACAATGAGCCAGCAGCAGTATCAGACCGGCATGAGCGTGGCCGGCTATAACTTCGCCTTTCTGGATGAGCAGACCAAGCGCATGCTGCGCCGTGCCATCCTCAAGGCGGTGGCGATCCCGGGTTATCAGGTGCCGTTTGGCAGCCGTGAGATGCCGCTGCCTTATGGCTGGGGCACGGGCGGCATGCAGGTGACGGCGGCGGTGATCGGCGCGGCGGATGTGCTGAAGGTAATTGATCAGGGCGCCGATGACACCACCAATGCTGTGTCGATCCGACGCTTCTTCGCCCGTATGACCGGCGTTGCCACCACCGAGCGGACACGAGAGGCCACGCTGATCCAGACCCGGCATCGTGTGCCGGAAATACCATTGGCCGAGGGCCAGATCCTGGTTTATCAGGTGCCGATCCCGGAGCCGCTGCGGTGGCTGGAGCCGCGGGAAAGTGAAACCCGCGTGATGCACGCCTTGTCGGAATATGGCGTGATGCATGTGAAGCTGTATGAAGATATCGCCCAGCATGGTCATATCGCCACCGCCTATGATTATCCGGTGCTGGTGAATGGGCGCTATCTGATGCGCTGCTCGCCGATTCCAAAATTTGATACGCCGAAACTGCATATGAATGCCGCCTTGCAGCTCTTCGGCGCCGGGCGCGAGAAACGTATCTATGCCGTGCCGCCTTACACCGAGGTGCAGCCGCTGGATTTTGCCGATCACCCGTTCCGTATTGAACATTGGCCGGAACCGTGTGCGCTGTGTGGCGCCACCGACAGCTTCCTTGATGAAGTGATTCTCGACGATAAAGGGGGGCGCATGTTTGTCTGCTCCGACACGGATTATTGCGGTGACCGCCGCGCCGCGGGTCATCATGGCAGCCAATCGGCGCCTTTTGCCCAGGAGGCAGCGCAATGACCGGCGAGATAATGTTTGATGCCACGCTGCCCTTGCTCAGCGTTGAGGAAGTGCACAAGAGCTTTGGTCGCCAGCCGGCCTGCCGCGATATTTCATTTGATCTCTGGCCGGGCGAGGTGCTGGGCATTGTTGGCGAATCGGGGTCAGGAAAATCCACGCTGCTGAATATCCTCGCCGGCCGTATCCAGGCTGATGCCGGCCGGGTGCTGTATCGCACTCAGGCGGAAACCATCGCAGACCTGCTGACCGCCAGCGAAGCACAGCGCCGACAGCTCATGCGCACGGAATGGGGTTTTGTGCAGCAGCATGCCCGCGATGGCCTGCGTATGGCCTTTTCGGCCGGCGCCAATATCGGCGAACGCATGATGGCGCTGGGCCACAAACATTATGGCGAATTGCGGGGCGCTGCATTGGAATGGCTTGCTGCGGTGGAGATCGCTGCCGAGCGGATCGACGATCTGCCGCGCAATTTTTCCGGAGGCATGCAGCAGCGTTTGCAGATTGCGCGCAATCTGGTGACCCGGCCACGCATTGTGCTGATGGACGAGCCAACCGGCGGGCTTGATGTTTCGGTGCAGGCCAGGTTGCTCGATCTGCTGCGGCGGCTGGTGCAGGAACATAATGTGGCGGTGATCGTGGTGACGCATGACCTGGGTGTAGCCCGTCTGCTGGCGCATCGCCTGATGGTGATGCGGCGCGGCGAAGTGGTGGAAACCGGCCTGACCGATCAATTACTCGACGATCCGCAACATGCCTATACGCAGTTGCTGGTTTCCTCGGTGCTGAATGTGTGAGGCCGGCATGGACATGATACGTGTTGCAGACCTGAGTAAAACTTTCACTCTGCATCTGCGCGGCGGCGTTGCCCTGCCGGTGTTGCGCGATGCGGCACTGACGGTGGCTGCTGGTGAATGCGTGGTGCTGCATGGCCCTTCAGGCGCCGGAAAATCCACTCTGCTGCGTTCGATCTACGGCAATTACCGGCCGCAACAGGGCCGCATCCTGCTGCGCCATGATGGCCGCATGGTGGATATCATGCAGGCCGCGCCGCGGCAGATACTGGATATTCGCCGCCGCACATTAGGCTATGTTACGCAATTCCTGCGCGTTATCCCGCGTGTGCCGACACTGGATGTGGTGGCCGAGCCAATGCTGGCGCGGGGCGTTGCCCAGGCCGATGCCCGCGCGCGCGCGGCAGAATTGCTGCATATCCTGCATATCCCGGAAAAGCTGTGGAACCTGCCGCCGGCCACTTTCTCGGGCGGCGAGCAGCAGCGTATCAATATCGCACGCGGCTTCTGCGCCGATCATCCAATCCTGCTGCTGGATGAACCAACCGCCTCGCTGGATGGGGCCAATCGCACAATTGTCATAAATCTGATTGATGATGCGCGCCGGCGCGGCACCGCAATCGTGGCGATTGTGCACGACGATGAAACCCGCGCCGCCATCGCCACCCGCCTGTTGCCGCTGCAAGCTCTGGGAGCCGCCGCATGAATGCCGAGATGATTGTCCGTAATGCCCGTATCATCGGCCGCGATGCCGAGATAAGCGGCGGCAGCCTGCAAGTGCTGGATGGCTTGATTACCGCTGTTGATACCGGCGCCTCTGCTGTATCCCATGCAATTGATTTTGAGGGCGATTACCTGCTGCCGGGCCTGGTGGAATTGCATACCGACAATCTGGAGAAACATTTTGCCCCACGCCCCGGCGTGCGCTGGCCGAGCCGGTTGGCGGTGCTGAGCCATGATGCGCAGATTGCCGCTGCCGGCATTACCACGGTGCTGGATGCCGTGGCGGTGGGCGATGTGCGCGATGGCGCCGTGCGGATGGATATCCTGCGTGAAATGATCGCGGCCATTGACGCCGCGCAGCAGGCCGGCATCCTGCGCGCTGAGCATCTGCTGCATCTGCGTTGCGAAATTTCGTTCAAGGATTTGATGGCCCTGGTCGAGCCGATGACTGAGTTGGATTGGCTCAAGCTGATCTCGATCATGGATCACACGCCGGGCCAGCGGCAATTTGTCAACCCGATGAAATACCGCGAATATTATCAAGGCAAATACGGCATGAGCGACGAACAGATGGATCGCTTCATGAATGATCAGATCGCTGCCGCTGCTGCCAATGGCGGCCGAAATCGCCGCGCTGTGGTTGAGCTTTGCCGCGCCAAAGGCCTGCCGCTGGCGAGCCATGACGATGCTACCGCCGAACATGTGGCCGAGGCTGCCGCCGATGGCATGGTGGTGGCGGAATTTCCCACCACGCTGGAAGCCGCATCGCTCTCACGCCACAATGGGATGAAGGTGATGATGGGTGGGCCGAATGTGGTGCGCGGTGGCTCGCATTCGGGCAATATTTCCGCGCGCAAGCTGGCTGAAATGGGCGAGCTTGACATTATATCCTCGGATTATGTGCCAAGCAGCCTGCTGCATTCGGCTTTCCTGCTGCCGCAGCAGGTGCCGGGCATCAGCTTGCCGGCGGCCATCGCCATGGTGGCGGCCAATCCGGCCGAATCAATTGGCCTGATGGATCGCGGTGTGCTGGAGCCGGGCCGCCGGGCGGACATGATCCGGGTCAGTGTGGTGGAGGATACACCGGTGGTGCGCAGTGTATGGCGTGCCGGCCAGCGTGTGATGTGATCCAGAAAACCTCAGCTTGCGGAAATGAAGATGCCAATTCTGGACATGATTATGGAATTGCTCGCCAAGGCTGGTGCCGAGCGCTATGGCATGGAGCCGGTCAGCCAGTTGGAACATGCCCTGCAATGCGCCATGCATGCCGAGCGGATGGAAGCGCCCCCGGCTCTGATAGCTGCCTGCCTGCTGCATGATATCGGCCATCTGGTGGATGCCGGCGATGAAGGCCTGGCCGAGCGTGGCATCGATGCCTGCCATGAGGAAATTGCGGCAAATTGGCTGGCGCAATATTTTTCTGCCGCCGTGGTGCAGCCGGTGCGGCTGCATGTCAATGCCAAACGCTATCTGTGCCAGGCCGAGCCGCAATATTGGGCCGGGTTGTCGCAGGCGTCAAAAACCAGCCTGGAGGTGCAAGGCGGCATTTATAGCGTGGCAGAAGCTGAAGCCTTTATCGCGCAGCCCTATGCCGCCGATGCGGTGATGCTGCGGCGCTGGGATGATGCCGCCAAATCGCCGCGCCTGCACACGCCGGATCTGACGCATTACCGGCCCATATTGGCCGCTGCCTTGCAATGAGCATGGTACCGGCCAAACGGCCGCGTTTTGCTGGTCGGCTTACCTTGGTGGTGGGGCCGAGCGGCGTGGGCAAGGATAGCCTGATGAACGCGGCGCAGCAGGCGCTGCGTGATGATCCTGCCGTTGTTTTCCCGCGCCGTGTGATCACCCGGGCTGCCAATATGGGCGGCGAGGATTATATTGCCATCGACGATGCCAGGTTTGAGGCCATGCGCAAGAATGGCGAATTTGCGCTTTACTGGCTGGCGCATGGTCTGCGCTATGGTGTGCCGATAGCCATTGAGGCTGAATTGCAGGCCGGGCGCCAGGTGGTGGTGAATGTCTCACGCGCCATAATAGCTGAAGCCCGTCGCGCCTATCCTGGTTTGCAGGTGATTGCCATTACGGCGCCGCCGGCCTTGCTACGTCAAAGGCTGGAAGCCCGCGGTCGCGAAAGCCCGGTCGATATTGCCCAGCGTCTGGCACGCGCTGCCGCCTTTGATCTGGGCGGGGAGCCCGACGTGGTTGAACTGAGCAATGATGGCCCGCTGGAACAGGGTGTGGCGCGGCTGCTGGCCTTGTTGCGGGGTTAACCCCTTAGGGCAAAGCGCTGCTCAATGCGAAATGGCTGGTCAGGCTCGCGTTGCACAAACAGGCAGATGTCGGATACGGGAAATTCATGCCGCGTGAAGTCTGCGGTGGCTGCATGCAGATAGGCCCGAATCTGCTCGCGTTCGGCAGGGTCAGCGATGCGGCTGGTCAGCGTGAAATGGAGGCGGAATTCTTCCAGCACATAGGGATAACCCCAGGCCAGCAGGTAGGCTTCCTGGCGCGCTGACAAGCCGGCAGCGCGGCGTTTGGCCAATTCGGCAGCGCTGGCTGCGGCGCGAAAAATATCAAACTGACGCACAGAATCGGCGGCAAGCTGGTCAGCCAGGGAGCAGGGCGCACTTGGCTGCAAGGCCAGAAACTGGCCAAGTGCCGCCACGCGCAGCGCAGGCAGGGCAAAGGCCGCGCGGCTTTGCGTGAATTGCTCCAGCGCAGCCAGCAAGCCGGCTTCGTCCCTGTCTGGCGCCAGGCGGAAAGGCGGCTTAAGGGTGCCATGGAAGCCATAGCGGCGCGGCTCAGTGGTAAGCGCGGCTTGTTGTCTTGCGTCCAGGCCAGTCGCTGCTGTGGCAGCATGAGCCTGCCCGCTGGCCGCATCCCAGCCGAGCCAGCGCGCGGCAAATTCATGCAGCGGATCGTTGGTCGCCGGGGCGACATAAAGCGCATAACGCGGGCCGGAGCTAGACAAGTGGCTTACTCATCCTGTGGGTATCATGGATGGCGCAGCCCGGATGGGTTATTTCACCATCCCGTCGCCAAAGCGAAATCGAACTGTCATACAGCATTGCTATGAGCGGTCCCAGGCCAAGTGGGCATAGGAGAGACGCATGGGCGCCGCCATCGAGATTGTTCATCTATCGAAAACCTTCGGCACAGGCAAGAGCGCTCTCGACAAGATCAATCTCACGATCGAACAAGGTGAAATGGTGGCATTGATCGGTGCTTCCGGTTCAGGCAAATCCACCTTGCTGCGCCATATTGCCGGCCTGATGCCAGGCGACCGCGAGCCGCAGGCGCAATTGGCGGTGAATGGCCGCATGGTGCAGCAGGGTGGCCGCATCGGCCGCGGCATCCGTCAGACCCGCGCCGGCATCGGCTTTGTGTTTCAGCAATTCAATCTGGTGGGCCGTTTGCCGGTGATCACCAATGTGCTGGCCGGCAATCTTGGCCGCCTGCCTTTGTGGCGCAGCCTGTTGCGCTGGTTCACCGATGCGGAACGCCGCGAAGCGGTACATGCGCTGGGCCGTGTTGGTATTGCCGCCTGTGCCTTTCAGCGTGCCTCGACATTATCCGGTGGCCAGCAGCAGCGCGCCGCGATTGCCCGCGCCCTGGTGCAGAAGGCGGGCGTGATCCTGGCGGATGAACCGATTGCCTCGCTTGATCCGGAATCCTCGCGCCGCGTGATGGCGACACTGGCTGATATCAATCGCACCGATGGCGTTACCGTGGTGGTTTCGCTGCATCAGGTGGATTTTGCCCTGAAATTTTGCCGCCGTGTGGTGGCTTTGCGTGATGGCCGCGTGTTGTTCGATGGCGCCGCCGCCGATGTCAGCGCGGAGATGCTGCGTGGCCTGTATGGCGAAGATAGCGACCTGGATTTTGGTGCGCTGGCTGTGCCGCCTTATCGCCCCACCGCCGAAGAATTGCCGCAGGTAGCCGAGCGCCGCCTGTCGCCGCCGCTGCAAGCCGCGCTGGCTTGAAAATCCCCTGCCCGTCAACCTGGAGAATCGTATGCTGCGCCGCTCGCTGTTGAAACTATCCGCCTCGCTGCTGTTGCTCGGCTTTGCCGGCACGGCCCAAGCGCAAAACCTGAAGGAACTGAACTTCGGTATCATCTCCACCGAGGCGAGTTCCAACCTGAAAACTATTTGGCAGCCTTTCCTGGCCGATATGGAAAAGCAGCTTGGCATGAAGATCAACGCCTTCTTCGCGCCAGATTACGCTGGCATCATCGAAGGCATGCGCTTCAACAAAGTGCAGATCGCCTGGTTTGGCAATGCTTCGGCCATGCAGGCGGTGGATCGCGCCGATGGCGAGATTTTTGTGCAGACTGTGGCATCCGATGGTTCGCCGGGCTACTGGTCGCTGCTGGTGGTGCACAAGGACAGCCCGATCAAGTCGTTTGAGGATTTGCTCAAGTCGCCGGGCAAGTATTCGTTTGGCAACGGTGATCCAAATTCCACCTCCGGCTTCCTGGTGCCGAGCTATTATGCCTGGGGCCAGAACAATATCGACATCCGCAAGCATTTCACCCGCATGACCAGCGGCGGCCATGAAACCAATTCGCTTGCGGTGGCCAACAAGCAGGTGGATGTTGCCACCGGCAATACCGAGAATATGGAGCGCCTGCAAAAGACCGCGCCGGAAAAGGCCGCGCAATTGCGCGTGTTGTGGAAATCGCCGTTGATCCCGTCCGACCCGATTGTGTGGCGCAAGGATTTATCGGCTGAGGACAAGGCCAAGATCAAAAATTTCTTCCTGAACTATGGCACCAAGGAAGAAAGTGAGAAGAAGGTGTTGGCGGGCCTGCAATGGGCGCCGTTCAAGGAATCGTCCAACAAGCAGTTGCTGCCGATCCGCCAGCTTGCCCTGTTCCGCGACAAGATCAGGCTGGAAGCCGATGCCAACATGGCGGCCGACGAGAAGGCCAAGAAGCTGGCCGAGATCGATGCCAAGCTGGCCGAGTTGAACAAGCAGCTTGGTTCCTAAGTTTTCCGCCGGGGCGCCATAACTGCGCCCCGGCGTTTTTTTGAGGCCATACATGACCATGCATGCTGCCGTGTCGCTGCCGGAACATCCGATCCATCCGCCGAAAGCCAGCCTGAAAAGCTCGCTTTTGCGCTATCTCGCCTACGGCCTGATTGCCGCCATTCTCGTCTGGTCATATCGTGGCGCCGAGATCGCACCGGGCAAGCTGTATACCGATGCCGGCAATATGGTGACATTCGCGCAGGATTTTTTCCCGCCGGATTTTGCTGACTGGCGCTACTATCTCAGCGAATTGGTGGTAACGCTGCATATCGCCATCTGGGGCACGGTGCTGGCGGTGATCTGCGCCGTGCCGTTTGGCCTGCTGGCGGCGTCCAATATTGCGCCGGCCTGGATCTACCAGCCGGTGCGCCGGCTGATGGATGCGCTGCGCTCGATCAATGAAATGGTTTTCGCCATGCTGTTTGTGGTGGCGGTTGGCCTCGGCCCGTTTGCCGGCGCACTGGCGCTGTGGATTCACACCACCGGCACGTTGGCGAAGCTGTTTTCCGAAGCGGTGGAAGCGATTGATCCGCAGCCGGTGGAGGGCATTCGCGCCACCGGTGCCAATGTGCTGGAAGAGATCGTTTACGGCGTCATCCCGCAGGTGATGCCGCTCTGGGTGTCTTATTCGTTGTATCGTTTTGAAGCCAATGTGCGCTCGGCTTCAGTGGTAGGCATGGTTGGCGCCGGTGGTATCGGCGTGGTGTTGTGGGAAGTTATCCGCGGCTTCCGCTTTGATCAGACCTGCGCCGTGATGATCATGATTGTGCTGCTGGTCAGCATGGTTGATCTGATTTCCTCACGGGTGCGGCGCCTGTTCATCTGAGGTCACCTTTATAAAGGTTGTATTCCTCTCAGGGTTTCGACTTCAGGCGGCTGTCCATCGGGCAGTCGCCTGTTTGTCTTATGACATGGTATGCCTGTCCACCGAGTAGACTACAATATAGATAAGTCATTGTATTAATGGGAATTCCAGATCGCTGCGTAGCTTGCTTTTGCTCGCGTGGAGACGGGCTTTCAAAAATGTTATTCAAATTGTCGACAATTTAGTCGACATAGCTTTTTGCATCTGACATTCTACCTGCAACGGCACGGACCAATCCGCGCCGAGTGGAGGAAACCGATGCTTGTCTTGTCGCATCCCTGGCTGGCTGGCCGCTCGCCGATTGAGAAGCTGACACTTGGCTGTTTCATCGCCTTGACCGGCTCTGTGCTGCTGGCGATTTCGGCGCGGTTGCAGGTGCCGTTCTGGCCAGTGCCGATGACCATGCAAACCCTGGCAGTTCTGGTGCTGGCCATGTTGTTTGGCGCGCGCCTCGGCTGCGCCATCGTTGTGCTGTATGTTTTTGAAGGTCTGCTTGGTTTGCCGGTTTTTGCCAATAGTCCGGAGCGCGGCATTGGCCTGGCCTATCTATTTGGGCCTACCGGCGGCTATCTGCTCGGCTTTGCGCTGGCGGCTTATAGTGTTGGCTGGCTTGCCGAGCGGGGATTTGGCGCCAGCCTGCCGCGTGCCATTGCAGTGCAGGCACTGGGCACAGCAATCATCCTGGGCTGCGGCGTGGCCTGGCTTGGCAGCCTGATCGGTTATGACAGGGCGATTGCCGCCGGTCTGATGCCTTTCCTGCTGTCCTCGGTGGTGAAGATTGTGCTGGGTGGCCTGCTGGTGGTGGCTATTGGCCGCCGCTTTGGCCGCGCCTGATCCATCCGGTGGAGCCTGTGATGGATAGCGTGAAGAATAAAGCCGAAGCCGGCCATGGCCCATTGGCGGGCATGCGGGTGATCGAATTGACCTCCACTGTGGCGGGCCCGTTCTGTGGCCGCTTGCTGGCGGATTTTGGCGCCGAGGTGATCAAGATCGAGCCGGCAGAGGGTGATGCCGTGCGCAGCATGGGTGAACGCCAGGATGGTCGCTCGCTCTATGCTGCCAGTATCCTGCGCAACAAGAAGCTGATCGCGCTGGATATGCGGCGGCGTGAGGCTCAAATGCTGCTGCGCGACATGCTGCGCGAAGCGGATGTGTTCATCGAAAATTTCCGCCCTGGCACGATGGAAAAATGGGGCCTGGGTTATGACATATTGTCGGCCGATAATCCCGGCCTGGTGATGGTGCGGATCAGCGGCTATGGCCAGACCGGCCCTTATAGCCAGCAGCCCGGTTATGGCGTCACCAGTGAAGCGATCAGCGGCTTGCGGGATTTGACCGGCGATCCAGATCGCCCGCCGGCGCGGGTTGCCACCTCGCTCACCGACTATATTACCGGCCTCTATGCTGCATTCGGCGCTGCAATGGCGTTGATCGAACGGCGCCAGAGCGGCAAAGGCCAGGTGATCGATGCCGCTTTGTATGAAGCGGCCTATAGTTTTGTCGAGCCGCATATCCCGGCTTATGCGGCACTGGGCAGCATCGCCACCCGCGCCGGCAGCCGCCTGCCCGGCCATGTGCCGAACAATCTCTATCCCACCGCGGATGGGCGTTATGTGCAGATCGTGGCGGCCAGCGACAGCATCTTTCGCCGCCTGCTGCGCGCCATGCAACGCGACGATCTGATCCAGGATGTTCGTTTTGACACGCCGGCAGCGCGGGCACAGCATCCGGATGCGATGGATGCCGTTATTGGCGCCTGGACCGGCAGCCTGGCCTTGGCCGATCTGGAGCACCTGCTGGCCGAAAACGAAGTGCCGGCGGCGCGCATCTACAATATTGCCGATATATTCAGCGACCCGCATTACCAGGCGCGCGAGATGCTGCAACAGGCCAGTTCAGAAGAATTCGGCACAGCGACAGTAACCGGCATTGTGCCGAAAATGTCGCGCACACCGGGCAAGGTCGGCTGGGCCGGCCGTGCCGTGGGCAGCGATACCCATGCTGTGCTGACTGACTTGCTCGGCCTGACGCCGGAACAGATCGCAGCGATGCAGCAGGCCGGCATCATCGCCGGTCGCCGTTGATGATGAAGCAAGTGTGAGAGAACGGAATTTCCATGCCGCATGAACAATTGATGCAGGAATATGACGAGCGCCGCCAGCGGGCCTTAGCCATGGGCGGGCCGGAAAAGCTGGCGCGTCGCCGCGAAGCCGGCATTATGAATGCTCGCGAGCGCATTGATGCACTGCTGGATGCCGATAGTTTTCTGGAAAGTGGTTTATTCGGCACCTCGGTAATGCCGGGTGATGCCGATAATACGCCAGGAGATGGCAAAGTTGCCGGCTTTGGCCGCATTGATGGCCGCGAGGTTGGCATCATCTCCAATGATTTCACGGTGAAAGGCGCTTCCAGCAGCCTCACCAACATGAAGAAGATGGGCCATATCAAGCGTGTTGCCACCCAGCGCGGTTTGCCACTGGTGATGTTTGGCGAAAGCTCCGGCGCACGTATGCCCGATAATATGGGCGCACGTGGCATGGGCACCATGCTGGGCAACGATCCGGTGCAATATGTGCGTATGCGCGAAACGCCCTGGGTCTCGGCCATCCTCGGGCAATGTTATGGCTCGTCGGCCTGGTATGCCTGTTTGTCGGATTTTGTAGTGATGCGGCGCGGCGCGGTGATGGCGGTGGCAAGTCCGGCGCTGGCTTCGATGGCGATTGGCCAGAAGGTCGACCCGGAAGAACTTGGCGGTGTCCGGCTGCATGCCGAATTGACCGGCCTCGTCGATATCGTGGTTGATACCGATGCCGAAGCAATGGCGGCGATCAAGCGCTATCTCGCCTATATGCCTAGCCATGCCAAGGAAGCGCCGCCGCGCCTGGCGGCGCCGGAAGGCTCGGATGAAGCCGGCGATGGCATCCTGGCGGCGTTGCCGGAAAACCGCACCCGGGTTTACGACGTGCGCAAAATTCTGCGCTCAGTGCTGGACCGCGACAGTTTCATGGAAGTGAAGCCGCTCTATGGCAAACCGGCTGTGATCGGCCTCGGTCGGCTGGATGGCCGCAGCGTCGGCATCATCGCCAACAATCCGATGGGCAAGGCCGGCGCGCTGGATGTGGCGGCCTGCGAAAAGATCACGCGCTTCATCGTGATGTGCGATTCCTTCAATATCCCGCTGCTGATGTTTGTTGATACGCCCGGCTTTGTCATCGGTATTGAGGGCGAGAAGCAGAAAGCGCCGGGCAAGATTATGAATTTCATGACCGCGCTGCAAATGGCCAGCGTGCCGAAGCTTTCCGTATTAATGCGCAAAAGCTACGGCCAGGCCTATCTGAATATGGGCGGTGGCCGTAATTCCGACGATATCGTTGCCTGGCCCACTGCCGAAGTCAGCTTCATGGACCCGGTTTACGCCGCCCGCGTGGTGGCCTGGGGCAGCAACGATCCGGCCGAGATCGCCCGGATCGAAGCCGAGATGCGGCGTGATTCGTCGGCTTATGACCTGGCCGGCATCTATGGCGTGCAGGCCGTGATCAAGCCGCAGGAAACCCGCCGTTATCTGAAGCGCATGCTGGATATCCACGAAATGCGGCCAACGCGCGGTGTGGGCCAACACCAGATGCGTAACTGGCCAACCACCTATTGAGCAAGGGAGAGAGAGTATTATGGCGCGTCATGTAATCAATGCCGATATCACCGGCACGGTGTTCAAGATCGAAACCAGTGTTGGCGCGGCTGTTGCTGCCGATAGCACGTTGATTGTGCTGGAATCGATGAAAATGGAGATCCCGGTGGATGCGCCGATAGCCGGAACTGTAGCGGAAATCCTGGTGGCGGAAGGCGAAGCCATTGCCGAAGGCCAGGCGCTGATCGTGATTGAAGGCTGAATCATGAGCTGGCAAGCCGAGGCTGATGAAATTGCTCAGCGCCGTGCCTGGGCGCGCGAGATGGGCGGTGCGGAGGCGGTGGCGCGGCATCACGAACGTGACCGCCTTACTGTGCGCGAACGTATCGACAGGCTGTGTGATCAGCAGAGTTTCCGCGAGATTGGCGGCCTGGCTGGTGCAGCAAAGTATGATGCCGAAGGCCGTGTGCAGCATGTGGTGCCGGCACCCTATGTAATGGGCCTGGCGCAGATTGATGGCCAGCCTGTGGCGGTGGGTGGCGAGGATTTCACCGTGCGCGGCGGCACCAGTAGCGGCACTGCACGGCGCAAGGGCGGCCAGGGTGGCTTTGTAGAAGATTTGGCGCATGAATTCCGCATCCCGCTGGTCAATCTGATTGATGGCGCCGGTGGCACGGTCACCTCAATGCGGCGGCGTGGCTATTCGGTATTCCCTGGCGTGGATGGCTTCGAGCGGTCGGTTGCCCTGCTGGGTGAAGTGCCGGTGGTATCCGCCGTGCTTGGCACGGCAGCGGGTGGCCCGGCCGGCCGCGCCATCCTGTCGCATTTTTCGGTGATGGTGCGTGGCAGCAGCCAGATTTTTGCCGCTGGGCCGCCTGTGGTGAAGCGTTCGCTGGGGCAGGAGATCGACAAGGAGGATCTTGGTGGTGCGGCTGTGACAGTGGATACCGCCGGCACAATCCACAACGCAGCAGCAAACGAGACTGAGGCATTTGAACAAATCCGCCGCTTTCTCTCCTATATGCCGCGCAATGTGTGGCAGTTGCCGCCGCGTGTGGAAAGCGCTGATCCAGCGGATCGACGCGAGGAAGCTTTGCTTTCGATTGTGCCGCGCAAGCGCACGCAGGCCTATAACATGCGCCGCCTGATCGAGCTGGTGGTGGATCAAGGCTCAAGCTTTGAAATCCAGCCGAGCTACGGCAAATCGGTGATCACGTCGCTGGCCCGGCTGGATGGCCATGTGGTCGGCATCATTGCCAATAATCCGATGCATCTCGGTGGCGCCATGGATGTGAAATCTGCGCGCAAGCAGATTCACTTCATGGAATTATGCGACACATTCCATATTCCGCTGGTTTTCCTGGTTGATGTACCGGGCTTTATGGTGGGATTGGATGCCGAGAAGGCCGCCACATTGCGTGAGGGCATGCGGGCGGTTTACGTCGCCGGGCAATTGACAGTGCCCACTATCACCCTGGTGATCCGCAAATGTTATGGCATGGCCGGCATGGCCACCTGCAACAAGAATGGCTTTGATCTCAAACTGGCCTGGCCATCGGGCGAATGGGGATCGCTGCCGGTGGAAGGGGGCGTGGCTGCCGCTTTCCGGCGCGATATCGAGGCGGCGGAAAATCCCAAGCAGCGTGAACAGGAACTGGAAGCCGAATTGCGCTTGCTCGCATCCCCCTTCCGCACCGCCGAGGCTTTTGCGGTGGAGGATGTGATCGACCCGCGCGAAACCCGGCCGGTCCTGATTGATTTCATCCGCCTCAGCCGCGAGCGACTGGCGACCACATTGGGTCCGAAGCCGCGTTTTGGCGTCGGACCCTGAGGCGAATACATCACTGCGTGCGTAAACAATAAAAAACTGGGCAGGAAACAACCGAAAGGGACATCACCATGAAAGCGCAATTATTTGCCGCAGCAGTCGCGGCCAGCCTTGCCACCATGCCGGCTTTGGCCACCGACCGCATCGCCTATGGCTCCACCGCCATCGAATCGGTGCATTACACCTATGCCGTCTCTGCCGCCAAGGCGATCAATGATGTAGCCGGCGACAAGATGAATGTGACCGTGATAGCCACCGGCGGCGCGGTGGACAATCTGGCCCGCCTGCATCGCGGCCAGATTCAAATGGGCCTGGGTACATTCGAAACCGTGTATCAGGCCTATCGCGGCATCGACAAGTTTGAAGGCAAGGCACAGCCCAAGCTGCGCAGCCTGTGGGTACATTCGCTGGCGATCCAGCCCTATATCGTGCGGGCTGATTCCGGTGTGAAGCAATTGGCTGACCTGACTGGCAAGAAATTCACCGCTGGGCAGCGCGGTTCGGCCACCGAAAACATGGTGCAACAGATTCTCGCCGCCATGGATGTGAAGCCGGATTATTATGTCGCCACATTGTCTGATGCGGTGGAGGCGGTGCGCAACAACCGCTCCATTGGTTATGTCAAAGCCGGTTCCGGCCTTGGTCTGGATGGCACCACACTGGAACTCAAGACCCTGATCCCGATCAATGTGCTGAGCTTCAGCCCGGCGCAAGTCAAGACGGTGCAGGATCGTTTTCCCTTCGTCACCTTTGTCACCACCAAGCCGGGTGATATCGAAGGTCTGGGCGCTGTCACCATGCCGATACAGAGCATTGGTGAATTCGCTTATAGCGACACACTCAATGATGCCCAGGTGGAAACCGTTCTGAACGGCATCTTCAAGGGCCAGGCCATCCAGGGCGCCGCTTTCCCCGAGATCAAGAACATGGATATCGCCGAGAGCACGATGAAAGGCACATTAGTGCCGCTGCATCGCGGTGCGGTGGCCTTCTACAAGAAGCGCGGCGTTACTGTGCCGGATCATTTGATCCCACCGGAAGCCAAGTAAGCACTAAGCAAACGACCTGCGGCGCCATCGTGCCGGCGCCGCAGGCCGGTTGAATTTCAGGGGAGTGGGGAAAAGATGTCGACCATCGACAAGGATGCGTTTGCCGAGGCGCCGCCGCCGGAAGCCAAAACCGCGACTATCGGCTGGCTCATGACCGTCCTGGCCTTGGCCTTTGTACTGTTCCAGACCTACACCGCCGGCTTCGGCCAGTTTCCGCCGCTGGTGCAGCGCAGTGTGCATGTCGGCTTGTCGATCGGCCTGGTTTATCTGGGAGTTGCCGCTGTTGCGGATAATATCGCCCGCCGCTGGCTGATGGTTGTGCTGGCCGTATTGGTGATGGTTGCCTGCGGCTATCTGGTGGTTGAGGATGAACGCATCACCAATGAGATAGCGGTGGAAATCCGGCCGCATGAACTGGTGCTTGGCGTGGCCCTGCTGGCATTGATCCTGGATAGCGCCCGGCGCTCCACCGGCTGGATTCTGCCGATCATGGTGCTTGGCATGCTGGCCTACACCTTGTTTGGCAACATGCTGAGCGGCAATTGGGGACATCCCGGCTTCTCGCTCGATTTCATGATGGAGCAGCTTTATCTCAGCACCGAGGGCTTGTGGGGCACGGTCACCGGCCTGTCGGCCAGCCTGATTGCCATATTCATCATCTTCGGCTGCTTCCTGCTTGCCACCGGCGCGTCTGATACATTCATGAAGGTGGCCTTGATTGTTTCCGGCCGTTCGCCGGGCGGCGCGGCCAAAGTGGCGAATGTATCCAGCGCCATGTTCGGCATGATCAATGGTGCAGCAGTGGCCAATGTGGCCACGGTGGGCAATTTCACTATCCCGATGATGAAGCGCCTGGGCTATCGCCCGGCCTTTGCCGGCGCGGTGGAGGCCACGGCATCTTCCGGCGGGCAGATCACACCGCCGGTGATGGGCGCGGGCGCCTTCATCATGGCGGAATTGCTGCGCATGCCGTATCTGGCCGTGGCAGCGGCTGCGGTGATTCCGTCTTTCCTGTTTTATGTCTGCATCTGGGCCTCAATTGATGTGGAAGCGCGCCGCGAAGACATGAAGCCGGTTGATAAGGCCGATATTCCGAAATGGCGCGATGTGCTGAATTTCCGCGAGGCATTCCCGCTGGCGGCCACTATCCTGGTGATGGCTGGGGCAATGTTCACCGGCCGCTCGGCCGGCCTGGCGGCCTTCCTGGCCATTGTCACAAATATCTCGCTCTACATGCTGCTCGGGCCATGGGACAGGCAGGCTGTGCTGGATCGCCTGCGGCGATTGCTGGAAGGCGCCAAGATGGGCGCGCGTAATGTCATCAGCCTGGTCTCGTTGCTGGTTTGCGCCCAGATCATCCTGTCGCTGATCGGCTTCACTGGTATTGGCATTAAGCTCAGTGAGCTGATCCTCGGCGTTGGCAGCAGCCAGGGCATGGCGCTCACGGTGATGCTGGTGATGCTGGTAGCTCTGGTGCTTGGCATGGGCATGCCCACCACGGCAGCCTATCTGCTGGCGGCAGCAGTGTGCATACCGCCGATGATTGCGCTTGGTCTGCCGGCCTTGTCGGCGCATTTCTTTGTTTTCTACGGCGCCTTGCTCTCGGCGCTTACGCCGCCAGTCTGTACGGCGGTTTATACGGCGGCAGTGATCACGCGCACCGATTGGTGGCCGATCGCGGTGGAAAGCATGAAGCTGGCAGTGATGAAATTTGTGCTGCCATTCTATTTCATCTTCCGGCCGGAAATCCTGCTCAGTGGCAGCACCACCGATATCATCCGTGTTTTGATCGTAGGGGTGATTGCTTCCCTGTTGTTTGCAGTGGCCACCGGCGGGTTTTACCGTCGTCCGGTATCGCTGCCGCTACGCTTGGTGATCGGTGCCATCGCACTCAGCACCATCGATCCGGGCTGGGCCACCGATATCCTGGCATTGGCAACCTTGATCGGCCTGTGGGTCTGGCATCGTATGCCATCCATGGCGCGCGCCTGAGGCAGAGCGGCCAAGCTCCATGTTGTGGCGTTTGATGATGCTGAGCTGGGGTTTGGCCACTTTGGCCGCTGCCACGCAGTGGCGCTGGCTGGCCTTGGCCAGCGGCCTGGTGCTGGCGGCCTATCTTTGCCTGGCGCTGCCCGATATCAGCCTGACTGGTCGATTGTTGCTGGCGCTGCTGGTGGGCCTGATCCTGCTGCTGCTGAGCCAGACCGGCATGGCGGCGCTGGAAGCCGGCTTGCGCCAGGCGATTGTTTTTGCCGCCTTCATGCCCACGGCGCGGCTGATGCGGGCTGCTGCACGGCATGATCCGGCAATTATTCGGATTCGGCGCAATTTTTGTCGTCTGCCGCCGCAGAGCCGGCCGGGCTGGATGCTCTATGCCTCGCATGCGCTATCGGCCATGCTCTCCATCGGCGCCTTTGCCGTGCTGGCGCCGTTGCTGCCGCGCCAGGCTTCGCCATTGCGGCTAAGGCTGGCGCAGATGGCCTTGCTGGGCGGCGGCCTGTCGGTGCTGTGGTCGCCATTCTTTGTTGCCCAGGCCTTTGTTGCGCATGGCTATCCGGCGCTCGGCATCTGGCAGATTGTGCTGGCCGGCTTGTGCATTGCGGCTTTTGGCCTGTTCATCAACACATGGTTGGCCGGCATCCATGATGTTGCCGGCACATTACGCGCAGTGATCCCGGCGTTGGCCACGCTGTTGTTGCCGATCGTCAGTGCCGTTGCGGTGGTGCTGCTGCTCAATCGCCTGGGGGGCTACAGCAACATTGAGGCGATGGTGTTGGCTATTCCGCCGTTGGCCTTGCTGGCCGCATGGTGGCGCCGCCCGGCACATCTGCGTGCCTTGTTCAAGCAGGCGCCGCGCTGGGCCGCCGGTATGGGTGAGGAGATCGGTGTTGTTGCCTTGGCGATCCTGTTCAGCGCCATCCTGCAATATTCCACAATTGGCGGGCTGGCCGGTGATTGGGTGCGGCAGATCGGCCTGGCACCTTTCACGGTGCTGCTGATCGCCTTCCTGGTCATGGTCGGGCTTGAAATGCTTGGCCTGCATCCGATCCTCTGCGCAACCCTGGCCTTGCAAATCACGCAAACCGTGGCGGGCCAAATACCCGATCTGTTGCCGGCCATGCTGATCCTGGTGGCCTGGTCGTTCGGCTCGATCATGTCCTATTCCGGCTTGTTGCCGTCCATTGCCGCCGCCACTTTTGGTGTTGCCAAGCATCAGCTGATCTATGGTCGCAACCTGATCTATGTCGCCGTGGGCGTGATGCTCACCTGCCTGTTGCTGGTGGCATTGGCATATGCAGGTCGGGTGTCATGACATCAGGCTTTACCCTAAGCCTATTGAACCCATCTCGATAACCTGGAAAGGAACCATCATGTCATCGCGCCCGATTTCCACTCTGCTGGTCGCCAATCGCGGTGCCGCCGCCATCCGTGTCATTCGTGCCGCCAAGGCAATGGGTCTGCGCAGCGTGGCGGTATATTCCGAAGCCGATGCCGATCTGCCGTATCTGGCGCTGGCGGATCAGGCCTTGCCGATTGGCGGCGCCGCGCCGCGTGAAAGTTATCTCAACCAGGATAATCTGCTGGCGGCGATGCGCGAATCCGGCGCCGATGCCCTGCATCCGGGTTATGGTTTCCTGTCCGAGAATGCGGAATTCGCAGCCAAAGTGGCGGCGATGGGCGCGGTATTTGTCGGGCCTTCACCGCATCATATCGATGCCATGGGTCATAAGGCGCGGGCGCGTGATCTGATGGCGCAGCATGGCATGCCGGTGAGTGCCAGCAGCGCCGTGCTGGGCGAGGATGCTGGCGAGATTGCTGCGGCTGGTGCTGCCATCGGTTATCCGGTGATGGTGAAGCCGGCTGGCGGCGGCGGCGGCATCGGCATGCTGGCAGCCAGGGACGAGGCGGAATTGCTCAGCGCCGTATCGCGCGCCCGCTCGATGGCGAGCCGCAGTTTTGGCGTGGCGGATATTTATCTTGAAAAGCTGCTGCTACAGCCGCGCCATATCGAATTCCAGATTCTGGCGGATCGTGCCGGCAATGCCATGCATGTTTTTGAGCGCGATTGCTCCGTGCAGCGCCGGCATCAGAAAGTGATCGAGGAAGCCCCGGCGCCGGGCCTGGCGCGGGCGGTGACACGCAATATGGCCGGCCGTGTTGCCGGCATCATGGGCGCGATGCGCTATGATGTGATCGGCACGGTGGAAACCTTGCACAGCGCCAGCGCCGGCTTCGGGTTTCTGGAAGTGAATACCCGGCTTCAGGTTGAACATGCCGTGACTGAAGCCGTAACTGGTCTTGATCTGGTGCGTTGCCAGATCAGGCTGGCGACGGGTGAGGCTTTGGCCGATGTGGTGCCGGTGCTGCCCGAGCCGCAGGGCCATGCCATTCAGGCCCGCATCTATGCCGAAGACCCGGTGCGTTTCCTGCCATCGCCGGGGCCGCTGACCGTATTCCGGCTGGGCCAGGGCGAGGGTATCCGGATCGAAACCGGCTATGCCGAGGGCAATATCATCACGCCCTATTATGATCCGATGATTGCCAAGGTAATCGCACATGGCGCGGATCGCGCCGAAGCCATCCAGCGCCTGGATGCGGCGCTGGCGGCGAGCCGGATTGAAGGGGTGAAAACCAATATCCCGTTGCTGCGGGCCATCCTGGCCTTTCCGGCCTTTCAGGCCGGCACTGTGCATACCGGGCTGGTGGCGGATGTGCTGGCGGCTCAAAAGGCGGCAGCGTGAATTTTTAGAGCACCAGTTTCTGATAGCGCCGGAAACATTCACGCGCGTTGCGGATATTGGTGCGTTTCAGCCGCTCGGCATCATCGGCGCGGCCTTCATTCATCGCGGTCAGCACGCCGCGATGCTCTTGTAGGCCTTCCAGGGCGCGGCCTGGCACCAGGATCAGGCGGCGCACCAGGAAGCCGGTGCGCTCAAACAGCGAATCGAGCATTGAAGTGAGGATCGGGCTGTCGCAATGATTGATGATCTCGCGCCGGAACGTGTTGATCAATTCGGCATAGGTTTCGAGCTCGCCGGCCCGGATCATCGCCTCGGCGCGGTCGCCAAATTTTTCCAGCATGCCACTCCATGAGCCGGGGGGCGAATTCTCGGTGGCACGGCGCACCGCCACACCTTCCAGCACTTCGCGCACATCGTAAATCTCAAAAACCTGCTTCGGCTCCAGCCGCATCACCACCGCGCCGCGATTGGGGATGCGTTCGATCAGGCCGCGCTGTTCCAGGGTGCTGAACACATCGCGGATGCGGGCGCGCGAGACATTGAATTCATCGGCCAGATCATGTTCGCGTAGCTTGCTGCCGGGCGCCAGCTCCTGCGACGCAATGCGGTCGCGTAATACCGCCAACACATCAGCGCCCGGCGCCGAGACAGGCCTGGCCTTCCTGGCAGTTTTGGTTGTTGCGGCCATCGTCGACTCTGCCTGCTGTTAAACCTCGCCGGTTATGGTAACACAATTGTTGACAATATGCGATCCCGGGCGCCATGGAATGAAGCGATTGCCGCGACCGGGCGGTGTCCGCGCCCTAGGTCAGGATCTTTATGTCGCCGGGGGTGTTTATGCCGGCGCGATAACGCTGCGTGGCGGCCCAAGTGACAGTGGGGGCGCAATCCAGATCCATGCTGCGATACAAATCTGCAACCATGCCTGGCTCGGGATGTTCAAGGGCAAGCCAGGCCAGCCGCGCGCCGAGATCGGGAATTGTCGCCATGTTGCGTGCTTTGCCGCGCCGATCAATGATGCAGGGCGCGGCGCCGCCCAGTGGCAAGCCGCCTTCCTGTCCCTGTGCAAAATCGAATAGCGGGGCGGCAGGCGGCAGCGCCAGCGGATGGCCGAAAATCGTGGCATGGCTGGCTAGCGTGGCGGCGATGTTGGTGCTGCGCGCCACCCAGCCGCGCAGGCGCAGGCCGGCGTCCCAGGCGGCGCGAATGCCGGCCTGGTCATCCAGCCCAAACCAGCGAGGCCAGGGCGGCGGCGCTGCCGCGGGATCAAGTGCAATGATTTCGAGATAGACCGACCCGCCGAGTTGCAGCAGATGGTTATGGGTTGCCATATAATCATGGCGCTGGCCGAAGGGGAGATCGAGATCCAGGCAATTGCGCAGATGCGCCACGCCCTCGGCCAGGTTCGGCGCGATGATGGTAAGGTGATCAAGATACAGCTTGCCGCCCATGGCGGCGGCAGATGTAGCCAGTGTCATTGATCTCCCTGCCCCGCCGCCAGATGTCAGGGAGGAATCTCACATAAAATATTCCGCAGAGAAAGCTTGGCGGCGGGAATTATATGCCCAGAAACTGAAAAGCGCGTGCCGTGCTACCACGGCCTGGTGGCTGACCGGTCTCTACTTGACCACAAGATCGTTCTTCACCGACTTTACACCCTCGACATTGCGGGTGATTTCGCCGGCTTTGGCGCGGCTGGCAGATGAATCAACAAACCCGCTCAACTGTACCGCATCCTTGAAGGTCTCGACGCTGATTTGCAGCGACTTCAGGCTCGGCTCGTTCAGTATCGCGGCCTTCACCTTGGTGGTGATGGCGGCGGAATCAACATATTCGCCGGTCGATTCCTGGCGCGGGGTGGAGGAGCAGGCCGCCAGGGCGCTGGTGGCCGCGAGCAGGGCGGCAGCGGCGACGAACATGCGCAGGGTTGGATTCGATATCATGGGGAAAGCCTTTCGAATGATGCAAATTGGCAAACGACTGGCGAGTTGGCGCGTGATTACTTTTTCTTCCACGCTGGATCGCCCAGGTTGATCTGGTCTTCATCAGTGAGCGCGCCTGTACCGGCACCAACGGCACCGCCGATCACGGCGCCTTCAAGCGGCGCGCCTACCAGGGCGCCGCCAACCAGGCCAACAGCTGCGCCGATGCCGCCGCCGGAGATCGCACGATCTCCCTTGGAATCGCCGCAGGCACTAAGCCCGAGCAGAGAAGCAAGGATGAGGGTGAAAATTACGTCTTTGATCATCATGGTGGCGGCTCCAGAAAAATCTGTGCAACTGGGAGCGGACCCCCGTCTGGATTCCAGCCGGAAGCAGCGGTAATCCGCTGGTTCATTTCTTAAGGGCGTCCTTGACCCCGCCGATGGCGTTTTGCAACTTGCCAGCAGCTTTGTCGGCCCGGCCTTCAGCCTGCAATTTGCTGTCGCCGAGGGCTTTGCCGGCAACCACCTTGAGCGAGCCTTTGGCCTGTTTGGCCGAGCCGGTGATGCGATTCTTATCCATGATGCAACTCCCTAAAGTGATGGTTCCGGGCTATAGCCGCCCCAGCAAAACAAGAACGACAACAACAATGAGAATGATGCCGATGCCGCCGCTGGGGTAGTAGCCCCAGCTTGAGCTATGCGACCAGGTCGGCAGGGCGCCGACCAGAAACAACACCAGGATGATCAGCAGAATGGTACCAACGCTCATGGGGAAAACTCCTGGAGATGCAGGGCTGGATGCAGGCGTAGCGCGTTCAATCGAGGGCTGGATGATCAGGCGATCAGTCAGCAGGCTAGGATTGAGACATGATTAGGCGCCTAATATTGGCGGTGTGACAGGATCGGAAATTACCTACCCGTGCCTCGCTCAGCGGCCGCCAATGCTATACGCGCCAGCGCCGGGAGCGATTGTGAACCGGTATTTTTCATGATTGCGGCGCGGTGATTCTCCACCGTGCGCTGGCTGATGCCCAGATCAGCGGCGATATTCTTGCTTGGATGGCCGGCCAGCACCAGGTCCATGATCTGACGCTGGCGCGGCGTGAGACTGGAGACGCGGCCGGCCGCCTCATTCTGCCAGGCCGAGAGCTTGGTGGAGTCACGGGCCTGTTCAAGCGCCCGTTCGATACTGGACAGCAGCTCGTTTTCGCCTACCGGCTTCTCGATGAAATCCAGGGCGCCGGCCTTCATCGCCTGAACGGCCATCGGCACATCGCTGTATCCGGTGATCATGATCGAAGGAATCCGATCTCCGGCATTGCCCAAATGATGCAGTAAATCAACTCCACTCATATTGGGCATGTAAGCGTCAACCAGTAAGCAGGCTTCACGGCCAGGCTTATAGGCGGCAAGGAAGGCCGCGCCTGAAGCATATGTTTCAACCACTCGGCCATTTGCTTCCAGCACAGTGCGAATGCTGTCGCGCACCTGGCGGTCGTCATCAACAACAAACACCACGGCCTGCCCAGCCAAAGGCTTTGCCGGCGTGGTAGATTTTGATTCAGTTGGCAGGGCAACAAGCAGATGCTGGATGCTCTGTGTCAACTCCGCCATCAACACGGGTTTATTGAGTTTGAGGCAGGCCTGCCGGGTGATTTCGCTTTGCGTCTCGGTCGAGATATCGCCGGTCAGGATAATCACCGGAATATGGTGCAATAGTCGTTCTCTCAGCTTTACAGCCACTTCCAGGCCGTTCAGGCCATTCGGCAGATTATAATCCGCCAAAATCAGGTCTGGCCGCAGCCTGTTTTCGGCAACCAGTTTCAAGGCGATCACACCGTCGGCGGCGGTGCTTACGTCATGGCCTTCATCCCTGAGGATGATTTCCAGCAAGTCGCGCAATTCCGGATCATCCTCGATCACCAGGATATTGCCTTTGCGAAGCGCCGGGATAATTGCTGGTGCTGGTGCTGGTGCTGGTGCTGGTGCTGGTGTGGTGCGTTTCTCCTCAATGCGGCGTGACGCCGGTTCATTGGCAGGCAACGCCACTTCAATGGCAAAAACCGAGCCTTTACCAGGCTCCGAATGCACGCTGATCGCATGGCCTAGCAGGTTGCCCAGGCGCTGTACAATGGAAAGGCCAAGGCCAAGGCCGCGGCTGCGCTCGCGCGCCGGATTGTCAATCTGGTGGTATTCCTCAAAAATGGCCTGCAATTCCTCCTTGGCAATGCCAATGCCGGTATCCCAGACTTCGATATGCAGTGCGCCATGATGATGGCGGCAACCCAGCAACACCTTGCCGCTTGTCGTATACTTCAACCCATTCGAGAGCAGATTACGGATCATCTGCTCCAGCAAGCGTGGATCACTGCGGATTGATTGTTTGCAAGGCAGCACCCGCAATTCCAGGCCCTGTACCTGGGCATAATAGGTGAATTCCTCGCGCAGCCGGTCGAACAAACTGTTGAGTGGAAATTGTTCTATTTCTGCCCGGATCGTGCCAGCTTCAATCTGATTGATGTCGAGCAACGCATTGAGCATGCCAGACATGGTGGCGAGGGTCTCGCCTAGCCGTGTAACCAGTTTTGGCGCAGCCTCGCCCACCACAACCTTTGCCAGCAATCCCTGCAACAAGGACAAGGTCTGGAGCGGTTGACGCAGATCATGGCTGGCCGCTGCCAGGAAGCGGGATTTTGCTGCATTGGCCAGTTGTGCTTGCAGTTTTGCCGCTTCCAGTGCATTGCCCGCCCGTTTACGCTCGGTGATATCGGTGAAGGTTATGACCACACCTTCAACACCGCTATCCTGGGTGCGATAGGGCAGAGTGCGGCGGACAAACCAGGTGCCGGACTGGGTTTCCACTTCACGTTCCAGGGGCAGCAGGCTATCCAGCACAGCTTTGGCATCGGCCAGCGAGGTGCCGTCATCTGATAGTGAATTGAAGGTTGCCAGCGGCCGCCCAACATCACTCTGCACCAAGTCAAACAAGGCGCGTGTTGTCGGGGTGAAGAAACGAATATTAAGCTTGGTATCCAGGAAAATCGTTGCCACATCGGTGCTGTACAGCACATTCTGCAAATCATTCGATGTTGTGCGCTGCCGCTCCAGGGTTTCCTGAAGCTGGGTATTGAGGGTGGTCAGTTCCTCGTTGAGGGTTTGCAACTCCTCCTTAGAGGTCAGCAATTCCTCGTTTGCAGCCTGATATTCCTCATTAACCGAAAGCGCTTCCTCATTTATCTCTTTCTCGGCTTCAATCGAGATTTCCAGGCTGCGAATGGCGCCCTGCAATTCGGTGCGCGTCGCTTTGAGATCGTGTTCAAGTTCGGTGACGCGCGAAACCTCCTGTGGCAGCATAGCGCGCTTGTGGCGCTCTGCCGGCTTTGGTTGGTCGATGAAGGAAACCAGCTGGAATGCCTCAGCCTCATGCATAACCGGCTGCACCAAGATGCGGAATGCGATTGCCTCACCAGAATGCCCCACTCTTCCACCGATCAGGCTGATCGGAGCATTCTCCTGTTCAGCACGCTGGATCGCCGAGCGGAGTTTGGTGCGCAGCCCGTCGCGCGCCATGGCTAGCAGGTCGTGGCTTGGATGCCCCGGCACTATATGCAGGTAGAGATCAGTCGGCCCAAGCGAATAGACCACCTCACGTTTGCGATTGATCAGCACTGAAGCCGGCGCGTAAGTATCCAGCACCAGCTTGCGGCACAGTTCGGCCAATGCAGCCTGTTGCGATGGCGCCGAGCCGGGTGACTGCCGCAAGGCAAGGCGCATGCCACCAGCATTGATCGGCACGCCAAAATCACCGGGGCGGCTTGGCCCGATATGCCGGTAGATGCGGTTGATCTTGGAGACTATGTCGAAGCGGCCGGCATTGCTGCCGATGGTTTCCGCGTTGCCGAGCAGCAGCAGGCCACCCTCGCGCAGGGCAAAATGAAACAATGAGATCACCTTGGCCTGTGCCTCAGGTTGCAGGTAGATCAGCAGGTTGCGGCAGGAAACAAGATCAAGGCGCGAGAATGGCGGGTCGATCAGCACATCCTGCACAGTGAAGATCACCGCAGCACGCAATTCCGGCAAGACTCTGTAGCCATGGGTTTCCTTGGCGAAGAAGCGCGCAAGCCGGGCGGGTGAAACATCCACTGTAATAGTTTCCGGATAGAGTCCTTCGCGCGCCGTGGCAATGGCATCGGGATCAACATCGGAAGCGAAGACCTGAAGTTTTATGTTCCGTTTGGATGCCGCGATCCGCTCGCGAAACAGCATGGCAAGCGAATAGGCTTCCTCGCCCGTGCTGCAACCGACGATCCAGATGCGCAGATGATGATCAAGCAGCCGGTTGTTGACAAGATCAGGGATGATCTTGGTTTCCAGCATGTCAAACACTTTCGGGTCACGAAAAAAGCCGGTGACATTGATCAGCAGGTCTTTGGCCAGCACATCGGCTTCCAGGCTGTCATGCCGCAAGGTATCAATATATTGCTCAACATCACTGATCTCTATGCCAACCATGGCCATGCGCTGCTCGATACGGCGCTGCAAGGTCCCGGGTTTATAAAGCGTGAAGTCATGCGCAGTCCCGGTGCGCAGAACATCGATCACCTTCGCCATCCAGGCCGGCGTTGATTTAGGCAATTCTCGATGATTCAGATTGCCGGGTTGCGGCAGTGATTGCATATGCTTGATCAATGCTGCCGGCATCTCGGCCACCGGCAGCACCATATCCACGCTACCGGTGGCTATCGCATTCTGCGGCATCCCGTCATAGTTGGCCTCTTCCGGATTCTGGGCAATTACCAGGCCGCCATGCTGCTTCACCATCTTTATGCCAAGGCTGCCATCGGTGCCTGTGCCAGATAGAATCACACACATCGCGTTATTGCCGGTTTCAATCGCCAGAGATTGCAGCAAAAAATCAAATGGCATGCGTGTGCCATGACGCTCACGCGGCTTGGTCAGGCGCAGGGCGCCGCTTTGCAGGGCAATATAAACGCCGGGTGGAATGATATAAACGCAGTCACTTTCCACCAGCATGCCTTCGGCGGCATGGCAAACCTTCATCGCGATATGTTCTGAAAGCAGCTCAACCATCATGCTGGGATGTGTCGGGTCGAGATGCTGCACCAGGATAAAGGCTGCGCCACTATCCGGCGGCATGGTGCCAAAAAATTTCTGGAAGGCATCGAGGCCGCCGGCAGAAGCGCCCAGGCCTATCACCGGAATGGCGGGGTCAACGGGCAACGGCAAGGTATGCTGGAGCTGTTGCAGCCCAACGGTGTCATCCGGTAGTGGCCGGCGTTTGGTCATGTTGTCTTTCAGCCCCACCCTGGCGCAGCGCGCTAACTGGCGGGAAGCTTTCAGCATAGCAGCTTCGGCTTGCGGCGTCGAACACAGAGAAACCCAATGCTCTGAGTATATTCCGATGCTGCCGCCTTTGCCGGCTTTGAACTAACCTGCATCATCCTAACATGCGGTTTCCGCCCATGCCGAAAGGTCTTGGCCGGCAGTAGCCGAGCCAAAAAATTGCAGGAACCCTTGCCATGAAAATGAAGCTCTTCTTGACCATTGCCGCAGTGTTATCCGTTGGCCATGGCCCGCCCTCGTCTGGCGCTGCCTATGCAGCCGAGACGCATTCAGACCAGCAACAAATCGGCCCGCCGCTTTCACTGCTTGATGCAGCAAAAAGGGCGGGTGGCTCGGGAGCTGCAGCGCGTTTGCCTCGCCCTGCTTTTGGTGCCAGTGACAGGTCAGGCCTTTCAGGCAAAGCTGTGGCGCAACGCCATGTCGGCCTCATCAGCGTTGAGGGACCAAGTGGCATAGTCAACGAGTGGGTGCCCTATCAGCGTTTCCGCTTTGAACCAGGCGGTGCGGATATTCGCGCTTCCGACATGCGCCAGGCTGCCGATATTGCCAGCTACATGAAGGCGAATCCAACGGCTCGTCTGGGCCTGGATGGCTCATCTCCGATGCAGGGCACAGATGCGCCGAGCCAGGCTCTTGGCGAGCGTCGGATCAGCATAGTCCGTGCGGCGCTGATCCAGGCCGGTATAGCTGCCGACAAGATTCAGATTGGCGCTTTCGGCGCCCCGCAATTTCAGCGTGATAACCAGATTGAAGTGCTGCTTATCACTGTCCGTTAGGGCAGTGTACAAGCTGACGGGGGTCCACCGGCTTCCTGTTAGGAGAGAATCCCCTTGCGCGCCCCCCGCGCGAGGGGATTTTTTTTATTTGGCTGCCAGGATCAAAACGTTATCCGCAGTTCATGGACGCGCCCATCCAGCGGAATGCGGGCGCCGGCCGCGATGCCGGTCAGCGGCAGCCCGTCAAGCGTGGCCTGCATACTGCCGCGATCCTGCCCGCTGGCCGTCACTGTGATCGAGCAGCGGGTTGATGCCAGGTTCACCACAGCCGTGAAGCCGGGCCATGCCTGCGGCAGGCATGGGGCCACAATCAGGCTATCGCCTTCGCGGCGAATACCCAGGATACCTTCGATCCCGGCGCGATACATCCAGCCTGCCGAACCGGTATACCATGTCCAGCCGCCACGCCCGACATGCGGCGCTTCTGAATAGACATCGGCGGCCACCACATATGGCTCCACCTTGTAGCGCGCCGCTTCGGTGGCGGTGCGGGCATGGTTGATCGGGTTGATCAGCGCGAATAATTCTGCTGCCCTGTCGCCGTTGCCAAGCTTGGCAAAAGCCAGAATTGCCCACATAGCGGCATGGCTGTATTGGCCGCCATTCTCGCGCAGGCCTGGCGGATAGCCCTTGATATAGCCTGGATCATGCAGGCTGTTCTGCTCAAAAGCTGGCGTGAACAGCAATGCCAGGCCATCTGCATGGCGCACCAGATGTTTGTCTAAAGACACCATTGCCATGGCGGCGCGGGCAGGATCGGCGGCGCCAGACAGCACGGCCCAGGATTGCGCTATGGAATCAATCCGGCATGCCTCGCTATGCTGCGAGCCGAGCCAGGAGCCGTCGTCATAGGTGGCCCGGCGATACCAGGCACCATCCCAAGCTTCCCGTTCAATTGCCTGCTGCAAGGCCGTGGCGTGTGCCTGCCAGCGTGCCATGCGTGCGGCATCGCGATCAGCGGCGAATGGGGCAAACAGGGCAATGGTGCGTAACAGAAGCCAGCCCAGCCATACACTTTCACCCTTGCCGCCGGCCCCCACACGGTTCATGCCGTCATTCCAATCGCCGGTGCCGATCAGCGGCAAGCCCTGCGCGCCGGTAAGATCAAGGCATTGATCCAGGGCGCGGGCGCAATGCTCGAACAATGTGGCAGAGACATCGGCCGTCATGGGCTGAAAAAAAGCATCATGTTCATCGGCATGTAATGCGGGGCCATCAAGAAACGGCACGCATTCATCCAGGATGGCGCTGTCGTTGGTGGCATTTATATAGGTGGCGGTGGCAAAGGCGAGCCAGACGCGATCATCCGAAATATGCGTCCGCACGCCCTGGCCGGAATGTGGCAGCCACCAATGCTGCACGTCACCCGCAATAAACTGCCGCGCCGCAGCGCGCAGGATATGGTGTCGTGTCTCCTGCGGCATCGTGAAGGTCAGCGCCATGCCATCCTGAAGCTGGTCGCGGAAGCCATAGGCACCGCTGGCCTGATAGAAGGCGGCGCGGGCCCAGATGCGGCAGGCCAGGGTTTGATAAAGCAGCCAGCCGTTCAGCATGATGTCCATGGCGCGATCCGGCGTCTTGACCTGTATGCAGCCAACCAGGGCCTGCCAATATTCAGTCACCTCGGTGAGAACGGTATCTAGATTGGCAGCGCGATAGCGTGTGATCAGGGTTCGCGCCTGCTCGGCTGATCCACCTTGCCCAAGCAGAAAGACAACCTCGATCGTCTCGCCCACGCCAAGCTCGATCATCTGCTGCAAGGCTGCGCAGGGATCCAGCCCGGCACCAGTTTGCCCTGAAAGCACGGTTTTGCCCAGCAAGGCGGCGGGCGCTGCGGCATTGCCATTGCGGCCGAGGAATTCGGTGCGATCTGCCGTCCAGGCGCTTTGCTGGCCGCCAAGGTCAGCAAAGCCGGTGCGGCCAGGAAAAGCTATGTTCCAGGGATTATGTGCCAGCATTGCGCCAGTGGCTTCATCCATCCCGGTGATGATGAAAGGGCCGGATGCGCCGCGCGCAGTTCCCAGCACCCATTCAGCATAGGCTGTAACCGATAAACGGCGCGGCCTGCCAGAAAGATTGCGCAAAGTGAGGCGCGATATCTTCACTGGATCGGCAAGCGGCACATACTGCAACAGCTCTGTTGCGATGCCGTGGGCCTGATGCTCAAAACGGCTATAGCCATAGCCATGGCGGATGACAAAGCTGCCGCCATCCTGAATCGGTCGTGCCGTGGCACACCACAGATCAGCCGAAATTTCGTCGCGAATATAGATCGTCTCGCCGCTGGGGTCGCTGACCGGATCATTCGACCATGGGCTAAGCTGGTTCTCGCGGCTATTTTCTGCCCAACTATAGCCGCTACCTTCCGCTGATACCTGAAAGCCGAAACCAGGATTGGCGATTACATTGATCCAGGGTGCCGGCGTTGTTTGGCCCGCATTGAGAATGATCACATATTCGCGGCCTTCCTGGTCAAAACCACCCAACCCGTTGAAGAATTCCAATCCGCTAGGCTGGGCCGGCGGCGATGGCGGTGGCAATGGCCGGGCTGGGCGAAACCGCACCGGTTTGGTTGTGGCTGGCGGAATGCGGCTCAACTGGCTGGCGATGGGACCATGGCGTGCCTTAAAGGCTATGCGGGCTACGGATTGCAACAGGGCACGTGTCTCGGCACTGATCAGATCGGCACGCAAAGCAAAAACCGCACCTTTTCCATAGGCCTTGCTGAAATGCGGCTGTGATTGACCACTGCGTACCGCTGTCTCAATCGCGATCTGCAAATCCTGCGTATAGGAGGAGGCGCGCTCATTGATGATGACCAGATCAACCCCCAGGCCTTTCATGCGCCAGTATTCATGCGCACGAAGCAATTGCCGCACCTGGGCAATATCCTCAATCTCGTCGATGCGCAGCAACACGATGGGCATATCGCCCGAAATGCCATGTCGCCACAGCGCTGATTGCAGCCCGGCACCGCGTTGGATTGTATCTGATGCGGCGCGGAAGCGGGCATCGGCATAGAGGATCGGCGCAGCTAGGCGCTGGAAGTCGGCAGCCTCCTCAGGCTCAATGTCAAGATGGCGCAATTGCACCTGAGCCTGAGTCCAGGCCAGGGTTTTGGCCCGCTCGAAGGCATTGCGGTCCTGGTGCTTGTCAATCTGCGCCAGCAACTCGGCTTGCGAGGCCGCAGCAACAGTCCAGAAGGCAATGCGCGTGATGCCGCCTGGCGGCACGGTCAGCTGATAACGCAGCGAGAAGATCGGATCGAGTACGGTGCCAATGCTACCTGACAGGGGCCTGGACTGCATGATTGCGGCGGCATTGCCGATGTCACGTCCGCGTTCAAGAAACCGGCTGCGGTCGGATTCATATTGTGGTTCGGCAATGATTGTGCCTTCCACCACGGCAAAATGCGCCGCCCAGATTGCCGGTTCGTCTTGCGACCGTGGCCGGCGTGTTGCTGTCACCGCGCCAAATTCGGCCAGATAATCGGTTTGCACAAACAGTTTGGAGAAAGCCGGGTGAGCAGCATCGGCGGCAGGCGGCGCCAATACCAATTCGGCATAGGAGGTGAGTTCAATATTGCGCGCCTGGCGACTGTTATTGGTCAATGAGACACGGCGCACCTCGCCATCATCTTCGCCGGATACCAGTATTTCCAGGATTGTGGTCAGCTGACCATCCGAGCGAATAAATTCGGCATGATCCTCCGCGAAGATAACCTCTGAATGATCTGCGGCGCTGCCGATGGGCTGCCCGCTGGCCGACCATATCTGACCGCTTTGTGTGTCGCGCAGGAAGATGAATGACCCGCAATTATCGCGGCTGGCATCCTCGCGCCAGCGGGTTACGGCGATATCATTCCAGTGGCTATAACCCGCCCCGGTGGCAGTCAGCATCACGGTGTAGCGGCCATTCGACAGCAGATGCGATACCGGCGGCCCGTTCATGGGTGTAGTCAAGTGCCGCTGCGTCGTGGTTGCGCTATCCAGCACAACGACCGTACCCTTCACCTCCTCTGCACGTGGATGTGCCAGTGCTACATTCCGCGGCATGCGCTCTTGCAGCAGCAATTCGGCGGCCTGGATCATCGGTTCACGATGGAATCGGCTACGCATCAGCCCATCCTGCAACGCATTGGCTATCGCAACGATGGTCATGCCTTGGTGATGTGCCATGAAGCTGCGCACAATGGCAAAGTCAGTGTTGTCAGGCAGCCGGCTACGGGTAAAATCGAGCGCCTCGTAAAAGCCGTAGCGGCCGCGCGCGCCGATGCTGGCCAGCCGCGCGTAATTCTGCCGCGCTGCTTTTGGCGCCACCATTGCAGCCAAGCCGGTGGCATAAGGCGCGATCACCATATTGTCGGCCAAACCACGCTTTAACCCGAGGCCGGGAACGCCAAAATTGGAATACTGGTAGGTGTATTCCAGGTCGCGGGCATTATAGGCTGATTCAGAGATACCCCAGGGCATGCCATGTTTCAGGCCATATTCTTTCTGGCGCTGCACTACCAGGCAGCTGGTTTGTTCCAGCAGGCTGCCAATTGGCGCCCGCATCACCAGCGACGGCATCAGGTATTCAAACATTGATCCTGACCAGGAGATCAGCGCCGAGCCGATGCCAAGCGGAGTTGCAGCTCGGCCCAGCCTGAACCAATGCTTTGTTGCCGCATCACCCTTGGCGATGGCGAACAGGCTAGCAAGGCGCGCTTCCGAAGCCAGCAGGTCGTAACAGCTTGGGTCGAGTGCGTAGTCGGCGTGGGAAAAGCCGATCGACAATAACTTTCGTTCGGGATCAAGCAGAAAGGCAAAATCCATCGCCAATGCCATTTCCCGCGCCGAATCAGCCAATGCCTGTAGGCGACCGGCCAGATTGTCCGTGGCGCTGGTGTGTTGCAGCCGGTCGCGCTCATGCTCGGCTAATCTGTGTTGCAACGCCGCGACCCAGAAAACCAGATCGGCATGGTCCGGTGCCACTGTCATGCTGGCCGCAACCGCCTCTGTCACCAACTGGTGCAGTTGCGCCAATTGCCCGTCGAAAGCTTGATCATTGTTTAAAAGGGTTTCTATTTTCATCAGTGTGGCGGCCAGATGCCAGTGAACTTCGCCGCCGCGATTTGGCAAAACATCAAGAGCCTCCCGCGCCAGCTGGAGAGTATCCAAAAAACCTTGTTTGAGATTGTTGCTGGGGGTTAGGTTTGCCCATTCCTCGCAGCTATTCGCCACCACGATGAGATGGCCGGCCAGGTTGCCGCTATCAACCGACGAGACATAGGCGGGGCTCAGCACGGCCAGATCCCGGGTGCCATACCAATTGAAGAAATGCCCCTTGAAACGCGGCATTTTCCGCATTGTGATGAAGCTTGCTTCCAGCCGCTCCACGGTTTCCACCATGCCGGCCCAGCCGAAATCGCGGGCGGTGATGGCAGACAGCAGATAAAGCCCGATATTGGTGGGTGATGTGCGATGCGCCACCACCGGCTTCGGGTCTTCCTGGAAATTATCCGGCGGCAACATGTTATCCGCAGGGGTCACGAAAATTTCGAAGTAGCGCCAAGTGAGCCGCGCTATAAGGCGCAAGTCGCGCGCATCGTCTGCTGACAAGGCCCGATGCGCCGCAGGTTTGGGTGGCAGGCTGGCCCATAGCGCCAGGGCAGGTGCGGCCAGCCACAGCAGTATAAGCGGCCAGAAGACAGGTGTGGCGGTAAGTAAGGCCAATATGGCCAGAAAGACGCCGCCGGCCATGGCGCGATAGAAGCCAAGCCCATTCAGGCGTGGCGCCACGGCCGTCTGTGCGGCGGTGGTCCATTCCAGCAGATGGCGTTTGCTGAGGAACAGCCGAAACAGCGTGCGGATGATCGCATCGCCCATACGCCAAGCTTGATCAGCCAGAAAGCTGATGGAGAAAAAAGCCTGCAAAACTGCATCATGCAGATCGCCAGCGAGCATATCAACATGGTTGCGCAGTCGCATCCCGGTACGGTGTGGCAGGATGGCGAAGGCGGTCGGCAGGAAAATGGGGATAGCTATTGTTGATAACACAAGAAGCATGCCGGTGAGGCCGACTGATTGCGGCAGCAGGCTGCAAATGCCGAGCGCCAGCAGCATGCAGGGCGCCTGCAATGAGCGCCGCAGGTTGTCGAGCATTTTCCAACGGCCGATAGCCGGCAGCGGCTGACGCCCAAAAATCCAGGGCAGGAGCTGCCAATCACCCCGGCTCCAGCGGTGGCGGCGCTTGGCGGCTACATCATAGCGGGATGGGAAATCCTCCACCACTTCGATATCGGAGACCAGACCGGCACGTGCAAACACCCCCTCGAAGAGATCGTGGCTCAGCATGGTATTCTCGGGCACCCGGCCGGCCAGCGCGGCGGCAAAGGCATCCACATCGTAGATGCCTTTGCCGGTAAACGTGCCTTCGCCCAACAGATCCTGATAAACATCCGAAACTGCGGCTGCGTAGGGGTCCATGCCGCTGGGGCCGGAGAATATGCGCTGATAAAGCGAGCCATCCCGGCCAATCGGCAGTGATGGCGTGACGCGCGGCTGCAGGATGGCATAACCATCCACCACGCGCTGCTCAGCCATGTTGAAGCGGGGTCGGTTTAACGGATGTGCCATTTTTCCAACCAGCCGGCGCGCGGCATCTCGCGGCAGGCGCGTATCGGCATCCAGGGTGATGACATAGCGCACATCAGCCGGCACTGTTGGCTCTTGGCCATTGATGGCAACAAAGCTGGTATCTGTCGCGCCACGCAACAGGCGGTTCAGCTCATGCAGTTTGCCACGCTTGCGTTCCCAGCCCATCCATTTGTTCTCGCCGGCATTGAATAAGCGCCGACGATGCAGCAGCAGGAATCGCTCTCCTCCAGGGGCTGCCGCATGGCGTTGGTTTAGCTGTGCGATGGCTGCTGCGGCCACGGCGAGCAATGGCGTATCGGCAGGCATTATTTCTTGATCGGCATCTATCCCGTCCGTCAGCAACGCAAAGCTGAGATCGCCATCGACACCGGAAAGATGATGAACCTCCAGCCGCTCAATCTGTTCGATCAGGTCGGCTTCGCTCGTCAGCAAAGTGGGCACCACCACCAATGTGCGGAATGCAGATGGCACGCCAGTGGCAAGGTCCAGGCCTGGCAGCATCGCAGGGCCGAAACACCAGGCCATGCTGCGATTGACCAGGGCTACGGCCAGCTCTGTCGCCGGGATTATTCCCGCGAAGGTAAACGCGACAAGCCAGCCAAGACCAATCCCATCTGACCAGAGCAGCCATAACGCAGCAGCAAGAATCAGGCTTGTCACCAGCAATATCGCCGCAACATAACCTTTGATTCCAGGATCTGCTATGCAGCGTTTCAGACGTAAATGGAGTGCCGGTTTGAACCCCACCTTTTTCTCAAATGCCCGCCTTCCCCCGGCAATCAAATGATAGCCGGGGTCAGCGCTGCGCTCGGCTTCTACACCGCCAGCAACAGGGATTGGTTTAGCTTGTGCCGCTTCCAATGCCTGATCGGTAATCTCAAGCTCAGTTGCCTGGGATCCGCGCGAAAGCTGCTCAATGGCACTGCGGTAGAGATTGCGGGTCGGAAAATCCATAGCAGCGAAGCCACCGGAAGCACAAAGCCGCTCGTCTACTAGGCTGACGCTTTCAAATAAGGCTGCCCAGTCGATGTCGGATATCAGGCGCATGCTGGTGATGACATTACGCACAGTTACATTGGATGCTCCTTGGCGCTGCTGTGCGTGCTGCACTGCGTCGTCTATGGTCTCGCCCTGGCGCTTCAGGCGCTCTTCCAGCCAGGCAAGCGCCGGCATTTCATGCGGGTCCTGGTCACGTAGGCGTTTGGCCAGCTGGGCCGCAAAGCGCTCCGATAGTGGCGAGGCGTCACGCGAGGCAATATCGGCCTCTAATGCAGTGCGGGCGTTTCCGGGCACCAGCAACCGGTCGGCCAATGCATCGGCATCGGCGCGAGCTTCGCGGCCGGACGTGATCTGATCCGTCAGCCGGCGCAAATTTTCGATCAACACAATACGCAGTGTGATGGCCACCGCCCATAATTCGCCGATCGTAAGGGGTTGTACGCGCTGATAAGCAACAATGAAGCGGCGCAGGATTTCGGGATCAAAATGGCTGTCGGTATGCGCAATGAAGGCCCAGGCAATACCGAAAACCCGTGGATAGCCGGCGAAGGGGCCATCCGCCAGCTTGGGCAATTGGCGATAATAGCCTGGCGGCAGATCGTCGCGAATTTCACGGATCTGCTCTTCCACAAGATGGTAATTGTCGAGCAGCCATTCGGATGCCGGCACTACATCGCGGCCACTTTCCAGTTCGCGGGCACTGGACAGATAGGCCGCCAGCAGAACCGCCGCATTGTCATCAAGGCGCTTGTGCAGCGAGAATACGCGAATTGGTGTGTTGGTTATGGGCTGTGTATTGGCCAGGCTTGCGGCATGTTGCTCCAGCCGCTCAATCCCAAAGAGCTCTTCACGCACAGGCGCTGTGCTGTTCCAGGGCGGCGACGGCCTGCGGTGCTGCAGGATTTTATGAAATAGCGAATGCATGGACGCCTTTCCCGGGGCTATCCAGGACATGATGTCGATGGCTATCCCTGTTTCTGCATCAGGCGCCCCAAATCCTAAACTGGATCGGGATGCGAGCGTGTATCTGCGGCCAAGGCCGCTTCAAGTTCAGTAGCATCTACCGCATAGGCCGCACGCGAGCCGCTGATGACGGAAAGTGCCGGCACATGCAATGTTGTCGCAGTTTTTCTGTAGGCTGAAAATGACAGGCCGAGCAGCTCCTCCTCCTCGACCACCAGAAGATAGGTGCCGGCAGGCTGTGCTTGTTTGAAGCAACTGAGGCTGAAGGGATGTGTGAACGTGATCCTGGTTTCCGTTATGCGGGTTGTCATGCTGCCCTAGCCTTTCACATGAAGTGAAAAATGGCGCGTCTGCCATAGCAATAACAACAGCCCGCAGATACCTGCCAAGCTCGATGCCACCAGGATGCCGATCTTGGCTGAATTCAGCAGGGCAGGCCCATAGGCCAAACCGGCGATGAACAGCGACATTGTGAAGCCGATGCCAGTAAGCAGGCCGCCGCCGACGAGCAGACCCCAGTTCATATCCGGCGGCCGCTGCGCCAGGTGCAGTTTGACAGCCAGGAAACTGAACAGAACCACACCAACAGGCTTGCCAACCACCAGGCCGGCAATAATCGCCGATGCCAGGGCGGTATCCAGTTTCTCCAGGGAAATCGGTATGCCGGCATTGGCTAGCGCAAAGAGTGGCATGATGATGAAAGCCACCCAGGGGTGCAGCAGAATTTCCAATCGCTCCACCGGTGAGAATGCTTCGCGCGTGGCAATATTGGCGCGCTGCAAATCATGACGGTCGCTGGTATCGCCGCTCCAATCTTTGCTTGGTGGATGTGCTACAACCCGATGCAGAATCGCATGTAATCGGCTGTCGCTGACCCAGCCGCGCGCCGGCGTCAGCAGGCCGAGAATAACGCCGGCAAGCGTTGGATGAATGCCAGAAGCATCAAGTGCAAGCCAGATCAGCCCGCCGACGATGAAATACACGGGAATACTGCGAATGCCCATCCAGGTCATTGCCGGCACCAGGGCGATGCCTGCGGCTGTGAGGCCCAGGGCCTGCCAATTCAGTGTTTCGCCATAGCCAATGGCAACCACCAGAATGGCACCGATATCATCGAAAATCGCAAGCGACAGCAGAAACAGCCGCAGGCTGAGCGGAATTCGCGCACCAAGCACGGCCAGACAGCCGATCACGAAGGCGGTGTCGGTGGCCATTACTGTGCCCCAGCCATGCGCACCCTGCGTGCCACGCGCCAGAATATAATACAATGTGGCCGGAACAATCATGCCGCCCAGCGCGGCAGCCAGCGAAAGTGCCGCCATGCGTGGGTTGCGCAATTCCCCCACCACCATCTCGCGCTTCAGCTCCAGCGCAACGATGAAAAAGAAAAGCGTCATCAAAGCATCATTGACCCAATGCTGAAGTGATCGGGTGAATTCGATGTAGCCTATACTGACGCCAAGCGGCATCTGCCAAAAATCCAGGAATGGCGTTGACCAGGGCGAGTTGGCCAGAATAACGGCGCAGAGGGTGACGGCCAGCAAGGCACCGGCACTGGCGGTTTCGATCTGTAGGAAACGTGCAAAAGGCTTGGTGAAAAAGTCAGCCGGCTCCCGGGGCAGGCGGGCCTGGCTCTCGTTCATGACCGGCGGGCTCTAAGCCGCACCTGTATCGTCCTTATGGTCATGCAGGAAACGCGCAATATGCTCTGCCAGCAGGGTCGGATCGAAGGCGGCCTCGGCAATGGCGTGTTGGAAAACTTTGCGTTGAATAGCCGTGGGCAAATCATTCCAGATGCTGACAATAGCGGCACCCAGCGATTCGAGAATGCGTCGATCCTTGTTGCTCAAGGCATTGAACACCCAAGGCTCGCTCGGCGCGCCGCCTTCATCCTCCCAACGCGAGAGAGAGGGGCTGAGCGGCGGTTGCGGCGTGGTTTCAGTTGGTGTTTTTTCAGACATCGCGCAGCTTACCATTCCCTCGCACGGTATAGCGACATGGCATCATGCAAAATGAGTAGATTCCGCAACCAGGCAAGCGCAAAGTATCAATCCAATATGCGAGCGGCCTTGCTTCCCAGTGACGCCTCGCAGCTATTCGAACATCACGTTAAAAAATGTATTCTTCCAGGCAATGCAAAGTGCAGTGAACTTTGACTCAACCATTGGTGAGGTTGTTGTAGAGTGGTCGCAAAAGTAAAGCTGCGCCTTGCGTATTTTCCGTCCCTACCTTTTTTGCCTATCATAAAGGCATATGTTCAATCATGGGACATATGGCTGTAGCAGATTTGATGATCGATGCGGCTGAACTCGGCGCTTCAACACGATTGAACGCAGGGCAGGCGCAATGAAAGCCGCTTTATGCTTGGCTGCCGTCGCCTTGGCAATTGTCACCATAAAAAATCAGCATGATCGATATACTGGAAGCGTGAACAGCATCAGCAATGTTCACGGCGCCGGGGATTGGACAAAGCTCAGAATCAATATAGCTGGGCCCGATGCGCCAAGCGCAGCAGGCGCCGGCAGCCAACTGGATGCCGTGCTGAGGCTTGTGCCAAACCTAAATACGGCGGGTGATTTCTCCGACCCGATATGGCCGCGACAATATGCGGGACTGGAAGATGTGCTGAGCCCGAGTGGTGCTTTTAATAACTGGACACCATATCGGCATTTCGAATTTGACGAGAATAGTGCCGAGCTTCGGCCGTCCGCCGCACAATTGGCCGCTGATATCACGGCCCATCTGACCGAAAATCCAACCGCGCGTCTCGCTATTGACGGTTCATCCAATATGAAGAGTGCGGAATGGCGTAGCTTGGTTCTGAGGGAGCGTCGTGTCGAGGTTGTGCGCGACGCACTCATCCAAGCCGGTATACCTGCTTTCAAAATCCAGGTCGGCGCCTTTGGCGATCCGGATTTACGGCGCGAGAATCAGGTAGAGGTACTTCTGATCACGGTTCGATAAACGATCAAAACCACCAGGCCGTCGCTGATCGACAATCCAGCTTTTGCTTCTTGCCCAGAGCGAAGCAGCAGCGCGGTCTCTCATCATGCATAAAACAGAGTAGATCATGACGACAACAGGGAGATGCCAGCCAAAGGGAGTACTCATCACGACGGCGCTGCCCTGAATGACAGCGCGAATGCACAAGGCCGCTGCCAAACGCTCCCTAGGCTATCTAACGAGATTCCCTTACGTTCATTTCCACTCGCTCAATCACGAATTTGCATATCCATTCCTACTTCCATTCCCAAAGGGGAAGCCGCATGGACGGAACTTCGGTGTTGCACATAGATCGCAACCAGCTATTTCGGGAGGGCCTTCGGCGCATCCTGGATGATTCACCCTTTTATGTTTCTTATGAGGCCTCATCTTTCTCGGATGGCGCTAGTCAGGTAATAGCGCAAAAGCCAGGGATTGTGATCATTGATACCAATGGCTATGGCGAAGTGTTGCCCGAGCTGATGCTCTGTGCGCGCTCTGTGGCAGTGCCGCCGCGCGTGGTGGTGCTGACCGATACGGTTGGTATTCCACGCCTCGCCACAGCGTTGAGTGCTGGTGTGGATGGCTATTTGCTGAAGGACATGTCGGCGGATGCGCTGAAACAGTCACTGCGCCTGGTGTTGATGGGTGAGAAGGTGTTTCCCACCGATCTTGCGCATCTGCTTATCAATAATCGCTTTGTGGCACAGAATAGTGGGCCAACCGAGCGCAGTGGCGCGTTGTCGGATCGTGAGACAGAGATTCTAGCCTGCCTGGTGAATGGCCATTCCAACAAGGCAATTGCCAATCAGCTACAAATCACCGAAGGCACAGTAAAGGTGCATTTGAAGGGCGTTTTGAAGAAAACCCACGCCAGCAATCGTACCCAGGCAGCCATATGGGCGTTGCAGAATGGCATTATCGCGGATGTGACCGCCGAGCAGCCTGCGGCAAGGATATTACGGCAGGCTTAGGCTTCGAGGTCTAACTCAGATCGGCTTGGAATATCCAGGCATCAAGTGGTGAGGCAGCGTCGCTCAAGGGCGACATGCCTTCAGCCGACATTCGGCTGATGCCGGGGCCGAGCAAGGAGATCCACTGCATCATGCTTTCGGCCGGATGGTTGCTGCGGCCGTAATAGCTGGCCAGGCTGGCATTGGCGGGAAACAGCCCCCAGCCCAGGCCAGTACCCAGGCCAGCAGCCCAGCCGCGCCCGGGCCGCGCGCCCGGCAGGAAGGCGCCATTACCCGGCGATGACAGAAAGGCCTGATTGCCACGACGTGAGACATCCAGCAGCCCGCCAGCACCATCACGCACCAGATTAGCCGGCCGATTGCCGAGCAGGCGGGCATTCAGGATCGCTTGGCGTGCTCCAGTGCTGATCCCGGCGCCGCCGGCCTGATAGGGCAGATTGCCTGCCTGAGCATGCGCCGCGCCATCGTAGAGGACAGCCGACGCTATCAGAATGGCTCCAGCCAATAGCGCACGGGCGAATACTGGGCGGGCCAATACTGAGCGGGCCAATAGTGGGGGGGTGGTGAGGATCGGCATCATGATATCTCTCCCATCAATGAGATTTTAAACTAGTGCATTTATTGCAGCCAGGAAGGCAGTCAGTGCCGCCCCATCCATTTGCGTCGGCAATAGGCTGAAATTGCAGATCGGCAGGTTTCAAGAAAGTGGTATGGCTACCTCGGATTTGGTCGGCACCAGGCCATTCTCAGATGCAAACACAGCCACGGCGGTGCGATTCTGCATGCGCAATTTATGCGTTACCAAATGCACCAGTGTCTTCACACGGCTTTCCGCCAGGCCGCTTCTTTGCGCGATGTGCCGGTTCGACAAGGCCGCGCCAATATAGGCCAGCACACGCAACTCTTCCGGCGACAGGCTGCCCACGATATCGAGGCGCAGGCGATTGGCAATCAGGCGATGCAATAGCGCACCCGATATAGACATATATCCTTTGATCGCCAGTTCCAGCAGATCAATCGGTACGTCGCCAAACTTCTGCCGCAGCAACAGGCCGCAATTCCTCTGTGCCCGACTGACGATATCCAGCATCTGTTGATCAGACAGGATCACCACCGCATGCACGGTTGATAAAGTATTCTGCGTTTCATCCAATCTGTTATCCCACAGCCAGATCAGATCGTCGGCTTCGATCAATACCAGATCAGCCATGGCGCAGGCGTGATCGAATGAATCGCCGACGCGCGGATCGATGATGCCGATCAATTTCCATTGTGTCAGACGCATCACCTCGTGGTGCAAGGCCCAGGCAAGATCGGATTTCCTTGAAGCAATCAATACGCGCCGACTGGTGAACATTGCTTTCCCATTTTTGTCATCAGGCTATCCGCAAGGACATTATTGCTGCCCGTATTTCTACGCAGAAACTGCTTCCGCACTGTAGTCACTTCGTCTGCCGACTACAGCATTGGATGCAAAGCATAAGAGGTAGGGCGCTTCACTCACTAAAGATAACGGCGCGAAAACGCCTACTCCCTTTGCGCGGAAATCCGACCACCTGTTTCCTTCTGTATTCGTCAGCAATCCGTATTGTGGCGGCAGAAGATCACGGTGTTGGTGCAAGGCCTGGAATTGCAAATTCGGTCAAACACCCCACGCCATAACAGACGGGAGAGTTCGGTGCGCAGTTTGCCCATGATAGCCATGGCGGCCTTGTCGTTGAGCGCATGCTCCGGACAAGACGTCTATCCAAGCCAGGGCGTTCGCCCAACCTACGGCCTCCCTGTCACCAACAATGACACACCTTATTCGCAATGCCTGACCATGCTGGCCAGACTGCCAGGCAATAATCTGCCTGTATTCACCATCGGCGAAGTGGCAGACAAGACCGGCCAGGTTGATCGCTCGAATAACGGCGCGGTGCTGTCGCAAGGCATCACGGAAATGATGATGAGCGCCTTCTACAAGACACGGCGCGTCAATCTGGTGGAACGCTTTGATCTGCGTATTCCATTGGCTGAAGCCCGTATGGTCGAGCAAAAGCTGGCGCAGGCGCCGGCGCAAACAGCGGCGCCCATTCGTGCCAGCAACTTTGTTGTCATGGGGGCGCTGACGGAACTGAATTACAATATTGTCAGCGAAGGTGCGCGGCTTTCGGTTGGCGGCATCGGTGGTGGTGCGCGCACGGTGGTGATCAATGTTGGGCTGGATGTCCGGGTGGTCAATTCGCAGAGCTTCGATGTGCGCTTTGTCAGCTCACTGCAAAAACAGATTTTTGGTTATGAGGTCGAAGCAAACGTATTCCGTTTCTTCGGCTCAAGGCTCGTCGAGTTTGATGCGGGGCGTATTCAAAACGAACCACTTCAGCTCGGTGTGAGGTCCGTCGTCGAGATGGCTGTTTACCAAATCATGACGGAATACATGGGTCTGCCGAGTTCGGCCGAGTGCCAGCTCGAACGGACCACCTATGCTGAAGAATCCCTCTCGAAACCCAAAGGAACGAAGAAATGAACAGCATTATCAAGGCTGGCCTGCTGGCTAGCGTATCTGTGGTTGCCATCTCGCTGATGTCGACTGCCCCGGTTCGCGCTTTCGACAGTGTCGATTGGACCTGGGATGCGACGGTGACTGAGACCGTGGTCAAGAATGTCAATGTCAATATCAATATCGCGCCGACCGGCATGACCATGATTGAAGGTCTCCAGGGCAGTATTGGTGATGTGACAGCGACCTCGATCGTCGAAGGCGCCACCAACACCCAGCCGGCTTCCGCTGGCACCGTGGATCTCGGCAATGTCGATTTCCAGTTCCATTATGGTCTCGGCGGGACCGGCGTGGTGGTGCTGGAAGACAGCTTCAAGAGCGCGAATGTGCTGAGCGGCACCGTGGATGAGGGCGATGAGATGCCCAATGTCAACGGCACCGTGGTTGGCACGCTGGCGCTTGGCACGGTTGAAGTGCCGGCCACTGCCGTGCTCTCGGCTGCTACCGATCTGGCTTCTGTTCTCAGCACCGCCACTGCGGTTGCCAATAACATGAGCATCGCGTCGGATGTGGCGACTGAACTGCATATCGGCCAGTTTGCCATCGGCGATGGCAGTGGCGAGCTTGGTGCGATTCCGAATTTCGGCACCAACAACTCCCACATGACTGTTGCCGGCGCCCTTGCTTCCCTGGCGCTGAACGGCAGCCTGACCAAGGCCAAGATCGAAGCCAAGTCGACTGTCAGCGACATTCTCAATGCCTCGGTTGATAGCTCGGCCACGGCGGTTGGCAATAACCTGACTGTTGCCGTTGCTCCGGCTACGGCGGCTGATGGCCTGCTGATCGGCGATGTCGTTCAGTTCGCTTACGCCGATGTGAAGGCGAATTCGAAGGTGACTGGCGTGACGCTGAGCAACTACAGCGGTCTGGGCAGCTTGACTCGCCCGGTCGTGAGCTCGGTTGCCACCGCGGTGGGCAACAATGCCTCCATCACGGTCAAGACTCCGGTGGTTGCGACCCCGTAACCAACCTTTGGCTTTGGGAAAGAGGGCGATGTTCCCCACTCTTGCTCTCTTTCCCATTGCCACTTTTCAAATTCCATCAATGGAGGCTCAAATGTTTTGGACAAAGCTCTTTTCCTTTGCCGCACTGGCCGGACTAACGATCATCAGTCAATCCGCCACGGCCCAGCAGATGGGCCGCGAGGGTTACAATTTCCCCGCCCGTGCTCCCAGCATGGCTGCTCAATTCGATTTCCAGGGCCGTATGGATAGCAACAGTGCTGCCTCGGCCGGTGGCATGGGCGCGCTCAACCAGTATGTCACCCAATACAGTTCGAGCTCGACCTCGATCGCCAATATGAATCAGGTCAACCAGACCGTGACCGGTGGCTCCACTGCGAGTGTCGGCCAGACTGCCGATCAGACTAGCGCCGGAAACCAGGATTCAGTCGCCGACACCAAGACCAAGATTGATAACTCGATCACGGCGCTGCAAAAGAACAGCAACAATCAGCCGTAAGGTGAACCATGGCGACGGTTGCGGGAGGATCGGCAATGAATGGGCGCTGGATGCTGGCTATGGTGATGTATGCCATTGCGCGGCGCAGCTTCGGTGCCATGGCCCAGTCTGCGCCACCACAGCGTAGCGTGGCAACAATGCCGCCGCTTCCGCTCAACGATCTGGAGGATTTGATCCGCGCTGCCAATAACGGCGATGCGGAAGCACAATACCGGCTGGGCGTATTGGGCCTGGTCGGGAAGCTGGGTCCTACTGGGCGGAAAAAATGCCGCCTGCTGCTTTCCGCAGCGGCGATGCAGAATCACCCTGGCGCATGTTTTGTGCTGGGCATGTTGTATCAACATGGCGCTCTGATTCCGCAAGACAGGAAGAAGGCAGTTCATCTGTTTCAGCGCGCAGCGGGGACAGGCCATGCCCGAGCGCAGAATGCCCTGGCGCAATTGATGCTTATTGGCAATGGCGTTGCCCGTGACAGGGAAAGCGCCATCACCTGGTTTGAAACCGCCGCCGCACAAGGATTGCCTGAAGCCAAGGCGAATCTGGGTGCATTATACATTCACGATGGCGATGCGGTGGCCGAGCGCGAGCGCGGCATGGCCCTGATGATGGATGCGGCCGAAAACGGCATTGCCGATGCTCAGCATTTTCTTGGGCAGCATTATCACAACGATGCAAGAGTGCCGCAGGATTTCAAGGCGGCTTGTAAATGGTATAACATGGCGGCTGACCGGGGCCTGGCAACATCACAATATAATCTGGCCCTGCTGCTATTGCGCCCGCGAGACGAGCGTTTTAATCCGCCGGCTGCACTGAAATGGCTGCTGATTGTAGCTACAAGCCAGAATACAATTCTCAAACAAGCCGCTTCCAGGGCAATCAATGAACTGGCGCCGCAATTATCGCCGGTTGATGTGGCCAGCGCAACGGAAGCGGCACTGCTCTGGCAGCAGCAGCGCAAGCAGGCTTCGTTGTTAAAAGCCAGCTTATGAAAATTAGCGTCGGCAATATCCGTCTTGTCACCGGCGCTTTTCTGCTGCTGCTCAGCAGTGGCTGCACCCCTCTGCTGCCATTGGTGAGCGCGGCACTTGGTGCACTGGATGGTGGAGGCGGGACATCACTGGCGCGAGGTCCATTTGCAGGTGGTCCGTCTGCGGTGCAGAATAGCCGCCCAAGCGAGGCGGCGCCCACCCGCGATCCCCTGGCCGGGCTGGACCAGCGTGTGAAGTCGAGCTGCCAGGCTATGTTGCCGCCGCCTGATGCGGCGCCTATCGCTGGCTGTGCCATGCGCGACATGTGCCTGCCCGGCGGTGAACGACCATTGCGGATGCGGGTCTGTGCCGCAGCAAATAGTGATGTCGTTGTGGCATTGCCTGGAAGCCGGAAGCAGGATTGGTATTGGGCGCCAGAATAATTATTGGCTGTGACAGCAGTGGAGGGCTGAGCCTGGCTGTCTTTGTTGCGCCATTCCTGTATCGGCCATAGACCTCATGCGGAAATGACCAGAGCAGGCCGGGCGTTACAGACCCTATACCAAGATATGATGCCGCATACTGTTTGTCTGATGTGAAGCCGGGGCAGAATCCGGCACCCTGATCGTGTTGAAACCAAGCCGCCGAGCCGGCGGGCAACAGACGGGGCAGTCAGATGACCAATAACAGCCAAACAATCAGTGCGTCGCGCCGTATGGTTCTGAAGGGCGGCATGGGCATTGCCGCTTTGGCTGTGCTGCCTGCTGCTGCTGTTGCCCAGGCTTCGCCCGGCGCACCCACTCCCGCAGCCAAGGATATCCGCATCATGGACACGATCACCACCAAGGACGGCACCAGCATCTTTTTCAAGGATTGGGGTTCGCGCGATGCGCAGCCCATCGTTTTCCATCATGGCTGGCCGCTGAGTGCCGATGATTGGGACAACCAGATGCTCTATTTTTATGCCAAGGGCTACCGGGTTATCGCCCATGACCGCCGCGGCCATGGCCGCTCGACCCAGACCTACAGCGGCAACGAGATGGATACCTATGCCGCCGATGTGATCGAGCTGGCCAGGGCGCTGGACCTGAAAAACGCCATTCATGTTGGCCATTCCACCGGCGGCGGCGAGGTGGCGCGTTATGTCGCCCGGGCCGAGAAGGGCCGGGTTGCCAAGGCCGTGCTGATCGGCGCGGTGCCGCCGATCATGGTGAAGTCCGAAAAGAATCCGGGTGGCTTGCCGATCGAGGTCTTTGATGGCTTCCGCGCCGCCCATATCGCCGACCGGGCGCAGTTTTTCCTCGATGTCGCCTCCGGCCCGTTCTACGGCTTCAATCGCCCAGGCGCCAAGGTTTCCCAGGGTATCATCGAGAATTGGTGGCGCCAGGGCATGATGGGCGGCACCAAGGCCCAATATGATTGCATCAAGGCTTTCTCTGAAACCGACTTCACCGAAGATCTGAAGCAGATTGACGTGCCGGTATTCATCATGCATGGCGATGACGATCAGATTGTGCCGATCGCGGATTCGGCGCTGCTTGCCAGCAAATTGGTCAAGAATGGCCGTCTCAAGGTCTATCCGGGCCTTGGCCATGGCATGGCGACCATCAATGCTGATCTGATCAACGCCGATCTGCTGACCTTCTTCAAGGCGGCAGTCTGAACCCCCGCTTAGCTCGGAAGCCTTTCCCCCTGGGCTTTCCGGCCATGGCCGCCACCCAATCCCTCCCCCAAAGGTGGCGGCCAACCTTTTTGCAACTGAGCTGCAAGGACCTGCCGCATGACCGACAATGCCAAGCCCAAGCCGATGACCCATGCCAATGGCGCGCCGGTGACCGACAATTTCAATATCCAGACAGCCGGCCCGCGCGGCCCGGCTTTGCTGCAGGATATCTGGTTGATCGAGAAGCTGGCGCATTTCGACCGCGAGGTGATCCCTGAGCGGCGCATGCATGCCAAGGGCTCCGGTGCTTATGGCCGGTTCACAGTGACCGGCGATATCACACGCTTCACCAAGGCGAAGATTTTTTCCGGGCTGGGTAAACAGACCGACCTGTTCGTGCGCTTTTCCACCGTGGCCGGTGAACGCGGCGCCGCCGATGCCGAACGCGACATTCGTGGTTTCGCCATCAAATTTTACACCGAGGAAGGCAATTGGGATCTGGTTGGCAATAACACGCCGGTTTTTTTTCTGCGTGACCCGCTGCGGTTCCCCGACCTGAACCACGCGGTGAAGCGCGACCCGCGCACCGGCATGCGCAGTGCCAACAACAATTGGGATTTCTGGACCCTGTTGCCGGAAGCCTTGCATCAGGTCACCATTGTGATGAGCGACCGTGGCATCCCGAAAAGCTATCGCCACATGCATGGCTTCGGCAGCCACACCTTCAGTTTCATCAATGCCGAGAATCAGCGTTTCTGGGTCAAATTCACGCTCAAGACCCAGCAGGGTATTGAGAATTTGAGCGATAGCGAAGCCGCCGCATTGATTGGCGCGGATCGTGAAAGCCATCAGCGTGATCTTTTTGACGCGATCGAACACGGTAATTTCCCGCGCTGGACGCTTTATGTCCAGATCATGCCGGAAGCCGATGCCGGCAAATATCAGCTCAATCCCTTTGACCTGACCAAGGTGTGGCCGCACAAGGATTATCCGCTGATCGAAGTAGGTGAATTGGAGTTGAACCGAAATCCGGAGAATGTCTTCGCCGACGTGGAACAGGCAGCATTCTCTCCGGCAAATATCGTACCGGGGATCGGCTTCTCGCCTGACAAGATGCTGCAAGCCCGTCTGTTTTCCTATGGCGACGCGCAACGGTATCGCCTGGGCGTCAATTTCAACACCATTCCGGTCAATGCACCAAAATGCCCCTTCCACAGTTACCATCGCGATGGCGCCATGCGCACCGATGGCAACCACGGCGCCCGTCTGGCCTATGTGCCAAACAGCTACGGCGAATGGCAGGATCAACCCACACTGAACGAACCGCCGCTGGAACTTCAGGGCGCTGCCGGGCATTGGGACCATCGTCTGGACGAGGACTATTTTTCCCAGCCCGGTGATCTGTTTCGGTTGATGACGGCTGCCCAGCAGCAGGTGCTGTTCGAGAATACCGCGCGTGCCATCGGCGCTGCTGCCACAGAAATCAAGCAACGCCATATTGATAACTGCACCAGGGCAGACCCATCCTATGGCGCTGGCGTGGCAAAGGCGCTCGGTATGGCACTCTCACCGCGAGAACTGGCTGAAGCCGACTAGAAGCAATCGAAGGGGGGGCGGATAATGAAAAGCACATCATGCATGGAGCCTGAGCCGGTGGCCGATGTGATCCGGAATACCTGGCTCTGATACGATATCGTTGTGTCGGGATTAGGGTGCGGACCCGTTATTAATGGGTCCGCACCCTAAGCTGAATGCCGCCCTGACATGTCCAGGGCTCACATTTATGCACGCAAAGCCTCGGCATGCCATTCGATTTGGTCGCCGATGAAGCTCTGGATGAAATAGTAGCTGTGGTCATAGCCCGGCTGAAAACGCAGGGTGATCGGGATGCCGGCCTGGGCGCAGGCCGTGGCAAAGAGCTGCGGTTTGAGCTGGTTTTCCAGAAACTCGTCCGCCGTGCCCTGGTCGATCAGGATCGGCTTGCGCCATGCCGTCTGCGCCGCCAATGCGGTGGCGTCATACTGCTGCCAGGCCGCCACATCAGCGCCCAGATATCCTGTAAAGGCTTTGCGGCCCCACGGCACTTGGGCCGGCGCGACGATCGGCGAGAAGGCCGAGACCGAACGATAACGATCCGGCGCGCGCAACGCCGTGATCAACGCACCATGCCCGCCCATGGAATGGCCCATGATGCTGCTGCGCGCAGCATCAACCGGAAAGTTGTTCCGGATCAGCGCCGGCAATTCCTCGGTTATGTAACTATACATCCGGTAATGCGACGCCCATGGCGCCTCGGTGGCATCGACATAAAAGCCGGCGCCGGCGCCAAAATCATAGGCATCATGCTGGCCCGGAATATCCACGCCGCGCGGCGATGTATCCGGCGCCACCAGCACCAGGCCATGCGCCGCAGCATAACGCTGCGCGCCAGCCTTGGTGATCATGTTCTCCCAGGTGCAGGTCAGGCCGGAGAGATAATACAGCACCGGCAGGGCGGCACCGCTGGCCGCCGCCGCCGCAGCCTGGGGCGGCAGATAGACCGCCACTTCCATGGCGCAATTCAGCGTTGCCGCGTGATGCTGCCAGACCTGCTGCTCGCCGCCAAAGCAGGCCCAATGCTTCAGGCGCTGCATCAGAAGGTCACCACCGAACGGATCGATTCACCGCGATGCATCAGTTCAAAGGCATCGTTGATCTGTTCTAGCGGCATGACATGGGTGATCAGGTCGTCGATATTGATCTTGCCATCCATGTACCAATCAACAATCTGCGGCACATCGGAACGGCCACGGGCGCCGCCAAAGGCCGAGCCCTTCCAGACCCGGCCGGTGACAAGCTGAAATGGCCGGGTGGAGATTTCGGCACCCGACGGGGCAACGCCGATAATGATGCTTTCGCCCCAGCCTTTGTGGCAGCATTCCAGTGCCTGGCGCATGGTCTTGGTGTTGCCGATGCATTCAAAGCTGTAATCGGCGCCGCCCTTGGTCAGTTCCACCAGATGCGGCACCAGTTCGTCATCCTTCATGTCTTTCGGATTAACGAAATGCGTCATGCCGAATTTTTCGGCCATGGCTTTGCGGGCCGGATTGATATCCACGCCGATAATGCGGTCTGCACCGACCATGCGCGCGCCCTGGATCACATTCAGCCCGATGCCACCCAGGCCGAACACCACCACATTGGCGCCGGCCTGCACCTTGGCGGTGTAGACCACGGCGCCGATGCCGGTGGTGACGCCGCAGCCGATGTAACAGACCTTCTCGAAGGGCGCGTCGGGCCGGATTTTGGCCACCGCGATTTCCGGCAGCACGGTGTAATTGGCAAAGGTGGACGTACCCATGTAATGCCACACCGTCTGGCCGCGGCATTTGAAGCGGCTGGTGCCATCGGGCATCTGGCCGGCGCCCTGGGTGATGCGGATCGACTGGCAGAGATTGGTCTTGCGGCTCAGGCAATAGTCGCATTGCCGGCATTCTGGCGTGTAGAGCGGAATGACATGGTCGCCCTTCTTCACGCTGGTGACGCCGGGGCCGATATCCACCACCACGCCGGCGCCTTCATGGCCCAGAATGCAGGGAAACTTGCCCTCCGAATCAAGGCCCGACAGGGTATAGGCATCGGTATGGCAAATGCCGGTGGCCTTGATTTCGATCAGCACTTCGCCGGCTTTCGGGCCTTCCAGCGTCACGGTCTCGATGCTGAGCGGCTGCTTGGCCTCAAAGGCAACGGCGGCGCGGACATCCATGGTCACTTCTCCAGAAATACGGGGGGCTAGAAATTACCGGCGCCCTTCGGCTTTGGTGCCGGTACAGGATTGCGGTATCGGTCGCCAGTGTATCAACCATCCTATCGGTTTGGGTACGCTTACGACAGATTCCCGGCATCAGGGCTGGCCATATCAGGCCAAGCTCAAACCAAGCTGGCGTCGCTTCCAGCCTCTGCGCCGTAGCCGATCCAGTCCGCGATCAGCCACTCGTTGACGCAATCTATATTAGAGGCTGGCTAGATTAGAGGTTGGACCCTAAGAAAAATCTCTGCAAACGAACGATTCTTTATCGTCCTGCAAGGTAATTTCTGGCGGAAACTTGGCCTGCCGAGCGTACTATCAATGCAGGCCGATATGCTGCCTAAGCAGGATTGGTCAGTGGCAACCGTGACGGTAACGCCCTGTCAGTGCAGGCTGTTTATCCTGACAGCACGGCCCGCAATCCAGAGTATGTGAGAAAAAAGTCGGCTGGATGTGCTCTTGGTTGAAAAATATGAACTCAATGCATAGAATCTGACGCGGTTGCGTATCAGCACAAAGTTAATAAGCGATTGTATTATCGCTATAGTAAATCTACCCGTGCTTTAACCCCCTTTTTCACCCAATCAATGGCTGTTTCTGAGGTCAAACTATGAATCTTCGCCTCCCGCTTGCTGTTGTTGTTTTTGCCCTGCTTGCCGCCTGTTCGCCGCGCCAGATTCATAATACCGATGAGCGTCCGGTGCCACTCCAGGCGCAGACCCAATCGCTTGCCAACCTGGAAAAAGCCATCATCGAAGCCGGTGCGCCGCGGGGCTGGGTTTTCACGAAGGCCGCTGAAGGCCACCTACTTGCAACTTATGCGAGAAATAACTGGAGTGCAACAGTCAATATCTTGTTCAATCAGAAAACCTACCGCATCACCTACAACAACAGCGTTAATTTGAAAAAGAATGGTGATTCAATCCACTACAACTACAATCGGTGGGTCAATAATCTGGATGAGGATATCCAGCTTAAACTGGCCCAGCTTCGCGCTTAGCTGCGAATAAACGGCAGCGGTTTGGGCGAAGAGACTTGGGGGGGCGCCATGAGATTTTTTCTTGCCATCGCCATTGTTGTGCTGGTGGCGGCCTGCACCCCCCGGGTGCAGCCGGTTTATGTGGTTCAAGACCATCCCTTGCCCAAAGCGGCAGCGGCGCTGAGCCAGGAACAATTGGATACTATCGCCCGGGAAGCGGCGGTAGCGCGCGGCTGGATGGTCGAGCGCACGGCACCGGGTCAGTTTAGGCTGATTCAGAGATGGCGGACCCATAGTGCGGAAGCCCAATTGGTGATCGCTGCACGCGGCTACAGTGTCAATCTGGTCTCGTCGACCAATCTCAAGGAAGCCGAAGGCCATATTCACCGCGCCTACAACAACAATGTTCGCGCACTCGAAGCCGAACTGGAACGCCGCCTGTTCAATGCCTCGAATTAAGAGGGCGTGATGCAGACCTCAATGCGCGTCGCCGATTGGTTTGCTTGGTCGCCGGGCCGTAGCGACCGACAGGCTTGGCGTGCTTGGGCGGGAACACAACAGATGGCAATGGCCGATCCGGCTGCTGCCATCGTTTTACCGATGCTGCTACGCCGGCGCCTTTCGCCACTAGGTCAGGCCCTGCTTGCTGCTGCCTTGGCCTGTGGCGATGCGGCCTGCCGGGCGCGACTCATTCTTGCCACCCGCCATGGCGAATTGGCTCGCACGGTCAATATATTGCAGGCTCTGTCCGATGCCACGCCGCCATCACCGGCGGATTTCAGCCTATCTGTACACCACAGTCTGCTTGGCCTGCTGTCGATCCATACCGGCAATCGTCATGCTCATGCTGCGATTTCGGCGGGTGGCGACAGTTTCGTTTGTGGTTTGCTGGAAGCATCGGCATGCCTGCATGCCGTGCCCGAAGAGCCGGTGCTGCTGCTTTTTGCAGAGGAAGCGCTACCTCCCCCCTACGACGAGGTATTCCCAGATGCGGCGAAAGAGACGCCGCTGGCCCTCGCCCTGCTGCTGACCAAGCGGCAGGGCACGGAAATCGCCTCACTGATAAGCAAAACCGGCAGCATGTCAGCACTTGAGTTCCTGCACGCTTTTCTCAAAGCTGAGGCGGCCTTGGCAGATGCGTGAACGGATCAGTTATTGCTGGCGTTTGTTCGGCACGGGCCTTGGCTTCGCGCTTCTGTTTGGCGGCGGTGCAGTATTGGCGATATGTTTCTTTCCGTTGCTGGCGCTCAAGCGGACACCTGCTGTGGAACAGGCGGCGCTGAATCAGCGCGTTATTCATTACATCTTCAAATTTTATGTGCTCCTCCTGAGGGCGTTGGGCGTCCTGTCGATCACTGTTGAGAACCGGGCGATACTGGCGAATGGTGGTGGCCGTATCATCATTGCAAACCATCCCACGCTGATTGACGTGGTTCTGCTTATGGCAATTCTCCCCCGCGCCCAATGCATTGTGAAAAAGGAACTGTGGTCCAGCCCCTATCTCGGGGGGGTGATGCGGTACGCTGGCTATATCCGAAATGACCTGGCTTTCGAAGAAATGTTGACTGCCTGCCGCGCTTCCTTGGCCGCCGGCAGCGACCTGATTGTGTTCCCGGAGGGCACGCGCACATCGCCCGGCGCGCCGGTTAGGTTCAAGCGCGGTTCGGCACGGATCGCCTTGTTCCTGCAGGCCAACATGCAGCTGGTCAAGATAGAATGCACGCCGCCGGCGCTGCTGAAAGGTGATGCCTGGTGGAAAATACCGCCCCAAAAACCGCTCTTTACCATCAAGGCAGGCCCATATGTTGAGGTGGGCAGCCACCTGGAGTATGAATATCACTCTCTTGCAACCCGGCAATTGAACCGGAAATTGGAAGGGTATTTCGCGGAAAGCAGTGTGCATGGATGAGCTTGAAGTTCAACTGAAGGTCTTGATCATCGAGACCCTACGGCTCGAAGGCATTACCCCGGCAGATATTGCCAGCGAGGAAGCCCTTTTTGTCGATGGTCTTGGTTTGGATTCGATCGACGCTCTCGAACTCGGCGTTGCCCTACGTAAAACCTTCGGCATCCAGTTCGACAGCGAAGCGGAGGATCTCAAAAGTCATTTCGCCTCTGTGCGTAGCTTGGGGCGCTTCATCACGAGCAAACGTGCGACTTGAGGGCAGGGCCATGTTTTCGCGTGAGATGATTTTGGAAAAATTGACAGGTTACCTCGAAGATATGTTCGAGGTGCCACGTGAACGCATCACTGAAGCCGCGCTGCTCTATGAGGATCTTGACCTTGACAGCATCGACGCGGTCGATCTGGTGGTGAAGTTGCAGGAGCTGACCGGCCGAAAATTCAAGCCGGAAGAGTTCAAGACGGTGCGAACAGTCGGCGATGTGCTTGATCGTGTCCATGCGCTCGTGGCGGAGTAACGTTGCCCCTATCGCCGTTCTAGGCCTTGCCGGTATGGCATATCCCATCGTGCTGTATTTTACCCGTGATCAGCTGCCGCCGCTGGCTTTTGTCATTGCCGGTATCTCACTCGTTCTGTTGCGCGCCGGCCTTGCGCATGATGTGCGCTTGCGGTCCTGGCGCGTCCCGCTGCTTCTCGCATTGGCCCTGATGTTGGTAATCGCCTTGCTGGATGCTGAACTTGGTGCGCGCTTCTACCCGGTGGTCATGAGCTTGGCAGCAGCTACCGTGTTTGGCGTTACGTTGCTAAATCCACCCAGCCTGATCGAACGCCTGGCGCGTCTAAAGGATGCTGATCTGCCCGATCAGGCCATTAGCTATTGCCGTGCCGTCACCTGGATATGGACGATCTGGCTGCTGCTGAATGCCGTTATCGCCGCCACCCTGGCATTGGCTGGGATGGATGCTGCTTGGGCGCTTTGGACCGGCATAGTCGCCTATGTCATCGGCGGGATATTGTTGGCGGGAGAATGGATTTTTCGACGCCAGTTCCACGCTCAAGTCACTACCCGGCCATGACGCCTCCGGTGCATGCCCTGCAAGGATTGCTCGTCAGCCGGTCTGTCGGGTTGTCGCCTTTTCAAGATGATGTCGCAGCCGTCCTGGCGCGATTGCCGCGCGGTGGTATCGGCCTGCTGGCGGCGCAGGATGCCTATTGGAGCGCTGTGGGACTGTTCGCGCTGCTGGCTGCGGGTTGCGAAGTGCGGCTGCCGGCTAATCTACAGGCTGAAGCGCTGCAAGGCGCAGCCACGGACTGCACCGTAATTCTGGCGGATCAACTGCGTCCGGGCCTTGTGCAGAGCCTGATCCTGTCCGGGCTGCCAGCGGCAGACAAGGCGGCGTTGCCATGGCTCGATGCCGCTGCGCCGATCACACTCTTCACCTCTGGCTCAACTGGCAAAGCCAAGGCAGTGCGTAAAACTTTGGGCCATCTCGACCGCGAAGCCGCTGCGATCGAAGCCTTGTTGCGCGATCTGGTGCCGGCGGACGCTGCTGTGCACGGCATGGTGCCGCCGCTGCATGCTTATGGCCTGGCTTTCCATATCGCCTGGCCCCTGGCTACGGGACGGCGCATCGTTGGCACATTGAATGAGATATGGGAGAGTGCTTTCGCTGCTCTGGGATCAGGTGATGTGCTGGTAACCGGACCGGCACATCTGCGGCGCATGCAATGCCTGCCGCCATTGCCGCCCGAGCGGCGCCCCAGTCTGGCACTATCCGCCGGCGGGCCGCTGGCGGAAGACTCCGCTATTGCCGCGGCTGCAATTCTCGGCTGTCCGCTTGTTGAAATCCTCGGCAGCACCGAGGCCGGCGCCATCGCCTCACGGCAGCCTGCCGCGCATCGTCTGGCATGGCAGCCCTTGCCCGGCGTGCAGGTTGCGGCGGCAGCGGATGGCGGCATGCAGCTCGTCTCTGGCCACGCTGCGGATCTGGCTGCCGCGTCCGCTGATCGCATCCGTATGGTGGATGCAATTTCGCAGGCTTTCGAGTTGATCGGTCGTGCCGATAACGTTCTGAAGATTGAGGGCAAGAGAGTGAGCCCGCCCCAGGTGGAGCAAGCCTTGAGCGCCACCGGGCTGGTCGCCGAGGCTGCCGTGTTCATGCTCGATGAGCAATTGGCCGCAGCGGCAAAGCTGACACCGGAAGGCGAGCGGGAATACACAGCTTTGGGTGGATTTCGTTTCGGCCGCCTGCTGCGCCATCGCTTGGCCGTGCAACTCGAACCTGCCAGCCTGCCGCGGCGCTGGCGTTTTGTTGCCAACCTGCCCGAAGATGCCCTGGGTAAGCGCCGTTTGGCGGCTTTGCGAGCCTTGTTTGAAAACCACATGCCGGGCCTGCCGGAATTGATCGCCATCCGAGACCAGGACGACAGCTTGGAACTTGATCTGATGGTCACCGACGACCTGCCAGTGCTGGCGGGGCATTTTCCCACTATGCCGGTTGTGCCCGGCGTGGCGCAGCTCGATTGGGCCATGGCGCTGGCCATGCGGCATATGGGTGTGGCGATCCGCAGCGCACAGCAATTTCAAGTTAAGTTCAGCAATCTGCTGCGGCCGGATACTCTTGTGACGTTGCAATTGCGCCATCGCACCGAAGCCCGGCGCCTGCATTTCGAATATCGCGCCGGCGACACGATATTCTCCAGCGGCAGCATTGCCCTGGATCCGCCATGAACGGCGAGCCGCGTTTCTGCGCCGTGATTCCGAGTTATAATCACACCAATCGTATTGCCGGTGTGATTGCGGCTGCGCGTCGGCAGCAGCTACCGGTTTTTGTCATTGACGATGGCAATACTGGGCCGCAGCGTGCGGAACTGGCCCTCCTGCATGATCCGGCGGCTGGCGTGACCGTGCATCGGCTTGACTATAACCAGGGGAAGGGGGCTGCAGTTCTAACCGGTTTCGCGCTGGCTGGTGCGGCAGGTTTCACGCATGTTGTGCAGATCGATGCCGATGGCCAGCATGATATGGCTGCCCTGCCGTCGCTGTTGGCACTGGCCCGTCAAGAGCCTCGGGCGCTTGTCACCGGCCTGCCGCAATACGACCACACGATTCCGCGCGGCCGCGCCATCGGCCGCTGGATAACCCATGTTTGGGTCTGGATCGAAACCCTGTCGTTGGAAATCAGCGATTCCATGTGCGGTTTCCGTGTCTATCCATTGGCGGCCGTACAAGCCCTGTTGGATCGCGGCGAGCATATAGGCCGTCGGATGGATTTCGATACTGAAATCATGGTGCGGCTGTTCTGGTCTGGCACGTCGGTGCGCGGCGCCCCCGTGAAGGTGATATACCCGCCGGAGAATACATCCAACTTTGATTTACTGCGCGACAACCTGCGGATCATAGCCATGCATACCCGTCTGGCTTTGACCATGCCGCTGCGGCTGCCTGCCTTGCTGGCCCGGCATTGGCGCGCGACGCGGAGTGAAACGCGGTTGCATTGGGCGGCATTGCCCGAGCGAGGCATTCTGTTTGGCATGCGCTTTTGCGCCATGGTCTTGCGCCTGTTGGGGCCAAAATTCGCCGGGCCGCTGCTGAACCTGGTGGCGCTGTACTTCTATCTCACCGCCAGCCAGCGCCGGCAGACGGCAAAGGAGTATCTTGCGCGCGTATTCGCCGCCGCCGGCCAGGCTCGCCAACCCGGCTTTGCAGACGGCTATCGTCTCTTCCGCAATTTTGCTCAACGCGGCTTGGATGTCTTCAGCGGATGGGCTGGGCAGGGCCCGCCGGTGGAGCAGGGCGATCTGCGCGATCTGCTGGCCACCGGCGACAAGCCGCGCGGTGCGGTGATCGTGGTCGCTCATGTCGGCAATGTGGAGGTGGCCCGCAGCGCATTGCCGCCAGCGTTGCAGCGCCGCCTGTTGGTTCTGGTGCATACCCGGCATGCCGAGAATTTCAATCGCCTGCTGTCTGAATTCAATCCGGAAGCCGCGCTGAATACACTCCAGGTCAGCGAGATCAGCCCTGACACCGCACTGCAGCTGGCCGAACATGTGGAAAGCGGCGGCTGGGTGCTGATCGCCGGCGACCGTGTGCCGCTGTCCGGCCAGCGCGTTTCTTGGGTACCCTTCCTGGGGCATGCTGCGGCCTTTCCCCAAGGCCCTTTCATTCTCGGCGCCCTGTTGCGTTGCCCAGTGCATGCTCTGTTCTGTCGTAAGCTGGGTGCCGGCTACCGCCTGAACGCGGTGACCCTTGCCGAAGAAGTTGTGCTGCCGCGCGGTGCGCGGCAACAGGCGCTGGACATATATGTTCGCCGCTTCGTTGCATTGCTTGAACAGGAGGTGATTGCCACCCCTTATCAGTGGTATAATTTCTTCGATTTCTGGGCTGATACTAACGGAAGCCGACCATGCTCACCGCCGAGGTGACGATCAAACCGCAATTCCATGATTTCGACCCGATGCAGGTGGTCTGGCATGGCAATTACGCGCGTTATCTTGAAGAAGCCCGCGCTGCCTTGCTTGATCGCATCGGCTATAACTATCCCGAGATGGTGGCCTCGGGCCTAGCTTGGCCGATTGTCGACATGCAATTGAAATATATCCGGCCTATTCGCTATGGCCAGCGCATCCGCGTGACGGCCACGCTGGTGGAGTATGAACACCGCTTGCGCTTCGATTATCGTTTGCGCGATGAAGCCGGCGGCGAAATCCTGACCAAGGCCCGCACCACGCAATTGGCGGTACGGATCAGCGATGGTGAATTGATGTTCGCGTCCCCACAGGAATTACTCGACAAGGTGAGGGCCTTGCTGTGATGCTGCGTCACTGCATCTTCATGGCGATGATGGTGTGCCTTGTCTTTGCCGGCGATGCCTGGGCGCAGCAGGCCGCCGCGAATCTGACCGGACGTTTCAGCCAGGAACGCTATTTGCAGGGCTTCAACGCGCCCCTGCGCAGCGAGGGAGGGTTTGTGCTCGCGCCTGGCCGCGGCTTGATCTGGCGCATCGAACAGCCTTTCACAATGGTAACGCTGATTGGCCCGGCAGGTCTGGTGCAACAGGTGAACGGGCGCGAAACGATGCGCCTGCCCGCCGACCGTATGCCCTTGCTAGGGCAAATCCATGCCTTGCTGGGCGCGGCATTAAACGGTGACTGGCAACAATTCGAGACATTGAACTTCGATATTGCCCGCAGCGCCGAGGGAGAGGTGTGGCGTGCCGAGCTGACGCCACGCGGCGGCACCCTGGACGCCACGGGCTTCCGGCGTATCGTGGCGCATGGCCGGCGTTTCGTTGAAACCCTGGAAATGGAAAAGCAGGGTGGAGACCGGGACCGGCTGGTATTCTTCGATCATACCCTGTCGCCGCAACCCCTGGCCGCCATTGATGCGGCCCTGCTGGATCAATTGTCGCCTCGATGAAGATGAAACGATCGCTCGCTTTCATCTGGATCGCGGTAGTGCTGCTTGCCGCCGGTTATCTTGGTTTTCGCCTACAGGATGGATTGAATTTCCGCTCCGATCTGCTGGCCCTGCTGCCGCGTGAGGATCACGATCCCGAATTGCAGCTTACACATGAAATGATGACCGAGGCTTTGAGCCGCCGCGTGCTGCTGATGGTTGGAGACGCCGACAAGGCCATGGCCCGCCGGGAGGCTGATCGCATTGAACAAGCTTTACTGGCAGGAGGCGCATTCTTGCCGGGTACGGCAGCCGGGAGCGAAGCTCTGCGCGCCATCGGTGAACTCTACGCCGCGCATCGCGGCCATCTGCTGGCCGCCGAGGATCGTCAGGCCCTTCTGCGCGGTGAGCCGGACCGTGTCGCGGCGCGTGCCATGGCGCAAGTATTCAGCCCGGTCATGCCACTGAATGCCGCCTGGCTGCGGCAGGATCCGTTCCTGCTATTGCCGGCATTCATTGCTGATCTGCCACGCCCCAGTGGCCGCGCCTTGCCGGATGCGGGCCGTTTGGCGGTGGTGGATAATGGCATTACCTGGTTCCTGGTGGACCTGCGCCTCAATGGCAGTCCCACGGATCTGGACGTGCAGAGCCGAGCCGTAAACAGTGTGGCGGCGGCGCTGGCCGCCGCGCAAAGGCAGCAGCCTAGCCTCCACACCTTGCGCCTTGGCACGGTCTTCTTCGCCGAAGCGGGCGCCCGCAGCGGCCTGCGCGAAGCTTCCTGGCTTGGCAGCCTGTCACTCATCGGCACGGCGGTGCTGTTGCTGGTAGTGTTTCGCAATGCACGGCCCTTGCTGCAAAATATGCTGACCGCCGCCGTTGGCGTCCTGGTTGGCTTGGCAGCAAGCCTGTGGCTGTTCGGCGATCTGCATATCGGTACGCTGCTGTTTGGCACCAGCCTTATCGGCGTGGTGGTGGATTACAGCCTGCATTATTCCGCCACCGCCTTTGATCCTGCCGGCGGCACGCCGGCAGAGCGTTTGCGCCGCATCGGCCCGGCCTTGTGGCTCGGCCTTGGCACCACGCTGATCGGTTATATCGCGCTGGCAATCGCGCCACTGCCCGGCTTGCGCCAGATTGCTGTTTTCTCGGGGATCGGCCTGATCGCGGCATTTCTTTGCGTTGTGCTCTGGCTGCCGCTGCTGGATCGCCAGCAGGCCCAGCCAGCCGAAGGCTGGGCCTTTCGTCTTGCCACGCAGCACTGGCCGCGCCTAGCGGGGCTGGCCAATAGCCGCCGCCGCTTCCCCGCTCTCATCATCCTGGCTTTGCTGGCGGGCTATGGCCTGCTCACGCTCCATCCCAACGATGATGTCCGCCGTCTACAGTCTCTGGCTCCAGATCTGTTGCAGCAGCAGCAGCAGGCGCAGGCGCTTCTGGGAGGCGTGACGGAAACGCAGTTTCTGTTGATCCGAGCGGGTGATGACGAAGCCGCATTGCAACGTCAGGAATCGTTGCGGCCGCTGCTGGATAAGCTGCTCGGCGATGGCAGCCTGCTCGGTTATCTGATGCCAGCCGGTTTTGTGCCCTCCCTGGCACGGCAGGCGGAGAATGCAGAGTTGATAGAGAAGGTGCTGGAATCAGCCCATGGCGAGAGCCAGCGCACCCAATTGGGCCTTGGCGCTGAACTGCCAGCCGCAACAGCGCCGCTTACCTGGAATACGGCCCGGCAATCGGGCGCCCTGCCTTTCCTGGAGGCGATGGCGCTTTGGCCTGGCGGCCATGTGGTGTTGCTTCAAGGCCTGCGCGATCCGGCGGCATTGCGCCAGGCGATCAGTGGCAACAATGGTGTCACCCTGATCGACCCTGCTGCCGATGTGAGCCAGCTGCTGGGGCGCTACCGAGAGCGGGTGCAGTGGCTGCTTGGCCTTTCCTGTTTGCTGCTGCTGCCGGTGCTGGCATGGCGGTATGGCTGGCAAGGCGCCATCTGGATGGCATTGCCGCCGGCCCTGGCCATGGCGCTGACGCCGGCCCTGCTCGCCTTGCTTGGCTTTGCCTTCACTGTCTTCCATGCCATGGCCCTGGTGCTGATCCTTTCCATCGGCATCGACTATGCGATCTTCTTTGCCGAAAGCGAGCCGGCTGAACGCCCGGTGGCCCTGTTGGGGACGGTGCTGGCGACGCTGACGACGCAGCTCGCCTTCGGCCTGCTGGCCTTTAGCAGTGCGCCGGCCGTGGCCGGATTCGGCCTCACCATGCTGATCGGTATCACCGCGGCCTGCCTGCTGGCGCCGCTGGCTGGTAAGGCGCGGCCAGGGCGGCGACGGCCATGATGCGTCGGCGCGATCTGCCCTGGTTGTTGTCATTGCCCTTTGTTGCCGGCTGTGCTGTCAGCCGCAGTGAATTGCCGCCGACTGCGCCGCTGTTGGCGCCGGGTTTGCTTCTTGCACTGCCGCAACCCGGCGAAATCGGGCGTGACCTGCGGGCCTATCAACTGGTCACGCTGCGCTACGGCGACACCAGTTTCGTGTTTGAAAGCCATATCCAGATCGTCGACAACCGTTTCATTCTGCTGATTGTCGATACACTGGGGCGTCGGGCATTGCAGTTGGATTGGACTGGCATGGATGTAATCGCCCAGCCTGCTGCCTGGCTGCCAGACATCTTGCGGCCCGGCAGCATGTTGGCGGATATCGTGGCACTGCACTGGCCAGAGGCTAGCTTGCGTCGCGCCCTCGCTGCGAGTGGCGCCGCGCTGATCGATCTGCCGGGGCAGCGCCAAGTCATTTTGGCGGGTCGTGTGATCGCAGAGGCGCGCTATGATTTTGCGCCGGCACAGCGCTGGACCGGAACGGCGCAGTATGCGAACCAGGCCTGGGGCTACAGTCTCAGGATCGAGTCGAAGGAGATCGGGGTGTGAGTCGGGGTGCCGGCATGGGATTGCCCGCCATGGGGCTTGCAACGCCATTGGGCAGCAGCCATAGCGCCGTTGCGGCACGGCTCTTTGGCGGTGATCGCAGTGGCCTTGTGGCTCGCGACGATCTGTTGCCTGGCCGCATGGTTTATGTCGGTGCGTGCAGCGAGCCATTGCCGCTGTTGCCGGATGACATGCGCGCCTTCGATTGCCGCAACAACCGCCTGATGCTTGCCGCCACCCTGCAAATCGGCGACGCAGTGCGGCGCGCGGCGCGGCGCTATGGCCGCAGCCGTGTCGCCGTGGTGCTCGGCACCAGCACCAGCGGCATCGCCGAAGCCGAAGCCGCTTTCGCCGCGCGCCAGGGTGAGGGGGCTTGGCCATCCGGCTTCGACTACCGCCAGCAGGAAGCGGGCAGCCTTGCCACCTTCATCGCGGCAGCATTCGATCTGGCCGGTCCGGTCTATGTTGTCACCACGGCCTGCTCATCCAGCGCCAAGGTCTTTGCCTCGGCGCGCCGGCTGATCGAGGCTGGCTTCTGCGATGCTGCCATCGTTGGTGGCGCCGATACACTCTGCCGCATGACCCTGGGCGGCTTCGACGCTCTCGGCGCCCTCTCGCGCGGTTTGTGCAATCCTTTCAGCCGCCATCGTGATGGCATCAATATCGGAGAAGCTGCGGCCGCTTTCTTGCTCACGCAGGAACCGGCGGCGATCAATCTGCTCGGTGTTGGCGAAGGCTCCGATGCGCATCATATCAGCGCGCCAGACCCCAGCGGTGCCGGGGCGCGGGCTGTGATGCAGGCGGCGTTGCTGGATGCGGGCCTGGGGCCGGACCAGATTGCCTATGTGAACCTGCACGGGACCGGCACCAATTTGAACGATGCGATGGAGGCGCTGGCCATGCAGGCGGTGTTCGGCGCGCCGGTTCCGTGCAGCTCCACCAAGGCGATGACGGGCCACACGCTTGGTGCCGCCGGTGCCTGTGAGGCAGCCTTTCTTTGGCTCAGCCTGGATCGAACCAGCAATCCGGCCGGGCAGTTGCCGCCGCACCTATGGGACGGTGCGGCCGATCCTGCTTTGCCGCCGCTGCGGTTCGTGCATGCTGGTGATCGTTTGCCGGCGCCACAGGGACCGGTGGCGATGCTCAGCAATTCCTACGCTTTTGGTGGCAGCAATGCTGCGTTGATACTGGGGCGGCCATGAGCGAACTGGCCCTATATCCCGTTGCCGATCTGCTTCCGCATCGCGGCGCAATGCTCCTGCTGCAAGCGGTGGTGGCGCGCGCGCCTGAGATCATCGTCACGCGCGTGACACCACATCCGGCAATGCCTTTCTTCGTTGCCGGCCAGGGTATGCCGGCGCATGCGGCGCTGGAATGGATGGCGCAGAGCTGCGGTGCCTATATCGGCGCAGAAGCCGTCGATGCTGGCGGCGAGCCGCGCATTGGCTTTTTGCTGGGCAGCCGGAATTTCCGCTGTAGCATGCCCTGGTTCGCCCCTGATGTGGCCCTGGATATTTCGGCACAGCTCATCTTTCGTGATGGCGCCATGGGGGTGTTCGATTGCATATTACGGCTGGCGGATATTGCGGCGGCGGACGTTCCGGCCGAAATCCTGGCGACTGCCCGGCTTACCGTGTATCAGCCGCCTCTCGACGATAGCGGACCGGTTTAAGGCATGCAGCGTATCATCTTGGTTACAGGGGCCAGCAAGGGTATCGGGCGCGCCATCGCACAACGGCTCGGCGCCGATGGCTTTCATATCGCCGTCCATTATGGCCGTGACCTGGCCGGTGCCGAAGCAACCCTGGCGGCCATCACGAATGCCGGTGGCCAGGGGCATCTGCTCAGCTTTGATCTGGCTGATCGCGCCGGCTGCCGACAAATCCTGGAGGCCGAACTTGAGCGCTATGGCGCCTATTATGGTGTGGTGCTGAATGCCGGGATTGTACGCGATGCCGCTTTTCCGGCATTGTCAGAAAGTGATTGGGACAGTGTGCTGGGCACGAACCTGGATGGTTTCTTTAATGTATTGAAGCCGCTCAGCATGGCGATGATTTCTGCCCGGCGCGGTGGACGTATTGTTACGCTTTCATCGGTTTCCGGCATTGCCGGTAATCGTGGTCAGGTGAACTATAGTGCCGCCAAAGCGGGGATCATCGGCGCCACAAAAGCTTTGGCCATCGAGCTTGCCAAGCGCGCCATTACGGTGAATTGCGTGGCGCCCGGCCTGATCGATACGGCGATGCTTGATGGCGCCCCAGTGGCGGAAGCCTTAAAGCTGATCCCGATGCAGCGTATTGGCCGGCCGGAAGAGGTCGCCGCTGCTGTCGCTTTTCTCTGTTCCGACGCGGCCTCTTACATTACGCGCCAGGTTATCTCGGTGAATGGGGGCATGGTATAATGCGGCGCGTCGTTGTTACCGGTATGGGCGGGATCACGGCCCTCGGAGAAACGTGGCAGGATATTCGCGCGCGGATGCTGCGGGGTGAGACGGGGATTCGCCGCATGGCGGATTGGGATCGCTATACCGGCATCAATACGCGACTAGCGGCACCGGCAATCAGCTTCACCGGCGCAGACCGCTACCCGCGGAAGAAAACCCGCACCATGGGGCCGGTAGCCCGCATGGCGGTGTATGCCACTGAGCTGGCCTTGCGTGATGCCGGCCTGCTTGACGATCCGATTCTGCAAAACGGACGAACCGGCGTGGCCTATGGTTCCTCCTTCGGCAGTCCAGGGCCGGTACTCGGCTTCAGCGAATTGATGACCACAGGCAGTTCTAAGACGCTGAACGCCACCAGCTACATCCAGATGATGAGCCATACGGCCGCGGTGAATATCGGCCTGTTCTTCGGCCTCACCGGTCGCGTCATCACGACTTCCAGCGCCTGCACCTCGGGCAGCCAGGGTATCGGCTATGCAGCAGAAGCGATCCGCTGGGGCAAAGCCGATGTGATGGTTGCTGGCGGCGCGGAAGAATTGGATGTGACTGAGGCGGCGGTATTCGACACACTGTTCGCCACCTCAACCCGCAACGACCGGCCCGAAACCACGCCGCGGCCCTATGATCGTGATCGCGACGGGCTGGTGATCGGTGAAGGCGCCGCCACGCTCATTCTCGAAGAGCGTGAGCATGCGTTGGCGCGCGGCGCCCGCGTCCATGCGGAAATTGTCGGCTTCGCCAGCAATTCCGACGGCCATCATGTCACGCAGCCTCAGGCCAGCACCATGGCGATAGCATTGCGTGAGGCTTTGGCCGATGCCGGGCTTGCGCCACAGGCCATTGGCTGCGTGAGCGGACACGGCACCGCTACGGAATGGGGCGACATTGCGGAGACAGAGGCCACGCAGGCAGTGCTGGGCGGTTCCGTTCCGCTGCATTCCCTCAAAGGTCATTTTGGCCACAGCCTGGGTGCTTGCGGCGCCATTGAGGCGTGGCTTGGCATCGAGATGATGCAGGATGGTTGCTTCCTGCCAACCGCCAACCTGGAAAATGTCGATCCGCGTTGTGCCGAACTGGATTATATTATGGGTGCGCCGCGCGCCCTTGAGATCGAGTTTCTGATGTCCAACAATTTCGCCTTCGGCGGCATCAATACATCGCTGATTTTTCGGCGCACCATGCGCTGAGGCGGGCCACGTCCAGGCGCTGTATTTCAGGTTCCACCGTACCGAGTGCCGCGGCGAGTGCCAGAAAATGGCGCTGATCCGGCCGCATTCTCCATATCTTCCAGTGTCGAACGGTTGCGCCGGATACCACGGCATGATCCGGTTGCGCCAAGTGAATGCGGCCGAAGCCGAGGCTACGGCCCAGACCCTCGGCTTTGGACACCGCCTCCTTCACAGTCCAGAGATCAAAAAAACGCTCCACCCGCTCAGGCATCGGCAGGGGCGATAATGCCGCCGCGTCTGTTTCACCCAAACCATGGCGCAGCATCGCGTCAGATATTTCCGTGCGGTCGTTCTCCTCGATGTCGACACCTATAGTGCCTGGCGGCCCCACGGCTACCGCCACGGCATTATGTGTGTGCGACAAGCTGAACGATGGCAATGTCATGTCAGCATGCGGCAACAATTGCGGCGCGCCTTGTGCCGACACTTGGAAATGCAGGGCGTTTGGCGCCACGCCCATGGCGCTGGCCAAAGCCAGGCGGCGCAGGGCATGGGCCGCCGCATAGGCCTGGCGGTCCGCCGGGCGGAACATCCTGGCGCAGCGCATCCGTTCCACATCATCCAGCAGCACAAGCCAGCTTTGATCGGGCTCCGCGCTCACCGGCAGTATAAGTATGTGAAGCTGGAACACTGACATTTATTTTATCCGCGTGATTGCAGCGACGCGGCATAGATAGCTTCCGGAATTGCTGCCGTCATTTTTTCTATCCGGCGGCGGCAAGTGAATACACCTGCACCGTCTGATCACGGCCGCGCACCTGGGTCGGCCCTCTGTCAATGGCGCCGGCCCGGGCAGAAGCCGCCATGTCATAGGTGTTGCCGCAGATCAGGCAGGTGGTGCCGTATTCCTTGTTCAGCCGCTCCAGGCGCTGAGCCAGGTTCACGGCATCGCCATAGACGGTATAGCTCTGCCGCTCGGCACCGCCAACAGTGCCAGCCGCCACCGGCCCGGTGGCAATGCCGATGCGCAGCCGCAGCCTGTGGCCGTTGAAATCTCGCGTCACGACCAACCGCATCATGGCCTTGGCGGCTGCGACGGCACAATCGGCATAATGCTGCAAAGGCAGCGGCGCGTTGAAGGCGGCGATCACGGCATCGCCGACATAGCTGATCACCACGCCGCCATTCTGGTCGGTAATGTTAGTGGTAGCAGCAAAGAATTCGTTCAGCAGCGTTATAACCTCCGCCGGCGGCAGCGATTCTGACAGGCGGGTAAAGCCCTCGATATCGGCAAATAGCAGGCTGGCCTCCCGGGTCTGCGGTGCGAGTTGGCCGCTGCCGATGAGCTGCTCGGCAATCTGGGGCGGCACATAGCGGCCGAATAGCTGCTGAATGCGGCCGCGTTCCATATCGGCTTGCGCGCGCGCCAGCACCACGCCTCGGGCACGATATACTGCCAGGGCGGCAATGCCGGTCAGCAGGATGATCTGCACGGCTTCTGTAACCCGAACAGAAATGCCGAGGAAATTCGGGTTGAATACCACGCCATAAAAGGCAGCGCGCGACGGCGTGGCCGGCAGATCGGCGAAGCTGGAGATGTGATCCATACCGGCCATGATGGCAAGCGTCGCTCCTGTCAGGCCGGCAACGGCCCATAGCCCGGTCCAGATCACCAAGACCGGTGAGAGGGTCAGTACCGAAACCGCCACGGCCACGCTGTAATACTGGGCGCGGCTGGTGATGAAGACAAAATTCTGCGGGATGTCATCACCGGTGCTGAGCGGTATATAGACGATCGACAGGCTGATGAGACACATATCGAAGGCAAAGAAGGCGTAGCGCGCCGCCAGTTCATGGCGCGTGCCAACCAGGGCCAGAGGCGCCAGGCCGATCAGGGCAAGCAGCAGCACCACGCCGCCGGTATAGAAATTGATCGGCGGATAAAAAACGCTGAAGCAATAAATGGCGATCGGCAGCACCGCCGTGGTGCGCCCCAGCAGCGCCAGCCGGAAGCCCTGCCGCTCGGCTATGGCCAGGGCTTCGTCCACGGCAGAAAGAGCGGGTGTGCTTGTGCTGGGCTGCATCGGCACTCAATCTCCCGCCTGGCCTAAAAACCACTGTACCGGCGCCGCTTCAGCCCGGATGGTGCAACGGCGCCGGCTGCCAGCAAGCTTAATTTCTCAAGGCAACGATCACCACAGCCTTTTTTGCCTGGTGGATATGAAATTTGGATTTTGGAAATATATCATTCTAATCAAATATTTATCCTGATATTATATATGATGCCCAACAATGAGCCTGCAATGCCGCAGAAAAAAATCACATTGGGTTAAAACCCCTCTTGCTTTTGCAATTCACTCTCATTATTATCCCCTTCATAGAGAGTGCGTCGCCGAGCTGCTGGTCTGGGCGACGAGGTCCGGGGCGATGTCGTGGGGCGGCATCGCCCCGGTTTTTTTGTGTCTGGAGCTATAGTGAGCAATAAATAACCCTTATTAAATGTTAAATAAAAAATACCACAGTAAATTAATTTTATTACCCTTGACTATTCGGCCGGACAGCGTGAAATAAGCGCCAGACACCGGGCCGTAAGCTGCATCCTGATCATGCTGCTGGCTGCCCGGTAGGGGCGAGCCCATCCATGGCGATCCAGCCTGGGCTTTTCTCCTGCGGGAATTTGAGGGGCAGCTTGCGCCGTGTCTGATCCGCTAAAGCGTCACGCCGGCAGAAACCCGGATCGTGGTCCCCGTTCTGATGTCTGAGGTGCCGCCATGATTGGTTTTTTCGCCAGCCCCCTCCGCCTCTGTTGTTGTTGCGCCTGATCCCGCTCGCCCTTCGCCAGATCAAAGCCAACATCCCGATATAGAGGTTCCCCCATGTCTGAAGCCTATCTCATCGAAGCCACCGATCCATTCCAGCGCCAGGTTGATGCCGGCCTGGTGCTGCGCGAGCGTGGCGGCTTCCGTTTCTTTGCCGCCCATGCATTGTTTGCCGCCATTGAAAACCGGCTGTTCCGGCGCCCGGCCGAGGCCGAGCGCGCGGCGGCGCAATTGCTGGCGCAGGCATCGGCCCGCGAGGAAAAGAGCAGCCCGGCAGGCGGGCGCGATGCCGCATCGCTGGCCGACCCGCTGGCCCTGCCGCCGGATTGGCAGGTCGCGCCCAGCCTGCTGTCGCTCAGCCTGCTGCCTTTTGATCGCTGAATAGCTGTAGCAATATCAGCCCGGTGCCGCCAAAGCATTGGCTTAACGGCGGCACCGGGCGCGAGGTTTATTTTCCATGATCCAGCTTCAAAACATCACCAAGAGTTATGTCACGCCGCAAGGCCCGGTTGTGGCGCTGAGCGATATCGACCTGAGCATCCGCGAAGGCGAAATCTTCGGCATCATCGGCAAAAGCGGCGCTGGCAAATCCACGCTGATCCGCCTGATCAATCTGCTGGAGCGGCCGGACCGCGGCAATGTCCGGGTCGGCGGCCGTGACCTGACGGCTTTGCCGCCGGCATCTTTGCGCCGCGCCCGGCACGAGATCGGCATGATCTTCCAGCATTTCAACCTGCTCTCGACACGCAGTGTGTATGACAATGTGGCCTTGCCGCTGGAATTGCGCGGCGAAAGCCGCAAGGGCATCCAGGCCATTGTCGAGCCGTTGCTTGATCTGGTTGGCCTGGCCGACAAGCGCGAACGGTTTCCGGCGGAATTATCGGGCGGGCAGAAGCAGCGTGTCGGCATCGCCCGCGCCCTGGCCAACCAGCCGCGTGTGCTGCTTTCGGACGAGGCGACTTCGGCGCTTGATCCCGAGACAACCCGCTCGATCCTGGGTTTGCTCAAGGATATCAATGCGCGGCTTGGCCTCACCATCGTGCTGATCACGCATGAGATGAGTGTGATCAAGGAAGTGGCTGATCGGGTGGCCGTGCTGGAGCAGGGCCGCATCATCGAGCAAGGCCCGGTCTATGATGTGTTCACCGCGCCGCAGGCGCCGACCACGCAGCGTTTTGTGGCTGAACTGGTGGGCGGCGACCTGCCGCCAAGCCTGCAACGCCTGATCGCCGATGCGGCACCGGCAGGCCTCGGCAATGGTCAGCAGCGCCGCGTGCTGCGCATGCGCTTCACTGGCGGCAATGCCGAAAGCCCGGTTCTGTCGGCGCTGATCCGCCGCTTCGATCTGGATTTCAACCTGCTGCATGGCCGCCTGGATGAAATCCAGGGCCGGCCCTTCGGCAATCTGGTGGTGGAATTGCGCGGCGCGCCGGCACAGCTTGATGCCGCCACCCAGTATCTGGCCGGGCAGCAGCTTGGTGTAGAAACCCTCTCGGAAAAGGAGATCGGCGATGTCGTCCGCCTTGCTCGCGCTGCTGGTTGATGCGCTGATTGAAACCGCGCTGATGGTTGGCGTGTCCGGCCTGATCGCGGCCCTACTCGGCCTGCCGCTGGGTGTTGTGCTGGTGGTGACGGATCGTGGCCATATCCTGCAAAACCTGCCGCTCAACCGTGTGCTGGGCGCCTTGGTCAATGCGGCGCGCTCCACGCCCTTCATCATCCTGATGGTGGCGGTGATCCCGTTCACCCGCCTAGTGGTTGGCACGTCGATCGGCACGCTGGCGGCGATCGTGCCGCTCACCATTGCGGCGGTTCCGTTCATCGCCCGGTTGGTGGAAACCGCCCTCCGCGAAGTGCCGCGTGGCCTGATCGAAGCCGCCGAAGCAATGGGCGCCACGCCCTGGCAGATCGTGCGCAAAGTGCTGGTGCCCGAGGCGCTGCCCGGTATTGTTGCCGGCTTCACCATCACCCTGGTCAGCCTGATCGGTTATTCGGCGATGGCCGGCGCAGTTGGCGGCGGCGGCCTTGGCGATCTCGGTATCCGCTATGGCTACCAGCGTTTCCAGCCTGAAGTGATGGCCGCCGTGGTGATCGTGCTGATCGTCTTTGTGCAGGGTGTGCAGTCGCTCGGCGACCGCTTGGTGCGCCGCCTGGCGCATCGCTAACCGCAGTTCATTTCCAGAGTAACAATGTCTCGCAAACAAAGACCAAGAAAGGTGCTTCCCATGTCCACCCGTCGTTTCCTGCTCGCTGCCGGCTTGGCCGCGCTGCTTATTCCCACCCTGGGCCAAGCCCAGGACAAGCCGATCAAGGTTGGCGTCACCCCCGGCCCGCATGCCCAGATTCTTGATGTGGTGAAGCAGGTCGCGGCGCGTGACGGGCTGCAAATCCAGATCATCGAATTCAGCGATTATGTGCAGCCCAATGCCGCGCTGAATGTCGGCGACCTGGATGCCAATTCCTTCCAGCACCAGCCCTATCTGGATAACCAGATCAAGGATCGCGGCTACAAGCTGCTCACCGTGGCGCAGACCGTGGTGTTCCCGATGGGCGTCTATTCCAAGAAGGTGAAGAGCCTGGCCGACCTGCCGAACGGCGCCCGCATCGGCATCCCGAACGATCCCACCAATGGCGGCCGCGCCCTGCTGCTGCTGCAAAGCGCCGGTGCCATCAAGCTCAATCCGGCCGCCGGACTGAAGGCCTCGCCGCTGGATGTGACGGAGAACCTGAAGAAGTATCGCATTGTCGAACTGGATGCGGCGCAATTGCCGCGCGCGCTCGACGAGCTGGATGCGGCGGCAGTGAACACCAATTACGCCATTCCCGCCGGTTTGCAGCCGACCCGCGATGCCATCGCCATCGAGGATGCCCGCTCGCCTTACATGAATATCCTGGTGGTGCAGGAAAAGGACAAGGACAAGCCCTTTGTCGCCAAGCTGGTGAAGGCCTATCGCTCGCCGGAAGTGAAGGATTTTGTCGAGACCAAATTCCAGAAGGCGGTTGCCACCGCCTGGTAAGCCAAACGCCCGCCATTCCCCAGATTGGATAGGAATGGCGGGCAAAGCTTATGGCGCCTGCCGCGCCCGTTTCACCAGCCGCACCAGCTCCACGCGGGCGCCTTCGGCATCACGCACCGGCTTGTCGAAGGCCAGGCGCGCCAATAGGCCCTCCGGGCTGATCAGGTCGGCGCCTTCGGGGTCGACACCACAAAGCTGCCAGCCTTCGCCGCCAAGGCCGAGCAGCTTGCCGGCATAAAGCTGCACCGCATCGGCATGATCGTCATTCATATGCGCCACGATGCCGGCCTCGGCTTCGGCCAAGGCCGCCCAGTCTGCCGTATAGCGGTAATCGTCGAACCAGTGGATGCGGCCAAAGCCGGCGACGATATGGGCGCGGCTGACAGTCAGTTTGTAAAAAGCAAAATCCTTGAAATCGGCATACAGGGCCGCGCCCGGATGGCGCGCCAGGAAACGGGCGCGGTGGCGCGGATCCTCGGTCAGTTCGGCCCGCGCCAGCAGGGTGGCGCGCGGGCCGGTCAGCGGCTCGGCATAGCCCTCGGTGCCGTCGCAAAGCAGGCTCACCTCGGGCGCTGCCAGGATGTTGCGGGTATGCTCGGCCAGTTGCGAAATCAACAAGAGCGGCGTCGCGTCGTGGTCAAACGCCACCAGCACCAGCGAGGCATAAGGCAGCGCAGGCCCACCCGGTTCGGCTGGCTGAAGCATTGTCGCCAGCACCGCCTTGCGGCAGGCGCGGGCCAGGGCGCGGGCCTGTTGGGCGGGGCTGGGCTTGGCGGCGGCTTGGGCTGGATCAGTCATTTGTCCGGCTTGTTTTGTTTGAGTTTCAATCGCAACAACGCCAAGAGGATAGCTTAGCCGCACGGCTTCGGCAAAGGCTGAGGGGCTCAGCGATACGCGACAAAAAAGCGCGGATGGATGCAGTCGGCGTTAAAAATGCTCGGAACGTGCCACGTCAACATCGGACAGGTAGACGATGCCGGTCACGTTTGGGAAGCGGGTGTGGAAGCCAAGCAGGATTTGCTGTGCCAGATTTTCCGGCGCGATGGCGATGATCAGCACATTCTCGAACACTTTGGTCACGTCATCGGTCAGACGTTCGCCGCGATGCCCGCCGCCGGAGACACGCGGGATCAGGCTATAGCCGCGCACCCCTTTTTCGCCCAGCCAGTCGATCACCGCCCGTGCCAGGGGCGCTTCGACAATCACCTCGATCTTGCGCCGGCGATGGATTTCCGTGCTCATGTCAATCTCCCGCCACAAGCCGCGCCGCGCTCAAATAAAGCGGCAGGCCGATTGCCACATTAAACGGGAAGGTCACTGCCAGCGAAAGTGTAACTGACAGGGCCGGATTGGCCGCCGGCAATGCCAGGCGCAAAGCTGCCGGCACGGCTATGTAGGAAGCCGAGGCCGCCAGCACCGAAAGCAGCGTGATGCCGCCGAGGCTGAGGCCAAGAAGCTTGCCGAGGCCCAGGCCGAGCATGGCGCCGAGCAACGGCATGACGATGCCAAAAAGCAGCAGGGCCGGTTTCAAGCCGCGCGCTGCACGGCCCTGACGCACGGCTACAAGGCCCATATCCAGCAGAAACAGACAGAGCGCGCCATTGAACAGATCCTGCACGAATGGCTTCACTTTTACCATGCCGGCATCGCCAGTGATCCAGCCGATGGCGAAGCCGCCGAGCAGCAGCATCACCGAACCGTTCACCAGCACTTCACGCAGGAAACTGCCGCGCTCATGCTGTGATGCGCTGCCATGCTGGCTGCGGGCCGCGCCAGCCAGCAGCAGGCCGCTGATAATCGCCGGTGTCTCCATCAGCGCCAGCATCGCCACGAGATGGCCCTCAAAGGCGATATCGCGGCTGCGCAGGAATTCCGCCGCCGTAACGAAAGTGACAACGCTGACCGAGCCATAATGCGCCGCGATGGCACCGGCATTCAGCCGGTCAAGCCGCCATAATCCACGCAGCAGCAGGAAAGCGAGCAACGGCTGGGCAAAGCTGAGAGCAAGTGCTGCGAACATGCCCAGCGCCACCGTACCGCCGGCCGCGCCCTGCATCGCTGTGCCGCCTTTGAAGCCGATGGCAAACATCAGGTAAATCGCCAGGGCGCGGGCCGCGCCTTCGGGGATTTCCAGATCGGAACGCAGCAAGGCGGCGATGGCTCCCAGCGCGAAGCACAGGATCATCGGTGACAGCAGGTTGCCGGCAGCAAGCGAGAGGAAGTCGGTCATGGCGCGCACCATACTCAAGGCGCGATGAAGCGATAGGCGTATTCTTTTACCCACGTCTCCGGGTTGGAGCGAGGCAAACGAGGTATCGCGTTACCTGCCTTGGTAACGCGATACCTCCATGGCGTTAGGGCAGCAGAATGGTGCTGCCGGTGGTCTTGCGCGCTTCCAGGTCGATATGCGCCTGCACGGCATCCTTCAGCGCATAGGTCTGGTTGATCTCGATCTTGACGATGCCCTTGCCCACCACATCGAACAGGGCGGCGGCCGAAGCTTCCAGCCAGTCGCGCCGGGCGACATAGGTCATCAGGGTCGGGCGGGTGAAGAACAGGCTGCCCTTGGCCGACAGCATGCCGGCTTCCACCGGCGGGATCGGGCCGGAAGCGTTGCCGAAGCTGACCATCATGCCAAGCGGTTGCAGGCAATCCAGCGACGCCGGCCAGGTGCTCTTGCCAACCGAGTCATACACCACCGGCACGCCCTTGCCGCCGGTGATTTCCTTGACCCGCTCAACGAAGTTTTCCGTCGAATAATTGATCACATGGTCGCAGCCATGCGCCTTAGCCAGTTCGGCCTTTTCATCGCTGCCCACAGTGCCGATCACGGTGGCGCCGAGATGCTTGGCCCATTGGCAGGCGATCAGGCCGACGCCGCCGGCGGCGGCATGCCACAGGATGGTGTCGCCTGGCTTCACCTTGAAGGTGCGCAGCAGCAGGTATTCGGCAGTCATGCCCTTGAGCATGATGGCGGCGGCTACATTGTCGCTGACGCTATCGGGCAGCTTCACCAGCTTGTCGGCCGGGGCGAGGCGCTCCTCGGCATAGGAACCCAGGATCGAGGCATAGGCCACGCGGTCGCCGACGGCAAAGCCGCTGACGCCCTCGCCCAGAGCCGTGATCACGCCGGCGCCTTCCATGCCGATGCCGGAGGGCAGCGGCAGCGGATAAAGCCCGGTGCGGTGATAGGTGTCGAGATAATTCAGGCCGATGGCGGTGGCTTTGAGCCGCACCTGGCCCGGGCCGGGCGCGCCCACTTCCACGTCTTCCCACTGCATCACATCCGGCCCGCCGGTCTTATGGAAGCGGATTGCTTTCACCATGATAGAAGTCCCCCTTAAGCGCTCAAAAAGTTTGCGGCGCCCAGATAGGGCGCCGCGCCAGAACCGACAAGTGGCCTCAGGCCAGATGCTGCTTGAAGAAAGCGCTGGTGCGCTGGTTGGCCAGATCGGCCGAGGCCTTGTCGTAATGTTCGCCGCCAATACGGGCAAAGGCATGGTCCTGGCCGACATAATCATGCCGGGTCACCAGCGGATACCCCTTCAGCCCCTCGGCGATCAGGGCTTGGGCATCCTTGGGCACAAACTTGTCCTCGGTGGCGCAATGCAGCAGCAGCGGCTTCTTGATCTGCGCGGCTTCATCCAGGTGATTTTGCAGATACACGCCATAGAAACCGGTGCTGCAATCCACGTCGCTGCGTGTTGCCATCAGATAGGCCAGGCGGCCGCCCAGACAGTAGCCCACGGCGCCGACCTTGCCGGTGGCGCCGGGCAGGCCGCGCAAAACCGGCAGGGCGGCCTTGAGGTCTGCCACGCCTTTGTCCAGATCAAACTGGCCAAAAAGCTGGAAGGCGCGCTGCAAATCCGGCTCGATCCGGTCATCCAGCATCAGGCCCGGCTCAATGCGCCAGAACAGGTCTGGGCAGAGCGCATAATAACCCTGGCGGGCCAGATCGTCGCAGATGCCGCGCATCACCGTGTTGATGCCGAAGATTTCCTGGATCACCAGCACGCCGGGGCCTTGGCGGCTGGCCGGCTCGGCCAGATAGGCGTTAAAATTGCCGCCGTCTTGCGCGGCGATACTGATCATGCGTGGCATGGAAACCTCCCTGAAGTGTCATTGCGATTGTTGCCAAGCTTATAGTCTGGCGGGCAGAGACGGCAAGGCAGGGTGGTCAAACAGCCGTGGCGCCGGAATAGGAAAACAGCGGCAGATCAAACAGGCTGGGCTGGCGGCGCGGCATGGCGGCGTCGTTTTCCAGGGCCAGCAGGCGGCGCTTGGTGGCAATGCCGCCCAGGCCGGAAAAGCCGCCCAGGCCGTTTTCCGCCAATACACGATGGCATGGCACGATGATCGGCAGCGGATTGGCGCCGCAGGCCATGCCCACTGCGCGGGCCGAGCTTTTCAGTGCCCGGGCGATTTCGCCATAGGTCATCGTCTCGCCATAGGGAATGGCTTGCAAGGCGCGCCAGACGCGGATCTGGAAATCGGTGCCGCGCGGCATCGCCGCCAGATCGAAGCGTTTCAGCCGGCCGTCAAAATAATCCTCAAGCTGCTCGGCGGCGGCAGAGAGCAACGGGCTGGGGCCGTCGCTTTCGGGCAGCCGACCCCAATCCAGCGCCACCAAGGCGGCATCACGTTCGGTCAGGGTCAGCGGGCCGAAGGGCGATTGCGTCACCAAACGGCGAATCGAAGGTTCCATGGTCCCGATTCTGGCCCCCGCCTAGGAAAAAAGCCAGGGGATAAATATGTCTGGGCCGGTCAGCCGAAGGGATTGACCACGCTCAGCCCGTCAAAATGCCGGCCATGCTGCAAATCCTCGGTATAGAGCAGGGCGCAGCCGGCAAGTTGGGCCGCAGCAACGATATTGGCATCATAGATATGCAGGTTATGCGCCCAAGCCAAGGAAAAGGCGCGTTGCTGGGTCTCGCTGTTGAGTGGCAGTGGTTCGCCACAGAACAGTCTGATGCTGGTCAGTGCCGTTTCGATACGGTCCCAAGGCATATTCAGCTTACTGCGAGTCACAGCGCAGAATTCGTTCAATACCTGCACGCTGACCAATCCGCCGGCCACCACCAAATCTTCCGCTATGCCAGTGCGACGTGGATCGTCAGTGTAGGCATAGATCAGGATGTTGGTGTCGAAGAAGGCGCGTTCAGCGCTCATTGGCCTCTTCACGGTTAAATTTGAAGCCGGGCGGTAGCGGCTTGCGCAACTTGTGCATGATCTCCAATGCCTCTTCGCGGGTCATCTTGCGCCCCAGCGCGACATCGTTTCGGCCATGGACATGGATATTGATATCGTCGCCGGGCTTGAGATCCAGCGCCTGCACCACCGCACTCGGCAGCCTGATGGCCAGGCTGTTGCCCCATTTCGCCACACGCATTGCCAAGCTCCAGGATATACGTTTCAGACAATGTATATCCTAAGCATCGGCCAAAGCATCTGCAAGGGCGGCTTTCCTCAAGCCGGGCAGGGGCTTATATAAGGGCCACCGGTTTTCAGAGGCTTTCCCATGTCCGATCAACAAACCCCCGTCACCGTGCTCACCGGCTATCTTGGCGCCGGCAAGACCACCCTGCTCAATCGCATCCTGACCGAGCCGCACGGCAAAAAATATGCCGTCATCATCAATGAATTCGGCGAAGTGGGCATCGATAACGACCTGGTGGTGGATGCCGACGAGGAAGTCTTCGAGATGAATAACGGCTGCATCTGCTGCACCGTGCGCGGCGACCTGATCCGCATCATTGAAGGGCTGTGGAAGCGTAAGGACCGTTTCGACGGCATCATCGTGGAAACCACCGGCCTGGCCGATCCCGGCCCGGTGGCGCAGACCTTTTTTGTTGACGACGACGTGTCGCGCCGCACCAAACTCGATTCCATCGTCACCGTGGTGGATGCGCGCCACCTGCTGCTGCGCCTGGCCGATAGCCGCGAGGCGCAGGAGCAGATCGCCTTCGCCGATGTGATCCTGCTGAACAAGACCGATCTGGTGACGCCGGGCGAACTGGCCCTGGTGGAGCGCCGCATCCGTGCCATCAACAGCCTGGCGCCGATCCACCGCACCGAGAAATGCGCCATCCCGCTGGATCTGATCCTGGATCGCGGCGCCTTTGACCTGCAACGTATCCTGGCCATCGAGCCGGGCTTCCTGTCGAAGGAACTTGGTCATGACCACGGCCATGATCATGGGCACGGCCACGCCCACGACCATGGGCACGATCATGCGCATTGCGACGATCCCGACCATGTGCATGACGCGCATTGCGGCCACGACCATCATCATCACGACCACGACCACGATCATGGCCATGACCATGTGCATGATCTATCCGTGATCAGCCATTCCTTCACCCTGGATCAGCCGGTTGATGTGAAGAAATTCGATGCCTGGATCAGTGATCTGCTGGCCAATCAGGGCCCGGATATCCTGCGCGCCAAAGGCATTCTGGATTTTGCCGGCGAGAGCCAGCGGTTTGTTTTCCAGGCCGTGCACATGATCCGCGATGGTGATTTCCAGCGCCCGTGGAAGCCGGATGAGAAGCGCTTCAGCCGCGTGGTGTTCATCGGCCGCAAGCTGGATGCGGCCAAGCTGAAGGCCGGCTTCGAGGCTTGCCGTGCCTGACAATACCGACGCTCAACCCAAGCTTGGCTACAAAGCCTATCTGTGGAATTTTGATGCGCCGGTGATCGGCACCGTGTTGCTGGATGGTGTTGCCGGCTTCGGCCTGGGCGATGGCAGTATCGGCCTGCGTGACCTGTCGGCGCCAGACCAGCCGCAGACCGAGCGGCGCCGGCCACATGCCGCCGGCCTGCTCAGCTTTGCCGCCGCGCCGGATGATCGTGGCTTCATTTCCGGCGGTGATGACGGCAAGCTGGTCTATACGCCGCTGGACGGCGAAGCGCGTATTCTTGCCGAACGGCCGCGCAAATGGATCGAGCAGATTGCCGTGGCGGCGGAAGGCGGGCTGATCGCCTTCGGCGCCGGCAAGGAAGCCGGCCTGGTTGACCTGCGCGGCAAGATCAATGCGTCGATCACCGATCATCCCAGCACGGTGGCCGGCCTGGCCTTCAACCCGAAAGGCAAGCGGCTGGCGGTGGCGCATTACAACGGTGTCACGCTGTGGTGGGCCAAAGAGGGTGTCCAGACGCCGAAACGCCTGGAATGGCGTGGCAGCCATGTGGCGCTGACCTGGAGCCCCAATGGCCGCTTCATCATCACAGCAACGCAGGAAAACGAATTGCATGGCTGGCGCACCGAGGATTTCGCCGACATGCGCATGAGCGGCTATCCGGCCAAGCCGCGCAACCTGAGCTGGTCGGCCGATGGCAAATGGCTCGCCAGCAGCGGCGCCGAAGCGGTGATCTGCTGGCATTGCGGCGGCAAGGGGCCGATGGGTTCAACGCCGCTGGAAATGAACCAGGGCCTGCTGGTCACTGCCGTGGCCTTTCATCCCAAACTCAATATCCTGGCTTCCGGCGATGCCGAAGGCGGGCTGACGCTGGGCCGTATTTCCGATGAGCGCAGCATTCCGCTGGAAAAACTCGGGCCGGCACCGATTGCCTGCATGAGCTGGAGCCGCGATGGCCGCTGGCTGGCACTTGGCTGCGAAGATGGTGCCGCCGCGCTGATCGATTTTGAAAGCTGAGGAATCTGCCAATGCGCTTCCCTGAATTGCCGAGTTTTGTCACCCATCTGGAATGCGGCATGACCGGCGAGCGCCTGCCGGCTGATACCATCCACAATCTGTCGCCGCAGGGTTATCCGATCCTGGTGCGCTACGATCTTGATGGTATCCGCAAGGTGTTCACCAAGGAGAAGCTGCGCGAGCGTGATTGGAGCTGGTGGCGCTATCGCGAAATGCTGCCGGTGCGTAAGGCCGAGAATATCGTGTCGCTGGGCGAAGTGGTGACGCCGCTGATCCCGCTGCCCAGGCTGGCGCGCGAACTGGGCGCCAGCGGCGATTTGCTGGTGAAGGATGAAGGCCGGCTTCCCACCGGTTCGTTCAAGGCGCGCGGCCTGGCGCTGGCGGTGTGCATGGCCAAGGAACTCGGCATCAGCAAGATGGCGATGCCGACCAATGGCAATGCCGGCGCCGCCCTGGCCGCCTATGCCAGCCGTGCCGGGATCGAGACCGTGGTATTCTGCCCGGATGACACGCCGGCGGTGAACATGAACGAAATCGCGTTGCAGGGCGCGCGGCTCTACAAGGTCAACGGCCTGATCAATGATTGCGGCAAGCTGGTGGGCGCCGGCAAGGCGGAAGCCGGCTGGTTTGATACCTCCACATTGAAGGAGCCGTATCGTATTGAAGGCAAAAAGACCATGGGGCTGGAACTGGCCGAGCAGCTTGGCTGGGAATTGCCTGATGCGATTTTTTATCCCACCGGCGGCGGCACCGGCCTGATCGGCATGTGGAAGGCATTTGATGAATTGGAGGCGATCGGCTTTATCGGCAGCAAGCGGCCAAAGATGATTGCCGTGCAGGCCGCTGGCTGCGCCCCCATCGTGCGCGCCTGGCAGGGCAACCAGCGCCATGCGGCTTTGTGGGAAAATGCCCACACGGTTGCCGCCGGCATCCGCGTGCCGGCCGCCATCGGCGATTTCCTGATCCTGGATGCGGTGCGCAATTCCAACGGCTTCGCCATAGCAGTGGAGGATGCCGCCATCACCCAGGCGCTGCATGATGTGGCCAAGCATGAGGGTTTCCTGCTCTGCCCGGAAGGCGCCGCCACCTATGCCGCCTACAAGCAGGCGCTGGCCGAGGGCCGTATCGGCAAGGGCGACCGTGTGGTGCTGTTCAACTGCGCCGCCGGGCTGAAATACCCGATGCCCGAGGGCGGCCAGCCGCTGGATCGCCATGGCGCCATCAATTATTCACAGTTGTAAAAACCCACCTCGTTAATCACCCGGCAATGTTTCTGGCGTTTAGTAGCGGTGATGCCAAACCGCAACGCCGCCTTTCGCCTCCTGACCGCCAATGAGCAATTGGCCGAGCCGCGCCTCAGCCGATTGTTTGAGGATTGGCAGCGGGCGGCTTTGTGGCGCGGGCTGCCCGGTACCAGCTTTGCCGATCCACTGCATTTGCGCTATCTGCTTGGTTCGCTGGTGCTGATCGATGTGGTGCGCGACGGGCTGGGCCGGCGGCGTTTCCGCTATCGCCTGGTCGGCACCAATATTGTAGATCGCCAGGGCAAGGATCGCACCGGCACCTGGCTGGATCGCCATGGCGAAAGCGATTTCGCCGCTGCCGCGCTCAAGGTCTGCAATCTGGTGGCAGAGCAGCGCCAGCCGGTTTATGCCGGCATCTCACGCCGGCTGCTCGGCCGTTATTATCCGGTGGAATTCCTGGTGCTACCAATGGGCGGCAAGCAGGTTGAGCGCCTTATTGCCGCTCAACTTTATCCCGATAACGCCCCGCTCTGCCCTTATGGCATTGATGCCAGTGCGCAGATCGATGCCGAGGCGCTGGCGGCGACAGGCTGAAAATCAGCTTATTGCTTCGCGCAGGAAATAGATCAGGTCCAGTTCCGGCGGTTCACGATCCGGCGCACACATGCTGAGCAGCTGGTGCGCCTGGCCGCGATGATGGGCCTGGTGGTTGAAAAAATGCGCCAGCAGCGGTGCCAGCGGCTGGCGGAATGGCTTGCCGCTCATATTGGTGTAGTCCAGTTCAGCGGCGAGGCGGTCATCATCCAGCGCATCGGCAAAGCTGACGATACGCGCATCCATGGCCTGTCGCGCTGCCCAGAGTGGGGCAAAATCGGCATGCAGGATCTGGTTCAGCTTCTGGATATGCGGCGTGGCCGTGGCGGTGAAGCGGCCGAACCACACGCTGTCACCCACCAGGATATGATTGAGCGTGGCATGCAGGCTGCCGAAGAAACTCGGCCGTTCGGCATGATAGATTGCCGGCGGCAGTTTTTCGGTGGCGGCATAGATGCGCTGGTTGGCCCATTGGTTGTAGCGGGCGAATTGCTGTGTCTGCTGTAGCAAAAGCGAAGGCATGGGGGCGGCTCCGAATCGATTTGCCGTGATCTTAAATCGTCGCGGCAGGGATACGGAATCGTTGAATTGTCAGGCTACATTCGGCTCGCCGAGCAGATGGCCGATGCGCAGCAGGTTGCCATCGGGATCAACCAGATGGAATTCACGCAGGCCCCAGGGTTTGTCCTCGATCTCATCCATCCGTTCGGCGGCGGGGGTCTGGCTCCAGGCTTCATGCAGCAGATCGGCATTCTCCACCCGCAGATAGCAGCCGGCAAAATTGGCGTGCGGGTCGAGCGTCATTTCCGGATCGTCGCCGAGCCAGGCGAAATGTAATTCCAGCTCGCCGAGCAGCAGCACCATGTAATCCGGGTGGCGTGCGGCGCGTTCAAAACCCAGCACGCCATAAAAGCGTTCGGTAATATCCAGGTTGGTTGAGGGCAGCATCGGGATCGCACTGCCACGGATCGTATCGATCATAAGAATTCCGGCGAAAAGTGAAAAGAAAAAGGCCCGCCGGATTGCGCCGGCGGGCCCATACTAGAGCAATGGCGGCGGCCTTACCATTCGGCGAGGAACACATCCATTTTCTTCGCCGCCAGCGCATCGGCACGCGCCTTCATCCAGCCTTTGGCAAAGGCGGCGTCATCGGCAGGCGCGGTCTTCTTATAGGCTTCCCAGGCATCGTTCATGGTCTTCTGGCGCTCGATCAGCGCGGCATTGTTCTTGTCATATTCCGGCTTCCAGACGCCGATTTCCTTGAAGTATTGCACGGCGCCTTCATGCACCGGCACCACCCAGTCGAATACCTGGCGCTTGATATCCCAGCCGACATTGCCCGGCGCGGCGTCCTTGTACTCGTTATACAATTCCACCATCGCCTTGGTCATGGCATAGACCTGACCCTTATCCACTGCGGCATAGGTCATCAGCACCGGATAGGGATAGGTGGCGCCTTCAACCTTGTTGCTGGCGCTCATTTCCGGGCCTTCGGCGCCATAGAACGGCACATAGAACGGCGCCTTGGCCTTCAGCCGCTTCCAGCCTTCCTTGTCGCCATGCGGCACGGTGGGATAGGCGATGCCGCGCGGGCTGGAGGCCAGCTGATAGGCCTGGCCCGAGATGGTGGAGGCAAAGGCTGCATCCACCTGATTGTTGATGATACCCTGCATCGCCGGGCCGAAGCCGCCGAATTCCACCTTCTGCACATCAGCCCAGGTCAGGTTGGCATAGGCCAGCAGGGCGGTGATATTCTGATTCAGCGATGGGGCGCCCACCACCCAGGCAACCCGCTTGCCCTTCATGTCGGCCATGGTCTTGATATTGGCATCCTTGGCCGTGACCACGGTAAGCAGCGCATCGGAATTGTTCAGCAGCAGCGACCGCACCGGCTGCGGACCCCAATCCTTGCCGCCGAATTCATACACCGCTTCCTGCGCCATATAGGTGCCGCCAACACCATTGGCCGAGAACGGCACCTTGCCTTCGCGCAGCGGCACGGTGCGCGACACGTCATTCTTGCCGGGCAGCACACGCAGGGTCACGTTCAGCTTGTTCTTCAGCGCATTGCCCACGGCAACGGCCTGATTGTAGCCGCCGGAGCCGACATCATAGGCGGTCCAGGTCAACTGGTCGGGCAATTTGCCCTGGGCTTGCGCGCCGGGGGCGGCAGCCAAAACGGCCAGGGCCGCACCGGCAGCCAGGCTTTTGAATGAATAATGACGCATGCTTGGTTCCTCCTTGGTGGTTTCTTGTGATTACGCGGCAGTTTGTAATTCAGTCTTGCCGGCCAGTCGCAGCAATAGAAAGGCAGCGGCGGCGCAGGCCACGCCAATGGCGGCCAGCAGGATGTTATCAACCGGGATCAGGCGGCCGCCCGGTGCCGCCAGGGCAAAACCGCCCACCAGCAGCAGCACACGCGCCAGCACACGCTGGGCGCTGCCATCCAGCCGGCCACCCCACAGCACATAACCTTGCAAAGCCGAGGCGATCAGCGCCACGCCGGGAAAGGCGGTGATCAACACTTCGGCCACTTCCCAGGGCGTGCCTTTCAGGATCAGCGCCGGGTTGAGCACAAAGAAGAATGGCACAATGTAGATGATGGCGCCGAGCCGCACCGCCTGGAAGCCGATGGCAAACGGCGAGGTGCGGGCCAGCGGCGCGGCGGCAAAGGCAGCCAGGGCCACCGGCGGCGTGATGAACGAGATCATGCCCCAATACATGATGAACAGATGCACGGCCAATGGGTCCAGCCCGGCCTTGACCAGCGGCGGCGCCAGCACGATGGCCAGGAAGATGTAGCAGGCCGTCACCGTCATCCCCATGCCGAAGATGAAGCTGGTGATCGCCCCCATCAGCAGCAGGATCAGGGCATTGTCGCCGGCCAGATAAACCAGGTCATTGGCCAGTGTGCCGGCCAGGCCGGTCATCGAGAAGGCGCCGATGATGAAGCCGACACCGGCCAGGATCGCCACCAATTCGGCCAGCGCGCGGCCGATAGCGGCCAGCAATTCAACCAGCGAGGCCCAGGTCAGCCGGTTGCGCGGCAGTAGCTGGTTGATCACCAGCAGCAAAGCCGTGGCGGCGAAAGGCGCCGTGGCCTCGCGCTGCTCGTTCACCATCAGGAAAACTAGCACCACAAAAACCAGGATATAGAGCCAGCCCTGGCGCAGGGTTTCGCCCAGGCGCGGCAATTCATCGGGCCGCATGCCGCGCAGGCCAAGCCGCGCCGCATAGGCATCGATCTGCACCGAAAGGCCAAAGTAAAACAACAGGGCCGGAATGGCGGCGGCCAGGGCGATTTCGGTGTAGCTGATGCCGAGAAAACTGGCCATCACAAAGGCGGTGGAGCCCATCACCGGCGGCATCAGCACCGCGCCGGTGCTGGCCACGGCTTCCACACCGCCGGCATAATCGCCGCGGAAGCCGGTGCGTTTCATCGCTGGGATGGTGACGACGCCAGAAGAAATCACATTCGAGATCACACTGCCCGAGATCGAGCCTTGCAGCGCCGAGGAAATCACGCCGACCTGGGCGGCGCCGCCGCGCCAGCGCCCGACCAGGGCGAAGGCAACATCATTGAAGAACTTGCCGCCGCCGGTATGGTTCAGCGCGACGCCGAAAACGATAAAGCCGATCACAATCTCGCCAAAGGCCCGCATCGGGATGCCGAAGGCGCTTTCGGCTGAAACGATATGATAGGCCATGGTGTCGAGGAAGCTGGTCTGCACCCCCTTGATCGGCCCGGGCATAATGTCGGCCACCACCGGATAAAGCGAAATTGCCAGCACGATCAAGGTGATCGGCGTACCGCCGGTGCGGCGCAGGCTTTCCAGGATCAGCAGCCAGAGCAGCAGGCCCAGCCATTGCGCCGGCGGTGGCGCAGCAAATTCCCAGCCTTCGCCCAGGATGACATTCGACTTGGTGGCAAACCACAGCAGGGCAGCCAGCACCGCTATCGCGATCAGCCAGTCATGCGCCGGCAGGCCCAGCACGCGGCCAAAGCGTTCCAGCCGGGGTGCCGCCGGGTAGGCCAGGAAAACCAGCGGCAGGGTGAAGGCCACCAGCAAAAACAGATACAGATTGTCGATAAACACGATGCCGCTGAACAGGGCGAGATTAAATTGCTGGTTCAGCACCAGCAGGATCGCCAGGATGGTCAGGACGCAAAACAGGGCCTGCACAATCGGGCGCTGCCGGCGATAAGCCAGATCCTCCACCATACGCTCATCCGGGCGCGGCTCCTGCCCATGCTCAACGCTCGGCTTGGCCTGTACTCCCGGATTGGCGGCGCTATCGGCCATACTCCCGTCTCCCCCAACTTATTCTGTTTGTTGCCGGGGAGCATAGCACCGCCATCGGGGGCGCCAATACGGCTTGCCGCTTCGGATGAAGTAAATTCAGCCGATATCGCGGCGCTGCAATTCATGCGGCTGCCAGAATGGACGCTCGGCCTCAAAAGCCGCCTGGCCCGGATCGATACCCAGATCGGCCAGCGCCTGGCGGCTCAGGCCGGCCAGCCGTTGCCGTGCCTGGCTCCTTTCACGCCAAAGGCTTAGCCGTGCCAGCAGCGCGGCGGGCAGCAGCCGCCAGAGCGGCTGGTCCAGGCCGGCCATGCTGCTGGCCGGCAGGTCGGCTCCGGCCAGGTAGGCCAGGTCGAGAGGTGCATTACGATCAACATAAACCGACCGTTCGTGCTTTTTTGTGGCTGCAATCTGCTTCAGGGTGGGCTGGTAGGTCATGGCTTGGCTCCTTGTGGAACTCTTGGGTCAGTGTTTGGGGGTACGCGGCTTAAAGATCGTTTGCCAGTTGGATGGCTGGGGCTGGGGCGGCGCGGCGGATCAGGTCGTCAAACGCCGCCTCGGCCCGGAACCGGGCCTGCGGATCGCGCAGCAGCCGGGTGTAGAAAGACAGGCTGAACACAATGCCGCTCAGCTCAAAGGCAAATTGCTGGCAATCCAGATCGGCGCGGAAATGGCCTTCATTCACCGCCAGTTCGGCACCACGCGCCAGGGTGGCCATCCACTCATTCTGCATCGCCACCAGCTTGTCGCGCACCGGGCCGGGCTTGTCGTCCATCTCGGTGGCGGCGGCGGTCAGGATGCAGCCGCCCGGCAGGTCCGGGTTGCTGTCCATCCAGGCCAGCCACAGGTCAAACAGCTTACGCAGGCGCGGCAGGCCGCGCGGCGTGGCCCGGGCCGGCTTCCACACCGCTTCCAGGAAAAGCTGCGAGGAGGCATCCATCACCGCCTTCTGCAATTCTTCCTTGGAACCGAAATGCGCAAACAGCCCGCTTTTTGACATGCCCAGCCGGGTGGCCAGATTGCCAATCGAGAGGCCGTTGAATCCCTCCACGCTGGCCGCCTTCATGGCGGCTGCGACGATCGTTTCCTTGGTGCGTGCGCCTTTGCTCATGGCCAGAAGATACGAACGATCGTTCTTATTGTCAAGAATGAAAAACCGCCGCAGGAATGTTGACAATGCCGCGTGTGACAACCATCACCGGGGGATTCCACCAATGCGTCGTCGCCATTTCCTGTTTGCCGCTGCCGGCCTGCCCTTGCTGGGTTTTGGCGATCTGGTCTGCGCCGAGCCTACGCCGGCCTGCGGAATGCCCACCCCGCGCCAGACCGAGGGGCCGTATTTCAGCCCGCAATCGCCCTTGAAGCGCGACCTGCGCGAGGCCGGCATGGCCGGCGATGTGCTGCGCTTGCAGGGCGTTGTGCTGGATAAACAATGCCGCCCGCTGGCCGGCGCCAAGCTGGAATTCTGGCAGGCCGATGCGGCTGGCGCCTATGATAATGTCGGCTTCCGGCTGCGCGGCCATATCATGGCCAATGCCGATGGCGCCTGGCGTATCGACACCATCCGGCCCGGCCTGTATCCGGGTCGCACGCGGCATATTCATGTGAAGGTTTATGCCGCCCCCCAGGCACGGCCCCTGACCACGCAACTCTATTTTCCGGATGAAGCCGGCAATGGCCGCGACGGCATCTTTGATCCACGCCTGCTGCTGGCCCTGGAGCAGACCCCCGATGGCACATTGGGCCGCTACAATTTTGTGCTGCCGGGCTGATTGACCGCAGCGGGGTGGTCCCGGCAAGTTTGCCATCATGGAAACCACCACCTTGCTTACCTTCGCCGCCGCGGCGCTGGCCTTGGCCGTCACGCCGGGGCCGGACATGCTGATGGTGCTGACCCGTTCGGTGGCGCAGGGCCGCTTGGCCGGGCTGGTTGCCACCCTGGGCATCTCCTTGGGCTGTTATGTGCATGCCGCCATTGCCGGCCTGTCGCTCAGCGGCGTGCTGATCCTGGCGCCTTATGCCTTCGAGGCCATCCGCTGGATCGGCGCCGCCTATCTGCTCTGGCTCGGCTGGCAGGCCCTGCGCGGCAGCGGCGGCTTGCAGCTTGGCGATCAGGCCGCGCCGCGCATCGCGCTCTGGGCGGTTTTGCGCCAGGGGTTTTTGTGCAATGTGCTGAACCCGAAAGTGGCATTGTTTTTCCTGGCGCTGTTTCCGCAATTCATGGAGCCCAATCCGGATACCGCCTTGGCCCAGGCTATTGTGCTGGCCAGCGTGCTGAATGTGGCCGGCAGCCTGGTTCTGGTGCCGGTGGCTTTGCTGGCCGGGCGTTTTGGCGACTGGCTGCGGCACCGGCCGGGCTTCCTGAAATGGCAGAACCGCCTGCTTGGCCTGGTATTCGCCGGCTTTGCATTGCGGCTGGCCTTTGATGCGCGCAAATAGGCCATGAGCCTGGCCGCGCTGCTCACCTTCGCCGCTGCTGTGGCGGTTTTTGCCGTCACCCCCGGCCCGAATGTGCTGTTTGTGCTGTCGCGCGCGGTGGCGCAGGGGCGCCGGGCAGGCGTGGCCTCGGTGCTGGGGCTGATCCTGGGCTGGTATGCGCATGCTTTCGCCACTGCCATCGGCCTGGCAACGCTGGTGCGCGAGGTGCCATGGAGCTACGACGTGGTGCGCGGCATCGGTGCCGCCTATCTGCTCTGGCTGGCTTGGCAGGCCTGGCGCGGCAATGGCGCCTTTGCGCTTGATCCGTCGCGCCAGGGCGGCGCCAAGCTGTGGCGCATCGGCTTCGATGCCCTGATCACCAATCTGACCAATCCGAAGACCGCACTGTTTTTCCTGGCCTTGCTGCCGCAATTCGTTGCCCCGGAACAGGGCAATGTGATGGCGCAGATTCTGCTGCTGGCCACCATCTACAGCATCATAGCGGCCGGCATCCTGCTCCTTCTGGTGCAGGCTGCCGGCCGTATCGGCGAATGGCTGGCACGCCATCCGCGGGTAATCCTGTGGCAGCAGCGCGCCATGGCCACCATCATGGCCGGTCTGGCGCTGCGCCTGGCCTTTGATATCCGGCGCTGACCGTCAGTCGGCCGCCCGCACCCCGATCACTTCGGCGGTACCTTCCAGAATGGCTTCCTTCAGCATCTCGAAGCCATGCTCCATTTCGGCGATCTGTTCGCGCAGGCCCTTCAATTCCGCCACGGCGTTGGGCCGCATCGGCCGGTCGCCCTGGGCATATTCCAGCAGCAGCGTGGCATAGCGGCCTTTCAGCTTGGCCATCTGATGCACCAGCCGGTCCAGTTCCTGGGTTTCCACCCGGCCCAAAGCCCAGGCCATCTGTTCGCGGCTCTGCTCACGCAGCCGGTTCGACAGTTTCTGCACATATTGCCGCGCCGTCATCGGCCCAGGCGTGATGCCTTCGCGTTTTTCCATACGCTCGCGCGCCGTCAGGCCCGGTTCCAGCCGGTCGCCATCCAGGTTGAGCGCTGCCTTCAATTGCGGCTCGGCCCGCTGGGCCTGACGCAGTGAGAGCAAAGCAATGGCCATGGTCATCCTCCTTGAAATCAGTCAAGCAGGGTAAATGCAGGCGCCGTGCCAGAAGTATTTTTGCCTGTTTTCCAGGATTCGAATTGGTTAACTCGGCAGAAGCTGCCTATTGCTCCGGGGCTGGAGCAGCCAGGCTGCGGCTGGAATTGCCGTAGAGCAGATACAGGCTCCAGCCCAACGCCCGCTGGTCGCGGTAGCGCGCCAGTGCCTCGGCCGGCAAGCTGAATTCGGCCTGGCTGGCATAGGCGCGTGCCCGTTCGCCGCTGCTGAACGGGTTGCGGATCGGCAGGCTGAGGCCGATGCCGGCATCCAGCCCGCTGGATGAGCCGCCCGAACCGCCCAGCACCACGCTGGGCCGCCCGACCAGCGGCGCTTCCTGGCTCTGGCCCGGCGTGGTGATGCGCCCGGCGGCAAAAACCCGGCCATCCGGTGCGGTCAATTCTGCGGCGTCCAGCGGTGCCGGCGCACTGACGCGGATTTCCAGCCGCGTGGCATCAATCTGCCGCGCTGCTGCGCTCACCGGTGGTGGTGGCGGTGCGGCGCAGCCAGCCAGCAACAGGGGCAGCAGCAGAGACAGCAAGGCCGATGTTTTCATCATCGCAGCACTATAGGCGCGCGGCCTGCCGGCGTCTAAACTATGCGGCAAAATCACGGGAGAAAACGCCATGCAAAACCTCTTTGATCTGTCGGGCAAGGTTGCGCTTGTCACCGGTTCCAGCCGTGGCATCGGCCGCGCCATCGCCCTGCGCCTGGCCCAGCATGGCGCCAAGGTGGTGGTTTCCAGCCGCAAGGCCGAAGCCTGCGAAAAGGTGGCAGCCGAAATCCGGGAAAATGGCGGCGAAGCCCTGGTGGTGCCGTGCAATATTTCCGACAAGGCGCAGCTCCAGGCGCTGGTGGATGCCACGCAGCAAGCCTTTGGCCGTATCGACATCCTGGTCTGCAATGCGGCGGTCAATCCCTATTTCGGCCCCTCTGCCGGCATCCCGGATGACGCCTTCGACAAGATCATGCAGTGCAACATCAAGAGCAATCACTGGCTCTGCAACATGGTGGCGCCGGGCATGAGCGCGCGTGGCGCGGGCGGTTCGATCATCATCATTTCCTCCGTTGGCGGCCTGATCGGTTCCAGCATGCTGGGCGCCTATGGCATTTCCAAGGCGGCGGATATGGCGCTGGCGCGCAATCTGGCGGTGGAATGGGGTGAAAGCCAGATTCGCGCCAACTGCATCGCGCCCGGCCTGATCAAGACCGATTTTGCCCGCGCCTTGTGGGAAAACCCCGATATCGCCAAACAGGCCACCAAGGGCTATGCGCTGAAGCGGATCGGCGAGCCGGATGAAATTGCCGGCGTGGTGGTGATGCTGGCGTCCGATGCCGGCAGTTTCCTCACCGGCCAGACCCTGGTGGTGGATGGCGGCGGCATGATCAACATGCAGAGTGTATAAACCCGGCCCAGGCATTATATAGTCACCCCATGTTGAACGCGATTCCCGACCGCCGCGCCATTATCGACCGCAAGAGCCTGACCTTGCAGCTTGAAGCTTTGCAGGCCGAGGGCAAGAATGGTGCGCAGGAGCAGCGCAACCAGGCGCTTACCCTGCTGAAAGCGGCGCTGAACCAGGGCCGCGCAGCAATCCGCAGCCGTTTTGAGGCCGGGGATACCGCGCTGGTAACGCGGCGCGCCATCGCTTTCCTGACCGACCAGATCATCCGCCTGACCTTTGATTTCACCACGCAGAAGGTCTACCGGCTGCCCAATCCCACGGCGGCCGAAAAACTTTCCATCGTTGCCGTGGGCGGCTATGGCCGCGGCGAGATGGCGCCATTTTCGGATGTCGATCTGCTGTTCCTGTTTCCCTACAAGCAAACCCCCTGGGGTGAGCAGGTGGTGGAATTCATGCTCTACCTGTTCTGGGATATGGGCCTGAAGGTGGGGCATTCCACCCGCTCGGTGGAGGAATGCCTCAGGCTTTCCATGGGCGACCTGACGATCCGCACCGCCTTGCTGGAAATGCGCTGGATCTGGGGCGAGCAGGATCTGGCCAAGACCCTGCGGCAGCGTTTCGCCAACGAAGTGATGGCCAAGACCGGGCCGGATTTCATCGAGAAGAAGCTTGCCGAGCGCGACGACCGGCACCAGCGTATGGGTGATTCACGCTATCTGGTGGAACCCAATATCAAGGAAGGCAAGGGCGGCCTGCGTGATCTGCACACCCTGCTGTGGATCGCCAAATATGTTTACCAGGTGGATGACCTGGATGGCCTGATCGAACGCGGCCTGCTGGCTGCCGATGAATACAAGCGCTACGCCCAGGCCAATGAATTCCTCTGGACCGTGCGCTGCCACCTGCATTACCTGGCCGGCCGGCCCGAGGAGCGGCTGACCTTCGACATGCAGACCGAAATCGCCAAGGCGATGGGTTATGCCGACCGGCCGGGCCGCAAGGATGTGGAGCGTTTCATGAAACGCTACTATCTGGCGGCCAAGGAAGTGGGCGACCTGACCCGTATCTTCGCGGCAGCATTGGAAGAGCGGCACAAGAAAAAGAAGCCGCTGGCGGTGCTGAAATCAAAAATCCGCCGGCCGAAGACTCTGGATGGCTTCGATAACGAAGGTGGCCGGCTCAATCTGCGTGACCCGCAGCTGTTTGAGCGTGAGCCGGTGAAGCTTTTGCGGCTGTTCCATCTGGCGCAGGAGCATGGGCTGGATATCCATCCTGATGCCTTGCGCCTGGTGCGGCAGCATCTCAAGCTGATCGGCGCCGAGCTGCGTGGCGATGCCGAGGCCAATCGCCTGTTCATCGAGATGCTGACCTCGAAACACGATCCGGAAACCACCCTGCGGCGGCTGAATGAAGCCGGCGTGCTGGGGCGTTTTGTGCCGGATTTTGGCCGTGTTGTGGCGCAGATGCAGCATGACATGTATCACGTCTATACCGTCGACGAGCATACCATCCGTGCCATCGGACTGCTGTCGCGTATTGAAAACGGCGCGCTGGCCGAGGAGCATCCGCTGGCGGTGCAGGTTATCCAGCAGATTGTGTCGCGCCGCGCGCTTTATGTTGCGCTGCTGCTGCATGATATCGCCAAGGGGCGCGGTGGCGACCATTCCGTGCTCGGCGAGAAGGTGGCGCTCAAGCTGGGGCCGCGCTTCGGCCTCACACCGGCGGAAACCGAAACCGTGGCCTGGCTGGTACGCTGGCATCTCGCCATGTCGGCCACCGCCTTCAAACGCGATATTGCCGATCCCAAGACCGTGGTGGATTTTGCCAAGCATGTGCAAAGCCCGGAACGCCTGCGGCTGTTGCTGGTGCTCACGGTGGCCGATATCCGCGCCGTGGGGCCGAATGTGTGGAATGGCTGGAAGGGCCAGTTATTGCGCGAGCTGTATTATCGCGGCGAGGAATATCTCTCCGGCGGCTTCGCCACCCGGGGCCGCGAGCAGCGTATTGCCGAAACCAAGGCGGCGGTGCGCGCCCGGTTGCCGGATTGGCCGGTCAAGGAGCAGGAAGCCTTGCTCAAGCGCCAGTATGAGAATTACTGGTTCTCCAATGATGCCGAAACCATCCTGCGCCATGCCCGGCTGATGCGTGTGGCGGACAAGGAAAAGCGCGGCCTGACCCTGGAAACCCGGGTGGATGGTTTCCGCGCCGTCACCGAAATCACACTCTATGCGCCGGATCATCCCGGCCTGTTCGCCCGTGTTGCCGGCGCCATTGCCGCCACCGGCGGCAATATTGTCGATGCCAAGATCTTCACCACCACCGACGGCATGGCGCTGGACACCTTCTTTGTGCAGGACATGGAGGGCAAGGCGTTTGACCGGCCGGACAAGCTGGCGCGGCTTTCCACCACCATCCAGCGCACATTGTCGGGCGATCTGCGGCCGCGCCTGGTGCTGGCCGGCGACAAGCCCGGCCTGCCCAGCCGCACCCGGGTGTTCAAGGTGGCGCCGGTGGTGCTGATCGACAACAATGCCTCCAACCGCCATACCGTGGTGGAAGTGAATGGCCGTGATCGGCCCGGCTTCCTCTATGAGGTGACGCGCGGGCTTTATGATCTCAACCTGTCGATCCGTTCGGCCCATATCGCCACCTATGGCGAGCGCGCGGTGGACGTTTTCTATGTGCAGGACCTGACCGGGCAGAAGATTGTGGATGCCACGCGCCTCAAGCAGATCGAACAGCACCTGCTCAAATTGTTGACCCAGGCCGAGGAAAAACCGGCCAAGGCCGCCGCAGCCAAGCCGGCCGCCCGCAAGGATGCAGCCTGAATCAGCCTGGCCGACCCCGGCAAAAGATTCCGGGTGGACAATCCTGCCGGGCAGGGCCACGGCCCCGCATTATTATAAATCAATGACTTAAGGCGAAAATCCGAGTTGGCATCGGGCTTGCTATCTACTAGCGCAAGTCCGGCCCAGAAAGGGCCAGCCAGCCTTCAGGGGTTTCGCCATGCAGATCGGTTCGGTTTCCACTTCGTCTTCCTACACCGCCGGCCAGGCCGAGAGCGGAGCCGCGTCCGACGAATTCAAGGCCGCCACCGCCTTTGCCAATGTGCTGGCCAATGCCTTCAGCGGCGGCGCCAAGCAGCGCCCCGAGATGAAGGGTCCGGAAGCTGCCAGCGCCGTTGAGCGCAGCCGTCAGCCGGAACCGAAGCAGGATTATGACAGCCGGGCGGAAAACCGCCCGGAACGCCAAGCGGCCGATGTGGGCGAGAAACAGCCTGCCGACAAGCCGAGGCAGAAGGAAATCCACAAGAGCGACAATGCGGCGCAGCAGGCGTCGGATGCCGCTCCCAAGGAGGAAGGTGCCGCACAAAGCGCGGCACCGGCAGAAAGCCAGGCCGCAGAAGCGGCTGCGCAGGCCGGTGAAGAACCGGCACAAGACGAGGCCGAGGGCAAGGACAAGCAGGCCGCAGAAGCGGCGATTGATCCGAACCTGATCCTCAACCTGTTCATCCCCGCCGCCCAGGCGGCCGTGTCGGCGCAGGCCGGCACCGCGTCCCAGAACGGGACACAGACTGGCGCCCAAGCTGGCGTTGCGGTGGATGCAAATCAGGGTGCGGCCAATCCGGTGGATGCGGCCCTACAGCAGATTCAGGCTTCGGTTTTATCACCCGAAGCGCAATCCCAGATCGTTGATGCGATGCGCCAGGCGCAGGGCGGCAGCGGCAAGGGCAAGATCGAGGTGCAGACCAGTGCCGACGGCGTGGCGCCGAAGCCGCTGATTGATCCGGCAGCGCTGTTTGCCGACATGCTGGCGCAGCAGGGCGCCGAGGGCGAGACACTGGATGGCCAGGGTCTGCCGGGCGCCGAGCAGCAATTGCTCAAGCAGGATGCGCTGGCGCAGCTCAACACCGCGCAGGTCGTCTTCAGCCTTGAAACCCCACCGGCTGCCAGCCCGGCCGCCGATGCGGCCAAGAACGGCCTCGGCGCCGTGGCCGGTCTTGGTCAGAGCCAGGCCAGCCAGCAGGGCCAGGCGGTCAACCACGCGCAGGCCCAGGCAGCGCGCCATGCCTCGGCTTTGGTGCCGCCGGGCGAGCAGGTGGCGGTGCATGTCAAAAAGGCCATTGCCGAGGGCAGCGACACAATTTCGATCAAGCTTGATCCCGGCAATCTCGGCCGCGTCGAGGTGACGCTGGAAGTGAGCCAGGATGGCCGCCTGCTGGCGGTGATTGCCGCCGACAAGCCGGAAACCCTGCAAATGTTGCAGAAGGATGCCGCAGCCTTGGAGCAATCGCTGCGCGATGGCGGCCTCAAGACCAATCAGGATTCGCTGAGTTTTCAGTTGCGCGACCAGGGCCAGGATAATCGTGGCTTTGCCGGCAATGAAGGCGGCAGCCGGCGCGGCTATGGCCGGGGCGGCGATGAATACGGCGATGCCGGTGTGACAGGCGGCGACATGCGCAGCCTGGCCGCTGCTGCCGATGCGCAGCGCGCAGCAGCGCGCGGCGGCCTTGATATCCGAATTTAAGCCTGGGAAGGAGCCCAAGCCATGGTTACCTCAGTTGGCACGACCACCAATACCACCACTACCAGCACCACGGCTGCCGGCACCGCCGGCGTTTCGCTGGCAAAGAATTTTGACACCTTTCTGAAACTGCTGACGACGCAGTTGCGCAATCAGGACCCGACCTCGCCGATGGATACCAAGGAATTCACCAATCAGCTGGTGCAATTCTCGCAGGTTGAGCAGCAGATCAATCAGAACAAGAATCTCGAAACGCTGATCGGCCTGTTTGAAGCCCAGACCACCAACACCAATGTTGGCTATATCGGCAAGGAAGTGGTGGTGGAAGGCAACAAGGCGGCGTTGGCCAAGGATGGCGAAATCAACTGGCTGACAGATATTCCCGCCGGTGCTGCCGTGGTGAAGGCCAATATCTACGATTCCACCGGCAAATTGGTGGCGAGCCAGAATCTGGACAAGACGGCCGGCCGCACCACGGTGAACTGGGACGGCACCACCGATGTTGGCACCATATCGAAGCCTGGCAACTACACCCTGGAAGTGGTGGCCAAGGATGCCAATGGCGCGGCGATGACCTCGCCCAAGACCTATACCTCCGGTGTGGTGCAAAGCGTCGAATTTGAGGAAGGCGCGCAATTCCTGGTGGTCAATGGCATGCGCATGGATGCCGCCGATGTGGTGGCCGTCCGCATGCCGACCAATACCAGCACCAGCAGCGGCAGCTAAGCCCGATTCACCGCGCATTAACCAGCGCGTTTAGTCCTTTGTTAAATGGCGAGGTCTAGCATGTATCGCAGCCAGATTGTGAAGCCAGAAACGCGAATGTTCAGCCGCGAGAGCCCCATCGCCAGTATTGTCGGACCCGAGGGCCAGTTGCTGACCCGCGACAGCCTGCCTGCGCCCGGCACCAAGCGCTGGGTGATCCGGCGCAAAGCCGAGGTTGTGGCGGCGGTGCGTGGCGGTTTGCTGACCCTGGATGAAGCCTGTGAGCGCTATAGTCTGACGGTGGAGGAATTCCTCTCCTGGCAGCGCGCCATCGAGCAGCATGGCCTGCCCGGCCTGCGCACCACCCGGTTGCAGGAATACCGCCCCGGCAGCCTGAAGCCGCTGCCGGCCAAATCCGGCGCCCGGGCCTGAGCTTGCCACAGACAGACCGCCGTTTCCGGCCATAAAGGTTAACAAACCGCTAGGCAAAATTTGCCGGGGTGTTAACCTCTTCTTCATCCCAGCTGCCTACCCTGACACCATAATGTCCGGGTGCGTGGAAGCGCATGGGGTGATGCCGTGAATGGTCTGATGCAAATGTTGCGTAATCTGGGGCCTGCCCGCCTGGCCATGCTAGGCATGACGGCGGCTGCCCTGATCGGTTTTTTCATCTTCATCGGTATGAAGGTGACACAGCCGAAAATGGCGTTGCTCTACGGCAACCTCGACCTCACCGACTCGGCCGCCATCGTGACGCGGCTGGAGCAGCAAAAGGTGCCGTACCAGATCGCCGCCAACGGCGCCCAGGTGCTGGTGCCTGAGGATCGTGTGCTGCGGCTGCGCATGCAACTGGCCGAAAGCGGCGTGCCTTCGGGCGGCGGCTCGATGGGCTATGAATTGTTTGACAAGGCCAATGCCCTGTCGGCGACCAATTTCATGCAGAATCTGAACCATCTGCGGGCGCTGGAAGGCGAATTGGCGCGCACCATCCGCGCCATTGACCAGGTGCAGTCGGCGCGGGTGCATCTGGTGCTGCCGCGGCGCGAAGTGTTCAGCCGCGAACAACGCGAGCCATCCGCTTCCATCGTGATCAAGACGCGCGGCGGCCGCATCGACCAGCCGCAGGTCCGCGCCATCCAGAATATCGTTGCCGCTGCCGTGCCCGACCTGAAACCGAGCCGTATCGCCGTGGTGGATGATCGCGGCAACCTGCTGGCGGGCACCAGCGACGAGAAGGCCGATCCGCTCGCAGCCACCGCCAGCAAGATGACCGAGATGCGGCGCCAGGCCGAGGACAAGCTGCGCAAGTCGATTGAGGCCTTGCTGGAACGCTCGGTGGGTGTTGGCAATGTGCGCGCCGAAGTGGCCGTTGATATGGATTTTGATCGGGTCACCACCAATCAGGAATTGTTTGATCCGGATCAGCAGGTGATCCGCTCGACCCAGACCATCAACGAGCAGAATCAGAGCCAGGAAGGCCAGCAGGCCGTCACCGTGCAGAACAACCTGCCGGAAGCCCAGGGCCAGGGCGCCAATCAGGCCACGGCGCGCGGTCAGCGCTCGGAAGAAGTGATCAATTACGAGATTTCCAAGACCATCCGCACCCAGGTGCGCGAAGGCGGCATCGTCAAGCGGGTTTCCGCCGCCGTGCTGGTGAACCAGATCACCACGGTGAATGCCGAAGGCCAGCGCGGCTACCAGCCGCGCAGCCCGGAGGAATTGCAGCAGCTCAATGCCCTGGTGCGCAACGCCATCGGCTTCGACCAGCAGCGCGGCGATAATGTCGAAGTGGTGTCGATGCGCTTCGCCGAGCCGGGCGACATCCCCGAGGAAGTTGATCCCGACAGCGTGCCGATTTTCCTTGGCCTGAACAAGCGCGACCTGTTCCGCATTGGTGAACTGGCCGGCTATCTGCTGGCTGCCCTGCTGGCCTTGCTGCTGGTGGTGCGCCCGATCGTCAAGCGCATTATCGAGGCGTCACAGAATCCGGATGACGTGCCCCCGGGCATGTTGACCCCGAGCGGCATGGGTGTGCCGGTCGTGGTAGGCTCGGCGCCGATTGCTGAATTGCCCGCCGCGCCCGATGGCATGGCGCCGATGGCGACGCCCGGCATCGAATCGATGATCGACATTGCGCGCATCGAGGGCCAGGTGAAGGCATCCAGCTTGAAGAAGATCGGCGAGATCGTCGACAAGCATCCGGAAGAAGCAATTTCGATCATCCGCAACTGGCTCTACCAGACCAGCTAAGCCGGCAGGAGCAAGGACCATGGCAGAGAAGGATTTCCGCCAGCTCAAGGGGCCAGACAAGGCCGCCATTCTGATGCTGGCGCTCGGCGAGGAGCATTCGTCCAAAATCTGGCCGTTGCTCGACGACGAAGAGATCAAGGAAATCTCGCAGAACATGGCTAATCTCGGCTCGGTGAATTCCGAGACGGTGGAAAAGCTGTTCCTAGAATTCGTCAATAATTTCTCTTCCACCGGTTCGCTCTCCGGTACCTTCGACAGCACCGAACGGTTGCTGATGAAGGCACTGCCGGCGGATCGTGTCACCCAGATCATGGAGGAAATCCGCGGCCCGGCGGGTCGTACCATGTGGGACAAGCTGGCCAATGTGAATGAGTCGGTGCTGGCCAACTATCTCAAGAACGAGTATCCGCAGACCGTGGCCGTGGTGCTATCGAAAATCCGCCCCGAACATGCTGCGCGCGTGCTGGCTGCGCTGCCCGAGGAATTCTCGATGGAAGTGGTCATGCGCATGCTGCGTATGGAATCGGTGCAGAAGGAAGTGCTCGACAAGGTGGAGCAGACGTTGCGCACCGAATTCATGTCGAATCTGGCGCGCACCAATCGCCGCGACAGCCACGAGATGATGGCGGAAATCTTCAACAGCCTGGATCGCAACACCGAGGCGCGTTTCCTTGCCGCGCTGGAAGAGCGCAGCCGCGATGCCGCCGAGCGTATCAAGGCGCTGATGTTCACCTTCGAAGACCTTATCAAGCTCGATCCGAGCGGTGTGCAGACATTGATGAAGTCGGTCGACAAGGACAAGCTCGGGCTGGCGCTGAAGGGCGCCTCCGAAACCCTGCGCGACCTGTTTTTCTCCAACATGTCCGAACGCGCATCCAAGCTGCTGCGTGAGGAAATGGAAAGCATGGGCCCGGTGCGGCTCAAGGATGTCGACGAGGCGCAGATGGCGATGGTCAACATGGCCAAGGAACTGGCGGCCAAGGGTGATATCATGCTGGCCGACAACAAGGGCGACGACGAGCTTATCTATTGATCCGATAACACGGGGGATGATCGTTTTTCATGGCGGGTAAGGCCAAATTCCTGTTCGACCAGCCGTTCGATGGCTCCAAGCCGCGCACGGATGCGCCGATGTTCCGTTCCAAGGCGCCGCCGCCGAAATTCAATCTCGATGAGATGGAGGCGGCCAAGGCACAGGCTTTTGCCGCCGGCGAGCAGGCGGGCCGCGCGGCCGCCGAAGCCGAGCAGCAGGCCGCCATCGAGCATGGTCTGGCCGCCATCGAGGCGCGCATGGCGCAGCTGGGCGAGAATCTGAACCAGAGCGAGGCACGGGCGCGGTCTGAAGCTGTGACCCTGGCTGCCGCCATCGCGCGCAAACTAGCATCGCAACTGATGGCGCGCGAGCCGTTGCGCGAGATCGAGGCGCTGGTGCTGCGCTGCATGGATGATATGCGTGACGAACCGCGCCTGGTGTTGCGCGCGGCTGATCCGGTGATCCGGCTGCTGGATGACCGGATCGATATTCTGGTGGCGCAATCCGGTTTTGGCGGCAAGGTGATGCTGGTGCCGGATAACAGCCTGGCTGCCACCGATTGCCGCGTCGATTGGGCCGATGGCTCGGCCGAGCGCAACCAGGCACAGATCGAGCAGGATGTGGACCAAGCGGTGCAGCGTTATCTCGCCGCGCTGCGGTCTGAAGCAATCGCGACGGAAGGATGATCGATCATGGCTGATACCGGCGACGATCTTGAACTGAAGGATATCAGTGGCAGCGGGCTGCCCGAGGAAGATGATCCCAATGCAGCCCGCACCGCTGCCGACCTACAGGCGGTGTTTGACATCCCGGTGCATGTCTCGGCCGTGCTGGGCAAGGCAAATATGCAGGTCAGCCAGCTGCTCAAGCTTGGCCGCGGTGCGGTGATTGAACTGGATCGCAAGGTGGGCGAGGCCATCGACATCTATGTGAATAACCGCCTGGTGGCGCGCGGCGAGGTCGTGGTTGTGGAAGACCGGCTGGGCGTGACCATGACGGAAATCATCAAGGGCGGTCGCGGCGGTTGAGGCGGCGGACGAGACGAGGACCAGATAGATGCGGTTGATCATCATCGGCACATTGAACGGACAGATCGGCGCCGCCACGCGCATCGCGTTGCAGCGCGGGGCCAAGGTGTCGCAGGTGGAGGATATCGACGCGGCCCTCACCCTGCTGCGTGGCGGCCGTGGCGCCGAACTTGCCATGGTGGATGTGGCACTGGATGTGAAGCGACTGGTGGATGCGCTGAAAAACGAGCGTATCAATCTGCCCGTGGTGGCCTGCGGCATCGGCAATGATGCGCGTGCCGCCGTGGCAGCGATCCGCGCCGGCGCCAAGGAATATCTGCCGCTGCCGCCGGATGCCGATCTGATTGCCGCCGTGCTGGAAGCGGTGGCGGAGGAAAGCTACCAGATGCTGTTCCGCGACCCGGCGATGGGTGGCGTGGTGAAGCTGGCCGAGCAGATTGCGCCGTCTTCCGCCAGTGTGCTGATCACCGGCGAAAGCGGCACCGGCAAGGAAG
>NZ_JAGOLP010000021.1 GCF_017994015.1 Ferrovibrio sp. | reverse complement strand
GCCCTGCACCAGCCGCACGCCCCAGCGCTTGTTCAGCGGGTCGCGGCGATGCTGGATCGAGCCAAGGTCGCGGATGCCGCCCAGCACATAATTCGAGAACGGGCAGGTGGTGTAGACCGCATCGCGGTCCACCAGGGTCACGTCCAGGCCGGGATCGAACAGCTTGAGATAACGCGCTGCCGTGGCGCCGCCAAAGCCGCCGCCTACCACCACCACGCGCCCGGCGGCGCCGCGGTTGATCTGGGCTGCTGCGATGCCGGGCAGGCCGAGCATGGCGCCACCGGCCAGGCCGGCAGCGAGAAGGTCACGTCGATTGATCTGCTTGCTCATGGCCGGATTCCTCAATTGCGCGACAGGTATTCGGCGACCGCCTTGAGCTGGTCGTCGGTGTAGCCGCGCGCTATGCGGCCCATGATGGTGCTGGGGCGCTTGTTGGTTTTCACCTCGATCAGCGCCTCATACAGCGTCTTGGCATCCACGCCATGGATCGGCGGCATGGTGGGCGAAACATAGCTTTGGCTGCCATGGCACAGATTGCAGGTCTGCGCCGCAAAGGCGGCCTCAGACAGCGCCTGCGGAGCCTGCTGCGCCAAAGCCGGCGCCGCGCCGAGCACGGCAACAAAAGCAGCGGCCAACATCGTGGGGCGATGCATCAATCCCTCCCTGAAAATCCGCCCGGCATTGCGAGCCGGCCGACGCTATCTCAGCTCGGTTATTCAATCAATAAATTTTGTATATATGATTTTTAAACAGTGACTTTATGTTTTTTCATGATCAATACGAGCAGATACGAAGATTGCCGCCAGGATCAGCGCCGCGCCGCCCAGCATGGCAGGCGAAACCGGCTCGGCGAAGGCCAGCAGGCCCACAAGTAATGACGTGATCAACTCGCCGGCGCCGGCAATGGCGCTGCGTTCCGGCCCGGCCAGCGGCGCGCCGAGCAGCAGCAGGCCAAGCGCCCCAAACGTGCTCAGCACCGCCAGCGCCGCCGCAGCCCCCCAGGCCAGCATCGAGCCGGGCAGGGTGATGCCGCCTTCCCAGCCGAAGCCAATCAGCAGCATCGCAACCAGCCCGCCGCTGAACACGCCGCTCAGCCGCACCGGGATGGCGATATGGCTCAGGCGCCGCGCCGCCAGATGGATGAACAATGCATAGGCCAGTGGCGGCAGAAAGCCGAGCAGCACCGGCAGCACAGGCGCATCGCCCAGCGTGTCGGGCGACAGGATCAGCCCGGCGGCCAGCAGCACCAGCAGGGCGGCGATCAGGTTGGCCCGGGTCAGCCGGGCGCCGAAGCCGAGCCAGCCGATCAGGATGGTGAAAAGCGGGTAGGTGAACAGGATCAGCACGGTGAGCGCCACGCTGAGTTCCTTCAGCGCGACAAAATAGAACAGCATCGAGGCCATGTAGCCGGCGCCGGCCACCAAAGCGATCAGGAAATCACGCCGCGCCGCCAGGATACGCGGCAGCCAGGGCAGGCAGCAGAACACGGCGATGGCAAAGCGCCAGACCAGCAGCGAAAGCGGGCTCAGCCCCTCGGCATAGGCGGCGCGGGCAAAGAGCGGCATCAGGCCAAAGCCGATGGCGCCGAAGCCAACCAGGGCCATGCCGAAAAGCGGGGAGCGGAGATTGCTGGGCATGGTCAAGACCGATAATGCGCGGGGCGCCGACCTTCGGCAGCTTTGCTGCTGCTGTCAACCATATGTGTGTTGGCCGGCATGCAACGGTGTTAAGCGCCGAACATCATTTCCAGCGGCGCCATGCCGGCAATGTGGCCGCGCAGGCGTGTGCCGGGCCTGAAAAAGCGCAGGCCGGTGAAGGAACCGGTGGTGACGATCTGGCCCGGCTGCACGCCGCCGCAATGATTGCCAACCTGGCCCAGCAGGGTGGTCAGCAGATCGAAGGGAGAGCCACCCGGCAGGGTGAGCAGGCCATCGGCAACGACGCTGGCATCGGCGATCAACAGGCCGGGCGGGCGGATGAAGTCATCCGGCTGCCAGGGCCCTTCCAGCGCCGGACCAATAACCAGCCCGGCATTGATCTGGAAATCCGCCAGCCGCCACAGCGGCGCGGCCTGATCGGGATCATGCAGCCGGCAATCCACCACCTCGAAGGCCGCAAGGGGCGTGACACAGCCAGCCAGTTGCCCGGCAAAATCAGGCGCATCCAATGCGGGCAGCGGTGCATCAATGCGGAAGGCAATTTCGAGTTCAAGGCCACAAAGCCGCGACGCAGCACGCGGCCAAAGCTGCGGTGTCGGCAGGATGGCCGCGGCCGGGATCGGTGCAAAGATGATCGCCTCGTCTGGCGTGCCGCGCCCAACTTTCCAGCCGCCAACTGGCCCAAGAGCGGCCATCACTTCTGCCTGGATGGCATAGGCATCAGATTGTTCGAGGCTTATGCCGCCGGTATCGAGCAGCGGGCCGCCCTGGCGGGCGGCAAGCAGCCGCGCCACGATCCCGGCGCGTTGCGCTGCGGTTATCATCTCAGGCCGCAATAATCCCGCGCATCAAGCCATTCGCCGTGGCGGCTGCTGCTAGCTTCGGCCAGGGCAACGAAGATTTCGGCGATGGCTTCCGGCGCCGGCAGGGTGAGCGGGTCTTCGCCGGGATAGGCGGCTGCGCGCATCTCGGTGCGCGTGGCGCCGGGATTCACCACGTTAACGCGGATATTGCCGGCCTCGGTCTCGCGCGCATAGGTCAGCGCCAGATTGTCCAGCGCCGCCTTGCTGGCGGCATAGGCGCCCCAATAGGCGCGCGGGCTGCGCGCCACGCTGGAGGAGAGGAAAATCACCCGGCCGGCGGGCGAGGCATGCAGCAGCGGATGCACGGCGCGCAGCAGGCGCTGATTGGCATGTACATTCAGCTTGAACACCTTTTCCCACAGATCGGGCGGATATTGGTGGGTCGGTGTCAGCTTGCCGAACATGCCGGCATTGGCCACCAGCACATCCAGGCGGCCGAAACGCTCAAACAAGGGCGCGGCCAGGCCGTCAATCAGCTCGGTCTTTTCCAGGTCCAGCGGCACCAGCGTGGCCTGGCCGCCGAGGCTGCGGATTTCATCATCCAGTTCTTCCAGCGCGCCCACAGTGCGGGCCACCAGAATCACATGGGCGCCCTCGCGGGCATAGGCGCGGGCAATGGCGGCGCCAATGCCGCGGCTGGCGCCGGTAATCAGCGCAATACGGTCCTGCAAACGCATGGGAAAATCTCAGGTCAGTTCGGCCAGCAGGGAAAGCTGGCGGGCCGAGCGCGCCGGGCGCACGGTTTCGTCGGTCAGCTTGATCGGGTATTCGCCGGTGAAACAGGCATCGCAATAACGCGGCCCCACACTCGGCCGGCCTTGCTGCCCCATGGCGCGGTACAGGCCATCGATGGAAATGAAGCCCAGGCTGTCAGCCTTGATGAATTGCCGCATTTCCTCAACCGTATGCTTGGCGGCGAGAAGCTTCGAACGTTCCGGCGTATCGATGCCATAGAAGCAGGAATGCGTGGTGGGCGGCGAGGCGATGCGCATATGCACTTCCTTGGCGCCGGCCTCGCGCACCATTTCCACGATCTTGGTGGAGGTGGTGCCGCGCACGATGGAATCATCCACCAGGATCACCCGCTTGCCTTCGATATGGGCGCGGTTGGCATTATGCTTCAGCTTGACGCCGAAATGCCGGATCTTGTCGGTCGGCTCGATGAAAGTGCGGCCGATATAATGGTTGCGGATGATGCCGAGTTCAAACGGCACGCCCGAAGCCTGGGCATAGCCGATGGCGGCCGGCACGCCGGAATCCGGCACCGGGATCACCACATCGGCCGGCACGCCGCTTTCCTGCGCCAGCACGGCGCCGATGCGTTTGCGCGCATCATACACGCTGCTGCCTTCCACCACGGAATCGGGGCGGGCGAAATAGATATATTCAAACACGCAGAAGCGCTTCTGCCCCTTGGGGAAGGGGAAGTGGCTATGCACGCCCTCGCTGTCGATCACCAGCACTTCGCCGGGTTCAACATCGCGGATGTAATCGGCGCCCAGGATATCCAGCGCGCAGGTTTCGGAAGCCAGGATCGGCGCGCCTTTCAGATTGCCCAACACCAGCGGCCGCACGCCATAGGGATCGCGCACGCCGATGACCTTTTTGGCGGTCAGCGCCACCAGCGAATAGGCGCCTTCCAATTGCAGCAGCGCATCGATCAGCCGCTCCACCATGCCCACCTTGGTGCTCAGCGCCACCAGATGGGTGATCACCTCGGTATCCATGGTGCTCTGGAAGATCGCGCCGCGATCCACCAACTGGTTGCGTAGGGTCAGGGCATTGGTCAGGTTGCCGTTATGCGCCACGGCAAAGCCGCCGAAGCTGAGATCGGCATAGATCGGCTGCACATTGCGCAGCAAAGTGTCGCCGCTGGTGGAATAGCGCACATGGCCGATCGAGGCATCGCCCGGCAGGTCCTTGATCACCTTCTCGGAGGAGAAATTCGGCGCCACATGGCCCAGCGCACGATGGCCGTTGAAGCGGCCCTCATGGAAGGTGACCACGCCGGCGGCTTCCTGGCCGCGATGCTGCAAGGCATGCAGGCCAAGCACGGTGTTGGCCGCCGCGTCGGGGTTGCCATAAATGCCGAAGATGCCGCATTCCTCACGCAGCTTGTCATCGTCATAGGGATTGGTGTGCAGCATCATCATTGCTCCGCCGGCCGATGGCGAATGGCCACCGGTCGGTTCATGGCTTGTCTTGACTGCGGATCAGGCTCTCGATGCCCTTGCGTTCCTCGGACTTATAGCCTGAATCGCGGCTGGAGTCAGTCCCGCCGCCGATTGGTTGGCGATTTGGCACCGGGGTCGGTCGGGTCTGGCCTGATCCGGAGCCAGAACCGGCCGTGCCGGTGCTTGCGGCGGCGGCCTTGGCCCCCGTCAGTTGTTCGATGATGCGGTCATACATCCAGGCATAGGCCTGCACTGCCAGCGGCCGGGTGCGCGCCTCGGTATACCAGCCCGGCTGCGCATTCGGCTTCATCACATAGGTATCCAGCACCCAGAATCCGATCACCACGATCAGCACACCCCGGGCCAGCCCAAGCAGGAAACCCAGCGAGCGGTCGATGGCGCTGATCGCAGAGGTTCGCACCCGCTCGGCGATCAGATGGGTCAGCAACGAGCAAAAGATAAGGATGGGCAGAAAAATTCCCGCCCCGGCGGCCAGCCCGGCAAACAACCCGGACTGGATATACTCGCGGGCGAGGGCTTCCGCCGGCACAAAGAAATACCAGGTGGCAATCACCGCCGCGATCCAGCCCACCGTGGTCAGCACCAAACCGACAAAGCCGCGGAACAGGGCCAGCAGGGCCGAGATCAGCAGGATCGCAAAGACCACCAGATCAACCGGATTAACCGGCAGCTTATCCATATACTGGCCCTCGTTCGCCCTTTGATTTCAGCAGGTTGAAAGGAAATCCACCAACACCCGCTGACACTCGCGATACTCCTGCATGGCGGCAGGCGCCTGGCACCGGCAAAAGCCGCAGCCACGGCACCAAGCCAGCGATAGATACCCTCCCGCCCTGGCTGTCGCAAGGCAGTAACACGGTATCTGTCATTTTGCCTTCGGGTTGGGGGGCGTGGGCGTGCCGCTGGTTTCTCAGGCCGCTTCCTGCACCCGTATTTCCACATGCAGGCCGGCGGCGGCGGCCATGTTCACCAGGGTGTCGAGCGCAAATAGATTGATCTTGCCGCGCAGCAGGTCGGATACCCGTGGCTGGGTCACGCCCAGCCGGCGGGCGGCTTCGGTCTGTGTCCAGCCTTTGGCACGGATGCGCTGTTCAAGTGCCATCATCAGCGCCGAGCGCAGCTTCATGTTTTCCGCTGCGCCGGCCGTATCCTCAAGGGCATCCCACACGCTGGAAAAAGTTTCGCTATTCATCGACTAAGCTCCTGCACCAGATCGGCGTAGCGTTTTGCGGCCAAGTCCAAATCCATTTTACCGGTCTTCTGTGTTTTCTTCTGAAAGCAATGCAGCACATAGACCGCATCGGCAAACTTGGCCACGAAGATCACTCGAAATGCTCCGGCCTCATCACGCACCCTGATTTCCTGCACACCCTTTCCGACCGTCGCCATCGGTTTCCAGTCGGTCGGGGGATGGCCGTTTTGCACCCTGTCGAGTTGATATCCCGCTTCCCGTCGAGCCGAGATGGGGAAGTTGCGGAGGTCGTTAAGGGCGCTGCCCAGGAATTTCAGCGCTTTCATTGGAGGATTATACAAAATATTGCATAAATGGGCAATGCCCTTTATCGCGCTGAAGAAAAAGCAGGCAGCGGCTGTGAGAGAATTCGGCCGGCCGCTTCTGCTGCCCCGCTATTCCTCCGCCCAGGCGCCGTGTTTGGATTGTCGTTTGGCGGCTTGGCGCGCTTCGGGGAATAGTTCGACCAGTTCACTGAGCCGCACCAGTTCCACTGTCTTGATGCCTTTCACCTTGCTTTTCAGCCCGGCGGGCATGATGGCCTGGTGAAAGCCCAGTTTGGCGGCTTCTTTCAGGCGCGCTTCGGCCTGGCTGACCGGGCGCACTTCGCCGGCCAGGCTGACCTCGCCGAAAAACACGCTGCGCGCCGGGGCCGGGCTGTCGGCCAGGGCCGAGAGCAGCGCGGCAGCCACCGCCAGGTCAGCGGCGGGTTCGACCACACGCAGGCCGCCGGCAACATTGAGAAACACGTCGCAGCCGGCGAAGCGCAGGCCACAGCGCGCATCCAGCACCGCCAGCACCATGGCCAGGCGGCTGGAATCCCAGCCCACCACGGTGCGGCGCGGTGTGGCCAGCGGCGAGGGCGCCACCAGGGCCTGGATTTCCACCAGCAAGGGCCGTGTGCCTTCCATGCCGGCCAACACGGCGGCGCCGCTGATCGGGCTGGTCTTGCCGGCATCTTCGGCGCCGCCCAGGAACAGCGCCGAGGGATTGGCCACTTCAGCCAGGCCGCCATCGGTCATCGAGAACACGCCGATCTCGTCGGTGGCGCCGAAGCGGTTTTTCACCGCGCGCAGAATGCGGAATTGGTGGCCGCGCTCGCCTTCGAAATACAGCACCGTATCCACCATATGCTCGACCACGCGCGGGCCGGCAATCTGGCCGTCCTTGGTGACATGGCCAACCAGGAACACAACGGCGTTGGAGCGTTTGGCGGCGCGGATCAGTTCCTGCGAGCAGGCGCGCACCTGGTTCACCGTGCCGGGCGCCGAATCGATATTGTCGGCAAAGATGGTCTGGATCGAATCGATCACGATCACCACCGGGCTGCCGTCTTTCGGCGTGGCGGCTTCGATGCCGGCCAGGATGTCGCGCAGGCTGTTGGCCGAGGCCAGCTTGACCGGCGCATCGGCCAGGCCAAGGCGCTGTGCCCGCATGCCGATCTGGCCGACGGCTTCTTCGCCCGAGATATACACCGAGGTGATGCCGCGCCGCGCCACCTGGGCCGAGGCCTGCAGCAGCAGGGTGGATTTGCCGATGCCGGGATCGCCGCCGATCAGAATGGCCGAGCCGGGCACCAGGCCGCCGCCCAGCACGCGGTCAAATTCCGCCAGGCCGGTTTGCGAGCGGGTCAGCTTTTCCGGCTGCGCGGTGAGCGAGGCGAAATTGAGTGTCTTGCCCTTGCCGGCGGAAAGGCCCTTAGGCACAGCGGCCGGGGCGGCTTCCTCGATGATGCGGTTCCAGGCGCCGCAGGCATCACAGCGGCCCTGCCATTTGCGGTAGGCTGCGCCGCAATCCTGGCAGACAAAATTCTCGGCATGCTTCGCCATCAGGGTTTCAGCACATCCATCTTGATCGGGCCTTCGGCGCGGCCATGGATGAACTGATCCACATAAGCATTGCCCGAATGGTCGATCTCGCTCACCGGCCCCTGCCAGATGATGCGGCCCTTGTAGATCATGGCAACCCGGTCGGCGATCTTGCGCGCCGAGGCCATGTCATGGGTGATGGAAAGCGTTGAGGCGCCGAGTTTCTTGGCGCAGGAAATGATCAGGTTGTTGATCACATCGGCCATGATCGGATCAAGCCCGGTGGTCGGTTCGTCAAAGAAGATGATCTGCGGCTCGGCGGCGATGGCACGCGCCAGCGCCACGCGCTTCTGCATGCCGCCGGACAGTTCGGCTGGCGAGAGTTCGCCAACATCCGGCGTCAGGCCAACCTGGCCGAGCTTGTCGAGCGCGATTTCCTTGGCCTTGTCGCGGTTCATCTTGCGGCCCTGGATCAGGCCGAAGGCGACATTCTCCCAGACCTTGAGGCTGTCGAACAGCGCGCCGCCCTGGAACAGCATGCCGAATTTGCGCAACGCCGCCTCGCGCTGGTCGGCATTGAATTTGGTGGCTTCCTCGCCATCGATCAGGATGCTGCCGCTATCCGGCCGGATCAGGCCGAGCACACATTTCAGCATCACAGACTTGCCGGTGCCGGAACCGCCGATCACCACCACGGATTCGCCCTTGCGCACATCCAGGCTCAGGCCATCGAGCACGGTCTTCGGCCCGAAGCTCTTGCGCACATCCTTGAGGGAAAGCATCAGATCGCCGCTGGTCATCGGGGCGTCACTTCGTGGCAAAGAAAAGTTCAGTGACGAAGTAGTTCGCCACCAGGATCAGGATCGAGGCCGAAACCACGGCATTGGTGGTGGCGCGGCCAACGCCTTGCGCGCCGCCCTTGGAATTGAAGCCGTGATAGCAGCCCATCAGCGCGATGATGAAGCCGAACACGCCGGCCTTCACCAGACCCGACACAACGTCGAGGGTTTCAAGGAAATCGAAGGTGTTCTTGATATAGCTGCCCTGGTTGAAACCGAGCTTGTGCGTGCCGACGATATAGCCGCCCATCACGCCGATGATATCCGCCACCAGCACCAGGATCGGCAGCGTGATCACGCCGGCCCATAGCCGGGGCGCCACCAGATACTTGAACGGATTGGTGGAAAGTGTGGTCAGCGCATCAATCTGTTCGGTCACGCGCATGGTGCCGATTTCAGCCGCCATGGCGGAGGCCACCCGGCCAGCCACCATCAGGCCGCCCAGCACCGGGCCGAGTTCACGGGTGATGCCGATCACCACAATGGTGGCCACGGCGCTTTCGGCATTGAAGCGTGACGAGCCGATATAGATTTGCAGCGCCAGCACCATGCCGGTGAACAAAGCGGTGAGGCCGACCACCGGCAGCGAGAAATAACCGATGGTCATCATCTGCTTGAAGATCAGCCGGCCATAGAAGGGCGGCGCGAAGCAATGCCGCAGGCCCTGGCCGGCAAATTGCGTCAGCCGGCCCACACTGGCCAGGAAGTCGAGGAAGATGCGGCCGACAATGGCAAGCGGGTTCATACAAACACTCGTTGGTAGCGGCGGCCAAGATCGGTCAGCAATTCATAGGCGATGGTGCCGGCATGGGCCGCCTGCTCGTCCAGCGGCACGGCGCCGCCCAGCAAGGTGGCGCGTGTGCCGGGCTGGCAGCAGGCTTCCGGCAGGGCCGAGACATCCAGGGTGATCATGTCCATCGAAACCCGTCCGACCAGCGGCACCCGCACATCGCCCTCTAATCCCTTGATTGCAGCAAAGCCGCGATTGGAGAGTGCGCGCAAGAAACCGTCCGCGTAGCCCACCGCCAGTGTGGCAATTCGGCCCGGTTTTTCAACACGATAGGCGGCACCGTAGCCAACACTCCCGGGGCTGTCAACGTCGCGTATTTGCAGGATGGTGGCTTCCAGCCGCACCACTTCGCGCATTGTTATGCCGGGCGCCGGGCTGGCGCCATACAGCGCGATGCCGGGGCGCAGGATGTCATGCTGGTAATCCGGCCCCAGGAAGATGCCGGCGGAATTGGCCAGGCTGCCCTTGAGGCCGGGAAAACGCGCCCGCAAGGCGGCAAAACGTTGCCGCTGGGCCTCGTTCATGGCGTGTTGCGGCTCATCGGCGCAGGCCAGATGCGTCATCACAAATTGCAGTGCCAGGCCATCCAGCCGTGCCGGATCAGCCAGCAGCGCATCCACCTCAGCGGGTTGCAGCCCCAGCCGGTTCATGCCGGTATCGGCCTGCAAGGCGGCGGGCAGGGCGCGGCCCTGGCGCCGGGCCTCGGCCTGCCAGCGCGTTATCTGCTCCGGGGTGGAAAGCACTGGCACGATATTGGCGGCAACAAAATCCGCCTCGGCGCCGGCCGACACGCCATGCAGGCAATGAATGGTGATGGCAGCCACGCCGCTTTCGGTGGCGGCTTGCAGCGCCTGATTCAGCGCCTGGCGCAACGTTATGGCTTCCTGCGGATGCGCCACGAAGAAGCGCCGGCAGCCGGCACCATACAGCGCCGTGGCCACGGCTGCGGCGCCCAGGCCATAGCCATCCGCCTTCACCACGGCGGCGCATTCCGCCTGCGGCGCCTGTGCAGCAAGATGGCGCCAATTGGCCACCAGGGCGCCCAGATCGATGGTCAGGATTGCGGTGTCAGTATACATGGCGCAAGCTTTATCCCAGCGTCACGTCCAGGAACAGCATCATCGCAAAACCAACGAACAGCGAGGCGGTGGCGCCGCGCTCGGCGCCGGTGCGATGGGTTTCCGGAATCACCTCGGAGGAAATGATGAACAGCATGGCGCCGGCGGCGAAGGCCAGTGCCCAGGGCAGCAGCGCGCCCGAAAGCACGATGGCGCCGGCTCCCACCAGGCCGCCCAGCGGCTCCACCACGCCGCTCAGGAATGCCACCAGGAAGCTCTTGCCGCGGCTGTAGCCTTCGCCGCGCAAAGCCACCGCCACGGCCAGGCCCTCGGGCATATTTTGCAAGCCGATGCCCAGCATCACCCCCAGGCCGGCCGCGCGGTCGCCGCTGGCATTGGCCAGGCCCACCGCCAAGCCCTCGGGAAAATTATGCAGCGCAATCGCCATCACAAACAGCCAGATCCGCGCCAGCCGCGTGGCATCGGCATTCTCGCGGCCCTTGTGGAAATGCTCGTGCGGCGCAAAGGCATGCGCCAGATGCATCAGGCTGGCACCGATCAGCAAAGCCAGGATCACCCCGCCGGCGGCGCCATAGCGATTGCCCAGGCCGGCTTCGGCAGCATCCAGTGCCGGCAGCAGCAGCGAAAAGAAGGTCGCCGCCAGCATCACCCCGGCGGCAAAGGCCAGCATGGCATTCTGCAAACCGGGCCGGATCGTTTGCAGCACAAAAACCGGCGCTGCGCCCAGCCCGGTCAGCACTACGCCGGCAAAAATGCTGGCGCTCAGCCCGGCCCAGAAAGGCGGCAGGGCGGCAAGCGGCGCTGATAGGCTGAGCAGGAATTCCATTGCCGCGTGGTATGCGGCCCGCGCCGGCTAGGCGTCAAGGGGGCATGCGGGGTGGGGTGGGGAAAATGGCTCGTAGGTGCGCAGCGTCATGTTTATGCCACCATGAAGGGTTATTGGTTGTTATTGTTCTTTTTGTATGATATTTGTTCGTTTATTGTACTTATATGGGGCCGCCATGCCTTACAGCTTGCCCGATCCACTTGACGAAAATGCCCTGAAGCGGATGCAGCGGGATAAACGCTATTGGCGCGACCCGGAAATGCAGCGGGCAGTCGAGGAGGGTTATCGTCTGCTTTATCCCAATTATGGCCGGGATGCCTTCGGTCGCCTGATCATTGCCGCGCCACGCCGGGGCAGTCTGGCCGATTTACGACGCCTGGCGGCGTCAGAGCAGAACGCGGACAATATCTCGGGCAGCTTTTCAGGGAGCGGCCCGGTGCATGTGGATGCCTATACCCGCAATGGTGACGAACCGGTGCGCCAGCATTTTCGCGGCTCGCCCGGTGGCGGTGGTGGCAACGGGTATGCCAAGCAGCGTCCGCCCTCGGTCTCGGAGGAGAACTGGCAGCGCTATCGGCCGATTTTCGAGTCGGGCCTGGTGGACATTGAGGCAAATGCTGCCGAGGCCGCGAAGATAAACATTTTTGATTTTTTCAAAAATGTTTATCCAAAAGGCGATTGGGATCTGAAAAACCGCAGGGAATTCAGCGAACTGCGCGATGCAGGCGTATTCGATACGGACATGTTGCAGGATTTCGGCAATTATCATTTCGGCTATGTCGCAAATGCCCATGGTTTGAGCCTCGGCACCGCTCTGGCCGGTGCTGGCATGGCGCAGGCTTTTCTGCAAAGCGGCGGCGACCGTGGCGAAGCCCTGCTTGGTTTCTCGGTCGGGCATTCCTCGCGTGACAATGCTGAGGCTTGGACCAGGAATGGCTTCAAATGGGGCGACAATCCTGGTGATGCCGATGCCGTCATGCGTGGCTGGCGGGATGCGGAAAAGCGGAAATCTCCCCGATGAGGCGGAAATGGTTGCTGGCTTTACCGGTGCTGGTCCTGATGGCGCATGGCCTCAGCCTCTGCGCCAATCCAGGCGAGAGCGATCCCGAGGCTTATTTCAAGAAGAACCGTGCAGAAATCGAGGCGCTGGTGCAGCGACTGAGCGCAAGCAGGTTGAGTATCATTTCGACTCGCGAAATCAGCCTTGGCGTGAATACGGCGGTCGGCCCGGAGGATATGCCAACCTATGAAGCTGCCCGCCGTTTCCTCAAGCGCAAGGGCGGGCTTGTCATACAGATATTGCGCGAGAATGATCCGGAGGCGGCGCAGCCGCGCCTATTCGACATCTTGGCGCGGCAGGAAATCCGGTATAAGTCGTTTCGCTCCTTCCTGTTGGTTTTCGCTCGCCGGGAAAGCGACTTGGCTGTGTTCTACGGTTCGCCGCCGGATACGATATGCAGGCCGCTCGACGTGGCACATTGGTATCTGTGTGTGTGTCAGGAAAGATAAACGCCATGCCGCCCGGCCCAAATCCGAGGCCCTTATGCGCGGTTGGAGAGATCGCGAAATAATTCGAGAGGCGTCGGCACGTTGGCCATATGTAGCCAATGTGGGAAGCGAGGCATCCGCGAGCCGGAGGCATTTCTCGCCCATCATTGCGCCGAACTCGAACAGATTGTCGAGCAGCTTGCGCCGACCCGGATCAAGGCGGTTGATGACACGACATGTTTTGCAGCGGATATAAATGGGTCCGCACCTAGTGACCTATCCCCCTCTTCAAACTAAGACACTACTCCTGTTTCACGTGAAACAAAAGTGAACATCGGCGCTGTCAGAGTGGTAGCAGGTCGCGGGGTGTGGTGAGCAGCCAGCGGTTGGCGCCGGGTTCCACCAGCAGCATGTCGCCCAAAGCTATCAGACCCTGGCCGGGCAGGTGCAAGCTGGGATGCAGTTCAAACAGGCTGGGCGCCAGGATGGTTTCATCGGCGAGCGGTGCGGCGCCCTGCCGGGCATCGAAGGGTTGCTGAAACAGCGCGGCGAGCGGCGGGTCTTCATAGGCATAGCCGAGCGCATGGCCGAGCCGGAAGGCAAAGCCCTGGCTGAAGCCGCGTGCCGCCAGCTCAGTGCCGGCCTCGGCTTCCAGCCGGGCGATGCGGCTGGCGGCATGCGGGCCAGGGCGCAGGCCGGCAAACAGGTGGTCGCTGGCGGCTTTCAGGGCGTCATGCGCCGCCAACAGGCCGGCAGCCGGCCGGCCACGGCAAAAGCTGCGGATGGCATGGCCAAAAGCGCCATCCAGGGTCAGCATCAGGCCTACGGTGATGATATCGGCCCGGGCCGCCGATTGCGCCGGGTCGGGCGCCAGGATATCGGCATCGTTGCCCTGCGGGCCGAAGGAAATCCATGAGCGGCAATCGGCGCAGCCGAGATCCCAGGCGGTGCGACGGATCATTTCCTGAAGCTGTGGCGCCGATAGCGGGGCGGAAGCGGAATTCGGGGCACCCAGCAGGCCGGGTACAGCGGCAAACAGCGCATCCACCAGTCCGGCGGCGGCGGCATGGCGAGCCAGGTCACGCGGGGTTTTCTGCTGGCGTTGGCGATGTGCCGCTTGGTCCAGCGCCAGCCAAGTGGCGCCGGGCAGGGCGGCCTGGGCGGCTTGTTGCAGCCAGGCCGGCATCTCGCCGCCGCCGATCAGGCCAAGCCGCTGCCGCCCGCCCAGTTGCGCCGCCAGCCAGCCGCTGAACTGCACCGCCGGCACATACTGCACGCGCAGATCGGGGCGGTGGCGTGCAGCATGGGCGGCGAGGAAATAATTCGGCGTGGCGCAGGCAGCCAGAGATTGGCTTTGCTGCGGCCCTTGTGGTGTCAGAATGCCGAGCAGCCAGCTATCCAGCGGATCAAAATCCAGCAGGTAGCGGCCATGCGCCCGCGCCGCGGAACCCAGCCCGGCGCCGCTGCCGGGCATATAGATCAGCGCAGCCTCGGCCTGCTGGCCGGCCAGCAGGTCGGCATAGCTGGCTATCGCTTCGGCGTTACAAGATTGCACCATGCCGCGCGGCTCCATGCTGGCTGCTATGTGAGCTACAGCATACAGCCGGCGCGGGGGTTCAAATCCAATACTTACTGGCGATGGCAGGCGATAAGTTTGGCTTATCAGGCCGGCTGGGCGAGCAGCGGCCGCATGCGATCCTTGGCGACAAAATACTTGCGCGCATAGGCCACGATCTGGCCATCGCTGGGATGATCCACGGTTTCCACGCCGGCAATCTTGGCTTCCAGCGTCGGCTTGGTCCGATGCGTGTAGCGGATGAATTCCAGCTTGGCGGCGCCGGGGCCGAGCAGCAGCACTTCGCCGCAGGTTTCCAGCGTGGCGGCGATGGCATCGAAGAAACCGGTATCGGCGGCATCGCGGCCCGAGCCGATGGCACCGGCCTTGTGATGCAGGTGATGCTTGTGGCCATGCACCACCAGTTTCTCGGCCTCGTCGCGGTTGAACTGGAACACGCGGGCCTCGGCATGGTCGAGCCAGACCACGGCATGATGATGCGTCATGGGATTATCCTTCCATCCTCTACTGATGGCAGGAAGCATAGGCCACCTGGCGCCGGGCGGCCTTGACGCAGGTCAATCGCCGTAATTTTCCGGCAAATGGTCGGCGCCGGCATAATCGCTGAAGCGGGTCAGGTTGGGTTCAAAATGCAGCAGCACGCGGCCGATCGGGCCATGGCGCTGCTTGCCCACAATCACCTCGGCCAGATTGGCGATGCGCGCCATCTTGTCCTGCCAGGCGGCATGTTCCGGCGTGCCCATGGTGGGCTCCTTGCGCATCTCGTAATATTCCTCGCGGAACACAAACATCACCACGTCGGCATCCTGCTCGATGGCGCCTGATTCACGCAAATCCGAAAGCTGCGGGCGTTTGTCGTCGCGGCTTTCCACCGCGCGGCTGAGCTGCGAGAGCGCCACCACCGGCACATGCAGGTCCTTGGCCAGCGCCTTGAGCGCCTGGGTCACTTCGGAAATTTCCTGCACGCGGTTGTCGTTGCGGCGCGAATTGCTGCCGCGCACGAGCTGCAAATAATCCACCACGATCATGCCAATATTGGCAGTGCGCTTGAGCCGGCGGGCGCGGCTGCGCAACAGCGAGATCGAGATCGCGCCGGTATCGTCGATATAAAACGGCACCTGCGCCAGCAGCTTCGAGGTCGGCACAATCTGGCGGCTGAATTCCTCTTCGGTGATATCGCCACGGCGCAGCTTTTCCGAGGTCACGCCGCTCTGTTCGGAGAGAATACGGGTGGCAAGCTGCTCGGCTGACATTTCGAGCGAGAAGAAAGCCACCGGCGCGCCGCGCTCGCCGCCGGTTTCGAAATACAGCTTGGCGGCATTGAAGGCCATGTTGGTGGCCAGGGCGGTCTTGCCCATGGAAGGACGGCCGGCCAGGATGATCAGATCGCTTCGATGCATGCCGCCAAGCTTGTCGTCGAGATCGCGCAGCTTGGTTTCCACACCGCTCATGCCGCCCTTTTTCCAGGCGGCGTCGATCATCTCGATGGACTGGCGGATCGAATCCTTGAAATTGATGAAGCCGCCTTCCGAATTGCCTTCATCGGCAAGCTGGAACAGGCGCTGCTCGGCATCCTCGATCTGCTCGCGCGCCGCCTCGTCCACCTTCGGATCATAGGCGCGGTTCACCATATCCTCGCCCACCTTGATCAACTCGCGCCGCATCGCCAGGTCATGGATCACCCGGGCGTAATCCTCGGCATTGATCACGGTGGTGGCGCCGGCCGCCAGCCGCGCCAGATAGGCCGGGCCGCCGATCTGGGCCAGCAATTCGTCGCGTTCGAAATAGGCCTTCAGCGTTACCGGATTGGCGATTTCGCCGCGCTCCACCAGGGTCAGCGCCGCCTCGTAGATGCGACGATGCACCTCGTTATGCAGGTGCTCCGGGCGCAGGAAGCCGGAAACCCGGTGCGCCGCGTCGTTGTTCACCAGGATGGCGCCGAGCAATTCCTGTTCGGCATCCAGGTTATGCGGCGCAGTGCGGTATAGTTGTGCGGTGCCAGCGGCATCGGTGCCGGTAGCGGCGGTGGGCGAGAGCGTGACGGGCGCGTTCATGACCTTGGCGTTACCAACCTGTGACGGAGCGGGCGGGGCGGGGGCGCATTAAGACTGATTGGTGGCCTGCTGTGTGAACAAATCGCAGGTTATCCACCGCTGCGCATTGGTGGATAACTGGCTATGTGAAACCAATGCCTTACAAGCTGTTATCCACACCCACAGCGGTTGCGCGTGCGCTGCCTGGGCTATGCTCGCCGTGAAGGGTGGATATCCGCCGCGTAAACGAAAAACCCGCCGGTTGCCCGGCGGGTGAATTCGCTGCCAGAAAGCAGAGAGCGAAGATTACTCTTCGGTTTCTTCGTCTTCCTCGGCCACTTCCTCGGCTTCCGGGGCCTCGAAATAGGCTTCGCCGGTGCCGGCCTGGGCTTCGGCTTCCGAAGCCGAGCGGGCCACGTTCACCTTGACTGCCAGGCTGACTTCCGGATGCAGGCTGACCTGCACTTCCGAGATGCCGATGGTCTTGATCGGCAACACCAGGTTGACCTGGCTGCGGCCGATGGTGAAGCCGGCCTCGGTGGCGGCGTCGGCGATGTCGCGGGCGCTGACCGAGCCGTAGAGCTGGCCCGAATCGCCGGCCTGGCGCAGGATGGTGACCGACAGGCCGGCCATCTTCTGGGCGACCTTTTCGGCCTCCTGGCGCTGTTGCAGGTTCTGCGCTTCCAGCTGGGCGCGCTGTTTGTCGAACAGCGCCTTGTTGGCATTGGTGGCGCGCAGCGCCTTCTTGCGCGGCAGCAGGAAGTTACGGGCAAAGCCGTCCTTCACCTTGACCACGTCGCCCATCTGGCCGAGCTTCTCGACCCGTTGCAAAAGGATCACGTCCATCAGTCACTCTCCCGGCTGGTTCCTGCCCCGGCGACACGCCGGCGGAAACCCGCCCATTCCTCGATCAATCCCAGGCCCACCACCAGTATGCCCACCAGTAAGCTGGCCACCACCAGAGCCGCGTAGAACGCGGCCAAAATCAAACCCGATGCCGGCGCCTTGTTTGCCAGCACATGCACCACCGCCAGCCCCTGCAAGAAATAGGGGAAGGCCAGAATCGCCGTTGCCGCAACAGCGATGAAACTTGTCTCCGCCGGCAGCACCATGACTGCCAGTACCGCGCCGCCCAGGCCCATCGCCATGTAACGCGGCAGGCTCAGCGCCGAATAATGCGGCGTCGGCCGGGCATTCTGCTTAACCAGCACTGCCAGACCCTGCGCCAGGGTGCCGTTGATGGTGAGCATGGTGAGCCAGCTCACCGCCACCACCGCCGGCATCATGCGCGCCGCCGTCTCGGCCAGTTTCGCCGCCTGGTCGCCGCCGCTCTCCGCCGCCTGCATGGCGATGAAGAATTGCTGCAACACCGGCTGCAAGGCACCCAGCAGGCCGCCTTCGTGGCCCGATGTGGCCAGCAGGGCGAGGGCCAATAACAGCCCGGACCAGCCGGCCAAGCGCAACACCAGACCGCCGGGTGGAAACCATTCCAGCCCATCGGCCAGTTCCGCGTCGCTGCCGGCTTCTTCGGCCGGACGGGCCAACAAAGCCTGACGCACCAGCCACAAGGCCGGCAGGCCAAACAGCAACGCGAAGGTGACGGCCGGCATCACGCCATTGTAAGCCGAAACCAGTGTACCCGCCGCCGCCGCTGCTGCTGCCGCACCAACACCCTTGGTGAGGCCGGCGAAGAACAGCGGCAATGGTGCCAGATAACCCAGAACCATCCCGAACGGGCTGCCCACCACGGTCATCACCAGCAAGGCGCTGGCAGTGCCGGCAAGGCCGCCGAAGACAAGACTGCGGATCATCGCGGCGCCAAAGCCGGGCGCTGCCGCAAAAGGCGGCGCCCAGCCTTACTCACATCACTTGATGACGAAGGGCAGCAGGGCCAGATTGCGCGCGCGCTTGATGGCGGTTGCCAGTTCGCGCTGCTTCTTGGCCGAAACTGCGGTGATGCGCGACGGCACGATCTTGCCGCGCTCGGAGATGAAGCGCGACAGCAGCTTCACATCCTTGTAGTCGATCTTCGGCGCATTGGCGCCCGAGAACGGGCAGGTCTTGCGACGGCGGAAGAACGGACGACGCGCCGCGCCGCCAGCACCACCAGCCGCACCACCGGCACCGCCGGCACCACCACGACGCTCACCACCCTGCGAGGAACGCTGTTGGAAGGCCATTATTCGCTCTCCCCTACGGAAGCTTCATCACGGTCACGCGGGCGACGCTCGCCGCGGTCAAAACGGTCACCACGGTCAAAGCGGTCGCCTTCGCGGCGCGGCCGGTCTTCGCGGTTCTTGTTTTGCAGCATCACGGAGGGACCTTCCTCCAGAGCTTCCACGCGCACGGTCATGTAGCGCAGGATGTCTTCGTTGATGCGCATGTTGCGCTCCAACTCGGCCACCGCGCCGCCTTCGGCGGTGATGTTCAGAAGGACGTAATGGCCCTTCTTGTTCTTCTTGATACGGTAGGTCAGGTTGCGCAGGCCCCAATTTTCAGTCTTGGTGACTTCGCCGCCCTGGCCCTTGATGATATCGGTGAATTGCGCTGCCATGGCCTCGACCTGAGCGGTCGAGATATCCTGGCGCGCGATGAAAACGTTCTCGTAGAACGCCATCGTGCAGCTCTCCTTCTGGCTTTTAGCGGCCCGCCGCCCGAACACCCCATGTGCCGGCGGAGCGGACCTAGCCGGAACCTGATGGTCCCAGCAAGGAGCTATGTAGGCGGCGGACTATACACATCATCGCCACCGCCGCAAGCGCTTTTTGCCCAGTTTTGTATGGTCGGGCTTGCCTCTGCGCCCGGCAACCCTATAGTGCCGGGCCATGAATTCCCTTGGTTTTGACAAGCCGGAAAGCCAGACCCGCGTGGTGGTGGCAATGTCGGGCGGCGTAGACAGTTCGGTGGTGGCCGGGCTGTTGGCGCGCCAGGGCTATGACGTGGTTGGCATCACCCTGCAACTTTACGATCATGGCGAGGCGGTGCGGCGCAAGGGCGCCTGCTGCGCCGGCCAGGATATCCATGATGCGCGCAATGTCGCGGCCAGGCTGGATATTCCGCATTATGTGCTGGATTACGAAAGCCGCTTCAAGCACAGCGTGATGGATGATTTTGCCGATTCCTACATGCGCGGCGAAACCCCGATTCCCTGTATCCGCTGCAATCAGACGGTGAAATTCCGCGACCTGCTGGCCGCCGCCCGCGACCTGGATGCCGATTGCCTGGCCACCGGGCATTATGTGCGCCGGGCGCTGGGGCTGCAGGGCGCTGAATTGCATCGCGGCCGCGATCCGCACCGCGACCAGAGCTATTTCCTCTATACAACCACCCGCGAGCAGCTGGATTTCCTGCGTTTTCCGCTTGGAGACATGGAAAAGCCGGCGGTGCGTGCCATTGCCGCCGAACTGGATCTGCTGGTGGCCGACAAGCCCGATAGCCAGGATATCTGTTTTGTGCCGAATGGCGATTATGCCAGCGTGGTCACCCGGCTGCGTCCGGCCGCCGCCGAGCCGGGCGAGATTGTGCATGTGGATGGCCGCGTGCTGGGCCGCCATGCCGGGGTGATCCATTTCACCGTGGGCCAGCGCAAGGGGCTTGGCATCGCCCATGCCGAACCGCTTTATGTGGTGCGGATCGAGGCCGGCCAGCGCCGCGTCATCGTTGGCCCCAAAGCGGCGCTGGCGCAAAATGAAGTGCGGCTAAGCGGGCTGAACTGGCTTGCGGCCGCGCCGCTCGGGGCCGAGGGGCGGGCGGTTTTGGTCAAGCTGCGCTCGGCCCAGCCGGCCGTGGCCGCGGTGGCCTATCCCGGCAATGCTGCGGGCGAGGCGCGGCTGGTGCTGGCGCAGCCCGAATATGGCGTGGCGCCCGGCCAGGCCGGCGTGATGTATGATGGCGAGCAATTGCTGGGCGGCGGCTGGATCACGCGCCAGCAGGATGCCAGCGGCGCGGCGGCGGCATAGGCTTATCCCGCCAGCCTGGCTTTGGCGCGGCCGGCCATGCGGCACAGTTCGCCCCAGCGGCGGCGCCAGCCATCCTGAAACAGCAGCAGCGTGGCAATGCGCACTATATTCGGCACCTCGCCGGCCATTGGCGCCACAGACAGCTTGTGGCGCATCCAGGCTGTTGCCAGGGCAAGGCCGGGCGGCAGCGGGCGCCGGGCTTCGGCATCCACCGCAGCGCCCAGTTCGGTCGCCGCCAGATGCAGCGATAGTTGCAACAGGCGGGCCGCGCCGGTTTCCGCGGCCATCCGGCGGATTGCGGCCATGTCGTTTTGCGCCGGCATGTCGGGGTGTAATTCCCAGGCCAGATCGCACAGCCAGATCAGGCGTTCCCAGCGGTGCAGGGCGCCATGCACCGCCAGATATAGCAGGCGATGCTGATCGCCCAGCACCGGCACGGCCACACCGGCAACCGGCACTGTGCGGCTGGCGGCGATGGCAGATGTCACCGCTAGCGGAAAGAAGCCTTCCAATGGATTGAGGCGCCAATGCAGATCAAGCAGCAGCCCGGATGTGTGGTGGCGCAGGTTGATCTGGCCCAGATGCTCCAGGGCGGTGACGGACTGGACGGGATCATCCTGCACATAACCCAGTGCCGCCAGAGCCTGCATCACGTCGCTGCGCGCCTCGGGTGGCGTGGCGATATCCAGATCGGTGCCGCTGCGTAGTGCGATATTGCCATAGGCGAGCTGGCTTTGGGCCGGGCCTTTCAGGGTCAGGCAGGGCAGCCCGGCGGCTTGCAGATGCGCCACAACACGATGCAGCTCGGCACCCAGGCGCAGATTGCGCAGGGTGACACGCTGGTTGGCGGCCTGAAACTGTTCCGGCATGGCAACACCAGCTTGTTTCAAGCCGTGATACAGCAGCGGCAGCACACCATGTCGCAGGGCCAGGTTTTGCAGCGCGTCCCAGCCGGCTTCACCTTGCTGCTGCGCCAGATAGGCTGCCAATGTGGCGGGCAAAGCCGAAGCTGGCTGCGGGCGGCAGGCCTGCAACAGCACGGGGAGGGGGGATGCACCTGCTTTGCTCAAGCCAGCTTCCGTTATCTGGCCAGTTCCGGCCTGCTGGGACCAGCAATGGCCGAGCGGCTCAGAAGAACCGCTCGCCGATCTCGATCACATCACCGGGCTGCACTACGGTTTCCAGCGTCGCTTTAATGGTCTGCGTGCCATTCTTGGTTTCGCGGCGGATTTTTACATCCTTGCGGTCGGCGCGATAGGTGAAGCCGCCGCCGATGGCCGCAGCATTCAGCACCAGCATGCCATTCACATAGGGATAGCGGCCCGGGGTGTTGACCTCACCGATGATGAAGAACGGCCGGTAGTTCAGCACTTCCACATTGACGCGGGGATTTTGCAGAAAGCCGTCACGCAGCTTGGTCTCAAGCGCCCGCTCGGCTTCCACCAGGGTCAGGCCGATCACCGACACCGAGCCAACCAGCGGCATCGATACATTGCCACGCCCGTCAACCTCGAATTCGCCGGTCAGATCTGGTTCGCCAAAAACGATCACGCGCAGGCGATCATTGGCGCCAAGGCGGTAGACGAAGGAATTATCAGTAGCAGCAGCCTGCTGCGCCTGCGCCGCAGGGAACCATGAACCGCCAGGGAGGGCAGCAAACAGGGCTGCGATGAGAAGCAGCAGGGAAAGACCGAGTCGTCGCACTTAGACCTCGCGTCGGAGCAACTGTGCCAGGATGGCTTTGTCGCCAACCTGGCGCCCAGACTTAATAGCTCAGTACCACCTTCGCCATCAATGTGTTGGTCAGGTATTCGCCCGTATCACGACTCGAATCACGTCCATTGTAGGTGTATTCGGCGCCGATCTGCATGTTCTGGTTGGGGCGATAGAGCGCTTTCAGCTTGGCACCCACCAGATCGTCCTCTCGGTTGGTGCCGCGATATTCCGAGCGCGTCAGGCTGATGCTGCCGCCAACCACCAGATTGCGCAGCAATTCGTGGTCGATGCCCAATTCGATAAAATCCTGCAACAGGCCGGCGACGCTACCGGTCGTGGTTTCTTCAACCGTGCGCTGCAAGGTGGTCTTGACCGTGGTCAAGGGCGTGACATTCCAGCGCAGGCCAATACCAGCGGACGGCTCTTGCAGCTTGGAGAAGCGTGCGTCGTCATATTCCTGCATCATATAGCCGACAAAAACATCGCCCTTCAGCTTGCCGGTCAGTTCGATGCTGGCGCCAACGCGGAACTCACCACCCTGCGAATTGCGGTTGAAGCCGCCGTCATCCCGGGCTTGATCATATTCGCGCTGATTATAGCGGCCTTCAACAAAGGCAAAATAACCCGGCACAACTTCGTAGCCGACGCGCAGGCCGGCCTTGTCTTCGCGGCGGTCACGGTCATGGTTGTTGACCGAAGTGCCGTTGCCAAGCATAGAATTTTCAAAGCTCATCAGCTTGCTGCCGGCGTCAAAGCGCAGCCAGGTGGCACCCGGCTTGTATTCGCCTTCCAATTCAAGGCTGCGGCTATAGACCCGGGTCGGCTTCACGCCATTGGTCGCATCGGGCGAACCACGATCTTCCTTGGCGCGGTCATACATCGGCTTGATGGCGATCCAAGTGTCGCGATAAACATCAAATTTGCCGCGCGCGTAAATATTGTAGAGCTCGTCGCTCTCGTTCTTGTACTCGGCGTAACGATGCGATTCGGCCGTCCCGTAAACCTCGACCTCATGCACGCTGAAATCCGACTTGGCATAGACCCACGGATTGATCACCGTGATGAAGTCGCTGCGCCGATCACCCGACGAACTGTATACGTTGTCAGTGAATTTCTCGCGCAGTTCGAAGTTCGGATTGATATTGAAGCCACCGAACCGGACGCCCTGCGCGGTATAGCTTTCCTGCTTGCGCTCGCCAACTTCCTGCTCACGCAATTTCTGATCTGCCACCTGGCCCGGAGAAGCTTGCGGCGCGGTCTGGGCCGGTGGCGTAACCTGGCCCTGCGGCGCAGTCTGCGCCAGAACAGCAAAAGGAAGGCCAAAAACGGTACTGCACAAAATCAGGCGGAAGGCATTCTTCATTGCTATTCCATTCGAGGTGGCGCTGCCATGTTACAGGCAGGAGGCTATCCCATATTCAATCATTGCCTAAATACTATACTCGCGCGGTTCATGTAAACCCATGATAACTGATTTGAACGGCCAATTTATCGCGCGCCACGGGCAAGCAGAACCTCGACCACGGTCTTCAGCAGAATATGCAGGTCAAGCCATAATGACCAATTTCTGATATAGATGCAGTCGATCTCTTCCATTTCACGTTGTTCGAGGTCGCTGCGGCCGGAAACCTGCCACAAGCCGGTTATGCCGGGCCGCACCAGGCGGCGCAATGCGCGGGTATCCGGCGCCAGCGTGGCCTCATGATAATCGGGCAGCGGGCGGGGGCCGACCAGGCTCATTTCGCCGCGCACCACATTCCATAATTGCGGTAGCTCATCGATACTGTAGCGCCTGAGGAAATTGCCGATTGCGGGTATGATTCTGGGATCACTGGTCAGCTTTTTACTGCGCTCCCATTCCACCCGGGCGGCGGCGGAATGCTGCAAAACATCGGTAAGCCGCGCTTCCGCATCCGGCACCATGGTGCGCAATTTCCACAATCTGAAATGTATGCCGTGGCGGCCATGCCTTTGCTGGGCATAAAAAGCCGGGCCGGGGCTGAGCAGTTTCACCGCCAGGGCGGCCAGGGCAATCATGGGCAGTGCAACCAGCAGGGCCAGCAGGCCAAGCACAAGATCGCTGCCGCGCTTGAGCATGGCGTTCAGGCCGCCAGCAACATTGCGGCGCATGTCGAGCACCAGGGTGCCTTGCCCGATCGAGCGCACTTCAACACTTTCATTCTGCATACGGCCGAAATCCGGCACTACCAGGATGCGGCGATAGGGCAGGGTGTCGAGCGTGGCCGGCAACACGGTGTCGCTGGGCCTTGCCAGCATGGCCAGGCGAATGCCGCGCTGAGCGGCATCTGCGGTTGGCGGCCAATCGGCTTCCTCGGCCACGCGCCAGCCGATATCGGGATCGGCGAGCAACCGTTTCTTGATGCCATGGCGTGCCGGTTCAACACCGAACAGCACAATCCGCTGGCCCCATCTGCCATAGCGGCGCAGCAGGTTGATTGCCAGCGTCTCCCAGGCCGGCAGGATCACCACGCTGAGCGCCAGGGTGATCAGCAAGGTGCCGCGCGACCAGCTGCCGCTTTGCGCCAGGTAGTCAAACAGAATCACAGCCAGCAGCGCCACAACAGCTACCGAAACCCGCAACCGCAAGCGCATCACCGGGTCCAGGCCGTAGCCGGGATAAAGCCCGGCCAGGGCATAGCCGGCCGGCACCAGTAGCGTGGCGGCATGCAGATCGAAATAATGCATCACGCCCACGGCCAGCGGATATTCCGGGATCAGTGCGTTGCGAATCATAAAGGAAATATTCAGCAGCACCTGAAGGATTGCGGTGTCGCCCAGCGCCAGAACCAGAGCCGGCAGCAGCAGCCAATCGCGATCAAATTGCTTGTCTTGCATCATGGGGCGCATACGGAGGAAATTGGCCGGCCCGGGCCGATAAATGCTGCGCGAGGGAATGAAATGCTACTGGGCTGGAACACGCTGGACTACCAATCTGAATGCATGCCGATTTGATCCAATTGCGGATCAGTTCACCTGGAGAAAACGGCAAGTGTTTTGCTCTAGAATAACTGCCGAGAGTATGCCGGTGGCATAGGCGCCGGTGTCAATGCCTATGCGGTGCGGATGCTGGTCCGGTTGGCTGGTAATGTTGTGACCATGCACCACGATTTTCTCGAATGGCCCGGGATTGTTGAGAAAAGGCTCGCGAATCCACAACCTGTCGGTGTCGGTCTGGCGATCAAGCGGGCGTCCCGGCCGGATGCCAGCATGGACAAAGAGATAGTCGCCCAGCAGCAATTGTTTGGGGCATTGCGCCAGAAACAGGGCATGGCGCTGCGGCAGACGTTCACGGAATTCGATATGCAATCTGGCGGCTTGCTGCTTGCTCAAGCTGCCCATCGGCAGCTGGCAATCGTAGCTTGCCAGCGTTGCCATGCCACCTTGCTCCAGCCACAACTCGGCGCCGCGCCCATCGGCATGGAAGTCGAGCAGAAGTTGCTCGTGATTGCCCATCAGCACGGTGTGGGTCAGGCCCGGCAGCGCCAGGGGCGGCTGCATCGCGAGTTCCACCACGGCACGACTATGCAACCCACGATCCACCAGGTCGCCCAGCAGCACCACATGAACATTGCTTGCGGGTGCGTTTTCCGCCACATCATCGGCAATCGCCTGATACATCCGTGCCAGCAAATCCGCACGGCCGTGAATGTCGCCGATCGCATAAATCCGCGTGCCCTCTGGTGTCCAGCCCGCAGGCTGGGCAAGAGCCTGCACCGGGTTGGGCCGCAGCCTGCCGGTAAACCATTTCAGCACCATCGCACCACCCTTTTACGCTGCCCTTAGACCCTGGCTTTTAAGCCAGCTCCATGCCGGGCCTCAAGCCGCCGTGTTGCCTCCCGGGGTTGTCGGCGCCGGGTCCCTCGACCTTTGTCACCATATTAGATAATATCGCTGTCAGCAAAAAAAGCTTCTGATTGTGAAGGCTATGAATCGTCATACGGATATTCAGCAAGTGTTGCCCGAAGCCCGCCCGGCGCGGAGTGCCGGCGAGGAAATCGCCCAGTATGTCAGGGTGTTGTGGCGCCGCCGCTGGCTGATCGCAGCGGTGACTTTGCTGATGCTGGGGCTGGCCTACTGGCTCTTGGGCATGATCACGCCGCTTTACACTGCCAGCGCCAAGGTGATGATCGATGCGCGCCGCACCCAGGTGGTGAACAACCGTGAAGTGGTCAGCCAGCTGCCGCCGCAGCTTATCACCGTGATGGGTGAGGTGGAGGTGATCCGCTCGCGCAGCCTGGCTGTTCGTGTCGCCGACAAACTCAATCTGTGGAACGACCCGGAATTCAATCCGACGCTGCGCCCGGTGCCCACCGGCATGATCGCCACCTTGCGCCTCAACATCAACGAATGGCTCGCGGCCTTGCGCAGCAGCGACGACGAGATGAAGTCCGAGTTGGTCGACAAGGAGGAAAAGACGCGGCAATTGGTGATCCGCCTGCTCCAGGGCCGCATTGATGCCAGTCCGGTGGCGCAATCGCTGGTGATCCAGATCAACGTGGTGAGCGAAAACCCGCTCAAGGCGCAGCGTATCGTCAATATGGTGGCCGAGCAGTATGTGCTCGATCAGCTTGAATCAAAATTCGACGCGGCGCGCCAGGCTTCGAGCTGGCTGAATTCGCGCCTGGATGAACTGCGCCAGAATGTGCAGGCCGCGGATCGTGCGGTGGCAGAATATCGCGCCCGCACCGGGTTGCTGGAAGGGCGCTCCGGGCTGCCGGCACAGCAGCAGCTTGGCGAGTTGAATTCGCAGCTTATCATTGCCCAGGCCAAGCGCGCCGAGACCGAAGGGCGCGTCACCCGCATGGAAGCCGTGGCCAACAGCCCGAATCCGAGTGCGGCGCTGGAGAATATGGTCGATTCGCCGCTGATCCAGCGCCTCAAGGAACAGGAAGCCCAGCTGGCGCGTGAGATTTCCGATTTCCAGACCCGCTATGGTGAAAAGCATCCGCGCATGGTCAAGGCGCTGGCCGAGCAGGAGGAGCTGGAGCGCAAGATGCGCTCGGAAGTGTCAAAGCTGGTGCTGACGGTGCGCAACGAATTGCTGGTGACACGCAATCGCGAAGCCGCCCTGCGCGAACAGATTCGCCGCATCGAGGATACGGTCACGCGCCAGGGCCAGGCCGGTATCCGCCTGCAAGAGCTTGAGCGTGAGGCCAGTGCCAACCGCCTGCTGTTTGAGACTTTCCTGAACCGCTTCAAGGAAACCTCGGAGCAGCAGCAATTGCAGCAGCCTGATTCGCGTGTGATCTCGGCGGCGGCGCTGCCATTCTCGCCGAGCGCGCCGCGCCGCAATCTGTTCCTGACCGGCGCGCTGTTGCTGGGCGTGCTGGTTGGCCTGCTGCTGGCCCTGGTGCTGGAAGCCTTGCAGAATACCTTCATGGGCCGCGAACAGCTTGAGGATGCCACCGGCATTCCCAGCCTGGGCATGACACCGCAGACTTCCGGCCGCAGCGGCGTGAATGTGCAGCTATTCGACAAGCCGAATTCCGCCTTTGCCGAAAGTTTCCGCAGTGTCTGGGTGGCGCTGAAGCATGGCAATCAGCGCCAGTCGCCGCGCATTGTCGCCATCACCTCGTCGCTGCCGGGCGAAGGCAAGAGCGTTACCGCGCTCACCCTGGCCCGCACGGTGGCGTTGCTGGGCAACAAGGTGGCTCTGGTGGAAGGTGATTTGCGGCGTGCGTCGCAGATGCAGAAATCCGGCGTCCAGCCGAAGCATTTTGTGCACGAAATCCTCACCGGAGAAGCGTCGCCTGAGGATGTGGTGGTGGCTGATCGCGCCAAGGGCCTTGATCTTTATCTGGCGCAATCGGTGCCGGGTTCGCCGCTCGACCTGCTGGGATCGCCGGCCATGCAGGGTTTCCTCGAAACCCTGCGGCATCGTTACGATCTGGTGGTGATCGATTGCCCGCCGATCCTGCCGGTGGCCGATACACAGATTCTGGCGCGCCTGGCCGATGCCACGGTCTTCCTGGTGCAATGGGGCAAAACCCCCAAAGGCGCAGTCAAGTCCGGCCTGCGCATGCTGGATGAAGTCAGCGCCCCGATCGCCGGCACCTTGCTGAGCCAGGTCAATATCAAGCGCCATGCCAAATACGGCTATGGCGATAGCGGCTCGTATTATGGTCGCTACAAAAAATACTATACCAGCTGAGGCTGCGGCGGTGCTGCCGCCCGGGATAAAGCTGGAGGCGCGGCATTGAGCGATACCCGCAGCGAGAATGCGTCAGGTGCTGCCGGGGCCGGTGGTCTGGTTTTGCTGTCGGCCTATGCATGCGAGCCGGGCAAGGGTTCGGAGCCGGAAGTGGGCTGGAGCTGGTTGCAGGCATATCTGCATGCCGGCTGGCGGGTGAGGGTTATCACCCGCGCCAATAACCGTGATGCAATTCTGGCGGCCTGCCCGGGCGCAGAGGTCATGGCGCATGAACCCGCTGCTTTCTGGCTGTGGCTGAAACGCCGCACCGGTGGGCTGGGCCAGCGTTTTTATTACCTGTTATGGCAGGCCAGCCTAGCCCGGCGCATAGCGCCGCTCGCGGCTCAGGCCGATCTGGTGCAGCATGTCACGCTGGTAAATGCCTGGAGTCCAACCGCGCCAGGCATGGCTGGCTTGCCGTTTATCTGGGGTCCGGTTGGGGGCGGCGACGACCCGCCCTGGCGGCTGCTGGCTGGCCTGGGGCCGCTTGGTGCCGCCAAAGAGCTTGGCCGCATGGCTATGCGGCGATTGATGACCTGGCTGCCAGCCACGCGCCGCACGGCGCGCAATAGTGTGCTGGCCCTGGCCACCACGCCGGCTAGCGAAAGCCTGCTGCGCCGCCTTGGCGCGCGCCAGGTTGGCCTGTTGTCACAAGTGGCGTTATCGCCGGCCGATCTTGCGCTGCTGACCCGCGTCCCGATATCAGCCGGCCCAAGCGGCGCCGATCCGTTACGCCTGATCATCATCAGCGAATTGGTGCGCCGCAAGGGACTGCATCTGGTTTTTGCCGGCCTGGCCCGGCTGCCGCCCGAGCTGCCCTGGTCACTGGATATTATCGGCCGGGGGCACGAGGCGCGCCTCTTGATGCGTCTGGCGGCGGCGCAAGGATTGAATGGCCGGGTGCGTTTTATCGGGCCGCTGGAGCGAAAAAAATTGATGCTTTTTCTGCATCAATATCACCTGCTGCTGCATCTCAGCCTGCGTGATTCCGGCGGCATGGTTTGTGCCGAAGCGATGGCGGCCGGCCTTGGGGTGATCTGCCTGGATCTGGGCGGCCCGGCGGCGATTACGCCGGTAGAGGCCGGCATCCGCCTGCCGGCACAAAATGCCGCCCAGATTGCGGCTGATCTTGCCCATGCCATCCGGCAATTGAGCGACCAGCCGAAGCGATTGCAGGCAATGCGCCATGCCGGCCGCGCCCATGCCCTTGCCAATCTTAGCTGGGAAGCGCGGCAGAATCGCTACAGCGCGCTTCTGCGCGGCGCGGGGGTGCTGCTATGAGCATCGCCATTCTGGTTTATCACCGCATCGTTGCCGGCAAGGCCGAGCGTTTTCATGATGTGACCCAGGCGGATTTTCTGGCGCAGCTACAGCAACTGCGCAGCATGGGGTTGGCCGGGCAGGGCTTGGTGCCACGGCTGCAGGATGGCCGTGGCGTTATGTTCAGCTTCGATGATGGCACCGAGGGCCATGCCTGGGCAGCCGAGCAATTGGCGATGATGGGCTGGCGTGGCCTGTTCCTGGTCAGTCCGCAGCATGTTGACGGCCCGGGCCGGCTCACGGCGGCGCAGGTGCAGCAGATGGTGGCGGCCGGCCATGTCATCGGTGCGCATGGCCACAGCCATCGTACCTTCGACAAATTGAGCATTGCCGATCTGGTGGCGGAAATCCATGCCGCGCGCGATGCTCTGGCGGCACTCTGCGGCACGGCGCCGATCTGGTTTGCGCCGCCGGGCGGTATTGCTGTGCCGGAACTGGCGCCGCTCTTGCGCCAGGCCGGCTTCCGGCATTGCCGCGGCATGCGCTGGGGCTTGGCGCAAGAGCCGCTGGCCGGCATCAGCGATGAGATGCTGCCGGTTTTGCCGGTGACGGCGCGTACCGGCAAAACCGGCTTGGGCCTGCTGCTGCGCCTGCCGGCTGTGGCGCTTGCAGCCGGCTATGCCGCCAAGCAGGCCTTGCGCCGGCTGCTGGGCGCTGGCCGGGCGGAGGCCTGGCGCGAGCGATTGTTGCGCCGGACAGCCGGCGCTGTAGCGGCGCCCACATTGCCGGAAAGCGCCGACAAGCCGGCTGATCTGCTGTTTGCCATCCTGCGCCATGCAGCCAGTGCAGGTCTGCCGGCAGCAATGCGCGACGGGCTTGAACGCTATCCGGAAATGCCGGGGCATGATGCCGATCTGATCGTGGCGCCCCGGCCCTGGCGGAAGTGGCTGCGGCTGATCGATGCCGTGGCGGAACCGCTGGGCTGGCGGCGGCTGTTCACGTTGCGGCGCGGCCATCTGCTGATCGTCATTCTGGGCCAGCCGGATCATACCGGGGCCACCTTGCAACTGGATCTGCATCGTGCCGGCAGTGGCGGCGGCGTGGCCTTTGCCGCGGTGGCGCCATTGCTGGCGCGCGCTGAGCGGCAGCATGGCCTGCTGTGGCTTCGGCGCGAGGATGCAGCGGCCTTTGTGGCCGGCGAAGCGGCCAGGCTGGATTTTGCCACGCTGCTGGCCCGGCTGCGGCGGCAGCCAATACTGGTGTTGCGCGTGCTGGCCTGGAAACTGGCCGATGCTTTGCACAGCTATTGCCGGCCGGCTGGGCGCTGCTGGAGCCTGAGCGGACCCGATGGTGCCGGCAAAACCAGCCTGATTGCGGCTTTGCTGCCGCTGCTGGAGCGGCGCCTGTTCCTGCGCGTGGCGCCGTTTCACACCCGGCCTTTCCTGCTGGGGCTGAGCAAAGGCGGTGCCGGTGATGGTGCCCGGCCGCAGAATCGCCAGCCGGGCCGCCTGGCTTCGCTGGCGCGGCTGGCGCTGGCGCTGGCAGATTATACGCTGGGCTATTGGCTGCGGCTGCGGCCGGCGATGGCGGGCGGTGCGCTGGTGCTGTTTGATCGCCATGTGCCAGATTACCGCGCCGATGGCGCCGTGCGCGGCATTGCTCTGCCGGTCGCTTTGCTGGCATTGCTGGATTTTGCCGCCCCGGCACCGCATGGCCGCGCTTTTCTGCTGGCTGCCGCAGAAACCCTGGTGGCGCGCAAGGGCGAGCTGGATGCGGCGCAGGCCGCCGATCTGCTGCGGCGCTACCGCGCATTGGCGCTAGCCTATGATGCCCTGGTGCTGGAAAGCGACCAAGCCACACCGCAGGATTTGGCCGAACAGCTGGCGCTGGCGATGCGGCGACAAATGGCGGCGCCGCCATGCGCGTGATGCCATGCGCGTAATGCTGGTGCATGCGCAATACCGCCAATATGGCGGCGAGGATGCAGCGGTGGCGGCTGAGCTGGCTGAATTGCCGCGCCACGGCTTCACGGTATCATCCTTCATGGCCAGGAATGTTGCGCTGGAGGCGCAGTCACAGCCCCGTGCCGGCCTGCATGCGCTGTGGTCGGCAACAGTCTACCGTGACCTGTCGCAGCGTATCGCCGAGCAGCGGCCCGATCTGCTGCATGTGCATAACCTGTTTCCGGCGCTTTCCGCCTCGGTCTATGCCGCGGCCCGGCAGCAGGGCGTCGCGCTGGTGCAATCGCTGCATAATTTCCGCCTCTATTGCGCCAATGGCCTGTTTCTGCGTGCTGGCGCCGATTGCCGGCTGTGCAGTGAAACCCTGCTGCCCTGGCCGGCTTTGCTGCATCGCTGCCACCCCGATGGCCTGGGCATGAGCCTTGCCGCCGCCGGCCAGGGCCTGATGATGCGCCGGCTTGGCATAAGGCGGGGCCTGGTGGACCGGTTCCTGGCGCTGAGCGAAGCCTCGCGCCAGCAATTCATTGCCGCCGGGCTGCCCGAGGCGCGTATCGGGGTGAAGCCGAATTTCATTGCTGATCCGGGTGTTGAAGCCGTGATGCCGGAACGCCGGGGCCTGCTCTATGCCGGGCGGTTGTCGCCGGAAAAGGGCATCGATACGATACTGGCACTGGCCGAGGCGCTCGGCAGCAGCCATCCCGATACAACATTGACCATCGCCGGCAGCGGACCGCTGGAAGCGATGGTGCGGGAAGCTGCCGGGCGGCTGGGCAATCTGCGCCTGCTTGGCCGGGTGGATGCGGCCACCTTGTCGCGCGAGATGCGCCAGGCTGCACTGCTGCTGTTTCCAAGCCGTGCGCTGGAGCATTTTCCGATGGCGCTGCATGAAGCCCTGGCGCACGGCCTGCCGATATTGGCGCCGGCGCGTGGTGCCATGGCGGATGTGCTGGTGCGGGGTGGCGGCTGGCTGCTGCCGGCCGAGGCTACGGCAGCCGACTGGGCAGCAGAAATTGCAGCGCTGCTGGCCGAGCCGGCGCGGCTTGCCGAGGCCGGGCAGCAGGCGCGGCGGCTTTATGAAACCGACTTTTCCGCCGCCCGGGTGGCCGAAAGACAGCGTGCGATCTATGCGGAAGCCATTGCGGCAGCGGCGGCGCGGCGGCGTCAGGCGGTGCCGGCATGATGCCAAAGATTGAGGTGATGGGCCTGCCGCTGCATGCCGGCGATCTGGCCTTGGCGCAAGCCCAGGTGCTGCGCTGGCTGCGCGCCGGCGAGCGGCAGTATATCTGCCATGTCAACGTGCATACCCTGGTGGAAAGCTGGCGCGATGCCCGGCTGCATGATGCGCTGGCGCATGCCGGCATGGCGGCCACCGATGGCATGCCGCTGGTGTGGCTGCTGCGGCGCCGTGGCGCAGGCCAGGCCGGCCGGGTTTATGGCCCGGACCTGATGACCGCGCTGCTGGCCAGCGGCGAACATGTGCAGGGCCGGCCGCTGCGGCATTTCCTGTTTGGCGGCTCGCCGGCCTTGCTGGCGCAATTGCGCCGGGCGATCCAGCAAAAATTTCCCGGGGCCGACATTGTCGGTTGCCTGGCGCCGCCTTTCCGGCCCTTCACGGCAGCAGAAGATGCCGCCCATGCCGCTGCCATCGATGCCAGCGGGGCTGATATTGTCTGGGTCGGCCTGGGGGCGCCGCGCCAGGAAATATGGATGCGGGCGCAACGCGAGACTTTGCAGGTGCCGCTGCTGGTGGGGGTGGGGGCAGCGTTCGATTTCATCGCCGGCAACAAGCCCTGGGCGCCGCCCTGGATGCAGCGCCATGGCCTGGAATGGGCTTTCCGCCTGGCCAGCGAGCCACGCCGGCTGGCCGGCCGTTATGGCCGCACGATACCATTATTCCTGCTGCGGCTGCTGCGCGACGAATGGCGGCGGCGGCAATGAATGGGGGCCGGGATGAGTGATACGGAAAGACTGCCACCAAGCCTGCCGCGTCTAGCGCAGTTGGTGGCCGGGGCGCTGGTGGCGCTGGTGCTGCTTGCCGCCCTGCCGCTGGGTGGTGCGCGGCCCTGGGCCTGGCATGGGCTGCTGGCCGGTGTGGCCCTGCTGGCTCTGGTCTGGGCGGCGGCAAGCTTTTTCGGCACCCGCGCCAATGTCGGCGCCCGGCTGTGGCCGCTGGTGGCGCCCTGGCGTATCGGCCTGCCGCTGCTGCTCTATAGCCTGGCGCTGGCCTGGGCTTTGCTGCAACTCTGGCCGGGCATGCCGGCGGCATGGCATCACCCGGAATGGACGGCGGCGGCGGCGGTGCTGGGCCAAGAAAATTTGCCGGGCAGCATTTCGCTCACCCCGGGCACCGGCATGGATGGTTTTGCCAAGCTGCTCGGCTATGGCCTGATCTTTCTGCTGGCGCTGCAATTCGGCCGTTCATCGCGCTTCGCCTGGGCCGCGTTGCGTGCGGTGGCCGGCTTTACGGCTTTGCTGGCGCTTTATGGCCTGGTCAATGCGCTGAGCGGCGCCGAGCGCATCGGCTGGCTGGAAAAATGGGCCTATCGCGGCATGGTGACCGGCAGTTTTGTCAACCCCAACCATTTCGCCACCTGGGCCGGTTTCGGCCTGATCGCGGCTTTGGCGCTGATGCTGCGGGATGATCCGGGCGAGCGCCGGCTCAGGCCATTCTGGCTGGCGCTGCTGGTTATCCTGCTGGCCGGGCTGGCCTTGAGTTTTTCCCGCGCCGGCATGGCGGCCGTCGCGCTGGGCGTGCTCACCCTGCTGGCGGGCGTGGTGCTGCGTCGGCATGGCTGGTCGGGCATCGGGCGCCTGGGCGTGGTGGCGGCGGCCCTGGCGCTGCCGGCCCTGTTCCTGCTAACCGGCGAAGGCGATATGGGCGAGCGCGCCGCAGGTGCGCTGGGGCATCGCGGCCAGATTTATGCCATGGCGCTGGAGTTGATTGCCGAACGGCCCTGGCTGGGCAGCGGGTTGGGCAGTTTCAGCGATGCCAGTGCCAAACTGCGCCCGATCGGCATGGTGCTGATCTGGGGCGAGGCGCATAATGTCTATCTGGAATTGATGGTTGATCTGGGCCTGCCGGCGGCGCTCAGCCTGCTGCTGGCCCAGGCCCTGCTGCTGTGGCGCTGCCTGGAGGGGGCCTTGCACCGTCAATCGGTGCCGGGCTTGAGCCTGGTGGCGCTGGCGGCGGGTGTTACGGCCGCGGCGCATTCGCTGCTCGATTTCAGCCTGCAAATCCCCGCCGTGGCCGCGCTCTGGGCGCTGTTGCTGGGCCTTGGCGTGGCGCAATCCTGGTCAGCGCGCCAGGGGCGTTATCTGGCCTGATCCAACGGCCCAAGCAATTGCAAGCGGCGCTCAAAATCCGCCAAAGCGGCCGGGTCTTGCGCCAGGATCGGGGCAATCACCAATTCTGCCCGGGCGTCGCGGGTGATCTCGGTCAGCCGTCCTGGCCCCCATTGCCATTGCCGCCAGGTCAATTGCTCAAAGGCGGCATGGCCGCTGGGCGGCAGCACCGGCCAGAGCCGGATGCCGAGGCTGAACAGCCAGGGCGTGAAGGATGGCTCAAAGCCCTGCAAGGCCACGGCGCGCTCAAAGGCGGCCACGGCTTCGATTGGCGGGACCGCGCCCACATCGCTCAGGGCCGCCAGTGTGGCCCAGTCGTCGGCATGGCCCGGCGCAAGGCGCAAGGCCTGGCGTAAAGCCGCCGCAGCAGCCGGGTAATTGCCGCCCGCGATGCTGGCCCGGGCGGCCTGGCGCCAGGCCTGTGGGCTGCCCAATGCCGCGGCCAGATCAGCCAGGGGGCGTTCGGTGCCGGCCGTGGCCTGTGCAGTTGGCCGGGCATGATCGCGGGTCAGCCCGGTGATCGTCAGCAGGCTCAGATTGTCGGCTAGGCGGGGCAGCGCCAGCAGCAGCAGGCCGCAGCCGCCCAGGGCCAGCAGGCCGGCCAGAAGCCGATTCGGCGGGGCCAGCCGGCTGATCCAGCGGGCAGTTTTGCGGGGTTGTCTTGTCTCGTTCAAACTGCCCATCATTCCACTAGCCCGTCCGCAACTATGTTGTTATTATAGGCAGACCAAATTCTTGTTGCCAATTGATGTGCCTATGCTTGGGAGAATGATGATGAGCCGGAAGATCGCTGCTGCTTTTGCTGCATCCCTGGCGGCTGCCGCTGTTGGCTCGCTGGTATTGATGGTGCCGGGCCAGGCGCAGGCGCAGGCGCAGGCCGGCCAGGCCAATATCAACAGCCTGCCACCGGCTTTGCGCGCCGCGGTGCTGAGCGGCAATGGCAATGCAATCCAGCAAGCAATTCAGACATTGTCCGCTGGTAATCCCGCGCAGGCCGGCAGCTTGGCCGCCTCTGTGGTTCAGGTGGCTGAAGGTTTGCTCAGCAGCAATCCGCAGGCGGCGATTGCGGCGGGTGGTGCGGCCGTGGCTGTGGCGCGCGCCCTGCCGCAGGGCAGCGCACCCCAACAGACCGAAACCGTGGTGACCACGGCAGCCCGGCTGTTTGTCGCGCCGGCTGCTCAGAACTTCTCCACTCAGGCCGCCGGTCTGGCTTCGGCCACGCTTGCCCTGGCCACGCAGAGCGGCAACCCGAGCCTTACAGCCAATGTAGCCAACAGTGCGGTTTCGGCGGCCGAGCGAATCCTGTCGGTTGATCCCGCCGCTGCGGTGCAATTGGCTGCGTCGGCCACCAGTGCGGCCAATTCGCCTGCCGTGATGGCGGCCAATCCGCAGGCGGTGTCAGCCACGATGACCACGGCTTCGCGCATTGTGGTGGCGCCGGAAGCGCAGCGTGTGGCGCCGCAGCAGGTGGCGGCGATGTCGGTTTCGGTTTCCCAGGCGGTCAGCAATCCGGCGGTTTATGCGGTGTCACCGCAGGCTGCGATCAATGTGATGGCCAATGCCTATTCGGCCGCAACCTCCGCGACCGTGCAGGCCGCTGCGCCCACCACTGTTGCGACGGTGACCCAGACGCTCAATCAGGCCAGCACCAATAACTCGCTCAATCAGGCGAATCAGACCAACAGCGCTCAGGTGCAGCAGATTCTGGCCGGTCAGCGCCCGGTTGTTCAACAGCAGCAGCAGACACAGACGACGACACAGAACAACCAGCAGAACAACACCCCGGTGGTCTTCGAACGGCCGATTTCGTCGGCCAGCCCGAGCTGAGCTTGGCGCTGTTGAATGATTTGCTGGGCTGGCGGCTGATCTGGTCGACCAGCCCGGTTTGTATTTGAGCGTTTTTGTAAAACAAGATCAGTCAGGCGTGATCATGGTAGCCGGTAAAAACCACACCGGGCAGGGCGGCTTGCGCATACTTGTCACCGGCGGCGCCGGTTTTATCGGCTCGCATCTGGTGGATCGCCTGCTGGCCCTGGGCCATAGCGTGATCTGCCTGGATAACCTGCTCACCGGCCAGCGCGGCAGTTTGGCGCATCTGGCACGGCATCCGCGCTTTGAATTCCGCCTGCATGATGTCACCGAGCCGGTGCAGCTTGATGTAGACCAGATTTATAATCTGGCCTGCCCGGCCTCGCCGATTCATTACCAGTATAATCCGGTGCAGACGGTGCGCACCGCTGTGCTGGGCGCCATCAACATGCTGGATCTGGCCAAAAATACCGGGGCGCGGATTTTCCAGGCTTCCACCTCGGAAATCTACGGCGACCCGCTGGTGCATCCGCAGCCGGAAGGCTATTGGGGCAATGTCAATCCTATCGGCCCGCGCGCCTGTTATGATGAAGGCAAACGCTGCGCCGAGACATTGTTTTTTGATTACCGCCGGCAATTCGGCCTGTCGATCCGGGTGGCGCGCCTGTTCAACACCTATGGCCCGCGCATGCATCGCGAGGATGGCCGCGTGGTTTCGGATTTCATCGTGCGCGCCCTGGCCGGCGAGCCACTGGTGATCCATGGCGATGGCCGGCAGACGCGCAGCTTCTGCTATGTCGACGATACGGTGGAAGCCATCCTGCGCCTGATGCAGGTGCCGGATGATGATATCGGCCCGGTCAATCTGGGTAATCCGGCCGAGGAAACCATCCTGGGCCTGGCCGAGCGGGTGCTGCGGCAAACCGGCTCGCGCTCCACCATCCGGCACGAACCGCGCCGCGAGGATGATCCGATCCAGCGCCAGCCGGATATCGCCCTGGCGCGTGCCAGGCTGGATTGGCAGCCGGAAACCGATCTGGAAACCGGCCTGGCGCGCACCATCGCCTATTTCAAAGTCGCTTAATCTTCTGCGCCAGTTCCCGGTAGATCGCGGCATAGTCGCGGGCGCCGCGTTTGGGTGAAAAATGTTCCAGCATAAAGGCGGATAAAACCGCGCCCTGTTCTTGCCGCGTGGTCAATGGCAGCCTTTGCGCCTGTTGCAGCGCGGCGGCGATGCTGGCGGCATCGGGTTGTACAATGATCAGGTTGGGCAGGGCGGGCAATGTCTCCACCAAACCAACCCGGGTGCTGATGCAGAAGATGCCGGCAGCGCCAGCCTCCAGCAAGGCCAGGGGGCCACCTTCATAATGTGAGGCGCAGATATAGGCATCGGCGGCGGCAAGCCAGTCGCCGATATTGCTCACCGCGCCAGGGAAATGCACACGCGCCCTGATCGGATCGTCTGCCGTAGGTTGCTGCGCCGGATCGTAGTCACCACAGAAAGTGCAGGCAATATCGGCTGCTGCCGGGCATAGCCGCAGCGCCTCGATCACGGCCGGGAAATTCTTCACCGCGCTGTTATTGCCAACGCAGAGCGCCATGAAAACAGCGGCATCAATGCCGAGTTTTTGCCGCGCCTCCTGGCGCGTGGCCGCGTCGGCCAGATGAATTCGGCTGGGATCAAACCAGTTCTGCACAACGCGCGGCTGCGTGCCGAAGCGGATTTGTTCATTGCGGGCGACACGCGGCGAGCAGGCGACAAAAACCGTGCCCAGCCAGGCCAACAGCCGGCGTTGCAGCAACCGACGCCAGCGCAGCAAGCCATTGAAGCCGAATTCACTATGCAATGTGCGCAGGTTCGGTTTGCCTGCGATATGTGCCAGCAGGCCATACCAGAAACTGGCCTGTTCGGTGTGAACGTGGATCAGGTCAACATCAGCGCGGCGCAGCAGGCGATAGACTGCCAGCAGAAAGGCAAAGTTGCGCCGAAACGGAATATGCTCAAGCGCAAAGCCCCGGGCTGCCAGGGCTGGCGCAAACTCGCCGGGTTGGTCGCCGGTGATCAGGATGGTGTGATCGGCCTGCTGGCGCAGATCATTTGCTGCTGCGTGCAGCATCAGCTCGGCGCCGCTGAATTTCAATTCGTTGAGTATATGCAGGATTTTCATATAAGCTGCCGCAAATTCCATGCTGATGCCACGCCGACCTAATGGGATCAGGCATCGCATGACGATTGGAAGCTTACTCATGCCTGATCCATACCGGCAGCGCCGATCGGCTCTAATCTAGTGTATCCGTTTAATCAGCGGCAGAGCGAGCAGAGGCGAACCAAAATGCTCAACTTTGTGTGGAAGACATGCGGCTGACTGTTGCCGGCCCTGTCAATCTGGCGCAACTGCGCCTCTGGCTGGATGCCGCACCGGCTGAGCGTGCCGCAATCAGCCTGTCCGGGATTGCCGGTCAGGTTGCGGCTTTGCTGGCTGCCGGCCAGGCGGTTGAGCTTGTCACCTGGCAAATGGCGGCAACCGAATCCTGGCATGTTGATGCTGGTGCCTTGCGGCTGCATGTAGCACCGTTTCGCCAGCGCCACCGCATGCGTGACCTGATGCGGCAGGAGCGCGAGGCGATTACACGGCTGGTGCAGGCCAGCCGGCCCGATATTGTGCATGCGCATTGGTGCTACGAATTCGCGCTGGGTGCATTGGCCGCACATGATCCTGCCCGTGTGGTGGTGACAGCGCATGACTGGGCCGGCAACGTGCTGCGCCATACCCCGGATGCCTATCGCCTGGGGCGCTGGTGGCTGTTTCAGCGCACGCTGCGCCAAGCACAGCATTTTCTGGCAGTGTCGCCGCCGATTGAACAATGGTTGCGGCAAGCCGGCAGGCGGGTGCATGGCAGCATTCCGCTGGGTATCGACGCAGCGCTGATCCAGCCTAGCGCCCGGCGTTATCCATCCGGGCCGCCGTTGCTGCTGGCGGTCAATAATGGTTTTGGCAAACTCAAGAATGTTGCCACATTGCTGCGCGCTTTTGTTGGCATACGCCGGCAAAACCCGGCAGCCAGATTGCTGCTGCTCGGGCAGAATTTTGAGCCTGATGGCCCAGCGGCGGCCTGGGCGCGGCAGCGGCAACTGGAAGCGGGCGTCGGCTTTATCGGGCCGGTGGATGCTGCCGCGGTGCTGCGCCATATGGATGCCGCCACGCTGCTGGTGCATCCGTCGCTGGAAGAGACCCAGCCGCAGGTGGCGGTGGAGGCGATGGCGCGCGGCCTGCCGGTGCTGGCCGGCTGGAATGCCCATGGGCCGGAATGGATATTGGATCAGGGGCGCGCCGGTATCCTGGTGGATACGCGCAAGGCGGATGAAGTCAGTGCCGGGATACTGGCCGTGATCGAGGACACGGCACGCTGGGAGGCATTGTCGCAAGCCGGCTTGCAGCGGGCGCGTGATGTATTCACCGCCGACAGGGTGGCGCAGCAGCATCTTGCCGTTTATCAGAGGCTGGCAGGCAATGCCGGCATGAGGAGTGTTTAATGGCGCTGTATCTGGTCACCGGCGGCTGCGGTTTTATCGGCGCACAGCTCTGTGCCGCCCTGCTGGCGCGCGGCGATAGCGTGCGCGTGCTGGACGATCTTTCCACCGGCCGGCGCGACAGACTGGCGGCCGAGGTCGAACTGATTGTCGGCGACGTGGCCGATACGGCTTTGTTGCACCGGGCGATGCAGGGCGTGGCCGGGTGTTTTCACCTTGCCGCCATCGCCTCAGTGCAGCGCTCGGTAGAGGATTGGCCCGGTGTGCACCGGGTCAATCTGGGCGGCACTATCGCGGTTTTTGATGCCGCGCGTGCGGCTGGACCGGTGCCGGTGGTCTATGCCTCTTCGGCGGCGGTGTATGGCGACAATCCGGCGGTGCCGCTGGCCGAAACCCTGCCGGCGCGGCCATTGACCGCTTATGGCGCTGATAAATATGCCGCCGAATTGCATGCTCTTGCCGGTTGGCATGTGCATCATCTGCCTAGCACCGGCCTGCGCATTTTTAATGCCTATGGGCCGGGCCAGGAACCGCATTCGCCTTATGCCGGGGTGATTGCGATTTTTGCCGCGCGGCTGGCTGCGGGGCAGGCGATCACGATCCATGGCGATGGCGGGCAGGCTCGGGATTTTGTCTATATCGACGATGTGGTGCGGCATCTGCTGGCGGCGATGCAGGCGCATCCGGCTGCGGCCAGAGTGTTCAATGTCTGCACCGGGCGCGCCACCACGATTTTGCACCTGGCGCAGAGCCTGGGCGGCATCCTTGGCCGCGAGCCGATGCTGCAAAGCGCGCCACGCCGCTCTGGCGATATCCTGGCCTCGGTGGGCGATCCGACGGCCGCGCAAGCCGGATTGGGCCTGCGGGCGGACACAACCTTGGCCCAGGGGTTGCAACGCCTGCTGGCGGCGCCGCTATCGGTATGATTGCCAACCCACTATCTGCCACATCTCATTGTCGCATAATGATAATTTTCACAGGCTGCGGAAGCCGACCCTTTCGCTTCGCGCAATAATTGTGGTCTGCGCCAGGGTCTGCTGGTTCATCACCCGTTTTGCGTGAAATTTATTTCTGCCCATCGGCTAACTATACTCTTAAAAAGAGCAATTATTACCTAAAAAACCAGATGCCAGTGGAGAATTGTTGCGGTTGGGACTGCAACCAAATAAAGAATTGTTGTAAATCTGCTGACCGGGCATTGCTCTGTGAGCGTATTGTACCGATTCCTGAAAACCAAGCTATTCAGCCTATTTGGGACAGATTCCCCGTGCGCGGCCTGGGCAATTTGTGGTAGCGTGTTGATGGTTTTGTAATGTTGCTACTGTAGTTTGCCCGTTACATTGCTGCGGTGAACAGTGTAGCGTTGTGTTGGTTTTAGAGTTTCGGAAGCCGCCGGGCGAGAACGTGAGGCGGCATCTGCTGTGGTTGGGACGCGGCAAAATCGTGCGCGTTTCCGGCGCAAATCAGCGCGTGTGCCACAAGCGCGTGTGCCACAGTGGAAATTCTGCGTTGGTTGAGATTTTTGGTTTGGTGGCCGCGATGCAAAGCATCCGGTCTTGCATGAGGAGTGGTTGGCGCCGTGCCAACAACGCTGACAGATGCGGGTGGTACACACACCCTGGCCAACGTCGATACGCTGCAAGGAAGCAGTGGCGACGATAAGGTAACTATTGCCAATGTGATCGCTGCACCGCAGATCGATCTTGGCGCTGGCAATGACAGCCTGCAATTGCCCGCCACAGGCAACATCTACGCCACCATCTCCAACACCGAGACAATTACCGGTGGCGCCGGCGGCGATACCGTTACGCTGGGCAGCACCATGGATGGCGGCCTGGTCAATCTGGGCGCCGGCAATGACACGCTCAAACTGGCTGATGGCGTCAATCGCCTGAGCGTTACCGATATTGAATCCGTGATCGGCAATAATGGCGCAGATTATGTTATCGCCAGCAGCGCCGTCAGCCGCGCAAGTTTTGCCCTTGGCGGCGGGCAGGATGTGCTGCAACTCGCCAATGGCACCAATCTGGCCTATGTGAGCCAGACCGAAACTGTGCTCGGCGGCAGCGGCGCCGATACGGTCGAAATGCGCGATGGCTTTGCCTCCGGCAGCCGGGTTGATCTTGGCGCCGGCAGCGACAGCCTTACGCTCAACAACAGCAGCTCCAACACGGTGCTGGTTGCCAATGTGGAGACGCTGAAGGGCGGCAGCCTGAATGATACGGTGACGCTGGAAGGCGCCGTCACCAGCATGAATGTGGATTTGCTCCTTGGTGCCGATACGCTGGTGCTGGCCGATGGTGGCAACCGGCTGAATGTCACGGGTGTGGAAACCGTGCTCGGCGGCAGCGGCGCCGATGTGGTTACGGCGCTGGGCAAGAATGCCGGCACGCTGATTGATCTTGGCGCAGGCAAGGATGTGCTGGAGATTGGCGCCAGCGGCAGCTTCAGCGTTGCCAATGTGGAAACCGTAACCGGTTCCACAGGCGCCGATGTGGTGATGCTGAAAAGTGTTGCCAGTGATGGTGTGACGGTTGACCTTGGCGCCGGTTCGGATCAGCTGCGGCTGGCCGATGGCGAAAATTTTGTCACCGCCAATGGCGTCGAGATTGTGGCCGGCGGCAGTGGCGCCGATACCGTGAAGCTCGGCGATACCAGCACCAAGACCAGTGTTGATCTGGCGGGTGGTGAAGACAAACTGATCCTGGGCAATGCCGGCGGCGTTTATTCGGTTGCCAATGTAGAGACGATCAGTGGTGGCTCAGGCGCCGACAAGGTTAGCCTGACCAGCCAGTTCAACGGCAGCCTGGATCTCGGCGGCGGCAGCGATAGCGTCAGTTTCGGCAATGGCGGCGGCAATGCCACATTGGCCAATGTGGAAACCATAGCCGGCGGCATCGGCAGCGAAACCATTACGCTGCAAACCGGCATGGTCAATGGCAAGGTTGACCTTGGCGCCGGCAACGGCTTCGATTCACTGCAACTGGCCAATGCCAACAACACGCTGAGCGTTTCCGGTGTTGAAACCCTGCTGGGGGCCGGCGGCGCTGACAGCGTGACATTGAGCGCGGCGGTCAAAAGCGGCGTGATTGACCTCGGCGATGGCGCCGACAAGCTGATCCTGGCCAATGGCGCCAATGGGCTGACCGTTGGCAATGTGGAGACCTTGACTGGCGGCACTGGTGCGGATGTTATCCAGCTCAGCACCACCCTGGGGCCAAACAGCAATGTTGATCTGGGTGCCGGCAGCGACACCCTGAACCTGGCCAATGGCGGCAACCAGGCCACCATCAACAATGCCGAAATTATCAATGGCGGCGGCGGCGATGATCTGGTCACGCTGGGTGCCGGCACGACAAAGGCATATGTCGCGCTGGGCAGTGGCAACGATAGTCTTACCCTTGGCAATTCGGGCAGCGTTGTCACGGTTGCCGATGTGGAAACCCTGACCGGCGGCGCCGGTGCCGACACGGTGACAATCTACGGCGTGGCGCCTTCGGATGGTGTGATTGATCTGGGCGGCGGCAGTGACAAACTGACGCTGACCGGGGCCAACAATAACAATCTGGCGCTGGCCAATGTCGAAACGCTGATCGGCTCGGCTGGCAACGAAACCATTACGCTCAAGACCACGGTGAATGGCGCGCTGATCGATCTGGCGCGTGGTGATGACAGTCTGAAGCTGGCCGATGGCGGCAACACCATCTCGGTGGCCAACATCGACACGGTCACCGGTGGCAGCGGCAATGATTCGGTGATCCTGTCCAAAGCCAGCCCGACCCGGCTTGATCTGGGTGAGGGTGCCGACAAGGTAACCCTGGTCAGCGGCACCAACACCGTCACCCTGTCGGGTGTTGAGACCGTGCAGGGCGGCACCGGCGGAGACAAGATATTTTTCTCCGGCAGTGTGGCGAGCAATGCTGCGATTGATCTCGGCGCTGGCAATGATGTGGTGCAGCTTGATGGCGTGGCCAACACGCTGACGATCAACAATGCCGAGTCAGTGTTTGGCGGCAGTGCGGCAGATAGCATCACGCTGGGCAGCGGCGCCACCAAGGTTACGGTCAATCTGGGCGATGGCCTGGATTCGCTGACCTTGAGCAATGCGGGCAGTGCGGCCACGGTGGCGAATATCGAGACCGTGATTGCAGGCGCCGGCATTGACAAGGTGACGGTGAATGCCGGCCTGACCAATGCGCTGATCGATCTGGGCGGCAGCAGCGACACACTGAAACTGGCCAGTGCTGTCAACAGCGCCACGATCGCCAATGTCGAAACCCTGACCGGCGGCGGCACCACCGATACCATTACCATCCAGAGCAGCCTGAACAATGCCAAGATCGATCTTGGTGGCGGCTATGACAGCTTGTCGCTGGATGATGTGGCGAATGCGCTGACCGCCATCAGTGTTGAAACCCTGGTGGGCGGCGCGGTCAATGATGTGATCCGGCTGGAGAAATCCGCCCGTGCCGTGGTTGATGGCGGCGATGGCAAGGACAGCTTGGTGCTGGGCAATGCCGCCAGCATGACCACTCTCTCCAATCTGGAGACGCTGACCGGCGGCACGGCAGCCGATATCGTCACCCTGACGGATGGCAAACTGAGCGCCTCGGTGATTGACCTGGGCAACGGCGTGGACAAGCTGACCCTGGCCAGCGGCAACAACACGCTGACGCTCAGCAATGTTGAAACCGTGGTGGGCCTGGATGGCAACGATGTCATCTACAATGCGGTCACCACCGCCAAGGGCAGTTACAACCTTGGTGCTGGCAATGATAAATTTGTGCTGGCCAATGGTAATAATTCGGCCACTTTTGCCAATGTTGAAACAGTCATTGCGGGCAGCGGCAACGACAAACTGGCATTTGGTGCTGTGGCGCAGGGTGTGGTGTTGGATGCCGGCGCCGGCGCTGACTCGGTAAAGCTGGCGATTGGTGCCAACAGCATTTCGATCAGCAATGCCGAAACGGTGAGCGGTGCCAGCGGTGCCGACAATGTCACCTATAGCGGCACCGGCCTGATCGACCTTTCCAGCGGGCTTGACACGCTCACCCTGGCCGGCGCGGCCAACACCGTTACCCTGGCCGGCGTTGAGACCGTCAATGGCGGCGCCGGCGATGATGCCGTGCAGCTCAAGGCCGTGGTCAGCCGCGGCATGAGCATCAATCTGGGCAGCGGCAACGACAAGCTGACGCTGGCCAATGGCGCCAATTCGCAGACCCTGTTCGGCACCGAGACCGTTATCGGCGGCACCGGCAACGATATCATCACCGTTGGCGATGTGGTCACCAATGGCTACATGGATCTCGGCAAGGGCGCCGACAAGCTGGTTTTTGCCGTAGGCGGCAGCACCTACACGGTTGACAATGTAGAGACCGTGATCGGCTCTTCGGGCAGCGACACGATTGCGCTGGGTTCGAGCCAGCCGACCAAGACCGTGATTGATCTGGGCGCCGGCAATGACACGCTGATCATCAATAGCGGCGGTATCCTGTCGCTGACCAATATCGAAACCGTGATCGGCTCGGCCAATGGCGATGCGCTGACCCTGGGCACTGTGCTGATCGACGGCATGGTGGATTTGCGCGGCGGCAATGACAGCCTGACCCTGGCCAAGGGCGACAATCGCATCACGGTGGCGAATATCGAAACCGTGACCGGCAGCACCGGTAATGAAACCATCACCTTCTCCGGCACCGGTAGCGCCGATCTGGGCGCCGGCAACGATCTGCTGCGCTTTGCCGATGGCGGCAACAATGCCGTCACGGCGGCAAATTTTGAAACTGTGCTGGGCGGTACCGGCAATGATGCGCTGACCCTGACCCAGGGCATTGGCGCCGCCAGCAGCCCCTACAGCATCGATCTCGGCGCCGGCAGCGATGCGATCAAGCTGGCCGATGGCGGCAACACGCTCAATGCGATCAACACTGAAAGCATCACCGGCGGCAGCGGCACGGATAATGTTGTGCTGGCCAGTAAGGTGGAGGGCGGCAAGGTTGATCTGCTCGGCGGCACCGACTCGCTGAAACTGGCCAATGGCGGCAACAGCCTGACCGTTGCCAATGTGGAAAGCGTGACCGGCGGCAGCGGCGACGACAGCGTCACCTATAGCGGCACCGGCTTCCTTGACCTGGGCGCAGGTAATGACACGCTTGGCCTAGCCGCCGGCAGCAACAATGTCACCGCCGCCAATGTTGAAAATGTGCTGGGCGGTAGCGGCGCCGATACGCTGACCCTGACTGATCGCCTGAGCGGCGGCAATATCGACCTGGCCGGCGGTGCCGACAAGCTGATCCTGGCTAGCGGCGGCAACACCCTGTTGGTGGCGAATACCGAAACCATCATCGGCGGCGATGGCACCGATGAAGTGACCCTGGGAGCCGGCACCACCGCGTTGCAGGTCAGCAGCGTCGAGCGCGTGATCGGCTCGGCCACGGCCGAGAAGCTGACGCTGGGCGATGGCGGCAATTTTGTTCAGGTCAGCAATGTTGAAAGCATCACCGGCGGCAAGGGCAATGATGCTGTTTTGCTCACCGAGGGGCGTACCGGCGGCACCATCGACCTCGCCGACGGCGAGGATCTTCTGGTGCTGGCTGATGGTGGCAACCGGCTGACGATTAACAATGTCGAGACCGTGCTGGGCGGTAAGGGCGACGATTATGTCACCTTCACCGGCAAGGGCTATATCGATCTCGGCGAAGGCGTCGACAAGCTGGTGCTGGTTGGCAACACCACTCTGGTCACGGCGGTGAATGTCGAAACCGTCACCAGCTCTGCGGCTCAGGATAACGTCACCTTCAAGCTCGATACCGCTGTCACCGCCGGCAATTTTGATTTCGGCGATGGTCAGGACGGCCTGATTCTGGCCGATGGCGGCAACACGCTGACCACCACCAATGTGGAAACCATCACCGGCGGCAGCGGCAACGACAAGATCACCTTCAATGGCGGTGGCACTGCCAATCTCGGCGATGGCCAGGACACGTTGCAGATCGGCAGCGGCGGTGGCAGCTACACGGTTACCGGCACCGAGACGGTCAGCGGCAGCAACAATACTGACAAAGTTACATTCGGCGAAACCGTCAATGGCGGCGTGTCGGTTGATCTCGGCGGCGGCAAGGATGCGGTCACGCTGGCCGATGGCGGTAACACGATCACGCTGACCAATGTTGAAAGTGTCAGCGGCGGTTCGGGTGGCGATAGCGTCACCTTGGGCAACGCCACTACCGGCGGCAATGTTGATCTTGGCGCCGGCAATGACACGCTGCAACTGGCCGATGGCACCAACCAGTTCACGGTTGGCAATGCCGAGACCGTGCTGGGCGGCAGCGGCAGCGACACCATCACCATCACCGGCAACAGCGATGTTAATCTTGGCGCCGGCAATGATAAGCTGATCCTTGGCAATGGCGGCGCCACGGTTACGGTGGCCGGGGTGGAAACCCTGGTTGGCGGCACCGGTGGCGATAGTGTCACCTTTGCTGAAACACTGGAGGGCAGCGGTATTGATCTTGGTGCCGGCAAGGATGCGGTCACGCTGGCCGATGGCGGCAACAATGTCACCGTCAGCAATGTCGAAACCCTGACCGGCGGCAGCGGCGATGATGCCGTCAACTATATCGGCAGCGGCAATGTTGATCTTGGTGCCGGCGCCGACACGCTCAGCCTGGGCAATGCAGGCGGCAACGTTACTGTCAGCAATGCCGAAACCATCCAGGGCGGTAGCGGCGCCGATACGGTCAGCCTCACGGGCTCCACCGCTGGCGTGATTGTTGATCTTGGCGGCGGCAGCGATGCGCTTGATCTCGGCAATGCCGGCGGCAGCATCACGCTGGCCAATGTGGAAACCGTCACCGGCGGCAGCGGCACCGATGCCGTGACGCTGGATCAGGCGCAGAGCGGCGGCAGCCTTGATCTCGGCGCTGGCAACGACAGCCTGCATCTGGCCGATGGCGGCAACACGCTGACCCTGGCCAATATCGAAAGCGTGGCCGGCGGCAGCGGCGATGACGCGATCAATTTCAGCGGCAATGGCAGCCTGGATCTCGGCGATGGCGAAGATACCGTGGCGCTGGCCGATGGCGGCGCCAGTGTCACGCTGGCGAATGTTGAAAATGTGGTGGGCGGCAGCGGCGATGATACTGTCACGCTGATTCCGCCCAGCGTGCCGGGTGTGATTGATCTGGGCACGGGCGGCGACAAGCTGATCCTGGCCGATGACGGCAATATGCTGACCGTCGCCAATGTGGAAACCCTGGTGGCCGGCAGCGGCAACGACGACATCACGCTGGCTGGTGCGGCCGATGGCAGCCAGGTTGACCTGGGGGCCGGCGACGACACGCTGACCCTGGCCGATGGCGGCAATGTGCTTACGGTTGCCAATGCCGAGACTGTGCTTGGCGGCAATGGCGCCGATACTGTCACTTATGCCGGCAATGGCCTTATCGATCTGGGTGCAGGGGGCGATAGCCTGCTGCTTGATGCCGCGGGCGCCGATGTCACGGTCAGCAATGTGGAAAGCATCACCGGCGGTACCGGCAATGATGCCGTAACCCTGACCGATCCGGTGAGCGGTGCGACCATCGATCTCGGCGGCGGCAAAGACAGCCTGACTTTGGCCGATGGCGGCAATAATCTCAGTGTTGCCAATGTTGAAACCGTTGCCGGTGGCGCGGGCGACGATCAGGTTGGCTATAGCGGCACCGGCAGCCTTGATCTTGGTGATGGCGAAGACACGCTGACGCTTTACGGCGCGGCGAATAATGTCACGCTTTCAAATGTTGAGAATGTGGCTGGTGGCGATGGTGACGATACCGTCACACTGATCCCGCCGAGCGTGCCTGGCCTGATTGATCTCGGTGGCGGCAACGACAAGCTGATCCTGGCTTCCGACGGCAGCCAGCTCACCATCGCCAATATTGAAAGCCTGGTGGGCGGCGCCGGTGATGACGACATCACCCTGGCCAACACCGTCAGCGGCGGCAATATCGATCTTGCCGGCGGCAACGACAAGCTGACCCTGGCCGATGGCGGCAACAGCCTGACCGTGACCAACACCGAAACGGTGCAGGGCGGCAGCGGCAATGACAGCGTCACGCTTGGCAGCAAGCTGGTCAGTGGCGGCATTGATCTTGGCGATGGCGGCGACGCGCTCAAGCTCGCCGATGGTGGCAATAGCGGCACGCTGAGCAATGTCGAAACCGTGCTCGGCGGCAGCGGCAGCGATATCGTCTATCTCGATACGCCGGTTTCTGGCGGTAGTGTCGATCTGGCCGGCGGCAGCGACAAGCTGTTCCTGGCTGATGGCGGCAATGTGCTGGCCGTGGCCAATGTTGAGTCTGTCACCGGCGGTAGCGGCGACGATACGCTGAGCTACAACGGCACAGGCAGCGTCAATCTTGGCGCTGGCAACGACAAGCTGATCCTCACCGGCGATGCCAATGCGGTGACGGTGGCGAATATCGAGACCGTGCAGGGCGGCAGCGGCAATGATGCGGTGACGCTGGCGGCGGCGATTGCAAATGGCGCGGTTGATCTTGGCGCCGGCAATGACAGCCTGACCCTGGCTGCCGGCGGCAACAGCCTGACACTCAGCAATGTTGAGAAGCTGACCGGTGGCTCAGGCGATGATTATGTCACGCTGGGCAATCTGGTCAGCGATGCCAGCTTTGATCTGGCCGGCGGCAAGGACACGCTGCAACTGGCCAATGGCACTAACAGCGTAACGGTTGGCAATATTGAAACCGTGCTGGGCGGCAGCGGCAATGATACCGTCAGCTTCAATGGCTCCGGCCGCGTCGATCTCGGCGGCGGCAGCGATATCCTGTCCTTTGGCGCCAGTGGCGGCGCCATCACCGCCAGCAATGTGGAAAGCGCGGTTGGCGGCACCGGCGCCGATAGCCTCACCTTGGCAAGCGCCGGCAGCATCACCACCAGCGGTGTTGAAAGCATCGCCGGCTCAAGCGGCGCCGATAGCATCACGGTGACCGGCAGCGCCGGCGCCAATCTTTTGGGTGGCGATGGCAACGACATCCTGCGCGGCGGCGATGGCAATGATGTGATTGATGGCGGTGCCGGTAGCGATCAGCTTTTTGGCGGCGCGGGCAACGACACGTTTAATAATTCAGTTGACGGTCTGTGGGCCAATGGCTGGACCGCGAAGAATGTCGGCAATGGCCCCGGCCTGGCTGGCACCGGCGAAAGTGTCAGCATTTCCGGCCTGGTGCGCAGCTATGATGTGATTGATGGCGGCGAGGGGATTGATACCGTCAATCTCTCCAGCGGCAATGACACGCTCTTCCTCGACGATCATTACAGCGAAACCCCGGGTACCGGCCTGCGGCTGAAGGATATCGAGATCATCAATGCCGGCGACGGCAACGATATTGTCGACCTGACCAGCGAAACCTACACCATTGGCACGGTAACGGTGAGCGGTGGTGCTGGCGACGATGTGATCTGGAGCAGCATCGGCGACGACGTGCTGGATGGCGGCAGCGGCACCGACAACATCTGGGGCGGCGCCGGCAACGATCTGCTGATCGGCGGCCTGGGTGCCGACAAGCTGAATGGCGGCATTGGCGACGACACGCTGATCTTCGATGCCGCCGATACGCTGATTGCCGGCGGCACCGGCACCGACACATTGCGCGCCGCCACGGCCACCAATGCGCTTAATCTGAGCGACAGCAAGATCACCGGCATTGAAGTACTGGATCTGGCCAATAGCGGCGTGGATACGGTGACGCTGACCGCTGCCGATATCCTGCGCGTTTCCGATAGCGATACGCTGACCATCCGTGGCGATGCAGGCGATATTGTCAGTGCGTCCGGCTTTGTAGCGCGCGGCGCCGATGTGGTGATCGAGGGCGTCAATTACGCCACTTTTGTCAATGGCGATGCCACGCTGGCGGTGCAATACGGCCTCAAGCTGAATGGCCTGGTGGTATCCAAGATCGGCTCCACTACCAATGACGTGCTGACCCTGGCCGAGCCGGTGACCGACCAGCTTATCGATCTGGCCGGCGGCAATGACAAGCTGATCCTGGCCGATGGCACCAACAGCCTTACCGTGGTCAATGTCGAAACCCTGCAAGGCGGCAGTGGCAACGACACGGTGACATTCTCCGGTACTGGCAGCGTTGATCTGGCCGACGGCAATGATGCGCTGATCCTGGCAGCCGGCGGCAATGCCGTCACCGTGGCGAATAGCGAAACCATCCAGGGCGGCAGCGGCAACGATGCCGTCACCCTGGCCGGCACGATCGCCGGCAGTATCGAGCTTGGCGCCGGCAGCGACAGCCTGAAACTGGCCAATGGCGGCAATAACCTGACCGCCGGCAATATCGAGGCGATCACTGGCGGCAGCGGCGATGACAACATCACCCTTGCGGCAGCGGTAAGCGGCGGCAGCTACGATCTCGGCGCCGGCAATGACAGCCTCAAGCTGGCCAATGGCAGCAACATTGTCACGGTGACCAATATCGAAACCGTGCTGGGCGGCACTGGCGCCGATACGGTGACATTGAACAGCACCGGCGGCGCGGTCGATCTTGGCGCCGGCAGCGATATTTTGCAGCTTGGCAGCGGCGGCGTGAAAGCCACGGTCGCCAATGTGGAAAACATCCAGGGCGGCAGCGGCAATGACAGCGTAACGCTGAGCAATGCGG
>NZ_JAGOLP010000117.1 GCF_017994015.1 Ferrovibrio sp. | reverse complement strand
TCTTGCTGGAATTAGCGAAGGAAACATGCACCAGCAGTAGGTGAAGCATCAACCAGATAATCCGATGAGATGCCGGTCTGTCTCACTCTCATGCAAAGGTAAGATCAACCATTTAATCCGCTTACCCCCTTTTAATAAGTGAAAAATCCCCTCTTAATGCTGCATCCAAAAGACGGGCGTATTGCTCTCCGTACGATGGCTCATCAGCCACAGGTATTGGAGAGACATAGCTTGGTTTGAGCGCGCCCACCGCCATTCGTCGATCCCCCAGAATCACTTGCCCGGCAACCTTTTGGGGGCGCCGGGCAACCTTTACCCGGCCAAAAATGCCACGATTCGCAGAGTCTGACAACCTTTTTGGCATAATCTCCAACCTTTCGTCCTATAGGCTGATGTATAGGAACGGCTGGAAAATCAATAGGTGCCATGCGTATTTGGGATCACATTCGGGCAGCGTATTTCGGCTCGTACTACGTTGGAAATGCTGCCGTATTTCTCTTTGCCCACAGGGCGTCAGATTGACCCCGACTTCCGCCAAGAAGGCACAGTTGAGCACCCCCTGAGTTGCTATCTCCGCAGAATATCCCCAGCTTTTTTGGAAGTTAGAAGGGGCTTAATGTCAGCACTTGCACCAGCGGCGAGGCTACTCACGATCAAGATGATGGCAGCCTTTTGGAGATCTTACGGATCCTTCGTCATCGCAGACCTAGTTGATCAACTCGAACTTCCCAACTGTGACCTGAATCCGCTTCTCGCGGCCGTCGGCGAAGTCGAGGCATGCCTCCAGGCTGCCGCCGGCGGCAAGAGGGCGCCGCAGGCGCAACAATCGGACACGGGCAGTCTCTTCCAGATCCAGGACCTCACCAGGCAGTACCGCCATTGAGCCGATCGGCACGAAGCGACCAGGCGCCACTCTTACCTCGATCTGGCTTGCCTCAGCCGCGTCGGAATGCAGGCGGATGAACTGCCGCACCGATGCACCATTATTCTCTATGGCAAGCCGGACCAGCGTTTCACCGCCCAGAACGGCCGGTTCGGCATAGGCATGCTGGATTATCAAGGTTCCGATCTCGTCCTGATGGGCTCGAGCGGCGTCAGGACATAGCGCTAATATGACAAGAGCGACGGCGGTACCTTTCCCCAAGATATGCATCCTGTGGCTATTCCATGTCATGGCGCCAGTCATGTCCTTTAAAGCGTGGGTTGATGCTCGGGGCGAAAGAGTGATCCTCATGTAGCTCCCTGGCGAAGCATTCCTGGAAAGCAGGAGTATCAGGTAGCAACCCCTTGGCTTGGCATCCTTGCCGAATTCCGGCGTGATACTCCCCCTGGGACCAACTACACCCACTCAGTAACAGGACCAGAGTCGAGACTGCGAAGAAGCGTTTCTGCATGGTCATTCTCCTGCTGCGGCATGAGGCTGGTGACTGATGACAGGATCAAGTTCATCACCACCGGTCTGCCGCCCAGTACCGAAGCGAGCGTAGAGCGCCGGCAGCACCAGCAAGGTCAGCAACGTCGAGCTGATAAGCCCACCTATCACCACAGTGGCGATGGGCTTCTGTACCTCGGCGCCCGTACCCAATGCGATTGCCATCGGTACGAACCCGAGAGAGGCAACCAGTGCTGTGATCAGCACGGGGCGCAGGCGCGCGACCGCACCGTCAATGACGGCGGCCACCTTGTCGACACCCTCCGCCATCTCCTGCTGGATACGGCTGACCATCACCAGCCCGTTGAGCACGGCGATGCCAGATAAAGCGATAAAACCGACAATAGCCGAAACCGAAATCGGCATGCCGCGCAATGCCAGAGCCAAAATGCCACCGACCAAGGCAAAGGGAATGCCGCTATAGACGATCAGGGCATCGCGTACGCTGCCTAGCGCCATGAACAGGAGGAAAAAGATAGCGGCAAAGCAGAGCGGCACGACGACAAGCAGACGGTTTTTGGCCGCGATGAGGTTCTCATACTGGCCGCCCCAGGCAATCCAGTAGCCCGACGGCAGCGTCACCCGGGCGGAAATCTGCGCCTGGGCATCACGCACCATAGAACCGATATCGCGGCCCCGGACGTTGGCCTGCACCACGATCCGGCGCTTGCCATTCTCCCGGCTGATCTGGTTCGGCCCTTCATCGATTTCGATATCGGCTAGCTGACGCAGCGGGATGGTGGCCAGGCGGCCATTACCGGGCAGGGGTACCGGCAGATTATGCAACACCTCCAAATCGCTGCGCACTGTATCGGCAAGACGCACCACGATGTCGAAACGCTTGTCACCCTCGTAGAGTGCGCCGACCTCATGGCCACCTATCGCCGTGGCGATAACCTGCTGCACCTGTGCCACACTGAGGCCGCGCCGGGCTATCTCGCGCTTCTTCAGCCGGATATTGAGATAAGGCAGCCCCGCCGCCTGCTCCACCTTGACATCACTGGCCCCATCGACACCGCGCAGGACCGCCGCTACGGCATTGGCGGTTTCAAGCAACGTATCGAAATCGTCACCATAGACTTTCACGGCAACATCAGAGCGCACGCCGGCGATCAGCTCATTGAAGCGCATCTGAATCGGCTGCGTGAATTCGTAGTTGTTCCCTGGCACGCGGCCTACGGCTTGCTCGATCTCGCGGATCAGTTGCACCTTGGTCTTGTCTGGATCAGGCCATTCCTGTTGTGGCTTGAGAATGATGAAAGTGTCCGACACATTCGGCGGCATAGGATCGGAAGCCACCTCGGCCGTGCCGGTCTTGGAAAAAACCGTAGCCACTTCCGGGAACCGAGCCACCGCCTTCTCCACCTGGTTCTGCATCGCCGCCGACTGGTTCAGCGAGGTACTAGGAATGCGCATGGCATGCATGGCGATATCCTTTTCGTCCAGGGTCGGGATGAATTCCTGGCCGAGCTGCGTCAGCAGCAAGAGAGAGCCAACGAACATTGCCGCCGCCACGGCGGCTATGCGGCCCGGAATGCCGACGACACGGTTCAGCAGCGCGCCGTAGCGGTCTTGCGCCGCCGCCATGAAGCGGCTTTCCTTCTCCTTCACCGGCCCTGTGACAAACAGGGCAATCATCGCCGGGACGAAGGTAAGCGACAGCACGAAGGCGCAAGCCAAGGCAATGATGACGGTCAACGCCATCGGCTCGAACATCTTGCCTTCCACGCCGGTGAAACTCAGCATCGGCACATAAACGATGATGATGATCGCCTGGCCGAAGACCGACGGCTGTATCATCTCCTTGGACGCGACCATTACCTCC
>NZ_JAGOLP010000081.1 GCF_017994015.1 Ferrovibrio sp. | reverse complement strand
GCTATGGCGTGTGGGCGGTGGCGGATCGCGTCAGCGGCCGGCTGCTGGGGCAATGCGGCCTGCGGTATGTGCCGGAAGCCGAGATGGTGGAATTGCTCTACCTGCTGAACAAGACCCATTGGGGCCGCGGCCTGGCTTCCGAAGCCGCCGCCGCCGCTCTGGTGCATGGCTTTGGCGCGGCGGCCCTGGCGCGCATCTTCGCTGTCACCGCGCCGCAGAATGCCGCCTCGCAGCGGGTGTTGCACAAGCTGGGCTTCACCGCGGAAGGTGAAAAGCCGCTCTGGGAACGCCCGGTAAGCTGGTTCGGCCTGGAGCGCGCCGCCTGGATTTGCCCAAGCGCCGAAACGGTGTCACAATCCAGCTCCTGAACCACGGGAGGCAGCCATGAGCGGCGACGGCATCGAACGGCGCTGGAAGCTGGCCGAGGATATCATCCGCGAGGCCGGGCGCCTGGCGCGGGCGTTTTTTGACAATCGCGCCAGCCTGAGCATCGAGCAGAAGGGCCTGCAGGATTTTGTCAGCCGCGCCGACAAGGAAACCGAGGCGCTGATCGTTTCGCGCCTGGGGCGCGATTGCCCGCAGGATGGCATTCTGGGCGAAGAGGGCGGCCGCTACGACGACAAGGGCCATGGCGATGCCGGGCATAGCGTGTGGGTGATCGATCCGATCGACGGCACGGCGAATTTCCTGCGCGGCCTGCCCTTCTGGTGCATCTCGCTGGCTCTGGTGCATGAAGGCCGGCTGGAACTGGGCCTGATCTATGATCCGGTACGCGACGAATTGTTTTCCGGCCGGCGCGGCCATGGCGCATTTCTCAACGGCCAGCCGATCCGGGTCAGCGGCGTGAACGAACCAGCCCGCGCCTGTATCGGCCTGGGCTATGGCCACCGCATGCGCCAGCAGCCGCATGTGGAAGCCATCGACGGCCTGTTGCGCCAGGGCTGCGAATATCGCCGCTTCGGCTCCGGCGCACTCGGCATTGCCTATGTGGCGGCCGGCCGGCTGGATGGCTTTTTTGAAACCCATCTCAATAGCTGGGATGCGCTGGGCGGCTTGTTGCTGGTGGCCGAAGCCGGCGGCGAATTGAACGATTTCCTGGCCAATGACGGCCTGATGCGCGGCAATGCCGTGCTGGCCACCACGCCGGGGCTTTACGGCTTTGTTGCCGGCATTGTCGGCTTCGAATAAAGCGGATCATTCTGCCAGGCCGGAATCTGCGCCCGCGCCTTGGCCACCTGATCCAGATCGATATCCGCCACCGCGATGCCCACACCCTCGCCGGCATCGGCCAGCACGCGGCCCCAGGGATCAATAATCAGCGAATGGCCATAGGTTTGCCGGCCGCCGGGGTGATCGCCCCACATCGCCGGCGCCACCACAAAAGCCCCGGTTTCGATGGCCCGCGCCCGCAACAGCACATGCCAATGCGCCTCGCCGGTGTTGCGCGTGAAAGCCGCCGGCACGCTGATGATTTCCGCCCCGGCCTGGGCCAAGCCGCGATACAGGCCGGGAAAACGCAGGTCATAGCAGATGCTGAGGCCCAGTTTAGCTTCCGGCAGTTCCGTCAGCACCGAGGCATCACCGGGAGCAAAGGTGTTCGATTCACGAAACACCTCGCCATTCGGCAGGTCCACGTCAAACATGTGGATTTTATCATATTGCGCCGTGATGGCGCCGGCCGGATCGATCAGATAGCTGCGGTTGGCATTGCGGTTGGCGCCAGTTTCACGCACCGAGATCGAACCGATCAGCAGCCAGATTTTCAATTCCGCCGCCAGATCACGGAAGGCCCGCAAGGCCGGATGCTCGGCTTCCGGCTTGCCGGCCGCCAGACTGGCCGCCGCGTTGCGCCCCATGAAGCTGGAATTTTCCGGTGTGGCGACAAAACCCGCGCCGGTCGCCGCAGCCTGACGGATCAGCGCCGAAACCTGGGCGATATTCTCCGCCATGTCGTCGCGGATATTGGGCTGCACCAGGGCAATACGCAGCGGGCGCGGCATCGGCTTCAGGCCGCCGCCAGCAGCGGATCGAGTTTGCCGGCGCGTTCCAGCGCGTAGAGATCGTCGCAGCCGCCAACATGCGTCTCGCCGATCCAGATCTGCGGCACGCTAGTGCGGCCACCGGCCAGCCGGGTCATTTCCTCGCGCCGGGCCTGATCGTAGGACACATCGATCTCGCTATAGGCGGCGCCCTTCTTGTCGAGCAGTGCCTTGGCGCGGGCGCAATAGGGGCAGAGGAAGGTAGTGTAGATGGTGATGTTGCTCATGGTCGCTAACAGGCTGGGGGTTGCTTTGGCAAACTATATGGCGCGTGGCGGAAATTAAACAATATCCGGCCGCACCACGCGCGTGAGCGTAAGCACATCCACGCTGGCGGCGCCGGCCCCCAGCAGGGCGCGGATACAGGCATGGGCGGTGGCGCCAGTGGTGAAAACATCATCCACCAGCAGCACGGCGCGGCCGGCCAGCATGACGCGGCGGCCGGGCGCCACCCTTATCGCCCCAGCCAGCGCGCGGCGCCGCTCGCCCCGGTTCAGCCCGCCCAGGCTGGGCGTCTGGCGCACCCGCTCCAGCCCATCCAGCAGCACCGGCTTGGCCGCCTGGTGGCCCAGAGCCTGGGCCAGCAGGGCGGATTGATTGAAGCGCCGCCGCCATAGCCGGCGCGGATGCAGCGGCACCGGCAGGATCAACTCGGCCTCATGCAGCAAAGGCCCGGCGGCCTGGCGCATCAGCGCGGCCAGACCGGCCGCCATATCGGTGCGGTCGGCGCGTTTGAACCGCAACACCAGATCGCGCCCGCCCCGGCCATAAACCAGCGCGGCGCGGGCGCGGCGATAACGCGGCGGCTTGGCCAAACAGGCGGCGCATAACATGCCGGCCGGCACCGGCATGGCAAAGGGCATGCCGCAGCAAGGGCAAAGCGGCTCGGCGATGAAATCCAGCCCCTGCCAGCAGGCGGCGCAGAGCCGGCCCGGCTCGTCCACCATCTCGCCGCACAACATGCAGCGCGGCGGCAACAGGCTGTCCAGCACCCACCGACCGAATGTATGGCCAAACCGCATCACCGCATTTTCCCCCTCCACTTCACGTTGCGGCAGCGATGACGCACCGGTCAACAGCGGATAAGCTGGCGCCAACAAAAAACGAGGAAACGGACATGAGCGGCAAAATTGTGCGCATCGGCGGGGCATCCGGCTTCTGGGGCGATTCCATGCTGGGGGCGCCGCAATTGCTGTTTCAGGCCGAGCTGGATTACCTGATCTTCGACTACCTGGCCGAGATCACCATGTCGATCATGGCCCGCATGCGCGCCAAGGACCCGGCCCAGGGTTATGCCACCGATTTCGTTACCGTGACCATGAAGCGCCTGCTGCCCGAAATCGCGCGGCGCAAGGTGAAGATTGTCAGCAATGCCGGCGGCGTCAATCCGGTGGCCTGCGCCGAGGCGATCCGCGCCATGATCCAGGCCGCCAATCTGCCCCTCAAGGTGGCGGTGGTGCTGGGCGACGACCTGATGCCGCAGATCGATGCCTTGAAGCCGCAGCTTCAGCCGATGCTGCCGCAGCAGCAAGCGCCGGCCCGTTTCATGTCGGCCAATGCCTATCTCGGCGCCGCGCCCATTGCCGCCGCCCTGGCCGAAGGCGCCGATATCGTCATCACCGGCCGCTGCGTCGATAGCGCGCTGGCGCTCGGGCCATTGCTTCATGAATTTGGCTGGGATGCCGGCGAGTATGACCGCCTGGCCAGCGGCAGTCTGGTGGGCCATATCCTGGAATGCGGCGCCCAGGCCAGCGGCGGCCTGTTCACCGATTGGCGTGAGGTGCCGGATTGGGACAATATCGGCTATCCCATCGCCGAGGTGAGCGAGGACGGCAGCTTCATTGTCACCAAGCCGGTCGGCACCGGCGGGCTGGTGAGTGTGGGCACGGTTTCCGAGCAATTGGTGTATGAAATCGGCGATCCCGCCGCCTATCGCCTGCCGGATGTGACCTGCGATTTCAGCGCCGTGCGCATTGCAGCGGCGGGCGAAAACCGCGTGCGGGTGAGCCATGCCCGCGGCCTGCCGCCCGGCGATGCCTACAAGGTTTCCGCCACCTATATGGATGGCTATCGCGCCGTGGCGACATTGACCATCGGCGGCCGCGAGGCGCGCGAACGCGCCCGGCGCAGCGCCGAGGCGATCCTGACCCGCACGCGCAAGATTTTCCAGATGATGAATCTGGGCGATTACCGCGCCGTCAATATCGAGGAAATCGGTGCCGAGGCGATGTATGGCGCCAATGCCGCCCCAGGCGCCCAGGCTAGCCGCGAAGTGGTGATGAAGCTGGCGGTAAGCCACACGGAAAAGGCGGCGCTGGATATCTTCGCCCGCGAGATTGCCCCGGCCGGCACGTCGTTTGCCGCCGGCACCACCGGCTTTGGTGGTGGCCGGCCCTCGCCGCAGCCGGTGGTGCGGCTGTTTTCCTGCTTCATCCATAAGGCGGCTTTGCCGGTGTGGCTGGAACTGGATGGCGGCGCAACCAAGCCGGTGACTATCATCCCGATTGGCGGCGAAGCCTGTGGTCCGGATGCCTGGGGCGGCCCGGCCGGCATCCCCGATATCACGCCGCCGCCGGCACAGACCGATCTGAGCGTGCCGCTGATCCGGCTGGCCTGGGCGCGCTCGGGCGACAAGGGCAATGACAGCAATATCGGCGTGATCGCCCGCAAGCCGGAATACCTGGCGGCGATCCGCGCCGCGCTGACGCCAGAGGCCGTGAAAACCTATTTCGCCCATCTCTGCCAGGGCGAGGTGATCCGCTATGAATGGCCCGGCATCCATGGCCTGAATTTCCTGCTGAAAGACTCGCTCGGCGGCGGCGGCATCGCCTCGTTGCAAAACGATCCGCAGGGCAAGGCCTATGCCGGCATGCTGCTGGACTTTCCGGTGCCGGTGCCGGCAAGCTGGGGCCTCAAGCCGGATTGATCCGCACCAACAAACCAGACAGGGGCCGCCGCATGAGCCTGGAATTTCTGATCGTTGCGCTGATTGTGGTGGCCACCCCCGGCACCGGGGCGCTCTACACCCTGGCCGCCGGGCTGGGCCGCGGCAAACGCGCCAGCCTGGTGGCCGCCTTTGGCTGCACACTCGGCATTGTGCCGCATATGCTGGCCGCCATCACCGGCCTGGCCGCCCTGCTGCATGCCAGCGCGCTGGCCTTTGAGATCGTGAAATATGCCGGCGTGGCCTATCTGCTCTACATGGCCTGGGCCACTTGGCGCGAACGCGGCGCGCTCAGTTTGCAGCCCGCCGACGACAGCCAGGCCGCCGCCCGCACTGACTTGCAGGTGACCATCGAGGCGGTGCTGATCAACATCCTCAATCCCAAACTCTCGATCTTTTTCCTGGCCTTCCTGCCGCAATTCCTGCAGGCCGACGACCCCACGCCGCTCGCCAGCATGCTCTCTCTCAGTGCCGTGTTCATGGCGATGACGTTTGCGGTATTCGCGCTTTACGGCCTCTGCGCCGCCGCCATGCGCGACCATGTGATCAGCCGCCCGGCGGTGATGACCTGGCTGCGCCGCAGCTTCGCAGCGGCGTTTGTGGCAATGGGGGTCAAGCTGGCGGTGGTGGAGCGGTGAGCAGGTTTTCTATCTATGCCGCCGCCCTACTTTGGATCGGCTAAAGACATCCAATAAGCCTTGAAGCTCATCTGAAGTATCGAAATCCAAAACACCAACCAATGCCCTACTCTCGTTTGCCTTCAGATAAAAATGCTTCATCGCCTCTGTAGCTAGCTTTCCGCCAACCTTAACTAACACTCGAAACCCTGCCATTTGAAAACTATAGAAATTATTTCCATCAACTCGCATTCTCTGCGGAAACTCCATTAAATTTTGCATTGGAAATTTTTTACTAGCATAGCGAAGAAGGAGAACATTGATCTCTGATAGCAACGCAGCCTCGTTAAACAATATCTTTTGAAACTTCTCTTCATACGGGCCTAGCGCAACTCCCTCGAACCAACTTTTTTTGCTTATTGAAGCCCTCCACAATACGGCAATGGCGAAGCGAATAATTTCTCCTGTTTTCACTTCTTCAATGCAATACACCTCGTCGGGCTCAAAATCTTGTTTGGAGTTTGCTCGAAAAAACTCGGAAGCATATTTATCAAGGACACCGAGTTTTCCATCACACACAGCACACAGTATTTTATCATCCCAAGGGCCATTTTTTGTGGTCGCTCGGCCTGCTTCTGAAATTTGATATAAATCTTTGCCGCTGCCACGAGCCATACGACCAAATGCCGCTGGCAGTATGTGAGCCTTGATCAGTGCTCGCTCCCCACAATTGCGACAAGCGTCCATATTGCCCCCTCACCCCAACAGCAATTCCATGTCCGGATCGCCCTTGGCCATGGCGCGTTGATAGGCCGGGCGGGCGCCGATGCGGGCGAGCCAGGCGCGGATATGGGCATAGGGCGCCAGATCAAGCGGCTGGAAATGCCGCATGGTGCTGAGGGAAAACCCCGCCATGATATCGGCGGCGGTGAATTCCGCGCCGGCCAGCCAGGGATAAGCGCCTAGGCGCTGATCCATCATCTGTAGCATCTGGGCCAGGCGCTGCTCGCCCCAGGCCCGGGTGGGATTATCCGCCGGGGCCTGCAACAGGGTGGTGACCATCAGCCGCATCATGGCGGGCTGCAATGTGCCATTGGCGAAATGCAGCCAGTAGAGATAATCGGCGAAAGCCGGGTGATCCTTGCCATGGGCGAGACGGCCTTCGCCATATTTCGCCAGGATATACTCCACCACCGCGCCGGATTCGGCCAGAGTGATAGCGCCATCGGTGATGACCGGTGCGCTGCCGACCGGATGCAGCGCCTTGTATTCCGGCGGCGCCAGGCGCGGCGCGCGCTGGTAGACTTTCAGCTCATACGGAATGCCCAATTCCTCACAGAGCCAGACAATACGCTCGGATTGCGACTGGCCGAGATGATGCACGGTGAGCATGGCGCGGTTTCCGCTGTTGTGTGGCTGAGTCAGTTTAACAAAAAAATGAGACCCCGGCTCTCCGCTACGCTGCGGCCGGGGTGACGCTTTTCACTTGTCGGGTGGCGAGGGTATCACGCATGAAAGCTGCGCTTGCTATTCATCTCATATTTTTTGAATACAGCCGGCACCGCCACACAGGTCGTCATGGTACGCGGAGGCGTACCATCCATGTGTTTTTCAAGGAACTCGTGGATGGTCGGCCTGCGCCGACCATGACGGCTGTGCTGTGGCTGCTGCCCGAAGCATAAGCTTCATTCAGCGGCGGGGTTGCCTATCGTGGCGAAGAAGGCGCGGGCTTCCTGGCCTTCGCCGCGACCGACCTGTTCAAGACCGGCGAGGATACCCAGCACCGCCTGAGCAAAATCGGCACTCTGCTCAGCTTCCTGACAGAGAGTGTTGTCCATCCGCCACCCTGCCTTACGCCCCCGGCTGCGGCTCGGGTTCCAGGCCGCTGGGGCCGGGCTTCTTGCCGCCGCGATTGGTGGTGGGCACGGCCGAGCGCGGGCCGCTATCGCCCGAGGCGCTGGGTTTGTTGTCATCGGTGCGGATGATTTCCTCGCCGCGCAGGATGGCCTTCACTTCGTCGCCCGAGAGGGTTTCGTATTCGAGCAGGGCGAGTGACACCTTTTCCAGATCGTCGCGATGTTCGGTAAGGATGCGCATGGCGCTGCCTTCCGCTTCATCAATGATGCGGCGCACTTCCTCGTCGATCAGCTTGGCGGTGGCATCCGACACATTCTTGCGCTGGGTGACGGAATGGCCGAGGAACACTTCTTCCTCGTTATCCGAATAACGCAGGCGGCCGAGCTTATCCGACATGCCCCATTCAGTGACCATGCGACGCGCCAGGCCGGTGGCCTGCTGGATGTCGTTGGAAGCACCGGTGGTGACATTCTCTCGACCGAAGACAATCTCTTCCGCGATGCGGCCGCCAAACATCATGGCGAGGCGCGATTCCAGCTCCAGCTTGGAAACGCTGAGACGATCCTTCTCAGGCAGCGACATGGTAACGCCAAGCGCGCGGCCACGCGGAATGATGGTGACCTTATGCAGCGGGTCGCATTTCGGCATGAACAGCGACACCAGGGCGTGGCCGGCTTCGTGGAAGGCGGTGAGGCGCTTCTCCTCCTCGCCCATCACCATCGAGCGGCGCTCGGCACCCATCATCACCTTGTCCTTGGCGCTTTCAAAATCCGCCATGGTGACTACACGCTTGTTCTTGCGCGCCGCAAGCAAAGCGGCTTCGTTGACCAGATTGGCCAGATCGGCGCCCGAGAAGCCCGGGGTGCCGCGCGCCACAATCTTGGGATCCACGTCCGGCGCCAGCGGCACCTTGCGCATATGCACGCGCAGGATCTTCTCGCGGCCGAGGATATCCGGGTTCGGCACCACGATCTGGCGATCAAAGCGACCCGGCCGCAGCAGGGCCGGATCGAGCACATCGGGGCGGTTGGTGGCGGCGATCAGGATCACGCCTTCATTGGCCTCGAAGCCATCCATCTCCACCAGCAACTGGTTGAGGGTCTGCTCGCGTTCGTCATTGCCGCCGCCCAGGCCAGCGCCACGATGGCGGCCCACAGCGTCGATTTCGTCGATGAAGATGATGCAGGGCGCGTTCTTCTTGGCCTGTTCAAACATGTCGCGTACGCGGCTGGCGCCGACGCCGACAAACATTTCCACGAAATCGGAACCCGAAATGGTGAAGAACGGCACGTTGGCTTCGCCGGCAATGGCGCGGGCAAGCAAAGTCTTGCCTGTGCCGGGCGGGCCAACGAGCAGGCAGCCCTTCGGAATCTTGCCGCCGAGGCGCTGGAATTTCTGCGGGTCGCGCAGGAATTCAACAATCTCCTCAAGCTCGCTCTTGGCTTCCTCGATGCCGGCAACGTCTTCAAAGGTGACGCGGCCATGGCGTTCGGTGAGCAGGCGGGCCTTGGATTTGCCGAAGCCCATCGCCTTGCCGCCGCCGGATTGCATCTGGCGCATGAAGAAAATCCACACGCCGATCAGCAGCAGCATGGGGAACCAGGAGATCAGAATCTGCACCAGGGTGGAATTCTCTTCCGGCGGCAAAGCCTGCACGCGCACGCCGCGCTCGGTCAGGCGGCCAACCAGGCCGGGATCGCTGGGCGCGTAGGTGGAGAAGCCGCGGCCATCGCGGTAATGGCCCTTGATGGTGTGGCCCTGTATGGCGACATCCGTAACCTGGCCGTTCTGCACGTCATTCAGGAAATCGGAATACGCGACCTGGCTGCCGCCCTCGCGCATGGTGGGGCCTTGAAACAGGTTGAACAGCGCAACCACCAGAAGCCCGATGATCACCCAAAGCGCCAGATTGCGTCCAAACATATTCACGGAGGCCTTACCCTTTCTCGACCGCTGCCGGCATCCCTTGCCGACTTTCAAGCAGTTTAGCCGATCCATGACCGGCAACACCACTGCCCTGCCGCTATTAGATAAGCGCATGGGGGGCCGAAACAAGCACCTTATTTTGCAGTTAGCTTCACGAATTATGTGAACGGGTTACAAATCAGCCCGTTGATCCGGCCGGCGAACAGGCTGGGCAGGGCAACGGGGCGGTTGCGGCGCAGCAAAACCGGCAGGCCGGGCCAGGCTGGCGACGGCAGATCGCCAGTGGCAGGCGGCGCCAGATCGGCCAGCGCCGCCAGGCTCAGGCCGCGCGGCAGGCCGGGGCCGAGTGTGACGCGAAACCGCCCGTCCCAGACAAAATCCGCCATGCCGGGCCCCAGCCGGATCGGCGCCGGCAGATGCCGCGCCTCGCGCACCGCCAGCAGCTTGCCCTGCCAGGGCAGCAGGCGGCAGCGATGCAGGGTGTGGCTCATGTCGCCGGCGCGCAGGGCGGCCAGCAGCCGCTCCAGCCGCTCCAGCCGGGGCGGCAGGGCCAGACCACCGATGCGGCGCAGCAGGCGATCCAGCGCCCGCAGCGCAATTTCATCCGGGCCGGTCAGCATGATACCGGCCTCGATCCAGGCTAGGCCGACCGCGGGCTCAAATGCCACGCTGGCGGCCAGCCTTTCGGCGGCAATCTGCTCCAGCGCGGCGCGGGCGCGGGCCAGATTGCGGGCGGTGAGCGCCAGATGCGCGGCGGCTTCGGCGCCCAGCAACGGCAAAGCGGCGCGGGCGCCACTGCGGGCATAGGCCGGATTGTGATTGCTGGGATCTTCGGCCCAGGGCTGGCCGCGCACCTGCAATGTCGCCAATAGCCGGCTTTTGGGCACATCCAGCAAAGGCCGCAGGCGGATGATGCCGGCAGCGCTGACTGAACTTGGCGCCATGCCGGCCAGACCATCCACGCCAGAGCCGCGCGCGGCACGCAGCAACAGGGTTTCGGCTTGATCGTCGCGATGCTGCGCCAGCAGCAGATGTGCCACGCCCTGGCTTTGGCACCAGGTTTCCAGCAAATGAAAGCGCGCGTGCCGGGCCAGGGCCTGGCGATTGCCGGCCGGCTTGTCGCCCAGCCAGGGCAGGATTATGGCCGGCAAGCCGGCAGCCTTGAGCCAAACTTGGGCCTGGCGCGCCTCGGCGCCGGATTCCGGCCTGAGCCGGTGGTCAACGATCAATGCGGTGACTTCAATGCCGTGCGCTTGGCCCCATTCATGGCAAAGCAGGGCCAGACAGAGCGAATCCGGCCCGCCGGAACAGGCCACCGCCAGTTTTTTGACACCCGGCGCCAGCAACGGCCGCAACAGGCGGCCGAATTCGGCAGGCGTCAGGGCTGTGTCAGCGGCAGCCGGCCTTGGCACGTTCGCGGCCCATGGCGTCCTTCACATGCGGCGGCGAAGTGGGGAATTCCTTCGCCAACTGGCCAAAGGCGGCGCAGGCCTCGGCGGTCTTTTTCAGCGCGGTGAGCGACATGCCCAGCTTCAACAGGCTGTCCGGCGCCTTGGCATTCTTGGGATAGCCCTGATAACCCTGCAAGAAAGCAGCAGCCGCCGGCTCATACTGGCCGCGCACATAATAGGTTTCACCCACCCAGTATTGCGCGTTGCCGGCCAGGGCATCCTGGCCATGGGCGGCAATGAATTCCTTGAACGCCGCCTCGGCCTCGGCATATTCGCTCTGCACCAGCAGCTTATAGGCAAAATCGTAGCGTTCCTTCGGCGTGCCGGCCGGCAGGCGGGACCGCGCAGCGGCCGGGGCGGCAGCGGTGCGGGCAGCCGGGGCGGCGCCAGCGGCAGCCGTGCCGGGCAGCGGGCGGCCCTGGGCATCCACCGGCAAGGCGCCGAGCACACCTTCCTTGCTTGGCGCCTGATTGGGGTTGGACGAAGAAGCCCCGGCAGCACCGGCGGCGGCAACGGCAGGGGCAGCCGGGGTGCCAGGGGTGGCGGGCGGGGCAGCGGCCGGCGTAGCGGCGGCGCGTTCCAGCGCGTTGAAGCGGAAATCCACATCCTCCACCAGCTTGTCCATGCGGCGCTGGGTCTGGATATTCTTGTATTCCACTTCCTCAAAACGCCCGACCAGATCGCGCAACTGGCCTTCAAGCTGGTCGATACGGGCGTTGAGCCGGTTGGCAACGCTGGTTTCCGCCTCGGTGGCATCAGTCAACGAACCGCTGCCGCCCATCGAGGGTACATTGCTCTGCGGCGCCGGCCCGCCTTGATAGACCCGACGCTGAAGGGTGCGCAGATCGTTTTCCAGCCGGTTGATGCGATCAAACAGCACCTGATTGTCATTCTGCGCCCAGGCCGGGCCGGGGGCGGCGACCAGAAGCGACAAGATGGCGACAAGCACAAGGCAAAGGCTGCGAAGCATGGAGCTCACCCGAGGCGAGATGGAACCGAATCGGCGCCTAGGGTGCGCGATTTTTGCGGCGAAACCAAGGCGTTTACGCATATTGGCAGGGCGGCCCGCCACTAACGAAAACACCCGTCAGCCACCTGAGCCAAATAGCTCCGGGGCATGACGGGTGAAATCATTGGCCGATGCAGGGCCGGTTAAACCGGCCTGCTCGCTGCCGAACTATTAGTTCGACAGAACGGTCACGCCACGGCGGTTCTGCGCCCAGGCGGCTTCGTTCGAGCCGAGCGCAACCGGGCGCTCCTTGCCGTAGGAGATCGTGGTGACGCGGGCGGCCGGGATGCCCTGGTTCACCAGGTAGGCCTTGACCGAGTTGGCACGACGCTCGCCGAGGGCAAGGTTGTACTCGCGGGTGCCGCGCTCGTCGGCATGACCCTCGATCACGACCTTCCACTGGCCATAGCGCTTCAGCCAGGCGGCCTGCTTGTCCAGGGTGGCCTTGCCGGCCGGCTTCACGTCGAACTTGTCATAGTCGAAGAACACGCGG
>NZ_JAGOLP010000080.1 GCF_017994015.1 Ferrovibrio sp. | reverse complement strand
GGTATGGCGCAGCAAGGCCACCTCGCCAAAATGCTGGCCTTCGCCCAGCACCACCGGCTGCGGCTTGATATCCACCTCGACCTCTCCCGCCATGATGAAGAACATCGCCTCGGCGCGATCATCGCGGCGCACAATCACGGTGCCGGCCGGCACCACCTGCGGCTTCAGCAGCGCGGCGATTTCCGCAATATTGGCGGCGTTGAGATGAGCAAAGACCGGCAGCGCCGCCACGGCGCGCCAGGTGACGATGAATTCGCGCCGCTTGATCTCGTCGGCAAAGCCGGAAGCCAGCAGGCCGGTGGGAATGGCGAACATGGCGATGCCAAGCAGCATGACAAAGCCGCCAAATAACCGGCCCAGCGGCGTGAGCGGCACCATGTCGCCATAGCCGACCGTGCCCATGGTGACGATGCCCCACCACAGGCTATGCGGGATCGAGGTGAAAATCTCCGGCTGCGCCTCGTGTTCCAGCACATACATGACGCTGGAAGCGACCACCAGCAGAACGCCCAGCGCCAGAAACCCCGCCGCCAGCGGCCGCGCCTGATTGCGCAGCACATTCGCCACCAAAGCCAGGCCGGGCACATAGCGCACCAGCTTGAACAGCGTCAGCATCTCCAGCACCAGATACCAATCCTGCGGCAGAGGCAGCAGCAGGTTGACCCAGTAGGGCAGCACCACCAGCAGATCGACAATGCCGGCATAGGAGCGCAGATAGCGCAGCCGCATGATGCGCGGCGTAATGCGCAGGTCGCCGGCATATTCCGGCGCCATCCAGATGCGCAGCACGTATTCCAACGTGAACAGCAGATCGGTGGTTTCGCGGGCGCGGTGCAACCAATAAGCCTGCTGCGGCGGCAGGCTCGGCAGTGTCACCAATAAGATCGCGGCGGCGCAAACCAGCACAGCCGCCAAAATCAGCCCGGAAACCAGATGATGGCCGAGCGAGAGTGTCTCGCGGCCATCCGCCAGCAGGTCGAAGCAGCGCCGACGCCACACCGCCAGCACTGTCATGCCCCGTCAGGCCGCGAGTGCCTGGGCAACGATTTCCAATGCCTGCTCGGCGCCGCTGGGATCGGCGCCGCCGCCCTGGGCAAAATCCGGCCGGCCGCCGCCGCCCTGGCCGCCAATCGCCGGCGTCACCTGCTTGATCAGGTTGGCAGCGCTGAAACGGCCGGTCAGGTCGTCGGTCACCGCCACCACGGCGGAAACCTTGCCGTCCACCACCGACAGCAACAGCACCACGCCGGAGCCGATCTCCTTCTTGATCGCATCAGCCATGCCGCGCAGATCCTTGGCCGGCACACCATCCAGCTTGCGGGCGGCATATTTCACGCCATTAACCTCACGCACGCTCGGCCCGCCGCTGCCGCCACCTGTCGCCAGTTGTTTGCGCAATTCGGAAAGCTCGCGCTCCAGCTTGCGCTTTTCCTCCAGCAGCGCCCCCAGCCGCGCCGGCACATCGCGCGGCGGTGCCTTCAGCACGTCGGCGGCGCTGCGCAGGGTCTGCTCGGCCTCGGCGAAATAACTGCGTGCCGCTTCGCCGGTCAGCGCCTCGATGCGGCGCACGCCGGACGACACGGCGCTTTCGGCCAGGATCTTGAACAGGCCGATATCGCCGGTGCGGCGCACATGGGTGCCGCCGCAGAGCTCAACCGAAAAATCCTGCTCGCCATCCTTGCCCATCGACAGCACGCGCACCTCGTCGCCGTATTTCTCGCCGAACAGCGCCATGGCCCCGGCGGCAATCGCCTCGTCGGGCGTCATCAGGCGGGTGACCACATCGCTGTTCTGGCGCACGATCTCGTTGACCTGCGCTTCCACAACCGCGATCTCCTCGGCCAGCATCGGCTTGGGATGGCTGATATCGAAACGCAGCCGGTCGGGCGAGACCAGCGAGCCCTTCTGCGTCACATGCTCGCCCAGGCGGCGGCGCAAAGCGGCATGCAGCAGATGCGTGGCGGAATGGTTGGCACGGATGCGGCTGCGGCGGCTGTGATCCACAAAAAGCTGCGCCAGATCGCCCAGTTTCACGCTACCCTTGCTGACGCGACCGATATGGGCATGCAGCGCGCCCAGTTTCTTCTGCGTGTCGGCAATCTCAATTTCGGCACCGCTGGCAGTGACGATGCGGCCGCTATCGCCCATCTGGCCGCCGGATTCCCCATAGAACGGCGTCTGATTAAGCAGCAGCGTGACCTCCTGGCCTTCCGCCACCATCTCCACCCGGGCGCCATCCACCACCAGCGCATCAATGCGGCCTTCGGCGGTTTCGGTGTCGTAGCCGAGGAATTCGGTAGCGCCCTGCTCTTCCTTGATCTCAAACCAGACACGCTCGGTGGCGGCCTCGCCCGAGCCGGCCCAGGCCTTGCGCGCCTCGGCCTTCTGCGCCGCCATAGCATCCTGGAAACCATCAAGATTGACGCCGATGCCGCGCGGCCGCAGCGCATCCTGGGTCAGGTCGAGCGGGAAGCCAAAAGTGTCATACAGCTTGAAGGCCACTTCGCCGGGCAGCATGTCGCCTTTGCTCATGCCGGTGCTGGCTTCGTCAAGCAGCTTGAGGCCACGCTCCAGGGTCTGCTTGAAGCGGGTTTCCTCCAGCTTCAACGTCTCGGCGATCAGCGCCTCGGCACGGCCCAGTTCCGGATAGGCGCGGCCCATGGCGCCGACCAGGGCCGGCACCAGGCGATGCATCAACGGTTCCTTGCAGCCCATCAACTGGGCATGGCGCATGGCGCGGCGCATGATGCGGCGCAGCACATAGCCGCGGCCTTCATTGGAGGGCAGCACGCCATCGGCGATCAGGAAGCAGGAAGACCGCAGATGGTCGGCGATGACGCGATGGCTGATCTTGTGGTCGCCATCGGCATGGGCCTTGGAGAATTCGGCCGAGGCCTCGATCAGCGTGCGCATCAGGTCGATATCGTAATTGTCGTGTTTGCCCTGCATCACGGCGGTGATGCGTTCCAGGCCCATGCCGGTATCGATGCTGGGCTTGGGCAGGCTGATACGCTGCTCCTTGGTCACCTGCTCGAACTGCATGAAGACCAGATTCCAGATTTCGATATAGCGGTCGCCATCGGCTTCCGGGCTGCCCGGCGGGCCACCCCAGATCTTGTCGCCATGGTCGTAGAAGATTTCCGAACACGGGCCGCAGGGGCCGGTATCGCCCATGGCCCAGAAATTATCCGAGGTGGCGATGCGCACAATGCGCTCATCCGGCAGGCCGGCCACCTTCTTCCACAGATCAAAAGCCTGATCGTCGTCGTGATACACCGTCACCCAAAGCTTGTCCTTGGGCAGGCCGTATTCCTTGGTGATCAGATTCCAGGCCAGCGGAATGGCCTCTTCCTTGAAATAATCGCCGAACGAGAAATTGCCCAGCATCTCAAAGAAGGTGTGGTGGCGCGCGGTGTAGCCGACATTATCCAGATCATTATGCTTGCCGCCGGCGCGCACACACTTTTGCGACGTGGCGGCGCGGCTATAAGGCCGCTTCTCCTGGCCGGTGAACACATTCTTGAACTGCACCATGCCGGCATTGGTGAACATCAGGGTCGGGTCATTGCGCGGCACCAGCGGCGATGACTCCACCACGGCATGGCCGTTTTTGCCGAAATAATCCAGGAAGGCCTGGCGGATATCGCTGGCGGAGGTGGTCATACGCTTGGCTTCCCCTGATATGCGAACTTGCGGACAGACGGGCCAAATGCCCGCCACACATAGCTTTTCCCCACCAGCAGCGCGCAACGGCGACCACAAGCGGGACCGCAGTTTTTACCGCTTCCAGACAAGCCCTGTCCAGGGCAAATGTTCATGGGGTGTTTCGGGAGGATGGGGCAAGTGCCCCATTATGAGCCCGGTGAATACTAAGATTAATTAATCGCGGTAATCCCGCCGCGTGCGACGCGCTCGCGGTAGCGGCTCATGAAGGCTTCGTATTGGCCGATCTGGGCGATGGCCGAGGCCAGTTCGCGCGGGTCGCCGGTGCCGCGTGCGATGGTGGAAGCGATGGCGTTGAAGGTTTCGGCATCGGGTGTGCCGTTGAATTTGTCCTGGTATTTCTTGCGCAGGTCTTCGAGGCCGGCAATGTCGTTGGTGAGCGAGAGCGCCACGCCGAGCTGCAACACCTGCTTGCGTTCCTCGGGCTGCAACGGCGCCGGGTCGCTGAAGCGGTTGCCGAGATTCTGGCCGATGACGCGGGCCGCCGCCACCCAATCCTTGGCGCGCCAGTGGATATCGGCGCGCAGGCCGCGGGCTTCGGCGCTGCCATCATTGCCGAGCAGGTTCTGCGCCTCGGCGAAACGATCAAGATCGGCCAGGGCGCGCACCTGCAACAGCCGCCGCTCCTGCACCAGGCTGCCCGGCAGGCCACCGGCCTCGGTGCCTTGCAGCGCCTTGAGCGCGGCTTCCGGCTTGCGATCCAGCAGGTTGACCACGGCGAGCCGTGCGCCGGCCTTGGCACGCTCTTCGCCGCGCAGGCGATATTGAATCTGGTGTTCAAGCAATTCTGCGGCGCGGTTGAGCAGATCAACCCCGACCAGCCGATCCGCCAGCTTGCCGATGATCTCGTCGCCTTCCGGGCCGGGCGGGGTGAGTTCACGGTAATCATAATATAGCGCCAGCGCTGCCAGCGGCGGCATCGATTGCGCGCCGCCATCCAGGAAAAGGCGCGCGAATTCATCGCTCATCTGCTTGGTCAGCAACGGGATATCGGCCGATTTGGGAAAGTATTTCACCAATTGGCGGAAAGTGCCGATGCCGGCGCGCAGGTCGCCGCTGGCGAATTGCAATTCACCCAGCCGGCGCAGCAGGTTGAATTCATACGGATCGCCGCGCCAGGCAAAACGCAGGCCGTCCAGCCGGTCGATGGCTTCGGCATTGCTGAGCTGCTTGCGCGCCAGCAGGAATTCGATCTTGGCATATTCGGCATAGGCGCGCGCCTTGCGATCACCGCTGGCGGCGGCAAGATCAAAGTGCCGGATCGCCTCGTCCGGCTTGTTCTGCGCCTGCGCCAGCAGGCCGCGCACATAGGATGCCTCGGCGGCCTGGCCACGGCTGAGTTGGTCATTCTCCAGCGCCTTGATCTCAGCCTCAGCGCCGGCCACGTCACCACCCGAAAGCCAGGCCCGCGCCATCGCGAGACGCAGCGGCCCACGCACATCAGGCGGGAAGCGGTTCACCGCCGCGCCGGCCTGGCTGAAGGATTTGCGCGCCGAAGGCCAATCATCGCGCATCGCCGCCAGCAGGCCGCGATAAGCCAGCACATCGGGATCGTCGTCGAACACGCGCGAGTCAAGATCGGTGGCGGCATCATTGACCCGGCCGAGCTTGAGATTGCTCACACCGCGCATGGCGCGATAGCGCTTGTCGCGCTCAAGTTCGGGATTCTCCTGCCGCGCCTTGGCCAGCACACCCAGCGCCTCGGCATGCAGTTCATTGGCAAAATAGAATTGCGCCAGCGCCATGCGCGCATTGCCGCGTTGCGCATTCGGCACCAGACCAACCCGGCGCTGCATATTCTGCTTCTGCTCCAGGATGCCGGCGCCTTCCGCCTTGCGCCATTCGTTGTAATCAAAAATCTCATTGCCGCCGCGGCGCGGATCGGCACCACGCGGCGCCGACAATGACAGGCCATTGCTGGAGGCCAGCTCAATGCCGCGCGGATAGCGCCGCACTTCCAAAGCCTCGGCCTTGCGCTCCAGCGCCAGGCCCTGAAAACTCGGCAACACCGTGGCCTCAACAAAATCGCGCCGTTCCGGCACACCGCCATTGGCGCCGGCAAATGGCACCACGGTGATGCTGTCCCCCACATCGGGATCCGGCACCAGCAGCGGCGGCGATGGATCATTGGCCGCAAAGAAAAGTTTGGCGCCGGCATCTGAATCAAGCAGGCGGCGCACATCAATCGGCGGCAGCCGGCCGCTCGGATTGGCTGGCGCAGCGTTGCCGCCCTCACCTTCGGCATTCTCTGCCCGCATCTGATCGGGCTGCACCGTGTTGATGGCAATCGACCAGCCGGCATTGCGGCGTGTGAAAGCCGTGGTGGTGCCGGCCGGCACCGCCAGGCGCAGCACGGTCATATTGGGGATCGGCAATTGTTCGATATCGCTGATCTGGCCATTCCAGTCGCGGGTGGTGATCGGGCGCAGGTCAATCTGCGCCGGGCGGTCAAATACCAGCCAAAGATAGCCATTGCGTAGAAAAGCCGCCGCCGCCGAAACCCGGCTGAACGGAAAAATCAGCAACGGCCCGGTACGCGCGGAATCCACCACCGGCACCAGCGGATCGCCGCTCAATGGCCCGGTCGGGCGTGGCGGCATCAGGTTTTCCGGCGCAGCAGCCTGCACCGGCAACACAGGCGCCGCCGCCGGCACACCGGCCGCCGCCGGCAAGGCTGGCGCCTGCTGGGCAAAGGGCAGGCTGCCCGGCTGTGGCGTCGGCTGAGCGGTATTGGGCGGGGTGGCCGCTGGCCGCTGGGCCTGGGCCTGGGCGGGTGCGGCTGCGGGCTGGGCAGGCATGGGCGCTGCCGGGCGCGCAGCGGGAATCTGCGTGGCCGGAATTTGCGGCGCAACTGGCGGCGCGGCTTGAGGAACCGGAGTTTGGGGCGCAGCGGCTTGAGGAACCCCGGCCTGAGGTGCAGCGGCTTGAGGCGCTGCGGTTTGCAGAGCCGGGGCCGGCTGCACGGGCGGGCGGGCTGCCGGAGCCTGTGCTTGCTGGGCGGGCTGGGCTGCTGGCGCTGGTGCGGATGCTGCGGCCGCATTGGCTACCGGCGCACCAACATCCACCACCACTTTGCCACCATCGCGCCAATGTTTGACCGACGAGCCTTCCGGCATGGTGAATCGCACAATATTGGCGCCATTCTCGGCTTGCGTGGACAACCCGCTGACCCAGCGCGGCGGGCGCTGTGGCAGGCGGCCCAGATCAATCGGCGTCGCATCCTGGAACCGCAGGCTGGCCGCCCTGCCCTCCTGGCTCAGGCTATATTCCACACGCTGCGGAAAATCGAACACCAATCTTGTGTAATCGGCATGTTCGCCGCTGCGCAGCCGCACCGGTGCAGCAGCATTTGCAGCCGCCGGGGTCGTTGCCGCCGGAGTAGCAGCCGGGCGGGAGGCGGGGGCCGCCGGCGCCGGGCTTTGAGCGGGCGGCTGAGCTGCCGGGGCCAAACGCGGCGGTGTGGCAATGCCCTGCGGGGTGCTCTGCGCCGGCTGGCCAATCGGCGGCGTGTTGCTTTGCGGCGGCACAGTTCCGGGCATAACCTGGGCCAGCAGCGCCAGCGGCTGAGCCATCACCAGCAGCGCCAGCAGCGAAACACGGCAAAGCAGCCGGAACCGGCGCTTATCGCGCCGCCGTTCTGCCTCGCCTTGCCATACCGGGCCGGCGGGAAGCTCCCGCCACCTGCTCGCGCCACTCATGCTCTCGCGCTCGTTCTCCTGCCGCAAAAATCCGATTCGCCCCTTTGTAGCATGGATTTAGCTTAGGGTCCGACTCCCTTGTTAATGGGTCCGTGACGGCGTGATTTTCTTGCCTGGCCAGGAGGCAAGCCGAAAGCGATGCGGTGCATCGGTGAGGCTTGCCGACGCCGCCAGGCAAGAAAAGCACACCGCCCCGCAGGGGTTGGTCCAGGCAGGCCGCCGGACGTTGTCGCAAATCTTGCCCGTAGCCCCACTACGCGCTGCGATTTGCTCCTAGCCGGCGGCCTGCCTGGACCAATCCCGGATCCATTAACAAGGGAGTCGGACCCTATAACCGCAGGGGTTAAAGGAGGGTTCAGAAACGCCCCAGCACGCCGATCAATTTGGCCTTGAGCTGGGCAGCGTCAAACGGCTTGAGGATATAGCCCGACACTTTTTCCGCCTTCGCCGCCAGCACATTTTCCGGGTTCGCCTCGGCCGTGATCAGAATGAAAGGCGTGTCAGCCTGCTGCGGATCACCCCGCACCGCGCGCAGCAGCCCCAGGCCGCTGATCGGCGCCATGTTCCAATCCGACAGGATCAGGCCATAGCGCCGTCGGCGCAGCCGGGCCAATGCGGCGGCAGGATCATGCTCGGTCTCGATATCGGTGAAGCCGATGACCTGTAGATGGGCTTCCACCAGGCGCAGCATCGGGCGATGATCATCCACCACCAAAATCGGCAAATGCAGAATCCCGGCAGGCGCGGCAGGCGAAACAGGCGGCGGTGTTGCGGTCACAGGCGGCCGGTTCAGCCGAACAGGCCCAGCAGATAACTGCCGCTGCCGCCGGTGCTTTCGGCCGATTTATTGGTCAGATAGCGCATCACCATCTTGTCGACCTCGGCCGAATCCTTGAATTTTTTCACATCCACCTTGCGTTCCAGCGCCGTGACCTGGCTGCTCACTTCCTGAATCGCCAGTTCCTTCGGGATGTTGTTGGCCACCGTGATCACTTCGCGCAGCACGGAATCGCCCAGCAATTGCACGGTCTGGGTGATGTTCGCAGCGCGGCGCTTGAATTCGATGGCGGCACGCACACCGGGCGCCTGCTCATCCAGCGACTGCTCGTATTTCACCCGCTCGTATTTGGTGATGATGTTTTTAACTGTGGTTTCGGATTTCAGCAGCACTTCCTTCAGCGCGCCCATGTTCAAATCGGCGGCAAGCTGCTTGAAGCGGGTATCCTCAAAGCGGTTGGCCAGCGAGTCGGGATCGGTCAGATCGCTTTCCAGAATCTTGCGAATCTTGCCGGTATTGGTCACTTCCGATTCAAGATCATAGGCCGCCAGCGTAAAACGCAACAGGCGCTTGTCGTTGAAGAAGTCATCCACCGACTTGATGGTCTTGATGTTGGCCTTGAAATATTCTTCTTCGCGCTGAATGTCGGTTCGGGCGCGGAAACGCTGGAATTCCGGGCCGTCGAATTCATAGGCCTTGCTGCCGCTGGTGGCCGGCAGGGTCAGTTCCTTTTCCAGCGCCTTGGTCTTGGCCTTGGAAAAGTCGGTGGCGACCTTCTCTGCCAGTTTGCCCACTTGCAGAACCGAACCATCCGGATTGAGCGCCACCGCGCCGCTGGCATTCAGCACCAGATTCTTCAGCTTGACCAAGCCAGCTTCCAGTGGCGTGCCACTGCCGTTATTCTGCACCTTGCCGGTGGCATCCACGGTCACGGTATTGCCATTGGTATCAACCAGGCCGCCAGTGGCGCCGAGATTGAACTTCTTGGCCAGTTCCAGTTCCTTGGTGGTGCCCTGGCGCGCCACGGAATTGGGGTTGCTCAGATCGCTCAGCAGCACATCCTTGAGCCGCTGCTTGTTGAAGGTGAAAAGCTCGCCCAGGCCATTGGCATTGGCGATCACGCGCAGCACGCGATCGTCATTGATCAGCGAACTGACCGAAGTGGCACCGGCAACACGATTCTGGAAATAGGCTGAGTCAGACACCACCAATGCGTTATCGGCCTTGGCCTGGGTGTTGCGCATGCGGATGGTGGAATTGCGCACATCCAGCAACTGCTTGTTCACCGCATCCTGGGTGGCGGTGCTGGGCGTGGTGTTGGCATTCTGCTCGGCGGTCTGTTGCAGACGACGATACAGCGTATACGGCGAGATGCCGCTGCTAGATGCAGATGGAATTTCTATCGACGCCATGTTCGCCCGCCTCCTGCGTGCTCACCGGTTCCGGATGCAGCATCGTTCTGAGCTGCTAACCAGGAAATATTGTTACCACGTTTGGTGCAATATTACCATGGATGGAAAAGGCCTCAACCAGACGATAGTCGCCATTTGCTAAGAATTAGTTAACAAGCCAACCCGCAGGTTAACCACCGGGCCGGTTCTGCCCGGCCGGATTGGCCGCCTGCGGCGTCGCAGGCCGGGCCGCAGCCGGAGCTGCCTGGCCGCCTGCCGCCGCCTTCAGATTGGCCGGCAATTGTTTGCGCGTCGCCATCCGCACGGTCAGATCCTGCGCCATGGCCGGCTCCATCTTGGCCATCACCGCCGCCACCTTGGCTTCCTTCATACGCTCGATCACATTCAGCAACACGCCGCTATCCAGTTGCGCGAAGATGCGCGCGGCCTCTTCCGGCTTCATGGTTTCGTAGATTTTCACCAGGCCACGCAGGTTCTCATCTTCCTGCTTGTCGGTGCTCTGCACGATCTGCTTGATGCTGCCTTCCAGCTTCTTCAGTTCGGCAATCCGCTCGTCAATGCGCTTTTCCGCCGCCGCCAGCAGGCTTTCGCGCAAATCCAGCTCGCGCGCGCGCTGCTCAAGCTGTTCGCGGCGCTGCGCCAGATTGGACAGCAATTCGATCTCGGCGCGGGTGAAGGTGGTGGGATCACGATCCGCCAGCGCAGACAGGCCGGAATTGGCGCCGGCCGGCGCCATGCCTGGCTGCGGCGTGCCCGGCGGCGCGGCGGCCTGGGCATTGGCCTGCGCCCGGCTCTGCGCCGAGGATGGCGCGGCCGGCTGGTTCGCCGGCGCCGGAGTCTGGCCCGCAGGTGCGGGCGCCTGGGCCACGGCCGGGGTGACAAACAGCGCCTCCCTGCCCTGCCACAATGCCCCGACCTTAAGGCCAAGCAGCAAGGCCACGGCCAGAATGGTCAGCGGCAGCAGCCGCACCCGGCTGGTGATGCTGCGGCGGGCGGCCTGCGCCGGCATTGCCAGCGGCGGCGCAGGTTGCGCGGCCGGCTTGGCCTGTGCCGGCTTTGAACGGCCGATGGCCGCATAGGCGGCAGCAGCGGCGGGCGGAATACCGGGGCGGCGATGGCTGGGATTATCAGTGGTCATGATCAGCGCGCCTGCCGCAAGGCCATGAGCAATTCACGCTCGGCTTCGGAACGCGGCTCAACCTTGAAGCGCCCCGCGCCGGTGTCACCGGCCGCAGCCGGCGATTGCGGTGCATTGGCGGCGCGCTTGGGCGGGAATTGCATCCCGGCGGAAGCGGCGGCGGCCACGGCGGCGGCGGCCACATTGGCGGCGCGGGCCGGCACGGCGCGTTCGGCATGGGCGGCCTGCTCGGCCTTGAGCGGCCGGTTGCTGGCGGCCTCGCCGGCCAGCCGGTCGGCCAAGCGGTCGGCAGTGTCGATCATGAAACCAAGTTCCTCACGGATCGCCTTGGCCTGCTTCATACGTTCCTCATGCGCGCCATCCACGGCGGCGGATACGGCTTTCAAATCGGCCACGCCATGGCGCGCCTTGGCCAGGGCCTTGTCGAATTCACCAATCAGCCGGCGCATCTCATCCTGGTTGGCGCGCAGATTGCCAAGCCGCCGGTTGAGCACCAGGCACATGCCGAAGGTGCCGATCAACAGCACCACCACCACAATCTCGACAATCAGCATCACGTTCATCAGATGCCCTCCACGATGATCTGCCGCTTCAATGCGCGATCAACCTTGATGGCGATATTATTGCCCATGCGGCCCATGCGGCCTTCCACCATCGGCACGCCGCCGCAGCGCATCATGATGATCGATTCCGGCGCGGCGTTGAACATGATGGTTTTGCCCACTTCCAGGTTCATCACCTGGCCCAGCGTCATCACCTGCTCGTCGAGCACCGCTTCGATCTCCACATCGGTGGACCAAAGCTCGGTGGCCAAATGGTTTTCCCAGATCGAGTCACGGCCGAATTTCTCGCCCATGAACATCTGCAACAGCAATTCGCGCACCGGCTCCAGGGTGGCGTAGGGCAGCATCAGTTCAAGCCGGCCGCCGCGATCTTCCATATCCACGCGTAGGCGGGCCAGAATGGCGGCGTTGGCGGGCCGGGCGATGGTGGCGAAACGCGGGTTGGTCTCGATGCGATCGTAGGAGAAATTCACCGGCGCCAGCGGCTCGAAGGCGGCGCGCATGTCGTCGAGCACCACATTCACCATGCGCTCGACCAGGTTGCGCTCAATAGTGGTGTAGGGCCGGCCCTCGATGCGCATCGCGGCAGTACCGCGACGGCCACCCAGCAGCACGTCGACGATGGAATAGATCAGCGAGGAATCGACCGTCAGCAGGCCGTAATTATCCCATTCCACGGCGCGGAACACGCTCAGGATGGCCGGCAGCGGAATCGAATTGAGATAATCGCCGAAGCGGATCGAGGTGATGTTGTCGAGCGAAACTTCGACGTTGTCGGAGGTGAAATTACGCAAGGAAGTGGTCATCAGACGCACGAGGCGGTCAAACACCACCTCAAGCATCGGCAGACGTTCGTAGGAAACCAGCGCCGAATTGATAATGGCGCGTATGCCGGCTTTGTCGGCATCATCCTCTACACTGGCATCAAAGCCAAGCAGGCTGTCGATTTCATCCTGGTTGAGAATGCGCGTGGAGCCGCCGCCGGCATCGCCGCCGCCGCCGCCCCATTCACCGCCATCTTCGCCCGTATCAGCCATTGTCCGGTTCCAGTTCCCTGATCCGTGTCACTGAATCAGCATTTCCTTGAACAGCACATCATTGATCTTGATCGGCGCCACCG
>NZ_JAGOLP010000002.1 GCF_017994015.1 Ferrovibrio sp. | reverse complement strand
GGTGAGCAGACTGGGCATAAGCCGGGTGAAGCCGGCGGTGTATTTCAGGCCAACGGCCCAGCCGATTTCGGCCAGGCCAGCCAGGAACAGGAGAATCCATGCCATGGGAAGGCTCGTTCGCTGTGATGGGCCGTCCCATCGGTATTTGGGGGAGCGGCCGGGTCGTCCCGGCGCCAGTTTTATTTAGGCTGGCGGCACTGAATTTTCAAGTTTACGCGGCAATTGCACCGCCAGCACACAATCATCCTGCAACGGCAGGCACAGCCCCTCGACAAACAGCGACGTGCCATAAGGGGTGAAGCCATGACCACAATACCAGCCCGGCCGGCCGAGATTGAGCACGGCCAGGCCGAACCACTGGATCACCCGGCCATATTCCGCATCCGGGTGGTCGGTCACCGGCTGGCCGGTAATGTCATAGCCGCGCTCCTCGGTCACGCCGCTGCCGATCAGGCGATAGCGCAGGCCGGGATCGCTCGGCCGGCGTTCCAGCAGGATGACGCGGCCAAGCCAGGGGCGCAAATTCTCGGGCGGAAAATCCGCCCGCACAGGCAGGCTGCCGCGTGTGGTGCAAAGCTGATCCCATTGCTCCAGCAGCTGGCGCAAGGCCGGTGCCTCAACCCAATGCCGCAGCAAGGCCGGATCGGAGATATTGACCCGAAACGGCATCTGCTCGCTGCCAAGCAGGTGATCAAACTGGCCCACCAGCACCGTGTCCACCCCAGCGCCGCCCGGCGGCGCCAGCGGCAGCGACAACGCTTCGACATGATATTCCGCGCCATCCGGCTGCCGCATTTTGGTGGCTGACAATACCGGCAGCCCGGTGGCGCAGACATGCTCCAGCGTGCGCTGCGCTAATGTGGCGAAATGCGGATTGGGGTGGGCGTCGATGAATTGCCCGCTCAGGTCAAAATTGCGCGCGAAGCTGAAATGGCTGCCATAATGCCGGTAGCGGAAACGCAAGCCGGTCGCATCACGCACCACATCGAACAACAATATGTGGTCGAGCAGATAGCGCAGGTTTTCCGGCGTGAAATCGCCCGGTGCCGGCATCGCCCAGCCCTGGCGCTGAACATGCTCCTGCCAGTCGCGCAGCAACTGGCTCAATTCGTTACTGCGCAGACGCGGCGCCAGCAGCGCGGGTGTGCCGGCAAGCTGGCCTTCCAGGATCACATCAAACGGGCCAAGCATCACGCTCCTGTTGCTTCATGGCAGAATCTGGGCCGCCAATACCATATCGACATTTTCGCCATCGCTGGAAAGCGGCAGCACCAGGGCTTCGAAACCGAAAAGCAGCCCGGCGGCGCTGCGGCCGTTCACATCAGCCCAGAGCGGGCGGCGGGCAGCCAGCACCGGAGCATAAGCCTGGCTGGCGGCGGCGGCAAAACTGGCATCCGGATGCTGATCCAGGAAACGCCCGGTCAGATCATAGCCGCGATAGCGCGCCACAGCGCTGCCAAACAGGCGATAGCGCAGCCGAGGCAGGCCATCGGCTTGCGGCACCACATCCAGCAGGAACAGATTGCCGAGCAGATAGCGTAAATCTTCCGGCTGGAAATCGGCGCGCGCCGGCATGCAGCGTTTGCCGCGCCAGCTTTCCCAATCCGCCAGCAGCCGGCGCAGGTCGGCATGGCGCACCAGCAGGCGCAGAATATCGGGATCGCCATACAGCAGCCGGGCCTGATCGCGCCGCGCCCGCAATGCCTCGTCCATCGGCTGGTTGAACTGGCCACCCAGCACGCGGTTCACCGTCACACCATCGTCGGCCAGCGGCAATAACAGCGATTCGGTCAGCACCGGGCTGCCGGCGGCATCCAGGCCGACAATACGGCCGAGGGTGGGCAGGCGGCGCTGCATCAGCACCTGGCAGGCCACCAGGCCTTGTTGCACCAGGGCCGGGTCGGGATGATCGGTCAGCAGCTTGCCGGTCAGGTCATAGCCGCGCTGATAGACAAAATTGGAGCCAAACAGGCGATAGCGCATATTCGCCTTAAGCCCGGCCGGCAATGCCCCGGCGGCTTCGCCCTCTACGATATCGGTGAGTACCAGATTGCCCAGCATGTAACGCAGCTTCTCAGGCGGAAAATCCGCCCGACCCGGCAGCCGGCCCTGCGCGGCCAGGGCGGCCCATTCCTGCGTCAATTGCACCAGAGGTGGATTAAGCAAGTAGTCTGCGACATGTTCCGGCCTGTCATACAGCGCCAGATCAAATTCCGGCTGGGCCAATAGGCGGCGCGGGGGCGACAACATACGCATGCCGCATTGACGCCTGCTTTATCGGCAAGGTCAAGACATTGGACCTACACCGAAAAGGCCGCCGGCCAGGATGGGGGATGGCCGGCGGCCTAGACGCGGCAGCCAACAACCAGGAGGTGGTTGCCGCGTGGGGTGTTGATATTCGCTTACTCGGCGGCCTGGGCCTGCACCGGCAGATCGGCGCTGGCGGCTTCGCCTTCCAGGGTCACCGCCACAGCATGAACGGTGGCGGCGATGCGCACAGCGGCCTGAATCTTCTCCGGCTCCAGGCCGGCCTTGCGCAATTCGTGGTCATGCGCTTCCAGGCACATGCCGCAGCCATTGATGGCGGAGACGGCGAGCGACCAGAGCTCAAAATCCACCTTCTCAACGCCGGGCTTGCCGATCACGTTCATGCGCAGCTTGGCCGGCATGGTCTTGTAGCCGCTCTGCTCGCCCATCATGTGCACAAAGCGATAGTAGATATTGTTCATGCCCATGATCGCGGCGGCGGCTTTGGCAGCCTGCAACGCTTCCGGGCTGAGTTGCGGGCCGAATTCGGCCAGCATGGCGCGGATCACGCTCGGTTCACGCGCCGCCAATGCGGTGGCGATGAAAGTGCCGGCGCGCTGCTGCTGGGTCAGGCCCGGTTCGGCGGCCAGGCTCGACAGGTTGAGCTTCAGGTCCTTGGCATACTCGGGCAGGCGGGTCTTCAGGTCTTCGATCGACATGATTTTGTCTCCAGGGGAGGTTCCCCGCCACCGATAGGGCGGCGGGGAGGGACTACCGCTTAGGCGGCCGGCTTCAGCACTTCCTCGCCCTTCTGCCAATTGCAGGGGCAGAGTTCGTCGGTTTGCAGCGCGTCGAGCACACGCAGCACTTCAGCCGGGTTGCGGCCGACCGAGAGGTCGTTCACCGACACGAAGCGGATCACATTCTCCGGATCAACGATGAAGGTGGCGCGCAGCGCGACGCCTTCATTCTTGTCCAGAATGCCAAGCTGCTGGCTCAGTTCACGCTTGATATCGGCCAGCATCGGGAATGGCAGCGCCTTCAGGTCGGCGTGATTCTGGCGCCAGGCCAGATGCACAAACTCGCTGTCGGTCGAGACGCCGTAAACCACGGTGTCGCGGTCGTTGAAATCACCATTCAGCTTGCCGAAAGCGGCGATTTCGGTCGGGCAGACGAAGGTGAAATCCTTCGGCCAGAAGAACACCACCTTCCATTTGCCGGCATCGCTGGCGTTGCTGATGTCGGTGAAGGCATTCTTGATGTCGGTCGAGACAACCGCCTTGAGGTTGAACTGGGGGAAGCTATCGCCAATGGTAAGCATGTTTAGTCTCCTGGTTGTGCCGGCTGCCGAAGCTTTGTGTGGCATGCCGGCCTGATTCTGGGGCGGTGGGAGAGCGGTTGGGCCGCTCCCTTGACCAGCAATGTAGCGATGCTAATCTAATCGTTCAAACGGATTAAATTCGTTACACTAATCGGAAATTTCGATGATAAACCTGCCGAGCCTGAAACAGCTGCGTTACCTGGTGGCCTTGTCCGAGCTGAAACATTTCGCCAAGGCGGCGGAAACCTGCTTTGTCACCCAATCCACGCTCTCGGCCGGCATCCAGGAACTGGAAAGCCAGCTGGATGCCGCCCTGGTTGATCGCACCAAGCGCAAGGTGGTGCTGACCCCGCTGGGCCAGGTGATGGCGGCCCGCGCCCGCGAATTGCTTGCCCAGGCCGAGGAAATGGTGCTGCTGGCGCGCGCCGCCGCCGAGCCGCTGGCCGGGCCACTGAATCTGGGGGTGATCCCCACCATCAGCCCGTTCCTGCTGCCGCGTGTTCTGCGCGGCCTGAGGCGGCGCTGGCCGCAGCTGAAGCTTTACCTGCGTGAAGACCTGACCGAGCGGCTGGTGCAGCAGCTTGAGGCCGGCAAACTTGATCTGCTGCTGCTGGCCCTGCCGATTGAGGCCCGGGCGGTGGAGACCATGCCGCTGTTTGACGATGTGTTCCGCTTTGCCTGCCGGCGCGACCATGCTTTGGCCGGCGCCGAAACCGTGGCGCTGCCGGCCTTGCAGCATGAGCCTTTGCTGCTGCTGGAAGACGGCCATTGCCTGCGCGACCATGCCCTGGATGCCTGCCAGTTGCCGCGCCCGGGCCGCGGCGCAAGCGGCCGCGAAAGTATGGGTGCCACCAGCCTGCATACCCTGGTGCAGATGGTGGATAACGGCCTGGGCGTCACCCTGCTGCCCGAACTGGCGCTGAGCGCCGGCATCCTGCGCGGCACCGATGTGATCACCCGCCCGGTTGGCAGCAGCCAGGCGCCGCCATCGCGGCAGATCGGCCTGGTCTGGCGTCGTGGCACACAACGCGCTAAGGAATTCCGTCTGTTTGGCGAATCATTGCTCGCCGCCCTCCCCAGCAAAGGCAAGACCGCCGCATGAGCATCCGTGAGTATCGCAGCATCATCCGCACTGCCACCGCCGCCGATGCCGGCGCCATTGTCATGCTGGTGCAGGCCCTGGCGGCCTATGAGCATGAGCCGCCGGAAAGTGTGAAACTGACCGAGGCCGATGTGCTGCGCGACGGCTTCTCGGAGCCGCGCCGCTTTGAGGCCTTGATCGCTGAACTGGACGGCGCGCCTGTCGGCTTTGCGCTGTATTTCCACAATTACTCAACCTGGGAAGGCCGCGCCGGCATCTATATCGAAGACCTGTTTGTGCTGGAAAGCGCGCGCGGCCATGGCATCGGCCGCCAGTTGATCACCGCGGTGGCCGCGATTGCGCATCAGCGCGGCTGCCCGCGGGTGGACCTGAACGTGTTGGACTGGAATCCGACGCGGGAATTTTACCACCGGCTCGACATCACCCATATGCAGGATGAACGCCAGGCCTGGCTGCCCTACCGTATGCGCCGCCCGGCCATCGCCACTTTGGCCGCCGAAGCCGACCCGGCCTGGTTCAAAAGCTAGAGTCCGACTCTAAACCTGCAAATCCGGGATATCGGCCAGGCGGCGGCGCAGCCGGCCAAGCGCCTGGTGTTCCAACTGGCGCACCCGCTCCTTGCTGATGCCGAGCCGCAGCCCAAGCCGTTCGAGTGTCACTTCGCCCTCGCCGAGAAAGCGCGCGCTGACAATGATGCGTTCGCGCTCCGGCAGGCTTTGCAAAGCCGCACCAAGCCAGGCGGCGCGGCGTTTGCTGTCATGGCGCTGGCTGGTGGCCTGTTCCGGATTGGGCCGGTCATCCACCAGCAAATCCTGCCAGTCGGTATCCGCCTCTTCGCCCACCGGGGCGTTGAGTGACCGGTCGCCCGCCGCCAGCCGGCTTTCCATATGCAGCACATCGGCCTCGCTGACCTTCATTTCAGTGGCCAGGCGCTTGCGCCCATCGGGGCTCAGGCTTTCGCGGCCGCCGCCTTCGATCCGCGCCCGCAGCCGGCGCAGATTGAAAAACAGCGATTTATGCGCCGCCGTGGTGCCGGTGCGCACAATCGACCAGTTGCGCAGCACAAAATCCTGGATTGCCGCCCTGATCCACCAGGTGGCATAGGTGGAAAAGCGCACACCGCGCGACGGTTCAAAGCGCGCTGCCGCCTGCATCAGGCCGATATTCCCTTCCTGGATCAGATCATTCAGCGCCAGGCCGTAATGCCGGAACCGCACCGCTGCCGAGATCACCAGCCGCATATGCGGCGCCACCAGGCGGTGCAAGGCGGTCTGGTCCTGGGTCTCGCGCCATTTCTGCGCCAGTTCAATTTCCAGCTCGGGGGTCAGCAAGGGCTGTTTCATCGCCCGTCGCACAAAGGCGCGATCCGCCGCCTCGCCGCCGCCTTGGCTGCTGCGCGGCGCGGCAATCGAAAAGGAACCGGCGCTGTTCTGTGGCATGATCCAATCCCCGCTGCTGTATGCTGCATTTACGCAGCCGGGCGCCGAGTGGATCATCGCCGATGCGAATCAACCTTGCGGATTGCTGGTCAACCTTGCGGATTGCTGGCCGGCGGGCGCCAGGCACCCGGCACATTGCCCACCAGGAAACGGCAGACCTCGCCCTCGGCATTGCCCAGCGGTAGCACCAGGCGGCGCCAGTCGCGCACCGAAACCCGCAGCGGCGGCTCGTGATGGCTGTAGACCGGCCGCCGGCTGAGCCAGGCGGCCCGATATAACGCGCGGAAAAACAGCGAGATGTAATTGCCGTTATCAATCTCGCTGAGCAGCCGGCCGGTCATGTCGCAGCCATACATCTCGGCCACCTTGGTGCCGTAAAGCCGGAAGCGGCCATCCCAGCCCTGCTCCAGCACGTCAATCAGCAGGATGTAGCCCAAGGCCGGGCGCATCTCCAGCGGCGAGATCGCGCTGGCCGGCGGGATGCCATCGGCCGGCTTCAGGCTCTGCCAGTATTGCAGCAGAAAGCGCAGCGGGGTATCCGGGATCTGGGCCGGCTCGGGCTGCCAATGCAAGGCGGCCAGACGGGCGCCATGCTGCACCAGATAGGCATTCAGCGCGGCATGCCGGCCGGCCATGAAATTTGCCGCCAAATCCTCGCGGACTTGGTTCTGCCCCTGCTGCTCCGCCCCCACTTCGCTCATTGCGTGTGGTTATACAGCAAAACTCTCCGCAACAGTACCATCTAAAGTGAAACAGGCCACATTCAGTGGCCCGCCAAAACCGGCACCGCCATCCAGGCAGGCGGTGAAGGCGCCCAGATGCGGCCCTTCACCTTGCGGGTTGGCGCCCGCCACCACGCGGCGGAAACCGGCATAGGGCGCCGCCAGGGCGCGGAAAGCCGGCGAACCCCACCAGAGATGGTCGCCCTGGGCCGGTAGAGGCTGCGCCGGATCGATGCCAGCATGCACAAACAGCAATTCGCCGCCCTGGGTGAAAGCAGCGCGGCGCTGGGCGGCAAACAATTCGTCATGCCCGGGATGCTGGCGGATCGTGGCCCGCAGCCCGTTGGTCCAGCGGCTGATCCGGCTGGCGCCTTCGCGCAGCAGGCCAGGCACCTTGTCGGGGTCTTCACCATAGGCGCGCAAGGTGGCATCCAGGCCGTGGCGCCGCATCCAGTCAAATACCCCGGCCGGGCCAGCGGCAAACTGGATTTGCAGCAGTTTGCGCCACATCTCCTCCTGCGCGCCTTTGAGATAGGCGATATCCTCCGGCATGGCGCCGGGCAGGCAGAGAAAATCGCGCCGGAAAATCACCAGCTCGTCGAGCGTGGCAAGCGCGGCTTCGCCATAGCCGATCATGTTGCCGAGATAGACCAAGCGATCCCCCGGCACCAGCCGGATGGCGAGTTCCTGATGTGCCTCACGCAGCCGATCAATATCGGCACGGATCGCCGCAATCGCCCATACCCGGCGCGCGCCACGCAGCACGGCAAAGGCCTCGGCGCCCGGTATGGCGCCTGACACAGCGCTGAAGCCAACAGCCGGCCCGGCCAGCATCGCCGGCCCGCCCGGCGAACGTGCAGTAAGCCCGCTCGCACCGGCCATGCGGGGCGCGTCGCTCACAGCGCGGTCACGCCGCCTTGAGGTACTTGTCCAGCTTCTTGGCCGCCGAATCCTCGTCGATCCGCTCCACCGCAGCCAGTTCACGCACCAGGCGGTCAAGCGCGCTTTCGTAAATCTGGCGCTCGGAATAGCTCTGGTCGGGCTGGCCGGCATTGCGATGCAGGTCGCGCACCACTTCGGCGATCTGCACCGGATCACCGGAATTGATCTTGGCCTCGTATTCCTGGGCGCGGCGGCTCCACATCGCCCGTTTGATGCGGGCGCGTCCCTTCAAGGTATCCAGCGCGGTACGCATTTTCAGCGGCGTGCTGAGCTTGCGGATGCCAACCGACTGCACCTTGGTGAGCGGGATGCGCACCGTCATTTTGTCGCGTTCAAATTCCACCACCATCAAATCCAGCTCAAAGCCGGCAATCGACTGGCGCTCAATGCGTAACACCTTACCCACACCATGGGTGGGGTAAACAACATGGTCTCCGGCACTAAAATCCACTTTTACCTTCGCTGGAACAGTTTTGGGTTGAACGATCTTGCTCTGCGCGGCAGGCCGGTGATCCACCGGCTTGATCGGCTGCGGCAAGGGCCGTGTCGGCGCGGCGGAAACCGCGAGCGGGCGCACCGGCGCCTTGGCGGCGGCGGCTTTGCTCTCGGTTTTGGCTTCCGGCTTAACGGCTTCGGGTTTTGCGTTCTCGGGCTTGCTGCTGGCCACTTTCGCTTCAGCCGGCTTCTTGGCGGCGGGCGGTGTGGCCGGCTTTGTTGTCACTACGGCCGGTACCTTGGCAACCGGCTTGGCTGCAGGGGTCTTGCCCGGCGCGGATTTGGCTGAAGCTGGCGCCTTGGCGGCAGGCTTGGCAGCAGCCGATTTGGCAGAAGCCGATTTATCCATGCCCGGCTTGGCGGCTGATGTCTTGGCGACAGGGGGTTTGGCGGGTGCCGCCGGCTTCTTCGCAACCGGTTTCTTGGCAGCGGCAGCGGGTTTTTTGGCCGCCGGCTTCACCGGGGCAGTTTTTTTGGCCGGCTTCTTGGCTGCCGCAGCCGTTGCCGCCTTCTTGTCCTTGGCTTTCTTCAAGCTCCACCTCGCATCAACAACCAGCCCCTCATTCTCGGATCGGCCATCCCGGTTCGGACCAGTCTGTTGCCAGATTGGCTGCCCGAACGGCCCCGGCAGGCGGCCAAAGCAGGCGGCCGCCCAGGGACCGGAAACGGGTAAGCGGGAGAATGAAACCCGGCACTTTCCAGCAGAATCCCTGAAAAGCGTTGTTATCCGGTTACAATTATACCACAGCAGCACGGCGATGGACAGAACCCATCACGGCCGCTTTGTCGGTAAATGCCTATTTCTGGTAGTGTTGATGAGTGGGAAACTATCTTGATACTAGCCTTTGCCCGGATTGGGATCGAGCAGGGCCAGTTTGCCCGGCTTGCCCTTCCAGTCATCGGCATCGGCCGGCGCTTCACCCTTCTTGGTGATATTGGGCCATTTGGCCGAATAGTCGCGGTTCAGTTCGAGCCACGCCACCGCCTTGTCGTCGGAATCCGGCAGGATCGCTTCGGCCGGGCATTCCGGCTCGCAGACACCGCAATCAATACATTCGTCGGGATTGATCACCAGCATGTTCTCGCCGACATAAAAGCAGTCGACAGGGCAGACTTCGACGCAATCCATATACTTGCACTTGATGCAATTCTCGGTGACGACATAGGTCATGCGGCTTTATCCTCGGCGGGGGCGGGCATCCGGTAGCATAGTGGTACGGGTCGGTCAATCCCGCCATGGCCAGGACCAGCAGCAAGTCTAGGGTCCGGACCCGTTCTTAATGGGTCCGGGATTGGTCCAGGCAGGCCGCCGGCTAGGAGCAAATCGCAGCGCGTAGTGGGGCTACGGGCAAGATTTGCGACAACGTCCGGCGGCCTGCCTGGGCCAACCCCTGCGGGGCGGTGTGCTTTTCTTGCCTGGCGGCGTCGACAAGCCTCACCGATGTCCCACATCGCTTTCGGCTTGCCTCCTGGCCAGGCAAGAAAATCACGCCGTCACGGACCCACTAATAACGGGTCCGGACCCTAATCCATGCCGCCTCCATCTGGCGCGGCTAGGCCGCCAGGCAAGACCTCGGCATAGCCGGCCTGGGCCTCGGGCGCCGGGCCGCGCCGCTCGGGCAGGCTGAGCAGCCGCAGCACCCGCACCCCGCTGCGCAACGGCAGGGTCAGCACATCACCCACCCGCACCAGCGCATGCGGCTTGTCAACCACGCGGCCATTGATGCGGATGCGGCTTTTCTGGATCATCTGCTGCGCCAGGGCGCGGGTCTTGCAGAAGCGGGCAAAATGCAGCCATTTGTCGAGCCGCAGGCTGGCTTCGCTCATGCCAGCCTCGCATCATGGCAAAAAAATTTCAGGCCAGAAAAAAGGCGCCCACCGCAATGGACGCCTTGTTCTATCGTTACGGTCGCCCGCAGCTTGCGCCTGCCTACTTGGCCTGGGCCGGCTTGGTTTCCACCGCATCATCCGGCTTGGCAGCCATGCTGACGCTGGGCGCGGTCGGCTTCTGCGAGGTCGGGCGGTTCTTGATTTCGTCGGCGCGGCGCTGGCGGTAGATGGTGCGCAGGCTGGCATAAAAATCGAGCGAGGTGCGCTCCAGCGCATCCAGCGAACCGCCCAACTCGTCGCGCGTATCCAGCACGGTAAGGCCCTGGCGCACATAGATGAAGGTGTCTTCATCGATATTGCGGGCATACCAGTTGAACGGATCGGCGGCGGAATCCACCGCCAGGCCGAGCAGGTCACGCGGATTGGACGGGCCAAGCAGCGGCAACATCAGGAACGGGCCTTCGCCGGCACCCCAGGTCGCCATGGTCTGGCCAAAATCCTCGGTATGGCCGGGAATGCCGAACCAGATATCGGCCGGATCCCAGATGCCGAGCAGGCCAACCGTGGAATTGATCGCAAAGCGCGCCGCCGTATTGCCGGCGCGGCCGGTTTCGCCCTGAAGCAGATCATTGGCGAAAATCACCGGCGCCTTCAGATTGAGCAGCGCATTATGCACGCCATCGCGGATCGGCGGCGGCACCAGCTGATAGGTCAGCAAAGCCGGCTTGAGCAGGAAATGATCAACAACCTTGTTGAATTCCAGCACGGCGCGGTTGATCGGCTCCAGCGGGTCGTTGACGGTATCAACCGGCGCGGCAGACGTGGCAGGGCCTTCCGCCGAACCGGAAGCGCAGCCCGCGAGCAGGCCGATTGAACAAACGCTGACCAGGACGAACTTCTTCATCCGGTCCAAAGTTGGGGCTGCGCGCATGTGTCTTACGACCTCTTACTGCTCTCTAGCCTGGAGTTATCCGGCATTCGGCGGGACGAGGCAAGACCATTCGCCACACCAGGATAGGCTGTGGCGGATTTCACCCCGCGTCTTTATCCTTTTTGCCGCCTCTGGTGCAAAAAAGCAACAGTTTACCGGTAAGGTTTTCAAACACTTAATGCAATGTAGGGTCGCGTGCGAAGTCTTCCGCATCGGGATCATCCTGCTCCACCGCCGGAATCGCGTAACCACCGGACAACCAGCGGTGTAAATCCACATCCTTGCAGCGCGGCGAGCAAAAAGGCGCCGATTGCGCCGGGGCTTCGGCGGTGATCACTTTGGCGCAGATCGGGCAGCGTCGCTCAGTCATCTCGGCGTATTGGGCATTTCAGGCCACCCGGTCGATATCAAACACTTCGCGCCGGCGGCCACTTTCCGGCCGCACCGCAATCTGGGCGCCGATGCGGTGCTGCAACTGCCCGAGCAAGGCGCTGTCAAACAGCGCCGCAACATCGGGGGCGCAGCGGATCTCAAACCGGCTGCCGCGCGGGCTTGCGGCGGCTTCCTGCACGGCGCGGCGGATCAGTTCGGCCTGCACCGCCGGCAGCGATGGGATGCGGCCATCGCCATCGCAGGTCGGGCAGGCTTCAAACAGGCGGGCCGAAAGCGGCTCGCCGATGCGCTTGCGCGTCATCTCGACCAGGCCGAGCGCCGACATGCCCAGCACCTTCACCGGCGCCGGATCGCGCGCCAAAGCGCGCCGCAGCGCATTCACCGCCTGGGCGCGGAAGGCCGACGAGGCCATATGCAGGAAATCGATCACCACGATGCCGCCGATGCCGCGCAGCCTTAGCTGGCGTGCAATTTCCTCGGCCGCTTCCAGATTGATACGCAAGGCCAGTTCGTCAAAATCATTGCCGCGCCGCGCCGCCTTGGCCATATCCACGTCAATCGCGGTCAGCGCATCGGTCTCGCCAAACAGCAGCGCGCCACCCGAGGGCAGCACCACCCGGCGCGACAAGGCACTGTCGATATCGCTTTCGATCTCGAACAATTCAAACAGCGGGCCGGGATCGTCATAGCGTTCCAGCTTGCCGACCAGTTCCGGCGCATGTTCAAACAGCCAGGCCCGGGCCTCGGCAAAACCGCGCGCGTCATTCACCCGGATGGTATCCAGCCTAGCGCCGACATGGTTGCGCAGGGCGCGGCCCACCGGACCCATCTCACGCCACAATTCAGCCGGGGCCTGACCCTGGGCCTGCGCCTTGCTGCGGCGCTCCTCGATGGCGATCCAGCGCGCCCGCAGCCGCTGCAAATCGGCCGCCAGCGCCTCCTGTTCGGCCTTTTCGGCGGCGCTATCCACCAGGCAGCCCATCGGCTTGCGCTTGTCATCCTGGCGCCGCTCGGCCAGGCCGGATGCCAGCATCGATAGCGGCGCCTGGCCAACCCGGCGCTCGCCCATGCGGCGCTGCATGCGGGTGCTGACCTGCACCGGGGTCTTGTCACCCAAAGCCAGCAGGCTCTGCATCACGGCGGCCAGCCGCATACGCTCGGCATCCTCGATGATGCGGCGCGACACCCGCACCCGGTCGTCAAACGGGGTCAGCGACAGGAAACGGCCCGGCAGGCTGGGCCGCGCGGTGAGCTTGACGCCCTTCTCGCCGACCGGATCGCGGATCACCTGCACCAGCAGGGCATCGCCCTCGGCCAGGCGCTGCTCAATCGGCCGCGCCGGCTCGCCGTCATGATCCGGTGCCAGATCGGTGGCATTGAGGAAACCGTCACGCGCCAGGCCGATATCGATATAGGCGGCCTGCAAGCCTGGCTCGATCAGCCGCACGCGACCGAGGAAAATTGCCCCGAGCGCGGAATCGCGGTCGGGCCGTTCCAGGTCGAGATGCACCAGCCGGTCTTCCTCGACCAGCGCCACGCGGGTTTCGGTCAGGCCAACATCGATCAGCAATTCATTCGCCATGCCGATCCTATATAACCGGCTGCGCCCACAAGGAATAGCCGAAACCGGCAAGCAGCCCGGCGGTATCCTGCAACGGCAAGCCGACCACGTTGGAATAACTGCCCTGCAACTGGCTGACAAACTGGTCGGCGCGGCCCTGGATGGCATAGCCGCCGGCCTTGCCGATGCCTTCGCCGGCGGCGACATAGCCGGCTATCTCGGCCGCCGACAGGCGCTTGAACTGCACCGCGGTCTGCACCACGCGCAAAGCCTGGCGGCCGCTGGCGCCATGGATCAGGCACAAACCGGTCAGCACGCGGTGGCGGCGGCCGGAAAGTAATTCCAGGCAGGCGGCCACCTCGGCGCCGGTTTCGGCTTTGGGCAGGATACGACGGCCAAGCCCGACCACGGTATCGGCGGCCAGCACCAGATGATCGGGGTGTGTTGCGGCCACGGCCTGGGCCTTGGCAGCGGCCAGCCGGCGCGCCAGCAGGCGCGGGATTTCCCCCGCCAGCGGGGTTTCATCGAGTTCGGCCGGCAATACCAGGGCCGGCACCACGCCGATCTGCCGCAGCAGCGCCAGCCGCCTGGGCGAAGCCGAGGCCAGCAGCAGCGGCGGCATCAGATTTTACTTGAAGCGGAAGGTGATGCGGCCCTTGGACAGGTCGTAGGGGGTCATTTCCACCATAACCTTGTCGCCAGCCAGCACACGGATGCGGTTCTTGCGCATCTTGCCCGACACCTGGGCGAGCAATTCGTGGTCATTTTCAAGCTTCACCCGAAACATCGCATTGGGCAGCAATTCCAACACAACGCCGGGGAATTCCAGCAATTCTTCCTTGGCCATCAGCCCTCTTTTCGATCCGAAATCCGTTGCGCGCCCAGGGACGGATGCCGGCAAATAAGGCCGGCGCAGCGCGAACGGGCCAGAACATGCGTCCAAAGCCCCGGAAAATCAAGCCGTGCCGGCAAGATGGCTCAGCCCTGCGGCAGGCTGATGCTGACTTTGGTGCCTTCGCCAAGGACACTTTCGATCTCCAGCTTGCCGCCATGCAATGCCATCAGGCGCTTGGAAATCGCCAGGCCCAGGCCGCTGCCCTCGGCACGGCGCGCCAGCACCGGGCCGCTCTGATAGAACGGCTCGCCCAGCCGGCGCAGATCTTCGGGCGCGATGCCGGCGCCGGTATCGGCAATACAAAGCCTGATCATGCCGGCCTCGGCAGCACCGCTGACCTGCACCTTGCCGCCCGACGGGGTGAATTTCAGCGCATTGCCGACCAGATTGAGCAACACCTGGCGCAGAGCGGCGCGGTCGCCCTGCACCTCGCCCAATGCCGCCAGGTCCGGCGCCGCCTCCAGCGCCACGCCAGCGCTATCGGCCTGCACCCGTACCAGCGCCAGCACTGCCGCCACTTCTTCGGCCAGCGACAAAGGCTGGCGCTCGATCTTGAAATGGCCGGCCTCGATGCGGCTCATATCCAGAATGGCGTTAATCACTTCCAGCAGATGCCGGCCACCCTCCACAATCATGCCGGCATAATGTTTGTACCGTTCCGAGCCGAGCGGGCCAAAACTTTCGGCGCTGAGCAATTCGCCAAAGCCGATCACGGCATTCAGCGGTGTGCGTAATTCATGGCTCATGAAGGCGAGGAAGTTGGTCTTGGCGCGATTGGCATATTCGGCTTCGCGGCGCGCCTGCTCGGCTTCGTGGCGGGCGCGGTCGAGCAGCAGCGCATCCAGCGCCAAAGCCGCCAAGTCTTGCAGCACGGCGCGTTCAGTGTCACTCAAAACCCGCGGCTGGCGGTCGATGACACAAAGTGTGCCCAGCGCATAACCCTGCGGATCGAGCAAAGTCGCGCCGGCATAAAAGCGGATTTGCGGATCACCCAGCACCAGCGGATTATCGGCAAAACGGGTATCCGCCGTGGCATCCGGCACTTCCAGGAAGGCACCATCGGCAATGGCATGCGAGCAGAAAGACGCATCGCGCGGCGATTCGCGCACGGCCAAGCCATAATGCGCCTTGAACCATTGCCGCTCGGCATCCACCAGGCTGACCAGGGCAATCGGCATGCCCAGCATGCGCGCAGCCAAGGCGGCGATACGGTCGAAACGGGCATCCTCGGGTGTGTCGAGCACGCCATAATCATGCAGAGCGGCCAGACGGGCAGCCTCGTTCGGCGGAAGCGGCGCTGTGATCACGGCGGCCTCTTTATAGTTCGCTCTGGCTTGGCCCGCATTATAGGCTATCCTGACACACAACCCAGATTTTTATAGCGAAAAAAATGCCGCCATGGCTGCGGCCAGCTTTGCCGCCACCGCCGGATCGACATCCGGGGCGGTGACCAGCCCCAATTGGCGCTGCAAATCCAGGCCCTGTACCGGCAAAACCAGCAAGCCCGGATGCTGCACTGCAAGCAGCTGGGGTGCCAGGGTGAGGCCCAGTCCGCCTGCAACCAAAGCGAGAGCCGCCTCATCGCGCCGCACCTGAGCCACCACGCGCACCGCCAGCTTGGCGGCTGCCAGCCTGCGCCCGGCCATGGCGGCCAGTTCACACTGCCGGCGCAGCACAAAATCCTGACCATGCAGATCGGCCAGCGCCAGCCGGCGGCGCCCGGCAAATACATGCTCCCGCCCCACCAGCGCCACATAAGGCTCCGGCGGCAATGGCAAAAGCCGGGCGCCCGGCGGCACGGCGGCAATCTCGGCCGGGCCGACCACATTCAGCGCCGCCTCCAGCCGGCCCTGGCTCAGCAGCCGGGCAAGGCGTTCGGGGCTTTCCTCGCGGCATAACAGCGCCAGCCCGGGCAGGTCGCGGCGCAATCGGGCCAGGAAGGGCGGCAGCCTGGCCGCATGCAGGCTGGGCAGCAGGCCAAGCCGCAGCACGGGCTTGGCCGCAGCATCGGGCTGCACAGCCAGGCTGGCCGCCGCCACGGCGCGCAGCACTGCTTCGGCATGCGGCAGCAGGTCGCGCCCGGCCGTGCTCAGCGCCAGGCCGCCCTGGCGGCGCAGGAACAGTGTCTGGCCAAGCTGGTCTTCCAACGCCTTGAGCATCGCCGATACCGCCGGCTGGCTGCGCCCGAGCCGCGCAGCGGCGCGGGTGACCGAGCCTTCCTCGGCGAGAATGAGAAAGACCTTTAGCTGCCGGCTATCCATAGATAATCCTGATCTTAGAGACCAGGATTATCCATCTTTCTTATGCCACCGCCAATGCCGACCGCGCCCTATTTCAACCGCGCATCGCCATCAACACTGAGCGAAATGGTCTGGCTGCCGGGTTCGGCCACCGGGGCGGCCATCGCCACTTTGGCCGACATCGCCATCTGCATCATGCGCGGCTGCGGCATCGGGCCACTGCCGACCCGCACCTGCTGCCAGCCATCAAAACTCTGGCCGAGCGCCGTGGCGGCCAGCTCGGCGCGGATTTTCAGCCGCGCCAGGGCTTCCTTGGTGAGTTCGTCTTCCAGGCTGCGGCGCAATTCACGCGACACTTCAAAGCCCAGGCCCTGCATCAGCAGGCCATCCTGTTGCAGGCTGCCGGCGGCTTCCAGCAGTTTGCTGCTGTCCTTGGAACTGACGGTAAGCTGCGCATTGGCACGCCAGCGGGCCGGACCTGTGGGTTTGCCATCATTGCCGCGCGGCTGGTCTTCCCAGGTATTGTAGCCGCCGGTGGCAACAGCCAGCCCGGCAGCCTTCAGCTTGGCCACGGCCTTTTCCAGCGCGGCATTGACCTGACCTTGCGCCTTGGCCGGGCTGTCGGCGCTGGCTTCGACGGCAAAACGGGCGCGCAGCAGATCGGGCGTCACCTCACGCTCGGCGGTTTCGCTCAAGGAAAGAATGGTGGCGCGATTTTCATAGCCATGATGGGCGCCATGCATGGCGTGATTTGGCGCCGGCTGGGCCTGGGCCACAAGCGGGCCGGCGGCAAGCAGCAGGGCAAACGGAATGGCGGCAAGGCGCATGATGATTGATCTCCTTCGTTACCCGGCAGGGATATTAGCCAAAGATGGCGGCAATATGGAAAGCCTGTGGCTTTCTCCGCACCCCAGGCTTCAGCCGCCTTGCGTGCCGAAACGCGGAAAACGTTCGCGGATGCGGCGCTGCAACGTATCGCGCACATCACGATAGGCTTGCAGCTTCTGTTCCCGGCTGCCTTCGATCATCGAGGGGTCGAAGGTGTTCCAGAATTCCACGTCGCAGGCCATGGTGCGGGTCATTTCCAACGCCCGGTGATGCGCTTCCGGCGACAGGGTGATGATCAGATCGAAGGAAGAATCCTCCAGATCGTCAAAACTTTTTGGCCGATGCTTGGTGATATCCAGGCCGATCTCGTCCAGCACCTCGGCGGCCAGCGGGTCACGTTCGCCCTTGCGCAGGCCAACGGAATCAACAAACACCTGGCGCGGATACAGGCTTTTCAGGATGGCTTCGGCCATCGGGGAGCGGATGCTGTTCATGGTGCAACAGAACAGCACGCTGCCAGGCAGGGCACCCACCGCCTCAGCCCCGGATATGCAATACGCAGATCAGGGTGAAGAGCCGGCGGGCGGTATCAAAATCGGTTTCGATCTTGCCCTTGAGCCGCTCCATCAGCAGGGTTGAACCTTCGTTATGCACACCGCGCCGCGCCATATCGATGGTTTCGATCTTGGATGGCGTGGCGGTGCGGATCGCGGCGAAATAACTTTCGCAGATCTCAAAATAATCCTTCACGATGCGGCGGAACGGCGACAGGGCCAGGATGATCTTGCCCAGCGGCTGGGTGTCGCCATCGCGGATATCAAACACCAGACGGTTTTCCTCAATGCCGAGGAATAGCGCAAACGGGCCCTGCTGTTCATGCGCGCCGATCGGCGAGAACAGATTCTGTTCCAGCAGATCAAAGATCGCCACCTTGCGCTCATGCTCCACATCGGGGCTGCGGCGCACCAGACTGCGCTCGTCGAGCTGCACATCGACAAGGCGGTGATTGGCGGGCAAGGGCTTCTGGGTCATCGCTCACCGAAGGGGCTGCGCAGCCTGCCGGTGCGGCAGCCTGCCAATTACGGCAATCTGATCGTCACGGAAAGGCCATGCGCATGCAAGCCCTCGGCCGCCGCCAGTTTGGCCGCGGCCGGGCCGATGCGGGCCAGCGAGGCTGCGTCGCATTCGACCAAGGTGGTACGCTTCATGAAATCAAGCAGATTGAGGCCCGAGGCGAAGCGCGCCGCGCCGGCAGTGGGCAGCACATGGTTCGGCCCGGCAACATAATCGCCGATGGCTTCCGGGGTGTGGCGGCCCAGGAAGATGGCGCCGGCATGGCGCACGGCACGTGCCAGGTCATGCGGCGCCGCCACGGCCAGTTCCAGATGCTCGGGCGCGATGCGATCAATCAGCGCCGGGGCTTCGGCCAGGCTTGGCACGGTGATGATGGCGCCGAAATTGGCCCAGGAAGCGGCGGCGATATTGCCGCGCGGCATATGGGCCAGCTGATCGGCCACCGCCTGGCGCACCCGGGCGGCAAAATCGGCATCGTCGGTGATCAGCACCGATTGCGCCACTTCGTCATGCTCGGCCTGGCTCAGCAGATCGGCGGCGATCCAGGCCGGATCGTTGGCATTATCGGCCACCACCAGGATTTCCGACGGGCCGGCCGGATTGTCGATGCCGACCTGGCCAAAGACCTGGCGCTTGGCCGCCGCCACATAGGCATTGCCCGGGCCGGTGATCTTGTCCACCGGCGCAATGCTTTCGGTGCCATAGGCCAAAGCCGCCACGGCCTGGGCACCGCCCAGGCGATAGGCTTCCGTGATGCCGCACAGTTTGAGCGCCGCCATCACCAGCGGATTAAGTTCGCCGCCCGGGGTGGGGACGCAGACCACGATGCGGCGCACGCCGGCCACCACGGCGGGCAAAGCGTTCATCAGCACCGAGGAGGGATAGGCCGCCTTGCCGCCCGGCACATAGAGGCCGACGGCATCCAGCGCGGTCCAGCGATGGCCGAGCTTGACGCCCTGATCGTCGGTGAAAAAATCATCCGCCGGCATCTGGCGAGCATGGAAGGCACGAATGCGCGCCGCAGCGGTTTCCAGCGCCGCCAGGGTATCCGGCGCCACCTGCGCGGCGGCGGCATCAATCTCGGCGGCCGAGATGCGCAAGCCAAGCCGGGCAGAATCCACCTTGTCGAACTTGGCGTTCAGTTCATGCAAAGCCACGTCGCCGCGTTTGCGCACATCGGCGATGATGCCGGCGGCAATGGCGCCGACATCGGCTTCGGCATCGCGCTTGGCCATCACCAGGGCATTGAAGCGCGCGGCAAAATCCGCATCGCTGTAATTCAGTTCAACCGGCATCGACCACCTCGCGGATACGCTCGATCCAGCCGCCCACTTCGATGGGCCGGGTTTTCAGCGCCGCCCGGTTCACCACCAGGCGCGAGGTGACCTGGGCAATCACTTCAACCTCGACCAGACCATTGGCCTGCAAGGTGGCGCCGGTGGAAACCAGGTCCACGATGCGCCGGCACAGGCCAAGCGTGGGCGCCAATTCCATGGCGCCGTTCAGCTTGATACATTCCGCCTGCACGCCGCGCTTGGCGAAATAATCATGTGTCACATGCGGGTATTTCGTCGCCACGCGCACATGGCTCCAGCGCCGCGGATCGTCGGCCTGGCTCAATTCCGCCGGCTCGGCCACACTGAGCCGGCAATGCCCAATGCCCAGATCAAGCGGCGCGTAGATTTCGGGATAGTCGAATTCCATCAGCACATCATTGCCGGCCACGCCAAGCTGGGCGGCGCCGAAGGCAACAAAGGTGGCGACATCGAAGCTGCGCACCCGGATCAGTTCCAGCCCCGGATGGTTGGTGGCAAAACGCAGCTTGCGCGAATTATCGTCGTGAAATTCGGCCTCCGGGATGATGCCGGCGCGCTTCAGCAGCGGCAGCACTTCCTTGAGGATGCGGCCCTTGGGCAGGGCCATGACGAGGATGGCATCGTTTGGCGGGGTCATGACTCTGCTGCGTCGTCGGTACGGTGTTTCGGAACCCGGCGCACCGGGTAGGGCAAGCCGATATCCTGCAATTCGGCGGCAATGCATTCCACATCCAGGCGGATCGCGCCACCCCCGGCGAAAATCAGCGTCAGGCTGGCGGCCGGGTCATCGGCGGCGGCTGCCGGCTGGGCCGGCTCGGCCAGCACCGACAGCAATTCCAGCATCTGGGCGCTGTTGCGCTGATCCAGATTCAGCCGCTGCACCCGCAGCACGCCATCAAAATGCAAGCCGGCCTGGCTGCGGAAATGCGGCTTGGCGCCCAGTTTGCGCAGGCCGCGCAGGGTTTCCTGGGCTTCATCCTCCCAGCGGAACCGCCGCAGCAGCAGGGTAAAGCGGCGCTGGCGCGGCTGCCAGGCGATATCGGCCAGGCTCAGCGTGGCATCCTGCAAACAGGCCGATAATACCGTGATATCCTCGGCATCCTCGGCGCGCAGGCGCAGCGGCGCAAGTTTGGCCTTCATCCCTTGAGCCGCTCGATATCGGCGCCGCAGGCGGCCAGTTTGTCTTCCAGCCGCTCATAGCCGCGATCCAGGTGGTAAACGCGGTTGACCACGGTTTCGCCCTGTGCCGCCAGGCCAGCCAGCACCAGCGACACCGAGGCGCGCAGATCGGTGGCCATCACCGGCGCACCGGTCAGCTGGCCAACGCCGCGTACCAGCGCCGACGAGCCATGCACCACAATATTGGCGCCCATGCGGGTCAGTTCCGGCACATGCATGAAGCGGTTTTCAAAGATCGTCTCGGTGATCATCGCGGCGCCATCGGCCACCGCCATGATCGACATCACCTGGGCCTGCATGTCGGTGGGGAAACCGGGATAAGGCTGGGTGAGGAAATCCACGCCGCGCAGCCGGCTGCCATTACGCTTCACCAGCATGCCGCGCGCCGTCGGCGTGATCTGGCAGCCGGCTTCCACCAGCTTGTCATTCACCGCCTCGGTCAGCGAGGGCTTGGCGCCGACCAGTTCCACTTCGCCGCCGGTGATCGCCACCGCAGCGGCATAGGTGCCGGTTTCGATGCGATCCGGCAGAATGGCATGGCGGGCGCCGTGCAGCGAGGTCTGGCCCTGCACCACCAGGCGTTCCGTGTCGATGCCGTCAATCTCGGCGCCCATCGCCACCAGGCAGCGTGCCAGGTCGCCGATTTCCGGCTCGCGGGCGGCATTTTCCAGCACCGTGATACCCTCGGCCAGGCAGGCCGCCATCAGGATATTCTCGGTGGCGCCCACCGATACCATCGGGAAACGCACCACGGCGCCCTTCAGCCCCTTGGGCGCGCGGGCCTTGATATAACCATTGGCAATATCGATTTCGGCACCCATCTCGCGCAAAGCGGCGATATGCAGGTCCACCGGCCGGGTGCCGATGGCGCAGCCGCCGGGCAGGCTCACTTCGGCCTCGCCGCAGCGCGCCAGCAGCGGCCCCAGCACCAGCACCGAGGCGCGCATCTTGCGCACCAGATCATAGGGCGCCAGCGTTGAGGCGATATGGCCGGCGGTGAGATGGATGGTGCGGCCCTCGGCGGTACCGCGGTCTGCATAGCCCGGGCCGCCATCCATCGCCACATCCACACCATGCTGTTGCAGCAGATGCGCCATGGTGGCGATATCGGCCAGATGCGGCACATTGGACAGTGACAGGGTTTCCGTGGTGAGCAGGCTGGCTGCCATCAGCGGCAAAGCCGCATTCTTGGCGCCGCCAATGGCGATGGTGCCGAAAAGCGGCTTGCCGCCGCGCAACCGAATACGATCCATGGAAAAACTACCCGGGAGGCCGCCCGGAAACGATGCCCGGCACGACACAGAGAATGGAGGATTTAAGGCGGTTTTACCGCATCCCCCCCGGCTTTGCCATGCTTCCCGGCATCAGACTCCGACTGGGGGGCCGGCAGGCCCGGGTATCGCCGGGGATTCCGGCAGATTTGCGGCAAAGCTGCGCGTAATGGCGCAGAAACGCTGAAAATTCTTCGGGTTCGCCCGGTAGTATTTGGTGCGGCCGATATAATCGAGCAGGCTTTCCAGCCCCACCTGGCCGGCTGGCGCCGGCGGTACCGGCTGGCCGTCCAGCGTCACCGGCTCGCCGCGCAGCCAGGCCTTGACGGTGGTGGGGGCGCCGAACTGATTGCAATACAGCGCCAGCGCCACCTGGCCTGCCGGCGACAGCGCATGCCCGGCCTCGGCCGCCGCCGCTGTCGCGCCATCCACCATGGCGCAGACCTCGGCCAGCTGGGCCTGGTCCATGGCATTGATCTGCGGCCGCGACTGGGCATGGCCGAGCGCCTGGTTGATGGCCCGGATCGTGGCGCCGCCATCCTGGAACGGATCACGCGGATTGGGCTTGCCGATCAGGGCCGCGAATACAGCAGCTTGCCGCGCCGCACTGAAACCGGTGACATCGCCACGCTGGCCCAGAATTTTGCGGAAAACCGGCTTGCAGGCAGCATTGGTGTTGAGATCGCCCTGGGTGGCGCCAAACGACGCGCCACTCTGGCCCTTGGCGGCAAAACTGAGCCGATAGGGCAGCTCGGCATCGCCGCCGATTTCATGCTCCAGCAGCAGATGGGTGATGCTGTCCTGCAACGCGGCATCCATGGCGCCCCCGATCCCGCCCTATGGGGGCGGTTTAGGGCCATGATACACCATATACGTCTATTTACAGATGGATTTTCGCCATTCAGAGCTTGGGCAAAGTCACGCCGCGCTGGCCCATATATTTGCCGGCGCGATCGGCATAGCTGGTTTCGCAGGGCTGATCGCCTTTGAGGAACAGGAACTGGCAGGCGCCTTCATTGGCGTAGATTTTGGCCGGCAGCGGTGTGGTGTTGGAGAATTCCAGCGTCACATGGCCTTCCCATTCCGGCTCCAGCGGCGTGACATTGACGATGATGCCGCAGCGCGCATAGGTGCTCTTGCCGAGGCAGATCACCAGCACATCGCGCGGGATGCGGAAATATTCCACCGTGCGCGCCAGGGCGAAGGAATTCGGCGGGATGACACAAACATCGGTGTCGCGATCCACAAAGGAAGCCGGCGAGAATTGTTTGGGATCGACCACGGCGCTGTCGACATTGGTGAAAATCTTGAATTCGCGCGCCACGCGGGCATCGTAGCCATAGGAGGACAGGCCGTAGGAGATGGTGCCTTCGCGCTTCTGCGCCTCCACAAACGGCTCGATCATGTTGTGCCGGCGCGCCATGTCGCGGATCCAGATATCGCTCATCACCGTCATCAGCGGGTTTCCTCCCTGGCATCCTGGGCCACATCCTGCGCCGGCTGCTGGGCTTCGCGGCTGCGGCCCTGCTGCTTGCGGCGCGCCAAATTGGCGCGTAATTGCGCTGCCAGCCGGTCGCGCCGTTCTTCCTGTCTGGCCTGTGTCTGCTCGGTCAGATGCGTCATGCGCCGGTTATACTCATTTCAGCAGGGCGTCGATATAGGTTTGCAATTCGGCATCCACCGCTGCCGGGCCGGCCGGGGCGGCAGCCAGGGCGGCATTGCGATAGGCCGGATCGTTGGTCACTTCGGCGCCGAGCCAGGGCGGCAGGTCAAGCGGGCGGTCGGCGCGGTCCAGTTCAATCTCGGCCAACCACAGGCCGGCATGGTCGCCGTGGAACTGGTCGATCTCCCAGAACAGCCCGGCATGGCCCTGTTCGGCGCGCAGCCGGTAGCGGGTTTTTTCAATCTTGTGCCGGCTCGGGCAGCCGGCCAGCAGGCGGCGCGCCAGGGCGGGTGGAATCTCAGTTTCATATTCCTGGCGCGCGATGCCGGGGGCGTCGCTTTTCACTGTCACCCAGGCTTGTTCCTGCCCGGCCTGGGCTGCCAGCCGGATGCGCAGATGGAACGCGCCGATGGCGCCGAAATAGCCTTGCAGCAATTGCCGGCCGCCCAGGCCGGCAACAATGCCGGGATCGGCCACCAGGAATTTCCGTTCGATTTCAAGCTTTGCCGCCACGCCACAAACCCCATCACACCGATACTGATACGCTTTTGTCCTTTGGCATCCCCTGGATAACGCCTTGTTTCGCCGGGTCAAGCGGCGGCGGTGCCTTTTCGCCGCCGGGGTGCTTGCATCCCGCAAAAGCCTGTGGCACTTTCCGCGCCGTTTTCAGCCGGCACGCTGCCGTAGCTCAGTGGTAGAGCACGTCATTGGTAATGACGAGGTCGACAGTTCAATCCTGTCCGGCAGCACCAGCGGCCCCTTCCCGGGGCGGCCTCTCATAAGAGACGTTTCGCGCATGGCCTGGGAACCACCCTCCACCTTTGAAGAAAAACTCAAATACAGCCTGATCCCGGGCAGCCTCTATATCCGCTATCGGGTGTGGAAGGAGCTGCGGCGTGGCGAACGCGAACTGGCCCTGGTGCCGTTCCTGGTCGATCCGGTCCGCGCCGCGCTGGATGTTGGCGCCAACAAGGGCGTGTGGACCTGGATGCTGGCGCAGCATTGCCGCCAGGTTTTTGCCCTGGAACCAAATCCCAAGCCGTTTCGTGTGCTGCAACGCTGCAAGCCGCAGAATGCCGAAGCCTGGCAGGTCGCGGCCTCCAACGCCACCGGCACCGCCGAATTGCGTATCCCGCTGGGCCGCAAGGGTTATTCCAACCAGGGCGGCTCGCTCAATGCCGCCAAGGTGGGCGCCAGTTATGGCAGTGTCAGCGTGCCTGCCAAGCGGCTGGATGATTGTGGCCTGCCGCCGGTCGGTTTCATCAAGATCGATGTGGAAGGTTTTGAGGCCGAAGTGCTGGCCGGTGCGGCCGACCTGATCCGGCGCGACCGCCCGGTGCTGGTGATCGAGATGGAAGAGGCGCATACGCGCAAGCCGATTGAGACCATGGTGGCCGAGGTGGAAGCGCTGGGTTATGCCGCCTATGCGTTGCGCAAGGGCCAATTGACCCATTTTGCCCGGCTGGACCCCGAAACCAACCATCGCGCGCCGCCGAGCCGGGCGGATTATGTATTCAATTTCATATTCTTGCCGCTCTGAATGGCAACCCGTCAAATTTTTGCATACAATTAACCATGCTTTAGTCACATTGTGTCAAATTCCCCCTGGACGCCGGCCAAAACAGGTCTAGGATGTCCACACGTCCCGCATACCGGGAGGGATCATGCCGCAGAAATATCCATTCGCGAACTTCCAGATTGACGGCAAAGTTGTCACCTTGATCATGGTGGCCGAAGCCGGCATTGCCACGTCCGAGATGGCGCAGCGCTCGATGAGCGCCTTCCAGCAGAAACTCGGCCGGGCTGATCTGGTGCTGGTGGCCCAGGGGGTTAATCTGTCGCCGGTCTATATCGGCGCCAAACCCTTTGTCGAAAAGCTGAAGAACATGCCGCTGGGCAAGGTGGCCTGGCAGCATTTTGAGGCCTGACGGCCCGCCGGCTCATGGCGCTGGCAGCAATGCCAGCACACCGAGAATGATATCGATCTGGTTGCCATCGGTCGCCAGCGGTACTTCTAATGCCTCGAAGCCCAGATAACCCTGGCCGGAAAATTCCATATTGCCAAACGAGCGCAACGGCCGGCGCTCGGCCACGATCCAGCGGAAACTGGCCGAGAAATCCGCCAGCAGCCAGGCCGGATAGACATCCTCAAAAAACCGCCCGGTGACATCACGCCCGGTGCGCTGGGTGATTGCGGTGCCGATCAGGCGATAGCGGAAACGCAGCGCATCGGGCAGGCGCAGCACATCCACCATGTAGAGATCCTGCAACAGATCGCGCATCTCCAGCGGCTCAAAATCGGCCCGGCCCGGCAAGGCGCCACGCACCGCCGCCTTGGCCTGCCACCAATGATGCAAAGCTGCCAGCCGTGCATCGCTGTAATGCAGGCCGGGGTCAAGCCGCACCGTCACGGCCGCCTCAGCGCCGCGACTGCATGCCGGTGCAGTTGATCAATTCGGCACCGGCAAGATTGACCTTGGCGAAAGTGCTGCTGCTGAAATCCACCCCCTCCACCATGGCGCCGCGCAGATCGGCGCCGCTCAGGTCGCTGCCGTCAAAGCGTGGGAACAGCACCTTGCCGGTGCGCTGATTCTGCGCGTTATAGATCGGCACGCCGATCAGCCTGGTGGCGCGAAACAGCGCCCCACCCAGATTGGCGCCGGAGAAATTGGTGCCGCCGCAATCCGCCTGGTCAAAATTGGCCTTGCGCAGATCGGCGCCGATAAAGCTGGTGAACAAAAGCTGGCTGCGGGTGAAAAACGCACCGGCCAGGTTGGTGTCGTGAAACACGGCGGCGCGCAGGTCGCAACTGGAAAAATCCAGCCCCTGCAATTTCATCTGGCTGAACACGGCGCGTTCGCCCTCGGCGCCATTGGACACGATCCAGCGGCCATGCGCCTTGAGCCGGGCTTCCACTTCAGGCGGCAATTGCGCCGAGGCGCCGCGATGGATGGCGCCTTGCAGATTGGCGCCGGTGGTATCGGCCTGACTGAGATCAACACTGCGCAGATTGGCGCCACGCAGATCGGCATTGGTGAAGCGCGCGCCATCCAGCTTGGCGCCAACCAGGGTGGCTTCCTTCAGTTTGGCGCCGGCAAAATCGGCATTGGTCAGGTCGGCCCCGGTCAGGTTGACCGCAAACAGGCTGGCCGAGGCAAAGCTGGCGCCCACCGCCTTGGTATTGCTCAGATTGGCCTGATCCAGATAGGCGCTTTTGAGATTGGCCTCTTCCAGATTGGCGCCGCTCATATTCACCGGCACGTTTTCAGCGGTTTGTTTGCCGGCCGGATCGGCGCGCAGGATCTGGCCCGGGCGCAGATCGGCCTGGCGGAACGAGGTCTGGCGCAGCACCGACATGAGGAAATTGGCGCCACGCAGATCGGCCTTGTCAAACATGGTGCGGGTCAGGTCGGCGCGGGTGAAATCGGCGCTGAACAGGTCGGCGCGCACAAACTGGGCCGAATTGAGCGAACTGTCGGTGAACAGGCAGCCGGACAGGATGGCATCATCGAGGATGGCGCCGCCGAGATCGAGGCCGGAGAAATCCTCATTGCGTCGTTGCAGCCGTTCGCCGCCCTGGCGCCCGGCAAGGAAGGCTGTGTGGCGGGATAGCGCCCAAACAACGGGTTGCGGCGGCAGCCGGGCGGTCATGGCGTCTCGCATGTTACTCTTGCGTGAATAATAGGCAAAGCGCCGCTCGGGCGCCACAGCTTTACCAACGCAGCCAACAAGAAGTCTTTCACAATCGGTGGCGCATGTTTTACTCTGCTGCCAATATTGTTACGGGTATTCGTGGGGCAATCGGCATGGCCGGCAAGGCAGAGCAGCAGCAGGCGTCCAATCGGCGCCGCTTCGAGAGGCGCGACACCACCATCGCCGCCCGCCTGGAACATGCCGGCACGCTATATCCCGGCAGCATCGACAACCTGTCGCTGACCGGCTTCCTGTTCAACCCGCCGCCCGACCTGCCGGCCGGCAGCAAGATCAAGCTGTGGCTGGAGGGCCGCGCCAAGCCGTTGGCTGCCAGTGTGGTGGGCGCCAGCCCGCGCGGCCTGCATGGCAAGCTGCATGTGGCGGCGCCCAAACTGGCGCAGCTTTCGGTGGAAGTGGATGATGTGGCTTTGCTGCTGATCGGCGCCACCCGCCCGCCAGAGGCCAAGCCGGCCGCCGCCAAAAAGTCCGCGCCGAAGAAAACGACTAAAAAAGCCGCCGCCAGAAAAGCTGCTGGCTGAACCGCCTCAGCCGCGAATCTTGGCGATGAAGGCGGCCACCTGGCGCGCCAGGGCGCCGGACTGGCTTTGCAGGCCGGCCGCGCCGCTGGACACTTCCTGCGCCACTTCGCCGCTGCGCTCGATGGTCTGGGCGATATCCTGGATATTGGCGGCAACACTTTCGGTGCCGGCTGCGGCGGACTGGATGTTGTTGGAAATATCGGCGGTGGCGCTGGCCTGCTCCTGCACCGACTCGGCGATATTGCCAACCCGCTCGTCGAGCATCGCCGATTGCTGCTGGATCACCTCGATGGAACGCACGGTGAGCGCCGAAGCGGCCTGGATGGCGCTGATCTGCTGCGCAATATCCTTGGCCGCTTCCGCCGTCTTCTGCGCCAGGCTGCGCACTTCCTGCGCCACCACGGCAAAACCCTTGCCGGCCTCGCCGGCGCGGGCCGCTTCCACGGAAGCATTCAGCGCCAGCAGGTTGGTCTGGAACGCCACGGAGCGGATGAATTCCACCACTTCGTCGATCTTGCGGTTGGCGCTTTCAAGCTGATGCACCGCATCGGTGGCGCGCGAGGCTTCGCTGGCCACACTCTGGCTGGATGCGCGTGATTCACGCACCTGGCGTGTCACCTCGGCCACACTGGCGCTGAGCTGCTCGGCGGCGGCGGCAATCGCCTGGGTGTTGTTGGTGGCCTGCTGCGCCGCCTGGGTGACAATGACCGAGGCTTCGGCGGCGGTGCGGGTATCGCCGGCCAGCTGCACGGCATTGTCCGACAGTGTGTCGCTGGTCAACTTGACCGCTTCGACCACGCCCATCACTTCGGCCTGGAACTGGTCGGCCAGCCGGTTGCGCTCCGCCTTGGCCCGCGCCGCGCTGGCTTCACGCTCGGCGGCCACTTCGGCTTCCAGCCGGGTGGCCTGTTCGGCCTTTTGCCGCATGGCGCCGCGCGCCGCATTGATCTCCATCGCGCCATGGCGGAAATCACCGGCCATGCCGCGCAGCAGGAAGGGGCGGAAAAACTTGCCCTGCGCCGCAAAATGCAGCGAGGCCGAGGATTCACGCACATAGGCATCAACCAGATCCAGTGCACGGTTGAGCGCGATCAGCGTCGGGCCGACATCGCCGTAACGATCGGTATGGATCACGCGCGCTGAAAGGTCGCCCTGCGCGGCGCGTTTGCAGACGTCGTTGATCTCGTTGCATGCGGCTTCCATCTGCCGCTGGCGCTTGGAAAAAAACATCACCACCCCCACAGGATCATACTAGTCGCCGCGCTCAATTTTCCGGCGTGATGCTGAAAACAAATTCATCATACGAGACGCCGGCCTTGGCGAGATGCTGCATCAGCATGGCATAGCCGGCATCCACCGCCGCCTTGCGATCAGCATGGCGCGCTTCCTCTTGCAGCAGGGCGCGATAGATCGGCTCGATCTGCGCCAGGGCGCTGCGATGCGGCGCGCGGCGATTGGAATGATAGCCGGTGATCTGCCGGCCCGGCCCGAAGCTGGGCGTGACATGGGCAAACACCCAGTAATATTCGCCGGTCTTGGCCAGGTTCTTCACATAGGCGAAGATTTCCTCGCCGGCCTTGATCCGCTCCCATAGCAGCCGGAACACCGCGCGCGGCATATCAGGATGGCGCAGGATCGAATGCGGCTTGCCGATCAGTTCTTCCACTGTGAAGGCGCCGATCTTGCAGAACACATCATTGGCATAGGTGATCTTGCCGGCCGGATCGGTCTTGCTGACAATGATCTCGTCCTCGCCAAAATGGCGTTCGCGATCAACTGGTGTAGGCCTTTGCATCCTGCTCTCCTGCAACAAGGCATCCCGCGATAAGTAAGCAGCAGCTTATTTATTATGCGGCGATGGCGGCTTGATCAAAATCAAGCCGCGCGGCAGTTTCGCCTCGGCAGCCATGTCAGGTCAAGAATGCAAACTTGCCGGTGCTGGCAAAGCTTGCGGTTAAAAATATATATCAGGCTGCAATCAGCGCTTGACTGGCAGCCGGATCACGCCGGGTGGCCACCAGCAGATCAAGATCAAGCACCGAGATCATACGGTCGGCGCGGGTCAGCAGGGCGGTGATGAAATTATTCTCGGCGGCAATGCCGGTGGCCGGCACCGGTTGCAGATCAACGCCATCGGCCGAGACAATATCCGACACCGCATCGGCCAGCAGGCCATATTGCGCATTGGTGGCTTCCACCACGATCACCACATTGGTGGCGCTGGGATTGTGCGGTGCAGCGCCGAGGCGGGCACGCAGATCATAGATCGGCACCACCAGGCCGCGCAGGTTGATCACACCGCGCACCGAAGCCGGGCAATTCGGCAGCGGCGTTTCCGGCACCCAGCCGCGAATTTCGCGCACACTCAGAATGTCGATGGCATAATCCTGGCCGGCCACGGTGAGGGTGAGAAATTCATGCGCCAGATTCAAGGCGTCGGATTTCTGGATCGGATCAGTCATAAGAAACACTCCCGGATACGGCAGGGCGACGGCCTGAGGTTGTGGCGCCATCCTGCCTTCTGGCGTCGTCATGGCAAAATTAGCTTTTGCTAACAGCGCCGCCAATAAGCGAAAGCTCACAGCCCGATTGTTTCAAGCCAGCGGCAACGTGACGACAAAGCGGGCGCCGCCCAGCTTTTCGGCGGCGGCGGCATGGATATGGCCGCCATGCGCCTCAACAATGGAGCGGCAGATCGGCAGCCCCATGCCCATGCCGCCCGGCTTGGTGCTGTAGAAACTTTCAAACAACTGCTCGCGCTGCGCTGCGGCAATGCCCGGGCCACTATCCTCGATGCCGAGCTGCACTTCGCCGGCCCGCGGCTGGCGCAGGCTGATATTGATGACGCGCAGCGCACCGGCTTGCTGCTGCATCGCCTGGATCGCGTTGAGCGCCAGATTCACCACCACCTGCTGCAACTGGGTGCGGTCGCCCAGCAAAGCCGGCAGATCGGGTGCCAGATCAAGATTGAGCCGCACGCCCTGGGCCTGCAATTCATGGCGCAGGAACAAGGCGGTTTCCTGCACCACCTCGGCCAGCGCCAGCGACGCCTTCTCGGTCTGCTGCCGGGTTGCCATGCCGCGGATGCGGGCAATGATATCGGCGGCGCGGCGCGCATCGGCCACCATGCGGCGGGTCAGTTGCCGCACTTCGTCGATATCCGGCACGTCGCGCGCCAGCCAGCGCAAGCCGGCCTCGCCATTGGTGGCGATGGCCGCCAGCGGCTGGTTCACCTCATGCGCCAGCGAGGCGGTCAATTCACCCAGCATGGAGATACGCGCCGCATGCGCCATATCGGCCTGCAGGCGGTGCAAAGCCGCCTGTGCCTGCTTGCGCGCCGAGATATCGATCACCCCCACCAGCAGGATGCCCTTGGCTAATGAATCCGGCGGGAAGCAGGCGGTGAACAGGGCATCAAATTCGCTGCCATCCAGTCGGCGCAGCCGGGTTTCGGCGGCATAGCTGGCTTTGCGCGATACCGCTGCCAGCACACTTTCGGCATAGACCATTTCGCTCGCTTCGGGCCAGAACAGGCCAACATGATCGAGCAGCGGCGCCTTGGCGCCTTGGCCGAACAACGCCACGGTCTGATCGTTCACATCGATCACCCTGGTGGCCTGCATCATGGCGCGGATCAGGCCCGGCTGGGCAGCGAAATGCTGCCGCAGATCGGTGATGCCGGCCTGGCGCAGATCGCGCAGCATGGTGCCCACCGGGGCAAAATCCAGTTCCCAGAAGGATGCCGCCATGGCCTGAAACAGGTTGCGGTAGCGGTATTCGCTGATCCGCAGGGCTTCTGCCGTATTGTCCGGTTGGGGCATGGCAGGGGCGGCGTCTTGGGTCATGACAGGTCCGGCAGGGTTATGGCCGGGTCAGTTGGCCAGGGCGCGGTCGATACAGGCAATCAGCATATCCGCCTCGAACGGCTTTTTCAGCAGGCAAAGCGCGCCGCTGGCCTGGGCCTTTTCCGCCAGGCCGGGATCGCTGCGCGCCGTGATCAGGATCGCCGGCAGCCGGTAATGCCGCTCTGTCAGCAAATGCTTCAATTCGATGCCGCTGAGGCCGGGCATCTGGATATCGCTGATCAGGCAGTCATAGCCGGCAATGTCGCCAGCCGCCAGGAAGGCTTCGGCGCTGGCAAAGCCGGCGGCGCGATGGCCCAGCGAACGCACAAAACCTTCCAGCGCCTGGCGCAGGGATTCGTCGTCATCAATAATGGCAATCAGTGACATGATCGACACACGCATTCCTTGTCTGGCGCCCAGACCAGAACCTGGACGGGCGCTCCTGACCCTCTATATGGGCCGCGCCGCCAACCAGTGACATTATACGGAGATATGATTGCCCAGCGGCAGCTTGCCGCAGGTCTTCATGCCCTACATCGCCAGGGCCTCGGCCAACCGCACCAGATCGGCCAGGGTGCGGGCACCCATCTTGCGCATCAGGGTGCCACGATGGATTTTCACTGTGATCTCGCTGAGGCCGAGATCGCCGGCCACCTGCTTGTTCATCTTGCCGGCGCAGACCAGCGCCATCACCTGCTTCTCGCGTGTGGTCAGCGTGGCATACAGCGCCTTGAGCCGGTCATTGCCGGCTTCCTGCTGGCGCCGCGCCTGATCGCGCCCGATGGCGGTGCTGACCGCATCCAGCATGTCCTGGTCGCGGAACGGCTTGGTCAGGAAATCCACCGCGCCGGCCTTCATCGCCCGCACCGTCATCGGAATATCGCCATGGCCGGTCATCAGCACCGCCGGCAGGCGGATACCCAGTTCGGCAAATTGCGCCTGGAAATCCAGCCCGCTCAGGCCCGGCAGGCGCACATCCAGGATCAGGCAGCCGGGCACATCCGGCAGCTTGGCGGCGAGGAATTCCGCCACCGAGGCATATTGCCGGGTTTCCCGCCCCACCGATCGGAACAGGCTATCGAGCGCGGCGCGCAATGAAGCGTCGTCGTCAATGATATGCACCAGGCCGGCATCGCTCATGCCATTGAGCCTAGTAGGTGTATTCTGGGTTGACAAGGCGAGCATCTGCATGCCGGGCAGCGTGCCATGGCTGCGACAGGCTGTCGCCTATACCTGTGTATGGTTTTCGTACCAGCCCCGGCTGGCATTGACGATATAGACCACGCTCAGCATCACCGGCACTTCGATCAGCACCCCCACCACGGTGGCGAGCGCCGCGCCGGATTGCAGGCCGAACAGGCTGATAGCAGCCGCCACGGCAAGCTCAAAGAAATTGCTGGCGCCGATCAAAGCAGAGGGGCCGGCGACACAATGCGCCACGCCGAAACGGCGGTTGAGCCAATAAGCCAGGCCGGCGTTAAAATACACCTGAATCAGGATCGGCACCGCCAGCAGCGCAATCACCAGCGGATGCGCCACGATCTGGCCGCCCTGGAAGGCAAACAGCAGCACCAGGGTGGCCAGCAAGGCCAGCAGCGAAACCGGACCAAGCCGCGCCTGCACAAGCTGCAAAGCGGCTTCACCCTGGCGCAATAGGCGGCGGCGCCAGAGTTGCGCCAGCAGCACCGGCACCAGGATGTAGAGGCCCACCGACAAAAGCAGCGTATCCCACGGCACGGTGATGGCGGAAATGCCGAGTAGCAGGCCAACCAGCGGCGCGAAGGCCACCACCATGATGGCATCGTTCAGCGCCACCTGGCTGAGAGTGAAATGTGGCTCGCCGCGCACTAGGTTGCTCCACACAAACACCATCGCAGTGCAGGGCGCCGCTGCCAGCAGGATCAGGCCGGCAATGTAGGACTGGATTTGATCCTGCGGCAGATAGGGCCGCAGCAGCCAGCCGATAAACAGCCAGCCCAGCAGGGCCATGGAAAACGGCTTCACCGCCCAGTTGATGAACAGCGTGACCCCGATGCCACGCCAATGCTGGCCGACCTGGCCCAAAGCGGCAAAATCGATCTTCAGCAGCATCGGCACGATCATCAGCCAGATCAGGGCGGCCACCGGCAAGTTGACCTGGGCGATTTCGGCGGCGGCGATGACCTGGAACAGCCCGGGCAGCCAATGGCCCAGCGCGATGCCAACCACAATGCACAGCGCCACCCAGAGCGTGAGATAGCGCTCAAAATTATTCACGGCCGATCTCGTTCAGGCGGTTTTGCAGGCTCAGTTCGTCCAGGCTGCGCAGCGGCAGGCTGGCGAAGATGCGGATGCGGTTGCTGAGCAGGCGGAAGGTTTCGGCAAAGGCCAGGCGCTGCGCCACTTCATCGCCTTCCACCGCCGCCGGATCGGGCAGGCCCCAATGCGCCGTCATCGGCTGGCCGGGCCAGATCGGGCAGACTTCATTGGCGGCGTTGTCGCAGACGGTGAAGACAAAATCCATTTTCGGCGCATCGGCAGCGGCAAATTCATCCCAGGATTTGGAACGCAGGCCGGCCACCGGCAGGCCGCTTTTGCGGATCAGGTCGATGGCCATCGGATGCGGTTCGCCCTTCGGCATGCTGCCGGCGCTGTAGGCATGGAAACGGCCGGCGCCGAGATCGTTCATGATCGCTTCGGCCAGGATGCTGCGCGCCGAATTGCCGGTGCACAGGAACAATACATTAAACGACTTTTCGGCGGCGCTGGGCTGGCTCATCGGTTTTTTCCTTGGTCATCGGGCGGCAGAGTTCGGGCTGGCCGCCACAGCAATGGTTGTTGAGAAAGCCGATCACGGCATTCATGCGGTCGATATCGATGCTGTAGATCAGCGAGCGGCTGTCGCGGCGTTGCCGGATCAGCCCGGCCTGGCGCAGATGCGCCAGATGGAACGACAACGTGGTGGCCGGCACACCAAGCCCGGCGGCAATCTCGCCGGCGGCAAGCCCGGCTGTGCCATGGCCCACCAGCAGGCGGTAGATCGCCAGCCGGGTTTCCTGCGCCAGGGCGGCGAAGGCGGCCAAGGCCGTATCGTCGTTGATCATTTCCATATTTCGAGGATTATAGAAATGATGGCCCGACGTCACGTTATTGTTTTGTGACACGCCACCTCAGGATGCCGCCGGATCCGCTGGCGGCGGCATGCGCAGCAACAGCATGGCGACAAAGCCGGCCAGGCAGAGGGCGCTGGAAAACAGCAGCACATGGCTGCCGAAGCGTTCCAGCAGGAAGGCAAACACAAACGGCGAGGCAGCCTGGCCGAAGCGCGCCGGGGCCACCAGCCAGCCCTGGCGCCGGCCATAACCCTGCGGCCCGAACAAGGCCAGCGGCAGGGTGCCTTTGGCGATGGTCATCACGCCATTGCCGGCGCCATGCAGCAGGGTGAACAGATAGGCCAGCGGCCCGCCGAACAGCAGCAGCAAGGCCACGCCGAGCGGATGGGTGATAGAAGCCAGCCGCGCCGAAAGCAGCGGATGAAAGCGCTGCAACACGCTGTATTCCAGAAAACGTGCCGCCACCTGGGCCGGGCCGACCAGGGCGGCGGCGGCGATGGCTTCCGCCTTGGACGCGCCGGCGGCTTCCAGGATACCCGGCAGATGCGCCGCCATCGCCGTGGAGGTGATCCAGGTGACGGCGAAGGCAAAGGCCATCAGCACCATGGCGCGGCTGAAGATGCTCTCATCCGCTGCCGGCACATTGGCCGCACTGGCCGGGCTTGGCTGGGCGGCGGGCGCGGCGATATGGGCGCCGAGCCGGCGCGGGATCAGCAGCCGGTTGAGCGGCAGGCCGATCAGCAGATGCGCCCCGGCCCAGACAAAGCAGGTGGCGCGCCAACCCCATTCGGCATCGACAAAGGCCGTGATCGGCCAGCAGATCGTGCTGGCGAAGCCAGCCAGCAGCGTGATCCCGGTGATGGCACGCCGGGCATTGCTGCCATAAATCGCCGCCAGCGTGGCGAAGGCGGCTTCATACAGCCCGATCGCCATGCCGGCGCCGATCAGCAGCCAGGCCAGGAAAAACAGCGTCAGATTACTTGCCGCACCCAGCAAAGCCAGCCCGGCGGCAAAAACCAGGCTGGACAGCACCAGCACATTGCGCCCGCCGAAGCGGTCGATATGGCCGCCGACACTGGGGCCGATAAAGGCGGTGAGCAGCATGGCGAGCGAAAACGCGCCATAAATCCAGGCGGTGGAAACGCCGAATTCCGCCGCCATCGGCGCCGCCAGGATGGCCGGCAGGTAATAGGTCGAACCCCAGCCCAGGGTTTGCGCGGTGCCGAGCGCCAGCACCACCCGGGTCTGTTTTTCGCCACCCGCCGCCAGCACCGCCTCAGCCACAGCTTGAGCCGGTGCCGCTGGTGGCCTTGACCCGGATACGCGGCTTGGCCGTGCCACAACAGCTTGTTTCCGCCGCTGCCTCTAGCGGCAGATTACTGCTGCACACGCCGGTTTCCGGCAGATTGAGCTGCACATCATCAGCGGCGGCGATATCGCCGGCCAGCGCGGCGGCGATGGAGCGCACCTGTTCATAGCCGGTGGCGAGCAGGAAAGTGGGGGCGCGGCCATAACTTTTGATACCGGCGATGTAGAAGCCCGGCTCGGGCTGTGCCAGTTCACGATGACCATGCGGCCGCACCGTGCCGCAGGAATGTAGATTGGGATCGATCAGCGGCGCCAGCATGCGGGTGCTTTCGGTGGCCGGATCAAGATCAAGCCGGATTTCGCGCAGCATCGCCAAATCCGGCCGCTGCCCGGTGGCGATGATGATGCGGTCTGCCACAATCTCGGTCAAGGCACCGCCGCGATCCCGCAGGCTGACCAGCATGGCGCCATCCTGCCGCCGCAACGCCACCACCTCGGTGCCGAGATGCAGATCAAGATTGCCGGCCTGGGTCAGGCGTTCCAGGTCACGGCCCAGCGCACCACGCGCCGCAAGCTGGTCATTGGCGCCACCGCCAAATAACCGTGCCAGGCTGGCGCCGCGCACCGCCCAGATAATCGTGGTTTCAGGCGTGGCTTGCGCCAGGCGGCCCAGATCAAGCAGCACATTGGCAGCGGAATGCCCGGCGCCCACCACCAACACGCTGCGGCCGGCATACTGCGCGCGCTCCGCCCCCAGCAGATCGGGAATGCCATAGGCCAGTTGCCCGGCAGCGGCGGCTTCGCTCTCGCCCGGCACCGGCAGGCCGCTGGCACCCAGCGGATTGGGCTGGCTCCAGGTGCCGCTGCAATCGATCACGGCGCGCGCCAGCACCTGGCGTTCGGCGCCAGCCTGATTGCGCAGCAGCAGCAGGAACGGCGCCGTCTCGCGCCCGGCGGTTTTCATCTTGTCATGCCCCTGCCGGGCGATGCCCACCACCCGCGCATCGGTTTCGATCAGCGGCTTGAGCTGTGGCAGTTCGGCCAGCGGCTGCACATAGTCGGCAATCAGTTCGGCGCCGGTGGGATGGCGCGCTGGCGGCGGCGCCTGCCAGCCGCTTTGCGCCAGCAGGGCGCGGGCCGCGTCATCGATGTTATACGACCAGGGCGAAAACAGCCGCACATGGCCCCAGGCGCGGATATGGCCGGCAACCTGGCCGGCGGCTTCATAGACCCGCACCGGCAGGCCACGCGCCAAGAGCTGCGCCGCCGCCGCCAGCCCCACCGGGCCGGCACCGATCACGGCCACCGGCAGGGCAGACAAAGCAGGCATGGTTTCAATCCGGTTGATCGCATTCATGACAATCTCCTTCGTTGTTCGCCGAAATACGAATTCATGGGCAAATTTTTACAGGTCGCCCAGCAGATGCTGCAAACGCCGCAATTGCGCCAGGTCAACGCAGTAACACGGCCGCTGATCGTCGATTTCGCCGCGCACCAGGCCGGCTTCCTTGAGGATGCTGAGATGCTGCGAGGCGGTGGAGGCCGCCACCGGCAGCAGATCGGCCAGCCGGCCGAAATAGCAGGTGCCGATCCGCAGCAGGTTGCGCAGGATCAGAATCCGCACCGGATGCGCCAGCGCCTTGGCCAGCATGGCCAGTTCGGCATCTTCGGGGCGCAACGGCTCGGCCAGCTCGGCAGGGGCCAGCACCAGCTTGTCTGCGCCGGGCAGGTCGCAGCAGCCATCCGGCAACGCGGCGGCTGCTTTGCGCGATTTGCGTTTGCTGGCTTGGGTCATTCGGCATTCCATTCGTTATTCGACGAATAACTTATAGATGCCCAGGCAAGAGTCAAGCCTTGATAACAGCCTTGCGGATCAGCCCCTCGATGGCCTGAACCGCCACGCCATAACCTTCCGGCCCCAATCCGGCAATCACGGCGGTGGCGACCTTGGAGACCAGCGAATTGTGGTAGATCGCTTCGCGCTTGTGAATATTCGAGATATGCAGCTCGATGATCGGGCCCGGAAACATCTTCAACGCATCCAGCACTGCAATCGAGGTGAAGGTAAGCGCCGCCGGGTTGATGATGATGCCGGCCGCCGGCAGGTCGATGGCCTGATGCACGAGGTTGACAATCTCGCCTTCAAAATTTGACTGCTGGAACACCACCGGGCGCGCCCCGGCGGCGCCGCGGCACATCGCTTCCACCTCGGCCAGCGTGGTGTAACCATAGATTTCCGGCTCGCGCTTGCCGAGGCGGTTGAGATTCGGCCCGTTGATCACATAAAGCGGCGACATCACATTCTCCCAGAATTATCTCAGCCCTGATAGCCGAGCAGGCGCGGCAGCCACAGCACCAGGCCGGGCAGCAAAGTGATCAGCGTCAGGGCGCCAATCATGGCAAACAGAAACGGCATGGTGTCCTTCACGATGTCGCGCAGCGGCACATTGGCGATGCGCGTCATCACAAACAGCAGCAGGCCATAGGGCGGCGTGATCAGGCCAAGCATGATATTGACCACCACCACAATGCCGAAATGCACCAGATCGATGCCCAGCGCCTTGGCCGCCGGGATCAGCACCGGCACCACCACCAGCAGGATCGTGGTGCCTTCCAGCAGGCAGCCGAGCAGCAACAGCAGGATGTTGACCAGGATCAGGAAGGCCAGCGGCGAAAGCTGCCAGGCTTCGAGCCACAGCTTGATGCCATCGGGGATATTCTCCACCGTGACCACATAATTGAACACCAGCGCGCCGGCGATCAGCATGCCGATGGAAGCCGAGGTGCGGGCGCTGTCCAACACCGATTTGTAGAAGGCGCGGAACGACACACTGCGATACAGCAGCACCGAGATGACCAGCGCATAGGCCGCCGCCACCGCCGCCGCCTCGGTGGGTGTGGTGATGCCGCTGTAGATGCCGCCCAACAGCACCACCGGCATCATCAGCGTGGGCAAGGCCTGCCAGGTGATGCGCGGCAGGTCACGCAACGGCGTGGGCGCTTCCACCGGAAAATTCTCACGCCGGGCGCCAATCGCTACGATCAGCATCTGCGCCGCCGCCATCAGCAGGCCGGGGATCACACCGCCCAGGAACAGGTAGCCGATCGAGGCATCGGAAACCAGGGCATAGAGGATCATCGGGATCGAGGGCGGGATGATCGGGCCGATCACCGCCGTGGCCGCAGTCAGCGCCGCGGCATAGGAGGCGCGGTATTTGCCATTGGCGGTCATCATATTCTGCATCATCTTGCCAGTGCCGGCGGCATCGGCGATGGCCGAGCCGGACATGCCGGCAAAGATGATGCTTTGCAGCACATTGACCTGCGCCAGGCCACCGCGAAAACGGCCCACAATGGCATCGCAGAAACGCAGCAGGCGTTCGGTCATCGAGCCGATATTCATCAGCTCCGCCGCCAGCACAAAGAGCGGCACGGCCAGGATGATATAGTTGGAATACATGCCGTTGAGCATCTGCTCGGCCGCCGTGGCCAAATCCAGCCCGGCCAGCAGCAGATACAGCACCGAGCCGGCGATCATGGCATGGCCAATCGGCAGGCCGAGAAAGGCCAAGGCCGTCATGGCGACAATGGCGAGCGAGAAGGGTGAGGTCAGGTTCATACGCCGGATACCGCCTTGCTGACATCACGTTCCGCCGGCGCTGCACCGGCCAGCGCCCGCCAGCCGAGCCAGAGATACCGCACCAGCACCGCCAGCACGAAAATCACATAGATCGAAAACAGCCAGTCGAAACGGATTTTCAGATAGGCGGTTTTTTCCACCTTCATGAAGCCGACATAATCCACCGTGGCCGGCAGCGAGATGCCATAGAGTGCCACCAGAGCCACCGCCGAGAGCAGCAGCATGATCCGGCGGCGGCGCGGCGGCGCAGCAGAGAGAAACAGGTCGAAGCGGATTTCCTCATCCTCGCGCAGCACAAAGGCGGCGCCCCACAAAACCAGCCACAGCCACAGCACGGCGCTGGCCTCGCTGCTCCAGCCGGTGGGCAGGTTGAGCAGATAGCGGAACACAATCTGGATTAGGAACAGGCCAAACATGGCGGCCAGCATCGCCGCCAGCACATTCTCGGCACGGCGATGCAGCCAGGCCCCGATCCGGTTCAGATTTTGCATCGCGGCACCCCCCCGAAATTTCAGCAGCGGGCCGGTTCAAACTGCCCGGCCCACCGCCTTAAACGATCAAAGCGCGTTGATCTTGTCCAGCATGCCCTTGGGCCATTCCTTGGCCAGATCGGAAGCGAGATACTTGTCCTGGGCGAATTTGCGGAAAGCCGCCTGGTTCGGCTCGTAAATCTGCAAACCCTTGGCCTTGAACAGATCCAGCAACTCCTTCTCGCGCGCCTGATGCTTGGCAGCCGAGAAGGCAATGGCGGCATCAGCGGCAGCCTGGAAATTTTTCTGCTGCGCCGCGTTCATGCCGCTCCACACCTTGCTGGACACGGTGAGCAGATCAAAGCCGACCAGATGCGAGGTCAGCACAATCTGCGACATCACTTCATAGAACTTCATGTTCTCGACATTGGGCAGCGGATTGTCCTGGCCGTCGATGGCGCCGGTCTGTAGCCCGGTATAAACCTCGGCATAGGCCATCGCGGTGGGATTGGCGCCCAGCGACGAGCCGAGGAACTGCCAGGCCTCGCCCGGCGGCATACGCAGCTTGATGCCGGCCAGATCGGCCGGGGTGGTGATCTTCTTGTTCGGCTTCAGGCCAAGCTGGCGCGCGCCGAAATAGGTCGGGCCGAGAATGCGCAGGCCGAGCTTGTCCTCGGTCATCGCCTTCATCTCGGCGCCGGCCGGGCTGTTGAAAAACTTGGTCAGATGCTCGGCATCGCGGAACAGATAGGCGGCGGTGAGGATCGACCAGGCCGGAATCTGCTTGGAAATATCCTGCGGCGCGATATTGCCCATTTCCAGATTGCCGCGCTGCAACGCCACCAGTTCGGTGCCTTGCTTGAACAGGTTGCCGCCGTAATAGCCCTCGAACACAAAATCGCCGGCCACGCCTTCGGCGAATTTCTTCATCATCTCGGCGCGGATATCCTGCTCGGAAAACACTGCCGAGAAACGCAGCTTCGGTTTGCCGGCCTGGGCGTGGGCGGTGAGCGCCGGCAGTGTCGCCAGGGCGGCGGCCATGCCGGTGCCGGCCAGGAAGCGGCGGCGGGTGGTGATGTTGTTCATAATCGTTTCCTCCGTTTTTGGTTTTTGGTTTGTTGACGCTAATCAGACAAATTGGGCCTGGCGGCCAGGAAATGCCGCGCCATCGCCGCCGGGTCGGGCGCGATGCCGCTGAACAGTTCAAACGCCTTCACCGCCTGGAAAATCGCCATGCCGGCGCCCGGCAGGGTGATGCAGCCGCAGGCCCGCGCCGCTTGCAGCAAGGCGGTTTCGGCGGGGAAATAGATGATGTCGGCCACCCATAATTCCGGGCGCAGCCATTCTGTCGGGATCGGGCTGCCGGGATAGCTGGCCATGCCCACCGGCGTGGCATTGACCAGGCCATCGGCCTCCGCCAGCGCGGTTTGCGCATCGCCGGCAGCGGCCAGGCGGCTATCGCCCAGTTGCGCCAGCAATTGCGCCACGCGGGCGGCATCCGTGTCATGCACCAGCAGGCGTTCAACACCCAGATCAAGCAGGGCGCGGGCCACGGCCAGGCCAGCACCGCCGGCGCCGAGCAGCAGCACCTGCCGCTTGCGCGCCTGCGGCAAGCCTTGACGGAAACTTTCGGCAAAGCCCCAGCAATCGGTGTTGTAGCCGATACGCTCGCCATGGCGGAACACCACGGTATTGACCGCACCGATGGCGGCGGCTTCCGGCGCCAGCCGGTGCAGTTGCGGCAGCACCTGTTGTTTGTAGGGATGCGTGATATTGAGGCCGGAAAAACCGAGCCATTCGGCGGCATCAAGCAATGTCGGCAGATGGGCGGCAGCAGGCGGCAGGCAGTCGAGATCAATCAGGCGATAGATATAGGGCAGGCCGAGCCGGGCGCCTTCGGCTTCATGCATGTAGGGGGTGCGCGAGGCCTGGATGCCACGCCCGATCAGCCCGACCAGCATGGCAATATTGCCCTGCGGCGGCGCCAGCCTTGACAGGGCGTCCAGCGCGTTCACCCATTCCTCCCGATCCACAACGCCGCTTCCCGACGGCAAAGTCTGTTACCGGGCCGGAAAAAGCGGTATTTGATACCAGTAGTTTCGGCCCTGCCGGGACTATGTACGAACTAGTTCGTCCGCGCAACAGGGAAGTTGCCGGCTGGCCGGCAAGGTAAGGGCAAGAGGCAATGAAAGCGGCGGAGAAAATGGCGAAGCCGGAAATGCCGGCGGCGCGCAGCCCCAATCCAGAGGCGACGCGGCAGAATATCCTGGCGGTGGCGACCGAGGAATTTGCCCGTAACGGCCTGTCCGGCGCCCGGGTGGACGAGATTGCCGCCAAGACCGGCTCGTCGAAGCGCATGATCTATTATTATTTCAAGGACAAGGAAGGGCTGTATATCGCCGTTCTGGAAGAAGCCTATCGCAAGGTGCGCAGCACCGAGGCGACGCTGGACCTGGAACATCTGCCGCCGGTGGAGGCTTTGCGCAAACTGGTGGAATTCACCTTTGATCATCACGGCGCCAATGCCGATTTCATCCGCCTGGTGATGATCGAGAATATCCATCATGGCGATTATCTGGCGCGTTCCGAGGCGATACAGGAGCTGAATGTCTCGGCCATCGGCGAGGTCGAACGGGTTTATAAACGCGGCGTCAAGGCCGGCCTGTTCCGCAAGGGCCTGACCGCCATCGACCTGCATTGGCAGATCAGCGCCCTGTGTTTCTTCAATGTCTCCAACCGCGCCACTTTCTCAAAAATCTTCCGTGTCGATCTTGGCGCCCGCAAGGCCCAGGCCGCCCTGCGCGAGCAGACGGTGGAAATGGTGCTGCGCAACGTGCTGAAAGGCCCGCGCGACGCCTGACCCCGGCCAGCCGTAATCTGTGGCCTTGACCGGAAGCTCAGTCCTTGCCATTCTATGTACGAACTGGTTCGTACATAGAATCCAGAAAGGCCGGGACCATGCCAGAGGTGAAACCGCAGAGCGCCACCGCTCCGATGCTGACCTCTATCGCTACCGTATCGATTAGCGGCACGCTCACCGAAAAGCTGCAAGCCATCGCGGCGGCCGGTTTCCAGGGCGTGGAGATTTTCGAGAATGATTTCCTGGCCTTTGACGCCCCGGCCCGCGAGGTTGGCCGCATGGTGCGCGATGCCGGCCTGAACATCACGCTGTTCCAGCCCTTCCGCGATTTTGAGGGCCTGCCCGAGCCGCAGCGCAGCCGGGCCTTTGAGCGCGCCGAACGCAAATTCGATCTGATGCAGGAACTCGGCACCGACCTGATGCTGGTCTGCTCCAATATCTCACCCTTGGCTTTGGGCGGCATCGACCGCGCAGCGGCGGATTTTCACGAATTGGGCGAACGTGCCGCAAGGCGCGGCCTGCGGGTGGGCTATGAGGCTTTGGCCTGGGGCCGCCATATCAACGACCACCGCGATGCCTGGGAGATCGTGCGCCGGGCGGCGCATCCGAATATCGGCCTGATCCTCGATTCATTCCACACCCTGGCGCGGCGCATCGATCCGAATTCGATCCGCGCCATCCCGAAGGACAAGATCTTCATCGTGCAACTGGCCGATGCGCCGCGCATCGATATGGATCTGCTGTATTGGAGCCGGCATTTCCGCAACATGCCGGGCCAGGGCGACCTGCCGGTGCTGGATTTCATGCGCGCCGTGGCCGCCACCGGCTATGACGGCGTATTGTCGCTGGAAATCTTCAACGATCAGTTCCGCGGCGGTTCACCGCGCATGATCGCCATGGATGGCCGGCGTTCGCTGGTGGCGCTGATGGATCAGGTGCGGCGGCAGGAGCCGGGCATCGCCATCGCGGTGCCGGAAATGCCGGACCGTATCGCCGTGCAGGGTGTGGAATTCATCGAATTCGCCGCCAGCGAGACCGAGGCGGCAAGTCTGGCGGCCCTGTTCCGCAGCCTCGGCTTCCGCCTGGCCGGCCAGCATAAATCCAAGAATGTCGCCTGGTGGCGCCAGGGCGAGATCAATCTGGTGATCAATACCGAGCCGGAAGGTTTTGCCCATGCCGCCTATCTGCTGCATGGCACGGCGGTATGCGATATCGGCCTCCGCGTTGAGGATGCCGCCGCCACGCTGCTGCGTGCCCGGCAACTGGGCGCCGGCATTTTTGAGCAGGCGGTGGCACCCGGTGAATTGGCCATACCGGCGATACGTGGCGTGGGCGGCGGGCTGCTGCATTTCCTGGATCGCAAAAGCGAACTGGCGCGGGTGTGGGAGATCGAATTCACCCCGGTTGCCGATGACAGCCAGGCGGAAGCCGCTGGCCTGACCCGTATCGACCATGTGGCGCAGACCATGCCGCATGACGAAATGCTGACCTGGATTCTATTTTACACCAGCCTGTTCGCCACCCGCAAAACCCCGCCGGTGGATATTGTTGATCCCGCCGGCCTGGTGCGCAGCCAGGTGATCGAGAATGGCGATGGCAGTTTGCGCCTGACCCTGAACGGCGCCGAGAATGACCGCACGCTGGCCGGTCATTTCCTGGCCGAGCGTTTCGGCTCGGCGGTGCAGCATCTGGCCTTTGCCAGCGACGACATCTTCGCCACCGCCGCCGCCCTCAGCCGCAACGGCTTCAAGCCGCTGCCGTTATCGCCGAATTACTATGACGACCTGGAGGCGCGTTTCGGCCTGGAGCCCGATCTGCTGGACCGGCTGCGCGCCGCTAATATTCTCTATGACCGCGACGAGGCCGGCGAATATTTCCAGCTCTACAGTCCGAATTTCGGCGGCGGCTTTTTCTTCGAGATCATCCAGCGCTGCGGCTATGCCGGCTATGGTGCGCCCAATGCGCCCTTCCGCATCGCGGCGCAGAAACGCCATCTGGCGCCGGCCACTGCCTTATAGCCGTAAAAATATAGTCAATTGTGAGCCATAAGGAAGCGACTATACTGCCGGTCGGGTTTACCCATTTCCGGTATCGACATGAAAAAATTTGCGCCTGTGGTTTTACTTGTGGCCGTGCTCATCCTGGCCGCAGGCGGTGGTGGTTACTGGCTGGGCCGGCAGCAGGCGCAGACCAGCCCGGCGCCACAACAGGCCGCAGCCGGCGAAGCGTTGGAATACCTGCGCCATGCCGTGAAACGCGCCAAGCCGGCGGCGGATGATCCCTATTATTATGTTGATTATGAAGATGATGAGCGTGTGCGCCGGCGCCCGGTGGAACAGGTCTGCCTGGAATTCAGCCACCCGCTGGCCGCCGCCGAGACGTATCAATCCCAGGTCAAGGCCGCCGGCATCGAGCGGCTGAATATCAGCATCGCGCAGCAGGCTTTGTGCCTGGGTGGCTGGCCGGCCAATACCACCAGCCTGGACCTGACCCTGCCGGCCGGCCTGGCTGCGGCCGATGGCGCCCGGCTGGCGCAGGAAGTGCGACTGCGGGTGGATTTCAACCTGCCGGCAACCGAGAAATTTGTCGCCTTTGCCGGCAGCGGTTCGATCCTGCCGCAAGTGGCCGCCACAGGCATTGCCCTGGAAACCCGCAATCTGGACCGTATCCGCCTGCGTGTGCTGCGTGTCACCGATGCCAATGTGATGCGGCAATGGCCGAAGCAGAAGCGCAGCGGCGGCGAGGATGACGAGGATTACTATTACGACAACAGCATCAGCCGGCTGCTGGCCGGCGGCGCCTATGTGGTGTGGGACGGCACCATGGCGGTGCAGAATCGCGGCAATGAGCGTGTTGTCACCAGCTTCCCGCTGACCCGCATCCTGCCTGAGCGCCGCCCCGGCGCCTATCTGCTGGTGGCCGAGGAAGACGGCCGGGCAGCCAACCGCACCTCATTCTATTCTTCCACCCTGCCGGTGACGCGCTGGGTGGTGGAGACCGATATCGGCCTCACCGTGTTGCAGGGCGAAGATGGCTTGCACCTGATCGCGCGCTCCTATGACAGCGCCAAGCCGCTTGGCGGCCTGGATGTGGCCCTGGTGGCGGAGAATGGCAAGGATCTGGGCCGCGCCCGCACCGATCCGGCCGGCCTTGTGCAGTTTGAGCGCAGCCTGTTGCAGGGCCAGGATGGCAACCGGCCGCAGGCGGTGTTTGCCTATGGCGCGGATGGCGCCTTCGCTTTCCTCGACCTGAACCGGCCGGCATTTGATCTGGCGGATCGCGGCGTTTCCGGCCAGCCGGCTTTGCGGCCGATCACGGCTTTTCTCTATGCTGATCGCGGCATCTATCGCCCGGGCGAACGGGTGCAGCTTTCCGCCCTGGTGCGACGTGACAGCGCCGATGCCCTGGCCACGCCGCTGACCCTGGTGATCCAGCGCCCCAATGGCGCCGAATTCCGCCGCCACACCCTGCGCCCCGATGCCGGCGGCGGTGTGCATCTCTCCAGCGAATTGCCGCCCGGCGCGGCACGCGGCCTGTGGAGCGTGCTGGCCTATGCCGATCCCACCGACAAACCGGTTGGCCGGCTCAGCTTTGAGGTGCAGGATTTTGTGCCGCAACGGCTGGCTGTGCGCGGCAGCCTGGATGCGGCGCTTTACGATCCGGCGGCGCCGCCGGCCCTGCTGCTGGATGCACAATGGCTCTATGGCGCCCCGGCCGCCGATTTGCAGGCTTTTGGCGAATTGCGCATCAGCCGCGATGGCACTGCATTTCCGAACTGGCGCGGCTGGCAGATCGGCCGGCATGACGATGCCTTTGAGGATGTGCTGCTGAAACTGGAAGCCGGCAGCACCGATGCCGAGGGCCGCGCCACGATCAAACTGGCCGGCAGCGCGCTGGGCTCAACCTTGCCGCTCAAGGTCAGCACCAGTTTCGGGGTGTATGAGCCGGGCGGGCGGGCCACCGAGGAACGCCTCAGCCTGCCGGTGCGCCATCGGGCGCTGTTCCTGGGCATCAAGCCCGGCTTCGAGGATGGCCGCGTGGCCAATGGCAGCGAAGCTGTGCTGGCAGTGGCGGCGATTGATGCCGAGGGCCGCCAGGCCGAACGCGCTGGTGTGACCTGGCGGCTGGAACGCGAAATCTGGGATTACATCTGGTATCGCGATGAAAAACGCGGCGGGCGCTGGACCTATCGCACCACGGTGCGGCTGGAAGCTTTGCAAGGCGGCGACTGGGCCTTGGCCGCCGACAAGCCGCAGGAATTGCGGTTTGTCACCACACCCTGGACCCGCTATCGCCTCACCGTGGAGGACAAGGCCAGCGGTGCTGCCGCCAGCTATCGCTTTGCCGCCGGCTATGGCAGCAATGCGCCGGACGAGGATATCCCCGACAAGGTGGCGGTGAGCGCCGACAAGCCGCTTTATCCGCTGGGCAGCACGGCGCGGGTGGCGATCAAGCCGCCCTTTGCCGGCGAGGCCATGGTGATGGTGGCCAGCAACCGCATCCTGTGGTCGCAGCAAATCACGCTGCCGGCCGAGGGCGCCAACATCGATGTGCCGGTGGGCGCCGATTGGGGCGCCGGGGCCTATCTGCTGGTGGATCTGGTGCGGCCGCTGCATGGCGGCTCGGCGCGCGATCCGGTGCGCGCCATCGGCCTGACCTGGCTGCCGATTGATAACAGCGCGCGCCAGCTTGCCGTGGCCATGACGGCGCCCGACATCGCCCTGCCGCAAAGCCGCCTGACCCTGCCGGTGGCGATCAGCGGCCTGGCGCCGGGCAGCAAGACCACACTGACCGTGGCGGCAGTGGATGAAGGCATCCTGGCGCTGACACGTTTTGCCAGCCCCGATCCGGTGGAGCATTATTTCGGCAAACGCCGCCTAGGTGTGGATCTGCGTGACGATTACGGCCGCCTGCTGGATGGTCAATTGGGGCCGGCAGGCGCGCTGCGCCATGGCGGCGATGAAATGGGCGGCGCCGGCTTGCAAACCGTGCCGACCAAAACCGTGGCGCTGTTTTCCGGCCCGGTCAGTGTGGATGCCGAGGGCAAGGCCAGCATCGATTTTGAGCTGCCGGATTTTGTCGGCCAGTTGCGGCTGATGGCGGTGGCCTATAACGAAAGCCAGGTGGGGCGCGGCGAGGCCCGGCTGCGGGTGCGCTATCCGCTGGTGGCCGATGCCTATTTCCCGCGTTTCCTGGCGCCGGGCGATACCGCGCGGATGACGCTGTTTGCGCAGAATGTCGACGCCCCGGCTGGTGATTACATGTTCCGCCTCAGCAGCACGGGCACGGTACGGATCAACGGTCAGCCGGAAACAGTGATGGAGTTGCAGCCGCGTGAGGCGCGCCAGGCGGCGTTTGAGATCAATGCCGACACGATTGGCACCGGCACGATACGGCTGGCGGTGAGCGGCCCCGGCGGCATCGGCTTCAGCCGCGAATGGGAAATCGCCAGCCGCTCAGCGCATTACCCGGTGACGCTGGAACAGCGCCACAGCCTGGCGCCGGGCGAAGTATTGACGCTGGCCCCGGAATATCTGGCACCGTTCCATCCCGGCAGTGCCAAGGTGATGCTCAACCTCAGCGCCATCCGGGGCATCGACCTGCCCGGCCTGCTGCAATCGCTGTACCGCTATCCCTATGGCTGCACCGAGCAATTGACCTCGGTGGCCTTCCCGCTGCTCGGCTTTGACGATTTTGCCCTGCTGGGCGCCAGTTCGGCGGCAGAAACCGAAGCGATCCGGCGCCGTGTGCAACAGGCGGTGGACAGCCTGCTCGACCGCCAGGGCGATGACGGCATGATCGGCCTGTGGCGAGCCGGCGACCGCGGCGCCGATTCCTGGCTGATCGTTTATGCGGTGGATTTCCTGCACCAGGCCCGCGAGCGCGGCTATGTTGTGCCCGATGATGCGCTGGCCCGCGCCAAGCGTTTCCTGCGCCAGTTGAGCGAAAACCGCAGCAGCGGCGCCGATGAGGAAATCTATGGTTATGGCCGTGAGGCCCAGGCCAGCCAGCAACGCGCCCGCGCCTATGCGCATTACCTGCTGGCGCGTGGCGGCGAGCCGCAGCGCGATACCCTGCTGCGGCAATTTGGCGATCTGGAACGCAACAATGGCAGCGGCAGTACCGGCGCCTTTGTGGCCGCCACGCTGGCGCTGATCGGCGAGCGCGACCGCGCCCTGGCTCTGTTCCGCCGCAGCATCGCACCGGCTACCGGCCCAGCCGCAGCAAACAACCCCGCCCTGCTGGCCAGCTTCTACGGCTCGGCCTTGCGCGACCAGGCCCTGCTGGTGGCTTTGGCCACCGAAACCCTGGGCACCACCACGGCGGCGCCCTTCCTGGAAGCGCTGGAAAATACCGCGATCAATATTGAACGCCTCAGCACCCAGGAAAAAGCCTGGCTGCTGCGTGCCGCCAATGCGGTGAAACGCAGCGCCGTGCTGCGGCTGGATGATAACGGCCAGGAACGCAGCTTCGGCAATGTGGTAGCAGCCAGCCTGAACCCGGCGGTGAGTGCGATCGGCAGCGGTTATCGCCTTACCAATCTTTCGCCGGCGCCGATCAGCGCCAGCCTGGTGGTGCATGGTGCGCCGCTGACCGCGCCGCGCGCCATGGCCAACGGTTTCAGCCTGAACAAGAGCGTGTTCGACACCGATGGCAAGATGGTGGATCTGAGCGATGCCCGGGCGATCCGCCGGCATGACCGGCTGGTGGTGGTGGTGGAAGGCCAGGTGCGCGACCGGCTGTATCATCAGGCGGTGCTGGCCGATCTGCTGCCGGCGGGCTGGGAGATTGAAACCGTGTTGCGGCCGCCGCGCACCCCGGATGAAGCGCCAGTGCCGTATCCCTGGCTCAAGCCGTTATCGGTGCCGCAGATGCTGGAAGCGCGCGACGACCGCTTTGTTGCCGCCTTCGAGCTGAACAACGCGCAGCGCCAGCAGCGCTTCAGTTTCCTGTTTGAACGCGAGGATGGCTGGCAAAACCGCATTCTCGGCCTGGGCAATGAATTCCGCTTTGCCTATGTGGTGCGGGCGGTGACGGTGGGCCGCTTCACCCTGCCGGCGGCCAGCGTGGAAGACATGTATCGCCCCGAGCGCATGGCGCGCACCGCTGCCGGCAGCATTATGGTGGTGGAATGAAGCTGGCCGGCTTTCTGCTGGCGGGCGCTCTGCTGGTTGGCACCGGCCTGGCCAGTATCGGGCTGGGCTTGGACCGGCTGTTGCCGCTGGATACCACGCGCTACCGGGAGAGCGGCCATCTGGTGCGCGACCGCCAGGGCGAGGCACTGCGTTATCTGCCCGCCCGCGATGGCGTATGGCGGCTGCGCATCTCGCCAGAGCAGGGGCTGGAGCAGGTGGATAGCCAGTATCTGGCCTTGCTGCTGGCCTATGAAGACCGCCGCTTCCATCAGCATCCCGGCATCGATCCGCTGGCGGCGGGCCGCGCCTTGCTGGGCAATCTGCAAGCCGGGCGGATTATTTCCGGCGCGTCCACCCTGACCATGCAGGTGGCGCGGCTGCTGCACCCGCAGCCACGCGGCTGGCAGGGCAAGGCGATGCAGGCTTTCCGCGCCCTGCAACTGGAATGGCATTACAGCAAGGCCGAAATCCTGGCGATGTATCTCACGCTGGCGCCGTTTGGCGGCAATATCGAAGGCGTGCACATGGCCAGCCGGCTGTATTTCGGCAAGGAACCGCACAGCCTCAGTCTGGCCGAAGCGGCTTTGCTGATTGCACTGCCGCAGGCGCCGACCTTGCGCCGGCCGCTGGTCAACCCGGCAGCGGCGCTGGCCGGGCGCGAGCAGGTTCTGCGCCGACTGGCGGCAAGTGGGCAGATCGATGCCGACGGGCTGGCCACGGCGCTGGCGGCGCCGTTGCCGGCCAAGCGCCACCGCCTGCCCTTCCTGGCGCCGCATCTGACCGGCGCCGTGGCCGCGCGCCAGGCGGCGCCGGCCGTGATCGATACCAGCCTGGATGCCGAATTGCAGCGCCGGCTGGAGGGATTGGTGCGGCGTGAGGCCGGCTGGTTCCCCGATCCGGCCAGCATTGCCATCGTGGTGGCGGATCTGCCCAGCCGCAGCATCCTGGCCGCTATCGGCGGGCATGATTTTACCGGTCAGCAGGGCCAGGTAGACATGACCCGTGCTGTGCGTTCACCCGGCTCGGCCTTGAAGCCGTTCATCTATGCGCAGGCGCTGGATGCCGGCCTGATCCATCCGGAAACCGTGATCGACGACCGGCCGACCCGCTTCGGCAGTTATCTGCCGCGTAATTTCGACCGCCATTTCCAAGGCCGCGTCACTATCCGCGACGCCTTGCAGCAATCGCTCAACGTGCCCGCAGTGGCGGTGCTGGAAAGGCTTGGCGCCGGGCAGTTTGTGACTGGGCTGCGGCAATTGGGCATCACCCTGGCGTTGCCGCCGGGGCGTGACGAGGCTGGCCTGGCGGTGGCGCTGGGCGGTGCCGGCATCAGCCTGCGCGACCTGACCGCGCTTTATGCCATGCTGGCCGGCGATGGCGTTTACCACCCGCTGCGCAGTGATGGGGTGGCGCCGGCCGGCAGCGGCCAGGCGGTTTTGCGCCCGGCCGCCGCCCGGCAGATCAGCGATATCCTGGCCGATGCGCCGCGCCCCAACGGCATCCAGGGCAGCGCACATAACCCGGCCGACCGCATCGCCTACAAGACCGGCACCTCCTATGGTTTCCGCGATGCCTGGGCGGTGGGCTATACGGCGCAGCATGTGGTGGGTGTCTGGGTTGGCCGGCCTGATGGCACGCCGCGCCCCGGCGCCTATGGCCGTAACACGGCGGCGCCGATCCTGTTCCAGGCCTTCGACATCCTGGGCGGGCGTGGCAGCATTGCAGCACCGTTCAGCCCCGAGGCGGAAGCCGCCGCGCCGGCCCGGCTGCCGCCGCCGGCCCTGCGCAGCTTTGCGCGCCGCCAGGCCGTTATGGGCCAGGGCGATAGCGGCCAGGACGGCCCGCGCATCCTGTTTCCGCCGGCCCATGTCGAACTGGCCTTGCCGGCGGCTGGCAAACAGCAGGCCGGCAGCGGCGCCGTGGTGCTGGAAGCGCGCGGCGCGCTGCCGCTGCGCTGGTATGTCGATGGCCAGCCGCTTAACAGCGATGCGGCCGGCAGCAGCCAGGGCCGGCAGGTGGAATGGTTGCCGCCGGGGCCAGGATTTTTCCGCATCAGTGTGGTGGATGCCGAGGGCCGCAGCAGCAGCCTGCGCACCCGCCTGGTGGCCGACGAGAAAAGCTGATCACGCTCTAATCCGGCCGTCGTATTTTCGCCCGAATGCACAGGCATTCTGCCCAGCCTGCATTTCCGCTTGGGGGTGCAGGCAAACGGGTGTATGAAGGAATCCGTGTCATAAATCTGTAACATATGATTTGGTCAGGAGTGTTTCACGTCGATGGGTGCCACTGCGCTGCTGCTTGATCTCTGTGCCGGCATTGCCCTGCTGCTCTGGGGGGTACGCATGGTGCGCACCGGCATGACGCGGGCTTTTGGCGCCCGCCTGCGCCGGGTGCTGAGCAGCACCACCCGCAACCGTTTCTCAGCCTTTGCCGCCGGTATCGGCGTTACCGCTTTGCTGCAATCCGCCACCGCCACCGCGCTGCTGGTGGCTTCCTTCGCCGGCCGGCGGCTGATTGCGCCGGTGGCGGCGCTGGCGGTGATGCTGGGCGCCGATGTGGGCACCACGCTGGCGGCGCAGCTTTTGTCGCTGGACCTGCATTGGATGGGGCCGCTGGCTTTGGTGGCCGGCGTGGCTTTGTTCCTCTCCACTGAAACCGGCAACCGCCGCCATGTAGGCCGGCTGCTGATAGGCTTCGGCCTGCTGCTGCTGGCCTTGCGCCTGATCGTGGCCGCTTCCGAACCTTTGCGCACCGCGCCGGCCTTTGCCGCCGCGCTGGCGCCGCTGGAGCAGGAACCTTTGCTGGCGGTGGCGCTGGCTGCCCTGCTGACCTGGGCGGCACATTCCAGCCTGGCCATGGTGCTGATGCTGGCCGGCCTGGCCACCGCCGGCGCAATCAGCGCGCCGCTGGCCCTGGCTTTGGTGCTGGGCGCCAATATCGGCGGCGCCGTGGCGCCGTTTGCCGGCACCGCTGGGCAGCCCGCCGCTGCCCGTCGCGCGCCGCTGGGCAATCTGTTGATGCGTGCGGCAGGCGTGGTGATCGCGCTGCCTTTGCTGCGCTATATGCCCGACTGGCTGGCCTGGTTCGGCGCCGATGGCGCCCGTATGGCAGTGAACTTCCACACGGCGTTCAATATCGCCCTGGCTCTGCTGTTCCTGCCGTTGCTCAACCCGCTGGAAAAGCTGTGCCGCCGCCTGCTGCCGGAAGCGCCGAGCGCCGAGGACGCCACCACGCCGCGCTATCTCGATACCGGCGCGCTTGATAATCCGGGCGTGGCGCTGGCCGCCGCGGCGCGCGAAACCCTGCGCCTGTCGGATATCGTCAGCCGCATGCTGGACGACGCCATCACCGTGTTCAAAACCGACGATGCGCGGCTGGCCAAGGCGGTGGAACAGGCTGACGATCAGGTCGATAAGCTGCATGAGGCGATCAAGCTCTACCTGACGCAGTTGTCGAAGCATGAGATGGATGCCGAGGAAAGCCGGCGCTATGTCGATGTGCTGACCTTCACCACCAACCTGGAGCATATCGGCGACATCATCGACAAGAACCTGATGGAGCTGGCGGCCAAGAAGATCAAGCATCGCCTGCATTTCTCGGCCGAGGGCATGGCTGAACTGGCTGCCTTCCATGGCCGCGTCGCCGGCAACCTGCAAATGGCCTGCAATGTCTTCATGGCTTCCGATGCCAAGCTGGCGCGGCAATTGCTGCAAGAGAAGGCCGGCCTGCGCGAGGCCGAACGCCAGGCCGCCGAGAATCATTACCGCCGCCTGGCCGCCGGCCGCACCGAAAGCATCGAGACCAGCGCCATCCATCTCGATGTGATCCGCGACCTCAAGCGCATCAACAGCCATCTCACCGCCGTGGCCTATCCGATCCTGGAGCAGACCGGCGAACTGACCGCCACCCGGCTGCGCGCCCGCGAGGCCGAGACCAAGGCCGCCAGCGGCAATGCAGGCCATGCCAATCCTGGCCGCGCCAAGCCGGCCTGACAGGCACCGCTGGCGCGATCATTCAATGCAGCCGCCGCGCCGCATGGCATAATGGCGCCATGAGCATGCCTGCCAAAAACCCGCCCAACCATGCCAGTGCCCTGCTCACCCGGCTGGTGCTGCTGGGCCTGGCGGCCGAGAATCCGGCCCTGCTGCCGCCCGATCTTGGCCCGCTGCCCGATGCCTTGCGGCAGGCGCATGTGGATGCCGGGCAAAAACGCCGCCTGCTGGAATATGCCCTGGCGCGTTCGGATGCCGCCACCCTGATCCGTGCCGGGCGCGGCATCTGCCGCCAGGGTTTTGCACCGCCGCTGGCAGTTTTGCTGCGCGCCGCCGATATGGCCGGGCTGGCGCAGCAATGGATGCGGCTGGAGCGGTATTTCCATGCCCGCAACCGCACCCGGCTGACATTTACCGGCAGCAACAGCCTGCGGGCGGAACGCTGGGGCCTGAACGGTCAGGCGCCGGTGCGGGCGGAAAACCTGCTGATCCAGGGCCTGCTCTGGGGTTTGCTGGAGCGTTTCGGCGGCCAGCAGGTGGGTTTGCTGGCCGGGCCGGATGATGCCACCTGGCAGTATACATGGCAGGAGGTGCGACGCCCGGCAGCAGCGGCAGCAATCAGCCAGCGGCTGCCCGAGCCGCCGCCCTTGCCGGTGGGCGCGGCAGGGCAGAAACTGGCGCAGTTTCTCGGCCGCGATCCGGCCCAAAGCTGGCGGCTGGAACAGGCCGCAAGTGCGCTGCGGCAAAGCCCGCGCGGCCTGCAACGGGCCTTGGCTGCCGAAGGCACCAGTTTCCAGGGCCTGCTGCGTGGCCTGCGTATCCGCGAAGCCTGCTTGCTATTGCTGCACGAGGATTGGTCGCTGGCCGAAATCGGCTATGCCTGCGGCTTTGCCGACCAGGCGCATTTCCAGCGCCAGTTCCGCGCCGCCACCAATCTCACCCCGGGCGACTACCGCGCCCTGGGTCAGACGGGTGTCAATCCACAATGAACAGCTTGGCGCCCGTGCTGGTGCTGGAACGGTGCGGCTCGGCATTGTCGGCCACCTGGTAGCTCTGGCCCGGGCCGAGGGTGAAAACCCGGCCATCCTTGAGTTCAGTAACCAACTCGCCTTCCAGCACAAACAGGATATGGCCTTTCACACACCAATGATCGGCCAGATAACCCGGCGTGTAATCCACCCGCCGCACCCGGATCGGGCCGAACTGGCGCGTGCGCCAGGTGGCCATGCCGGTTTCGCCCTGATGCTCGGTTGCCGGCACACTGGCCCAATCGGTGGTGCCAAAGGGAAGCTCGTTGATCTGCATGGTCATAATCCTGGCGGCTGGCGCGGCTTTTCAGCTTTCGATTGCCGTATAATCGGTTTTTTGCCACTTTGGTAGCATTGCGATTCGCCCCATTGGTTCAGCCATGCGCCTTCACTCTACCTTCGGCCTGCACAAGCCTGCGCTGCTGTTGTTGCTGATCCTGGCCGGCTGCAATAGCGGCAACCAGGATACCCGGCCGGTGACCACAGCCCCGGCGGCCAGCACAGCCCAGGAAGCTGTCACAAGGCCGCTGCCGGTGCCGCAATACAGCGCCGCGCTGGATGGCCAGCTCAAGGCTTATGACGAAGCCACCCGGCTTTCCACCAATCCGCAGGTGAAGATCGAAAACCAGTATAACAAGGCCAATGCCCTGCAACGGGCCGGCCGCCCCGCCGAGGCCATTGCCGTGTATGAGGGGATTGTCAAAAGCTGGGGTGATACCACCGAACCGAATCTCAAGCGTTTTGTCATTTCGGCGAAAATGTCCATCGCGCAGCAATATCGGGTGCTGAACCGGCCGGATGATGCCTATGCCGCCTTCGAGGCTGCCGTGGTCAGCGCCGGCAGCGGCAAGGATGATCTTTACAAAAATCACATCGCCACCTCGCGGCTGTTTCAGGGCGAGGTGCTGATCGACCAGCGCAAATTCACCGAAGCCGCGATCCTGCTGCGGCAGAGCATCGCCGATCATTGCACCAGCACCGATCAGCGCCGCATCAACACCTGTGCGCGCAGCCGGCGCCATCTGGCCTGGGCGCTGCAACAGCGTGGCCTGCTGGACGATGCACTGGCGATGCTGAATGAAGTGATCGCGCAGCATGGCCGCGGCACCACGGCGGAATTGCGCCTGGAAACCACCATTGCCCATGCCCGCAAGGGGTTGCTGTTTACCGAGCAGCTGAAACGCCCGAATGATGCCATCGAGGCTTATGGCGAAGCGGTGAAAACCGGCATGCTGGCCAACACCGCCGAAGCGCGTGCCTGGAGCGCATTGGCGCTGGTCAATCGCGGTGTGGCGCTGAGCAATCAAGGCCGGCGCCAGGAAGCCATCGACAGCTATGACCTGGCCATGCTGTATTTCGACAGCTACAACGAGGCAGGACTGGTCAATCCGCTGGGCCGTGCCCTGCTCAACAAGGCCGCGCTGCTCCAGGCCCTGGGCCGACCGGCCGAGGCTTTGCCGGTTTACCAGGCGGTGCTGCGCAAGGCCGGGCAGGCGCGGCCCGGCCCGCAGCTCGATCTGGTTGGCCAGGCGCAGATCGGCAGCGGCCGCGTGCTGCTGCGCTTGCAACGTTTTGATGAGGCGATTGCCACTTTCGACAGCGCCATCAACCAGCTGGGCAACAGCCCGCGAACCGAATTGCGCGAAATAGCCGCCCAGGCCGCCAGCGCCAAGGCCAGCGCCTATCGGTTGCAGCAGGGCCGCATGGATGTGATGAAAGCCCTGGGCAATGTCGAGGCCGAATTGCAGGCCGAACGCGCCAAGCCGGAACCGGACCGCAGCCGGGGCGTGGCATCGAAACAGCTCTTGCGCGCCACCACCTACATGGTGCTGGGCATGCTTGACGAAGCGATCACCGCCTTTGATGGCGTGGATGCGGATTTCGGCACCAGCCAGGACAGTATGGTGCGCGGCTTTGCCGCCCGCGCCTTGCAGGGCAAGGCCCTGGCGCAGCAAAGCCAGGGAAAAAACACTGAGGCAGGCGCAACCATGCGGCATCTGATCGAGCGCCACAAGGATATGCGCGAGGGCACCACGCCGCAGGTGGTGCGCGAAGCCGAACAATGGCTGCGCGCCCATCCGCAGCATGAGCCGGTGGGCTGAAGCCGGCTCACCAGCCGAGTTGCCGGCTGGCCAGGTCTTTCATGATTTCCTCGGCGCCGCCGCCGATGGCATTCACCTTCACCTCGCGGTAGATACGTTCCACCTTGGCGCCACGCATATAGCCGGCGCCGCCAAAAATCTGCACTGCTTCCGAGGCGCAGAAGGCCAGGGTCTGGGTCGCCTGGTTTTTCAGCATGCATAATTCGGCCACCGGGCTTTCGCCCTGATCGAGCCGCCAGGCGATGTTTTCCAGCATCGCCTCGGTGGCATGAATCTGCTGCGCCATATCCACCAGCTTGTGGCGGATCACCTGATGTTTGATCAGCGGTTTGCCGAAAGTCTCGCGCTGGCGCGCATAGGCCACCGCCTCATCATAGGCGGTGCGGGCAAAGCCGGCGCAGGAAGCTGAAAGGCCGAGCCGCTCGTCGTTGAAATTCAGCATGATGCCGAGGAAGCCGGCATTCTCGGCGCCGATCAGATTGGCCGCCGGCACGCGGCATTCGTCAAAATGCAGCGTGGCGGTATCCGATGCCCACCAGCCCATCTTACGCAGCGGCGTGCGCGTGAAACCGGGTGTGTCGCGTTCAATCAGCAACAGCGAGATGCCGCCCATGCCGGGGCCGCCGGTGCGTACCGCAACGGTGTAGTAATCCGCCCGCATGCCCGAGGTGATGAAAGTTTTTTCGCCCTTGACGACATAATCATCGCCATCGCGCCGCGCCGTTGTGCGCAGATTGGCCACATCCGAGCCGCCGCCGGGTTCGGTGATGGCGAGAGCGGAAATTTTCTCGCCGGCCAGAATGCCGGGCAGCACACGCGCCTTCAATTCATCGCTGCCCAGCTTGGCGATTGGCGGCGCGCCGATGGTGTGGCTGAGCAAAGAGGCGCAGACGCCGCCGGCGCCGCCACGCGCCAGTTCCTGCCCGGCAATCACGGCAAAGAAACGGTCGGCTTTCACGCCGCCATAAGCTTCCGGGAAATTCAGTTGCAGCAGGCCGATGGCAGCAGCCTTGCGGTATAACTCGCGCGGAAATTCGCCGGCCTCGTCCCAGGCATCGGCATAAGGCTCGATCTCGCGCGCCACAAAGCGGCGTAGCTGCTCGCGGAAGGCTTCATGTTCGGCGCTGTAATAGGGCGAGGCTTGCGGCATCGGGCTAATCCTGCATCTGTGGCGGCCTGAGCCGCGCCATCATCACCACATCGTCGTAGCGGCCATCCAGCTTGCGGGCGCGGCGCCGCACGCCTTCGGTTTCGAAGCCAAATTTGCGATAGAGCGCGATGGCCGGTTCGTTGGAGGCATAGACCTGCAATTCCACCCGCTCGATGCGGGTGCTGCGCGCCAGATCAAGCGCCACGCGCAGCATGGCGCTGCCCAGGCCGAGGCCACGGAATTTCACATCCAGCCCCATGCCCAGGCGGCCGACATGGCTGTAGCCCGGCCGCAGCTCATCCTCGGTTTCCACATAGATGTCGCACCATCCGACAATGCCATCAATCGGGCATTCCGCCACCACAAAGGGCAAAGCGCGCTTCAGCATGTTGCCTAGGAAAAACTGTGCCTGCTGCACCTTGGGCGCCGCCGTGAAAGCGATATGCACCCGCTCGCGCGCCACACGATCAAGGCAGGCGCGGAATTCCTCCAGATCAGCGGCGCGGATCGGCCGGATGCTGGCCGGCAGCGGTTTTTCGGCTGCATTCATGCGCCAGACTCCAACGGCTTCAGTGCTGCCAGCAATTGCCGCGTTGCCACCTGGTCGCCAGGCTTCACCGGCACGCTATCCAGCACACCGTCGCGCCGCGCCGTCACCTCATGCTGCATCTTCATCGCTTCCAGAATCACGATACGCTGGCCTTTCACTACAGGCTCGCCGGCCTCGGCCAGCACGGCAACAATCCTGCCATTCATCGGTGCGCGCAATTCGGCTTCGCCGGCAACGGCATCGCCGCCACGCGGGCGATAAAGCTGGTCGCTGAGCCGCAGATCCAGCGCACCGAGTTTGAGCAGCAGGTCGTCGCCGTCAAACACCGCCCTGAAATCCATCGCCTCGCCGGCAATCACGGCGCGGCCGGCATCCGGCAGCGTGATATCCAGCGTGGCACCGTTCAGCATGATACGATACCCGGCCGGGCCAAGCGGCAGTATTTCACCCTTCCAGCTTGCCTCACCACAACCCAATTCAAACGGCGAAGCCAGCACGCCATTGCTTGACCAGGCCAGGGCCGGATCGTGGCCGCAGGCGCGGGCGGCGCGGGCGTAACACAACACGGCGGCCAGGCCGATGGCGCGGGCATCCGGGCGCGGCGCGGCGATCTCGGCAAAAAACTGCGGGATGAAGCCGGTGCTGGCGGCGCCCTTGGCAAATTCCGCATGGCTGAGCAGATCGATCAGGAAACCACGATTGGTGGTGATGCCAAGCGCGCCGGTCTGTTCCAGGGCGTTTAGCAGGCGGCGCAAGGCGGTGGCGCGATCCGGCCCATGGGCAATGATCTTGGCAATCATCGGATCATAATAGGGCGTGATCTCCTGGCCTTCGCCAAGGCCGTGATCCACCCGGATACCCTCCAGCCCGAGCGGCGGCTGCCACAGCGCCAGCCGGCCGGATTGCGGCAGGAAACCCTGATGCGGTGCCTCGGCATAAAGCCGCACTTCGATGGCATGGCCGCTAAGCGCCACGGCTTCCTGCACCAGCGGCAACGGCTGACCGGCTGCCACGGCAATCTGCCACGCCACCAGATCAAGCCCGGTGATCGCCTCGGTCACCGGATGCTCCACTTGCAGCCGGGTATTCATTTCCAGGAAATAGAAATCCCGCCCATTGCCATCGAGCAGGAATTCCACCGTGCCGGCGCCGACATAGCCGATGGCACGGGCCGCCGCCACTGCCGCCGCCCCCATGCGGGCGCGCAGATCGGCATTCACGGCCGGGGATGGCGCTTCCTCGATCACCTTCTGATGCCGGCGCTGCACGCTGCAATCACGTTCGCCAAGATGGATCACATGGCCCTGGCTGTCGGCAAAAACCTGGATCTCGACATGGCGCGCATCGATCACCGCCTTTTCCAGGATCAGCTCGCCGGAGCCGAAGGCATTTTCGGCTTCCGACCGTGCACCCTGGATTGCCGCCAGCAAAGCGGCCGGTTCATGCACCAGGCGCATGCCGCGGCCGCCGCCGCCGGCCGCCGCCTTCACCATCACCGGCAGGCCGATGCGCTGCGCCTCGGAAAACAAAGCGGCATCGGACTGATCGTCGCCCTGATAACCCGGCACACAGGGTACGCCGGCTTCGATCATACGCCGTTTTGCTGCCGCCTTGTTGCCCATCGCCGCAATCGCCACAGCCGGCGGGCCGATGAAAACCAGCCCGGCAGCGGCAACGGCGGCGGCGAATGCGGCATTCTCAGACAGGAAACCATAGCCCGGATGGATCGCCTGGGCGCCGCTCTGGCGCGCTGCCGCCAGCAAGGCATCGGGATTGAGGTAACTCTGCTTCGCCTCGGCGCCGCCGATGCACACGGCGGCATCCGCCAGCCGCATATGCGGCGCGCCGGCATCGGCTTCGGAATATACTGCCACACTGCGATAGCCGAGCGCACGCGCCGAGCGGATCACACGGCAGGCAATCTCGCCGCGATTGGCGATCAGGATGGTGTCGAATGTCGGCATGGACGACGCCCCTTTTTTCCTATCGTCATGCGCGGACCTGATCCGCGCATGACGCCTGCGGTTACTGGCCGCTATTTCTTCTTGCCGGGCAGGGTGCCCATATATTTGCAGATGATGCCCAGCATCACCTCGTCGGCGCCGCCGCCGATGGAAGCCAGGCGGTTATCGCGATAGGCGCGGCTGATCGGGGTTTCATTCATGAAACCCATGCCGCCGTAATATTGCAGGCAGGCATCGGTCAGTTCGCGCACCAGCCTTCCGGCCTTCAGCTTGGCCATCGAGGCCAGCTTGGTGACATCCTCGCCATTCAGCATCAGCCCGGCGGCGCGATAACTGATCGAACGCAGCAATTCCACCTCGGTCTGCAATTCGGCAAGGCGGAAATGCACCACCTGATTATCCAGGATCGACTGGCCAAAAGCCTTGCGGTTGCGGGTATACTCGATGGTGTCGGCGATGATGCGATCCAGCGCCACCAGCATCGAGATGGCGCACCACAGCCGTTCTTCCTGGAACTGCATCATCTGGTAGACAAAGCCATGGCCTTCCTGGCCGATGAGATGGCGGCGCGGCACCCGCACATCGTCAAAAAACAACTGCGCCGTATCCGACGAGCGCATGCCGAGCTTGTCGAGTTTACGCGCCACCGTCACGCCCTTGGTTTTCAGCGGCAGCACAATCAGCGACTTGTTCTGATGCATCGGGCCGTCACCGGTATTGGCCAGCAGGCACATCCAGTCAGCCTGCGTGCCATTGGTGATCCACAGCTTGCCGCCATTGATCACGTAGTCATCGCCATCATGTCGCGCCGTGGTTTTGATATTCGCCACATCCGAGCCGGCACCGGGTTCCGACACGCCGATGCAGCTTACCATCTCGCCGGCAATTGCCGGCACCAGGAATTCGCGGCGCAGTTCATCCGAGCCGAAGCGCGCCAAAGCCGGGGTGGCCATATCGGTCTGCACGCCGATCGCCATCGGCACGCCGCCGCAGGTGATATGGCCCAGGGCCTCCACCATCATCATGTGATAGGAATAATCCAGACCCAGCCCGCCATAGGCTTCCGGCTTGTTGATGCCGAGAAAGCCGAGCTGGCCCATCTTGCGGAACAGCTCATGCGCCGGGAAAAATCCGTCGCGCTCCCATTCATCAACATGCGGGTTGATCTCGGCCTCAACAAATTTCTGCACGTTGCGGCGGATTTCTTCATGTTCCTGGGTCAATGCCAGCATTGTGTTTTCCTCCCGTGAATTGTTTTGTCTGTCACATGCGGCCGATGCCGAAAGCGTTGGCCTTGGGCTGGCGCCGATCAGCATCGCGGCAGGCCGCCAGGCAGAGCGCCAGCAGGCGGCGTGAATCACGTGGATCGATCAGGCCGTCATCCCAGAGCCGTGCCGTGGCAAACAGCGCCGTGCTTTCCTTTTCCATCTTCTTGATCACCTTCTGCCGCATGCCCTCGATCATCGCCGCATCGGGTTCGGCGCCGGCGCGGCGGAATTTTTCCTCGGCCACGATGGCCAGCACACCGGCGGCCTGTTCCGGCCCCATCACGGCAATGCGGTTATTCGGCCAGGCGAAGATGAAACGCGGATCATAGGCGCGGCCGCACATGCCGTAATTGCCGGCGCCAAAGGAGGCACCAATATGCAGGGTGAGTTTCGGAACCCGGGCATTGGTGACAGCCTGGATCATCTTCGAGCCATGTTTGACGATGCCGCCGCGTTCGGCTTCCTTGCCCACCATGTAGCCGGTGGTGTTCTGCAGGAATACCAGCGGCATGTCGGCCTGGTCACAAAGCTGGATGAACTGCGCCGCCTTGGTGGCACCCTGGGCATCGATCGGGCCATTATTGCCGATGATGCCGACCGCTTCGCCCTCGATGGTCGCCTGGCCGCAAACCGTGTGGCTGCCATACAAAGCCTTGAAATCCACAAAGTCGGAATCATCCACCAGGCGGGCGATCACCTCGCGCACATCATAGGGCTTGCGATAATCCACCGGCACCACGCCGCAAAGTTCATCCGGGCTGTAGCGCGGTTCGCGCCAGGCTTTCGCCTGGGCCGGCGCCAGCCGTTCATTCCACGGGATTTTCGCCAGGATGTCGCGCGCGATGCGCAGGCCATCGGCATCGTCTTCGGCGAGATATTCCGCCACGCCGGAAATTGTGCTGTGCATCTCGGCGCCGCCCAGTTCCTCGTCGGTGGCGATTTCGCCAGTGGCGGTTTTAAGCAAGGGCGGCCCGGCCAGGAAAATCTTGGCGCGCTGCTTCACCACCACCACATAATCGGATAGCCCGGGCTGATAGGCGCCGCCCGCTGTGGAAGAGCCATGCACCACGGTGATATGCGGAATGCCGGCAGCCGAAAGCCGCGCCAGATTGGCAAAGGTCTGCCCGCCGGCAACAAAGATTTCCGCCTGATAATTCAGATTGGCACCGCCGGATTCCACCAGGCTGACCAAAGGCAGCTTGTTCTTGAGGCAGATTTCCTGGGCGCGCAGGGTTTTCGCCAGGCCCATCGGCGCGATGGTGCCGCCCTTGATGCCGCTATCGGACGCCGTGACCATGCAGCGGATGCCGGAAACATAGCCGATGCCGGCAATGAAGCCGCCGCCCATGATATTCTCGGCGCCATCATCATCATGCATGTTGAGACCGCAGAGTGTGGAGAGTTCCAGCCAGGGCGCGCCGCGATCCAGCAGGAAAGCGATGCGCTGGCGCGGCGTGAGCTGGCCGCGTTTCTGGAATACCGGCAGCTTGGCATTTGAGGTGTCACGCACACGCTGTTCCAGGGCGCGGAACTGCTCGATCAGCGCCAGCATCTCGGCACGGTTTTTCTGGAAAGATTCGCTGCCCGGATCGATCTGCGACTGGATCACCGCCATGGCTCAATCCTCCTGCAACACTTTCGGCATCACGGCACGGTGAAACCCATCAAAGGCGGTCGATTTGCGGTGTTTCGGCAGGGCATAATTCGGCCGTGCATTCGGTACCGCGCCATCCACCCGGATGCAGGAACCGCTGATGAAGCCGGCGGCCGGCGAGAGCAGGAACACGATGGCGGCGGAAACCTCGGCCTCGCTGCCGAGCCGCTGCAACGGCACTTTCTCGCGCATCGAGCGGATCACCGGCCCCATCCAGTCGGGATAGGTATCCATGCCCGAGGAGGCGATCCAGCCCGGCGCCACGGCATTGACCCGCACATTGGCGGCGCCCCATTCGCAGGCGGCGGTTTCGGTGAAATTCAGCATGCCGGCGCGCGCCGCACCACTATGGCCCATATTGGGCATGCCGCCCCACATATCGGCGATGATATTGACAATGGCGCCGCCATGATCGGCCATCCATTGCGTGAAACATTCCCGCGCCATCAGGAAACCGCCGGTGAGATTGTTGCGCACCACGGTTTCCCAGCCCTTCTGGTTGATCTGGCTCAGCGGCGCCGGGAATTGCCCGCCGGCATTGTTCACCAGGCCATCGATACGGCCAAAATGTTTCAGGATATCGGCCACCGTGGCGGCCACTGCCGCCTCGTCGCGGATATCGCAGCTCCAGCCCGCCGCCACCACCTCCGGCACATCCTGGCGCAATTCGGCCAGCACAGTGTCCAGCTTGTCCTGCTTGCGGCCGACCAGGGCGAGGCGGGCGCCCAGGCTGGCCAGTTCATGCGCGGTGCAGCGCCCGATGCCGCTGCCGCCGCCGGTGACAATCACCACCTGGCCGTCAAACAGCCCGGGGCGGAATACCGATGCGTAACCTGCCGTAACCGCGTTATGGGCCATGATAGCCGGCGCTCCCTGGTTTCCTCTTATGCTTTGCCGGGAAAGCTACCTTGACGTTAACGTAAACGTCAAGGTAGCTTGCGCGCCGGATCACATTTCCAGGGAGGAAACAATGTCGCTTGAGCAGATCACCCAGACCATGGCCAGCCGCGTCGCCGCCGGCAGCGGCCTGAATGCCACGGTGAAGTTTGATTTCGGCGATGACGGCATCGTGTTTGTGGATGGCAACAACAACACGGTGTCGAACGAGGATGCCGAGGCGGATTGCACCATCACCATCACGATGGCGAATTTCCAGGCCCTGGCCAGCGGCGACCTGGACCCGACCACCGCCTTCATGATGGGCAAGCTGAAGGTCAAGGGCAATATGGGCATTGCCATGAAACTGCAAAGCCTGCTCGGCTGAACCAGCCTTTTGCTACACCGCTTTGCGCGGCAGCAGCCGACTGGCCGGAAACACCACGCTAACCCGGGTGCCCTGGCCAGGCGCGCTGCTGATCGCCACCTCGCCATCATGCAGCCGCGCCAACGCCCGCACGATGGCCAGGCCCAGCCCGGCGCCCTGATGTTGCCGCCGATACACATTGTCGATCTGGGCAAAGGGCTGCATCAGTTTGGGTATGTCCCGCGCGGCAATGCCGATGCCACTATCCGCCACCCAGAGCGACAGGCCATCCGGGTCAAGTCCGGCACCACATTCGATACGCCCGCCGGCCGGGGTGAATTTCACGGCGTTGGATAACAGGTTGAGCAAAATCTGGCGCAGGCCGCGCTGATCGGCGCGCAGCAGCGGCAGGTTCGGCTGAATGTCAAAATTGAGCGTAAGCTTTGCATCATCGATCTGATGCCGCATCAGGCTCACGGCATCGTTGATCTCATCGCCAAGCTCTACCTCGCCTTCTTCGATGCTGAACTTGCCGGCCTCGATACGGGTCAGGTCAAGCAGATCGTTGATGATGTTGAGCAAATGCAGCCCACTGCCATGGATATCGCTGGCATAGCTGCGCACCCGGTCCCGCTCGGCAACATCGACCACACCGCTTTTCAGTAATTCGGAAAAGCCGATAATGGCATTCAGCGGCGTGCGCAATTCATGGCTCATATTGGCCAGGAACATGGTTTTGGCGCGATTGGCGGTTTCAGCCGCTTCCTTGGCCTGACGCAATGATTCGGCATTCTGGATCGTCGCAGTGATGTCGCTGCTGGTGCCGATCACCGTGGTCACGGCGCCCTCGGCATCACGGCGCACAGTATAATCAACCCGCAGATGGCGCACTTCGCCACTTGGCAGCAGCACACGATGCTGCCATTGCGGCGGCGCCTCGCCTCGCAGCGCCTTGGCATAAACAGCCGCAACCTCGGCACGATCCTCCGGATGCACGCGCCTTAGCCAGGCTTCTATGCCACCTTCAAATGTCGCTTTGTCGATGCCCCAGATCCGGTAGACGCGGTCGTCCACGCTGCCGACCTTACTCGAGGTATCATAAGACCAGATGCCGATGCCGCTGGCATCCACCGCCATGCGCAGATAAAGATTCAGTTCGGCGAGCGCCGCCTCCTGCGCTTTGCGTTCGCTGATATCCACCACCTGGACCACGATATAGACCGGCTGGCCACCGCGATCCCGCACCACCGAACGCGAAACCTGCGCCCATAAGTAATGCCCGTCGCGATGCCGGTAGCGTTTTTCCTGGTAATGGCTGTCGATGCTGCGCCGCGCCAGCCGGTCGTAGACCTGAAGCGTGCCGTCCACATCATCCGGATGGGTGAATTGCCGAAAGCTCAAACCGGTGAATTCAGCCACCTGATACCCAAGCATATCAGCCAGCGCCTGATTGGCGCGGATGCAATCGCCTTCCGGTGTCACCAGCACCATGCCGATGGTGGCAAATTCCATCACGCTGTGAAACAGGCCCTCGCTTTCAAACAATGCGGCTTCGGCGCGTTTGCGGGCGTCAATATCGCGCGCCTGCAAAATCAGAAAACCGGTGCCCTGATCCGGCTTGTGCAAGGCGGCGGTAACATCCACCCAGACCGGCGCACCATCGCCATGCAGCCAGCGCATCGTTGAACGATCCTGGATCACCTGGCCATGCAGCAGCCGCTGCAAGCGCGCCCGCGCCATTTCCTGGTCGGCGGGAAATACGATATCGGTAAATTTCGGCGCATGGTCCTGCGGCCAGCCCAGCATCTGATGCAACGCCGGATTGGCATGCAGCAGGTCGCCATTCAAGGCCAGCACCATGATGCCCAAGGGGGCATGGTGCAGCAGCGGTGCGAGCAGGGCTTCGGCCACGGCCGCCGGCAGGCCTTGGATCTGTGCATTCGTTTCAGACTGCGCTGGCGCCACGGCGCTGCAAGCGCCAGGTTCGTTCTGACTCACGCCACGCGCCTTTCGCTTGAAGTTTTGCTCTGCTTTCATGCGGCGCACGGTACCGCCATACCTTCAAATACTGTAGTTACTTCTTGCTAACTCAGCTTCTGCTTGCAAAGCGGCAACTTCACGATGGTGCAATCCATGACAGAGGTTTAGGCAAAACCGCTGATCATCGCGCCTGGATAATTGCGACTGGCCTTGTCGCCATGCCAATCTGGCGGCAACAGGTACAGGGAGACATAACAATGTCAGCCGAATGGCAGTTTGAAATATCGCGCAGTGATCTTGCCGTCACCCGCATCGCCGAAACTGCCGCCGCGCCGCTATTGCCTGGACAAATCCGGCTACGCATCGAGCGTTTCGCCTTCACCGCCAACAACATCACCTATGCCAGCATGGGCGAGAGCATGGGCTATTGGCAATTCTATCCCGCCGCCGATGCCGCCTGGGGCCGCGTGCCGGTTTGGGGTTTTGCCAGCATTGTGGAAAGCACCTGTGCGGAACTTGGCGAGGGCGAACGCATCTATGGCTACTGGCCGATGGGCAGCCATGTGGTGCTGACGCCGGGGCGCATCAGCGCCAGCAGCTTTGTCGAAAGCACTGCCGGGCGCGCGAAGCTGGCCGCCGCCTATAACCTCTACACACGTTGCGCCGCCGACCCGGCCTATGACGCCGCGCTTGAGGATTTGCAGGCCCTGCTCAAGCCGCTCTACGTCACCTCATTCCTGATCGATGACCTGCTCGCCGCCGAGGATTTTTTCGCCGCCAGCCAGATTGTGATTTCCAGTGCCTCAAGCAAAACCGCCTTTGCCCTGGCGCATGCGCTGCATGGTCGCGCAAACCGGCCGCGCCTGATCGGGCTGACGGCGGCTGGCAATCACGGCTTTGTCGCCGGGCTGGGGCTGTATGACGCTGTAGTGCCGTATGATGCGCTGGACAGAATTGATGCGGCCCAGCCGACGGCTTTTGTTGACATGGCCGGCAACGGCCCGGTGCGCAACGCGCTGCACCGGCATTGCGGCGATAATCTTAAATTCAGCCTGATGGTGGGCCTGGCGCATCGTGACAAACGCGCCAGCATGGAGGGCCTGCCCGGCGCCAAACCGGTGCTGTTCTTTGCCCCCGAAAGGCTGAAACAGCGCGGCCAGGATTGGGGCCGGGCCGGGTTGGAGCAACGTATCGATGCTGCCTGGCGGCCCTTTGTGGCCGCGGCGCGTTCCTGGCTGCATATCCATGAAGGCCATGGCCCGCAGGCCTTTGCCGCCTGTTATGCCCGCATGCTGGCCGGCAACACGCCGCCCGACGAAGCCTGGATGCTGCTGCCAAGTTAGCCGCAGTGTTTCTCGTTGCCGAGTTCTTCCAGGATCGGGCAATGCGGCCGGCCATCGCCATGGCAGGCTTCCGCCAGATGGCTCAGCGTGGCGCGCATGGCGCTCATCTCGGCGATGCGCTGATCCAGTTCGGCGACATGTTTGAGCGCAATCGCCTTCACATCGGCGCTGCTGCGCGCCCGGTCGCGCCACAGCGATAACAGCCGGGCAATTTCCTCCAGGCTGAAACCGAGATCGCGGGCGCGGCGGATGAAGCGCAGGTTATGCAGATCGGCGTGATCGTAGCTGCGATAGCCCGCAGCGGTGCGCCCGGCCTTGGGCAGCAGGCCGATGCTTTCATAATAGCGGATCATCTTGGCCGAGACGCCGGATGCGCTGGCCGCTTCGCCGATGGTTTTCATGACAGCTTATCTCCTTCCGGCCGCCAGCGCCGCAGCCTGAGCGCATTACCCAGCACACTGACACTGGACAGCGCCATGGCGGCGCCGGCAATCGCCGGGTTGAGCAGGCCGAAAGCCGCCAGCGGCAGCCCGACCAGGTTATAGACAAAGGCCCAGAACAGGTTTTGCCGGATCGTTGCTTCAGTGCGTTCGGCAATCTCCAGCGCATCGGCCACCAGGGCCGGATCGCCGCGCATGATAGTGATGCCGGCCGAGCCGATGGCCGCATCGGTGCCGGTGCTCATGGCAATGCCGAGATCGGCGGCGGCCAAGGCCGGCGCATCATTCACGCCATCGCCCACCATGGCGACATGGCCATGCTGCGCCTGCAAGCGGCGCACCGCCTCGGCCTTCTGCGCCGGCAGCACTTCGGCTTCGACATGATCGATGCCGAGCATGGTTGCCACCGCCTGGGCGGCGCCAAGGCTATCGCCGGACAGCATCGCTACCTGCACGCCGCGCGCCTTGAGCCGGCGGATCGCAGCGGCGGCACTGGCTTTCGGCGCATCGGCAAAACCCAGCAGGCCCAGCAGCCGGGCCGGCGCGCCGGGGGTGATATCCGCCAGCCATGACACCGTGCGGCCCTGATCCTGCAAGCTTTTGGCTTGCGCCCGCAGCGGCGCCGCATCCAGGCCGTGGCTTTGCAGCAGCCGGGTATTGCCAAGCAGCAGGGCGCGGCCTTCGATTTCGGCGCCAACGCCGCCGCCGGCAAAATCGCGGAAGGCGCCGGCCGGCGGCAGGCTGATCGCAGCGGCGGCGGCACGCAGGCGCAAAGCCTCGGCCAGCGGATGGGTTGAACCGGCCTGCATCGCGGCGCCCAGGCGCAGCAAGTCATGCTCGCTGATGCCGGGCTGCGGCAGCAGATCGGTAACGGCGGGTTTGCCTTCGGTCAGCGTGCCGGTCTTGTCAAACGCCACCAGCTGGATGCCGCCGGCGCGTTCCAGCACTTCGGCATCGCGCACCAGGATGCCGGCCCGCGCCGCCGCGCCGCTGCCCACCATCAAAGCCGCCGGCGTGGCCAGGCCCAACGCGCAAGGGCAGGCAATCACCAGCACCGCCACGGCATTGATGATGGCGGTTTCAATATTTTCCGCCATCGAGCCGGTACCCAGCGCCGCCCAGAGCGCAAAGGTGAGCAGCGCCAGCAGCACCACCACCGGCACGAAGATGGCGCTGACCTGATCCACCCGGCGCTGGATCGGCGCCTTGGCGGCCTGGGCATCGCTGACACTGCGCACGATGCGCGCCAGCATGGTTTCCTGCGCCACCGCCGTGGCGCGCAGCACCAAGCGGCCATCGCGGTTGAGCGAACCGGCCACCACGGCATCGCCGGGCTGCTTTTCCACCGGCAGGCTTTCGCCGGTCAGCATACTTTCATCCAGGCTGGCCTGACCTTGCAGCACCACACCATCGGCCGGCACGGCTTCACCGCTGCGCACTACCAGATGGTCGCCCTGGCGTAGCAGCCGGGTGGCCACTTCCTGCTCGCTGCCATCGGGCGCCAGCCGCCGCGCCACCGCCGGCTTGAGCCGCAGCAGCGCCTGCAAGGCATCGCCGGTACGCTGCTTGGCGCGCGCCTCCAGCCATTTGCCCAGCAGCACAAAACTGACCACGGCGGCAGCGGCCTCAAAATACAGCATGCCCGGGCTGCCATTCAGCAATTGCCACAGGCTGAGGCCATAGGCCGCCGAGGTGCCGAGCGCCACCAGCAGATCCATATTGCCGCTGCCGGCGCGCAGGGCGCGCCAGGCCCCGGCATAAAACCGCGCGCCAAAGCCAAGCTGCACCACACCGGCCAGCACCGCCTGGCTCCAACCCGGCAGCATCCAGGCATGTTGCCCGGCCCACATCGCGCCCATATCCAGCATCAGCGGCAGGGTGAATAGCATGGCAGCAATCGCCTGCAGGCGCAGCGGCCGCACCGTGTCCGGCCGGCTGGCGGCGGTTTCCGGTTCATCCGGCGGCAGGATGCCGGCGCGGTAGCCGGCTTTCTGCACCGCCGCCAGCAGAGCGGCCTCGCCAACGGTTTTGCCGGCCTCGGCCCAGGCGATGCGGGCGGTTTCAGTGGCCAGGTTCACACTGGCCTGCTGCACGCCCGGCACTTTGCGCAAGGCAGCTTCAACCCGGCCGGCACAGGCGGCGCAGGTCATGCCGTCGATGGTCAGATCGGTGACGGGTTGGGAGATAATCGGTGAGTGGGAGAGCGTGGCTATCTGGGTCATGCCGTAACAGATAGTGCTTCCAATGATGGGAAGGTCAAGCCACATCTTTAACCGGGGCCAGAGGTTCGGAATGCTACCTTCGGCATAGCAAAGCTGCGCGGCATCTGCTAAAGGATGAGTGATTATGATGAAAGATTTATGCCTTTGCCGCGTGACAGATCAGCAACGGAGCCCATAAATGACCGGCCCCAACATCCTGGTTGTTGATGATTCCCCGGTAGACCGGCAATATCTCAAAACCGCGCTCTCAGCGGCCGGCTATCGGGTGATAGAAGCCGCCAGTGCCGCCGCCGCCACCGAGGCGTTGCGCGTTGAAAGTATTGAATTGATGCTGCTCGATCTGGTGATGCCCGAAGTGGGCGGGCTGGACCTGCTGCGGCAATTGCCCGAGCGCCGGGGCTATCCAGTGATCGTGGTTTCCGGCCATGAGGAAATCGAGAACAAGGTGGCGGCGCTGGATGCCGGCGCGGTGGATTATGTCACCAAGCCGTATGATCTGGGCGAATTGCTGGCCCGGGTGCGCGCCGCCCTGCGCCGCAGCGCGGCAAACGAGGAAACCGACACCGTGCGCGCCGGCATGCTCAGCGTGTCGAAATTGCAGCACGTCGCCATGGTGGGGACCCGCCAGGTGCGGCTCAGCGTGATGCAATACCGCCTGCTGGTGCTGCTCGCCACCCGCGCCGGCCAGGTGGTGCCGCTGGATGCCATCGCCAAGGAATTGTGGAACCATGATGGCGAACATGAGCGCCAGTCGCTGCGGGTGCTGGTGAAGAAGCTGCGCGATAAGATCGAACCCAATCCAAGCCGCGCCATGCTGCTGCAAACCGAGCCGGGCATCGGCTATCGCCTGCGCGCCGAGGCCTGACCTGGCAATATTAGCTTAAATTCATACCACGCCGTATTGCAGCGCGGCTTTTGCATCCCCATATCCCTCGCAGTGGCCATTGGCTTCCCCCGCCTGGCCGCAGCCGGAAACCCCCCTTTCCGGCAGTCCCTGCTCAAGGGACGGCGTTCCCCCCGCCGGCCCGGTGTTTGAGCAAACGCCCGGCGTGCGGCTCTGTTTAGCTGGAGCCCGCCGGGCGTTTTTTCTTGCAGCCGCAAGCGTTACAATGCCGCCCGGAGAGGGAGCCGTGATGATGCAGCAGAGTCAGACCTCAGACAGCGATGCCGTATCCGCCGCGCGCCGCGCCTATTACCAGCGGATCGGCGCGCAGCAGATGACACCGCTATGGGAAGTGCTGCATGGCCTGGTGCTGCCGCAGCCAAAAAGCGCCTGCCAGCCGGCCCTGTGGCAGTATGAAGCCGTGCGCCCCTTTGTGCTGGAAGCCGGCGACCTGATCACCGCGCGCGAAGCAGAACGCCGTGTGCTGATCCTGGAAAATCCCGGCCTGCCCGGGCAATCGCGCATCACCACCTCGCTCTATGCCGGGCTGCAACTGATCCTGCCCGGCGAGGTGGCGCCATCGCATCGCCATAGCCAATCCGCCTTGCGCTTTGTGGTGGAAGGCAGCGGCGCCTTCACTGCTGTGGATGGCGAAAAGACCATCATGGAAGAAGGCGATTTCATCATCACGCCATCCTGGACCTGGCATGATCACGGCAATGAGTCCACCGGCCCGATGGTGTGGCTTGATGGCCTCGACATTCCGCTGATCCAGGCGCTGGATTGCTCTTTCATGGAACGCTATCCGGCGGAAAGCCAGCCACTTACCAGGCCAATCGGCGACAGTGCGGCGCGTTATGGCGCTGGCCTGCTGCCGCTGGATTATGAACCGCAGAGCCGCACCTCGCCGATTTTCAACTATCCCTATCGCCGCACCCGCGAGGCGCTGGACACCATGCGCCGCCTGGAAGCCTGGGATCCCTGCCACGGCCTGAAGATGCAATATATCAACCCGGCCAACGGCGACTATGCCATGCCGACCATTGCCAGCTTCATGCAGTTGCTGCCGAAGGGCTTTGCCGGCGAGAGCTATCGCAGCAGCGATGCCACCGTGTTCAGCGTGGTGGAAGGGCGCGGCTACAGCCTGGTGGGCGAGCAGCGCTTTGATTGGGGCAAGCGCGACATCTTTGTGATTCCAAGCTGGGTGCCGCATAGCCACCACACGCCCGATGGCGATGCGGTGTTGTTCAGTTTCTCCGACCGCCCGGTGCAGAAAAAGCTCGGCCTGTGGCGTGAAAGCCGAGGTAACCGCTGATGGCCGGTCCGCAGGATGATGATACCGGCCCGCGCCGCGCGCGGCCCTATGCCAATGACGACGAGCCGGAAACCGACACTTTCGGCATGGCCGAGGCCTGGGACGAGGACGAGGCCCTGGAGGAAGGCGATGCCGCGCTGGACGGCCTGCGCGCCGTGGCCCGGCTGGCCAAGCTGCTGCCCGGCATCAACTGGTTTGGTGCCGCCGGCCGGCCGCTGACCGCCGCCGAGCTGACAGAGGCGGAAAATTATTGCGCCGCCTTGGGCTTTTTTGACACCAGCATCGGCGGCATCGCCACCTGGCGCCAGGCCGCCGATGCCGTGGCCGATCCGGATTGGAGCGGCGAACTCTGGCAAGCCGAGGATCAGGCGCATCAGGCTTTGCTGGAACTGGCCGAACAATTCCTGCCGGTGCATGACCTGCATGTGGCGCTGAATCATGTGTCGCTGCGCGCCGGCGAACTGGCTTTGGCCAGGGCGATCGAGGCGGTGGCGCGGGTTGGGCTGGAGGATGAGGAACTGGTCAAGGCCGCCGGCCAGGCGGCAGCCCAGGCCGCCTATCAGGCCGCCCTGGTGCTGGCGGTGCAGGCGGTGGGCGAGGCGATCACCGGCCTGGATGATGGCGAAAGCCATGCCTTCGCCGCCAAATTCCGCCTCTACGAACAGGGCCGCTGGCCACTTGGCCTGGCCGGCAACACATTCAGTGTGTTTTGATCCGGCAGTGTATTCTGATACGGCAGTGTATTCTGATCGGTAAGAATGCCCGATACAGAACATCGCCGGGGCTGTAGTATAAACTGCTGTTTTCCCCCGCCAATCGCTGCAAGGATTAGGTCATGGCCGTGCTCAAGATCAAATTCCAGGCTGTCTGGGACGATGACGCGAAGGTCTGGGTGGCAACCAGTCCGCCGCAGAACATCACCACCGAGGCAGCCAGCCGCGACGCCTTGCAAAGCCGCCTGCAAAGCATCGTGCCGGATGTGCTGGAAGCACGCGGCTATGCCGGCCAGAGTGAGATTGTTATCGCCATTGACTGGCTGGCACTGACACCTATCGACCACACCGAGCTTGCCGTAGCCTGAGCCGGCGGATGGCGGGCTATTCCAAGCTGGTCAAGGAAATCCTCAAAGCGGCTGGTGCTATCTTGTGCGCCAGGGCAAGGGTGATCAAGAGAGTTGGTATAGCCCGATCAGCGGCACAACATTTCCTGTCGATGGCGATATAAAATCCCGTCATACGGCCAATGGCACCTTGAAAGATGCCGGACTGCCGAAAGCATTTTGAGCCAGGGCGGCTTTATGGCTTCAGCGAGCGGCTGATTTCCTGGCGCCGGCCATAGAGGTAGATGCCCACCACGATGCCGCCAAGCACCAGGCTGAGCAGGATGCCCAGGGTCATCGGAATCACGGCGGCATCTTCCAGATCGGCGCCCATGCCGGTCCAGAACCGCACCGACATGTAGATCGCGCCCAGCAAGGCCCCGATCAGGGCCAGGGTGATGCCGATGGCAAAAATCTTGTCGCTGCGGCTATGCATGATGCTTCTCCTTGCCCATTTCCTGGGCAGTGGGGTGATATTACAGGCATCACGATGGCGCAGTGCAAGGCGGGATCAACCACCTGCGACGAAACAGCGCGCTCTACTCTAATCCGGCACGCCGACGCAGTTGCGATAGCTGACACCGGCCAGGATGGCCTCGGCAAAATCGCAATGGCTGAGATCGACGCCTTCAAATTCGGCGCCGGTGAGATCGGCGCGGCGCAGGATGGTGCCGTGCAATTGTGGATGGCGCCGCCGCCCGGTGGGCCGATTATCCGTGCCATAGATGTCAACTCCGAGGAATTGCGCGCCGCGCAGCCGCGCCCCGGTCAGGTCGGCGCCGGAAAGGTCGACGCCATTCAGCCCGGCATGATCAAACCGTGCGCCGCGCAGATCGGCGCCGGCAAACACCGTGAACATCAATTGCGCATCATCGAAGATGGCGCCGGTCAGTTTGGCGCCGCTTAAATCGGCGGCGCGCAGGTCGCAGCTGCCAAAATTCTGCCCGGTCAGATCGGCGGCGCGGAATTGCGCCCGTTCGCCGCTGGCGCCCTGCGAGGCGATCCACTGACTATGCGCCGCCAGCTTCACCGCCACATCGGCCGGCAGGTCGCTATCCTTGCGGTAGATCGCGCCGTCCAGTTTGGCATTGCCCAAGTTGGCGCGGGCCAGATCAACATTGCGCAGATTGGCGCCGCGCAGATCGGCGCCCTCAAAATTGCAGCCATCCACCTTGGCGCCGAGCAGGTTGGCATCCTTGAGCCGCGCGCCGGCAAAGTTGGCGCCGCTCAGATCGGCGCCGGAGAAATTGCTGGCATAAAGCTCGGCGGCGGCAAAATTGGCGCCCTTGGCCGAGGCCACCGCAAACTTGGCCTGATCAAGCTGGGCACCCTTGAAATCGGCGCCATCCAGATTGGCATCGGTGAGATCGGTGGAGACCAGCCGGCTTTCGCTATGGCCATCGGCGCTGGTGCGCATGAACTGGCCCGGCCGCATGTCGGCCTGGGCGAAGGAAGCCTTGCGCAGCTTGGCGGAACCGAAATAAACGCCGCGCAGATCGGCACGGTCAAAAACCGCCTCGCCCAGATCAGCACGGCCAAAATCGGCACCAAACAAATCCGTGCGGCGGAATTCGGCCTGCCGTAGATCGCTCTGGGTGAAGATGCAGCCGGGCAGCACCGCATCCGAAAAATTGACTTTCGCCAGATTGAGTCCGGACAGCCGCTGGCCGCGCAATTGCAGCCGCGCACCATCGGGGTGCCGGGCCAGAAAGGCGGCATGGCGCGACAGGGTTATCTGCAAATCGCGCGAGGGATTGACCGGGGCGGCGCACATCGTGACGTTGTTATGCCATGCCGCTTTGCGGCTGGCGAGCAGAGCGTGAATTTGCTATGCCTTTTTTCATGCCGATGAAAAAAACTGCTGCCAATCTGCAATCTTCTGTTAGTCAACATCCGCTCACACTGGCAACCTGGAATATCAATTCCGTGCGCGCCCGGCTGGAGCTGATGGACGGCTTCCTGCGTGAACACAGCCCGGACATTCTGTGTTTGCAGGAAACCAAGGTGCGCGATGATGAATTTCCGCATGAGCTGTTTGCCCAGCATGGCTATGAATATCGCCTGATCCGCGGCCAGCCGGGCTATAACGGCGTGGCGATCTTCGGCCGCCTGCCGCTGGAACTGGCTGAAGCCAAGAGCCTGGCCGGGCGCGACGACAAGCGCCATATCGCCGCCCGGCTGCCGGACGGCACGGTGATTCATAACTTCTATGTACCGGCCGGCGGTGATATTCCGGATGCGGCCAAGAATGACAAATTCGCCCATAAGCTTGATGTGCTGGCCGAGATGACCGCCTGGTCGAAGACCCTGAAGGGCCAGGGCCAGCGCCATGTGATGGTGGGCGATCTGAATATCGCACCGCTGGAAAGTGATGTGTGGTCGCACAAGCAGCTGCTTGGCGTGGTGAGCCATACGCCGGTGGAAACCGAGGGCCTGCTGGCGCTACAGGCAGCACATGGCTGGATCGATGCCGTGCGCCAGTTCACCCCGGCGCCGGCAAAACTGTATTCCTGGTGGAGCTACCGCTCGCCGGATTGGGAGAAGGCCGACAAGGGCCGCCGGCTCGACCATGTCTGGGTCAGCCCCGACCTGGCGCCGCGGCTCAAGGCCGCCAGTGTCGCCAAGGCATTACGCGGCCGCGAAAAAGCCTCCGATCACGCCCCGATCCTGGTGACACTCGACCTCGCCTGAGCCTTCAGGCGGCGTAGTTGAAGGCGATGGAAATGCGCTCGCGCGTGCCATTATGCGGCGTTACGGCATGGTTCAGCCAGGCCGGAAACAGCAGCAGCAGGCCGCTGCGCGGATAAACCGTCTCGCCCAGGCCGGCGCTGACGCAGCCCTTGATCGCCATCTTCACCAGCGGCGCATGCAGCAGTGGCATCGGCCCGCGCGGATCGTAAAATCGCAAGCCGCCGCCGCGTTCCGGCTGGCCGGCAATGCCGGCATCGTCAACATAGAAGCAGCCCGACCAGAAGGCGCCGGGATGGCAATGCAGGTCGTTGCTATCACCCGGGCGATTGATATTCGCCCAGGCATTGATGCGCCAGTTCAGCGGCAGGCGCTGCAAACCGCTCTCGGTGCTGACCATGGTGTAATCCCGCACCAGGCGGTCAATATGGTCGAACAGCCGCCGCACCGGGGCGCCGCCCCAATCCAGCAGGCAATCATCGGATTGCCAGCCGCCCTGGTTGGAATGCTGGCGGCCACGATCTTCCGCTGCCCGCGCCAGCAGCAGCGCGCGCAGCTCGGCCAGCAGGTTGGGCTCACCCGCCAGATCCTGCTGGATCAGCGGGGTGGCGAATAACAGGCGCATCGGGTCGGGTTGCGACAGATCGGGCGGCAGCGAGTTCATGGCGCAGCTTTTGCCTTGCCGGGTGCCCGACCGCAAGCCGGCTACCGCTGGTTGGGCATGAAATATTGTTAATGCCTGTATCAACCGTCACCGGCAGCATGGCTTGCGGCTCAGCCGCGCCGCCTGTTAGGCTTGTGGCCGCTGACACATGGCATTTCAGGGGGCGATAATGATCCGGGCGAAGAACAGATTTTTAGCGCTGGCTGCCGTGGCCCTGCTGGGCTTCGGCCTGGCCGGCTGCGTCACCAACAACAAGGAACCGGACTATAACGGCCCGCCGCAGCTCGCCATGCCGCAACCGGCGGCAGCGCAGTTGCAGCCCGGCCTAGCCACCACCTATTTCAGCGGCACCTATGACGACATCGACAACATGCCGCAAGGCGCCAGCGGCAAGGCCACCGGCCGGCCCGGCGCGCCGGTAACGGTGCTGAGCGCCACTTCAGCGCGGGGCAACATCTTTGGTGCGCCGACTGAAATCTTCTACGGTATCCGTTTCGACGGTTATATCCTGCTCGATCAGCCGGGCCGCTATGGCTTTGCCGCCCGCACCAATGACGGCAACCGTTCCTGGATCGGCAATGTGATGGTGTCGGACGATCCGACCACCCATCCGGAACGCACCACGCCGACCAAATTCCTGGATATCACCCAGCCGGGCTGGTATCCGATCCGCATCATGTATTTCCAGAAGCGCGATTCAGCCGGCTTCCATTATTACTGGCAGCCGCCGGGCGCTGCGGCGCCGGTGCTGGTGCCGGCCGACAAGATCAAGCATATCCCCGGGCAGTAACCGCCCGGCGGTGACAAAAACAAAACCGCCCGGGCGCGCTGGCGACCGGGCGGTTTTTCTTTGCGCGGCTCACAACCCCCAATCAGGGTCTGGCACGGTGGCGAAGACCGAGCGCAAGCCCTCGCTCCAGCGCACCCGGATATCGTTGAAATACGGATCATCGGCATCGATGCGGCGATGCAGCGCCGGCTTGAATTCATCCTTGCGCAGGATCAGCAGATCGAGCGGCAGCCCCACCGAGATATTCGAGCGCAGGGTGGAATCCATCGAGATCAGCGCACATTTCGCCGCCTGCAACAGCGAGGTATTGGGCCGGATCACCCGATCCAGGATCGGCTTGCCGTATTTCGCCTCGCCGATCTGCAAAAACGGCGTGTCCTGGGTGGCGCGGATGAAATTGCCGGCATAATAGAGCATGTAAAGCTGCGGCGGCCGGCCCAGGATCTGGCCGCCGAGCAGCATGGAAAGATTGGGCTCAATGCCCTGCTGCTTGAGCGCCTCGCCATCGCGCCGCGCCACTTCGCGGATCGCGGCGCCGACAATGCCGGCAGCCTCGAACATACGGCCGGCCTTGAGCAGATCATGCTCGCGGCCCTCATGATCGACAAAGCCGCCATTGAGCAGCGACACCACCGACTGGCTCAGAGACAGGTTGCCGGCGGTGCACAGGCTGAGCACCCGCTCGCCGGGCTGCTGCCAGAGATGCATCTTGCCGAAAGTGGCAATGCTGTCGACGCCGGCATTGGTGCGGCTATCGGCCAGCATAACCAGCCCGTCCTGAAGGTTGAGGCCAACGCAATAGGTCATGAAACGGCAATCCCGGCTGGTGACATGGTTATGAGTATAGCCGCAGCCGGATGCCGGCTTGAAGCCCCGGCGCCAGCGCAAGATGCTGCCATGGCTTGTTAATTCTCGCTAACAGGGCCGCGTCTTACCTGAAAATCATATGAAAAGCGCCCCTTCCGTTGGCATCTTGCAGTGGAGAACCCAATCACCACTGCACGTTGCCGGCTTGACATGCCGGCAGCCTTCATTTCTGCCGGGAGTTGACCATGTCAAAGCTGAAACTGGGTATCCGGGGCAAGATCGTTGCCACCCTGGTGGCCTTTGCCGTGATCCCCTTGCTGCTGCTGGGCGGCATCCTGTTCTACCAGGTGGAAAAATTCCGCAAGGACGGCATCGACCGGCTGGCGGCAATGGCGATCACGGTATCCGACCTGATCGACCGCAACCTGTTTGAACGCTACGGCGATGTGCAGGCTTTTGGCTATAACAGCGCCGCGCTCGACCCGGCGAATTGGGGCCGCCCGGGCGCCAAGGACAATGCGCTGGTGCAGTCGATGGACCGCTACATGGCGAATTACGGCATCTACAAGCTGATGCTGCTGGTTTCGCCGGAAGGCCGCGTGCTGGCAGTGAACAGCAAGGACGCCCTCGGCAAACCGCTGGATACCGCCGCGCTTTACCAGCGCAGCTATGCCGATGCCGGCTGGCTCAAAGCGGTGCTGGCCGGGCGTTTCCTCCAGGGCCGTGACGGCTTTACCGGCAGCGTGGTGGAGCAGCCGATGCGCCATGCCGAACTGACCGGGCTTTATGCCGGCAGTGATTTTGCCATGATCTTTGCCGCGCCGGTGCAGGACGAAGCCGGCAAGACCGTGGCGGTATGGGCCAATTTTGCCGCCATGGAACTGGTGGAGGACATCGCCGAAGCCGCGCATAAACAATTTGAGATCGGCGGCATGGATCATGCGCTGATCTCGGTGCTTGATCCCAAGGGCGTGTTGCTGGTGGATTATGATGACGGCAAGCTGGTGGGCGGCAAGTATAACCGCGACTGGTCTGCAATCGGACGGCTTAATCTGGCCGAGAGCGGTGTACTTGCGGCGCGCGAGGCGGTGGCGAAACGCTCCGGCGGCATGGAAGGCGTCAATTCCCGCAGCGGCATCAGGCAGGTGACCGGCTATTTCCACAGCGTCGGCGCCTATGGCTATCCCGGCCTGGAATGGTCGGTGCTGGTGCGTGTGCCATCGGCCCAGGTTTTTGAGACCCTGAACGAGGTTGAGCTTGAAGTGCTGGCAGTGCTGGTTGTTGCGTTGATCGCGGCAATCATCATCGGCCTGCCCTATGGCGCCGCCTTTGCCCGCCCGATCCTGCGCCTGGTGCAGGGCATGACCGACCTGTCTGACGGCAAGGTGGAGATCAACACCCAGGGCAGCGAGCGCCAGGACGAAATCGGCACCGCCTTGCGTGGCCTGCTGGTGGTGCGCGACCGCATCGTCACCGGCCTGCAAACCCGCGAAACCCTGAACAGCATGGCCAATCCGGTGATGCTGGTGGATACCGAGCGGCGCATCTTTTTCATCAACCGCGCCGCCCAGGAGACCTTTGGCGCCAAGCAGGCCGCCATTCGTGCCGACCTGCCGCATTTTGACGCCAGCAAGCTGGTGGGCAGCAATATCGACAGCTTCCACAAGAATCCGGCGCATCAGCAGCGGCTGCTGGCTGAATTGCAGGTGCCGTATTTCACCGCATTGAAGCTGGGCGGCATGACCTTCGACCTCACCGTGGTGCCGGTATTTGATGCCACCGGCAAGCGGCTGGGTGCGGCCATGGAATGGCGCGACGTGACCGGCCAGGTGTTGGTGCAGGGCGAGGTGGCAAGCCTGGTGGATGCCGCCAAGCATGGCGATTTCAGCCAGCGCGTGGCGCTGGAAGGCAAAAGCGGCTTCCTGCGCGATGTGGCCGCCGGCATCAATGGCGTGGTGGATACCATGGCCAAGGCGGTGAACGAACTGGATGGCGTGCTGGATGCGCTGGCGCATGGCCAGCTTAACAAGCGCATGAGCGGCAGCTATGACGGCCAGTTGCAGCGTTTGCAGGAAAATTGCAACGCCACCATCGACAAGCTGAGCGAGATCACCGGGCAGATCGGCGTCACCGCCGGCAATGTCAACAACTCGGCCGACGAGATCGCCACCGGCACCCAGGATCTGGCGCATCGCACCGAAAGCCAGGCGGCGACGCTGGAGCAATCGGCGGCGGCGATGCAGCAGGTGACCGAAACCGTGCGGCAAACGGCCGAGAATGCCCAGGCCGCCAATCACCGCGCCGCCACGGCACGCGACACCGCTGCCAAGGGCGGCAGGGTGGTGCAGCAGGCGGTGCAGGCAATGGGCGAGATCGAGGCCGGCGCGCAGCGTATCAGCGACATCATTGGCCTGATCGACGAGATTGCCTTCCAGACCAACCTGCTGGCATTGAATGCTTCCGTGGAAGCGGCGCGCGCCGGCGAGGCCGGCAAGGGCTTTGCCGTGGTGGCGCAGGAAGTGCGCAGCCTGGCGCAGCGTTCCGCCGATGCGTCCAAGGACATCAAGGGCCTGATCTCAAGCTCCAACGCCCAGGTTAAAGTTGGCGTGGACCTGGTGAGCCAGACCGGGCGCGCCTTGGAGGATATTGTCACCGCGATCAAGCAGGCCAGCGACCTGGTGGCGGAAATCGCTGCCGCCAGCGGCGAGCAGGCCCGTGCCATGCAGGAGATCAACACCGCCATCGCCAATATGGATGAGATGACCCAGCGCAACGGCGCGCTGGTGGAAGAAACCAGCGCCGCCACCCAGAATCTGGCTTTCCAGGCCAAGGAACTGGCCGGCTTGGTTGCCTTCTTCGACCGCAGCGGCGCCAGCCTGGCCGAACGTCGCCGCGACAGCCGCTTTGATTGTGGCGCCAATGACAGCGTGACCGTGAATGGCAAAACCTATCGCGCCGAAAACTGGAGCCAGTATGGTCTGCTCTTCGGCCGCATGGAGCCGGCGCCGCGCCTGGGCGATGACCTGCGCCTGCGCGCCGAAATCAAAAGCATCGGCATCAGCTTCGATGCCGCGGCCAAAGTGGTGCGAGTGGAAGACGGCATGGTGGCGGTGCGTTACCAGGCCGATGCGGCAACACAGAACCGCATTGCGCAGCATTTCCGCAATTAGGCGTGATGCCATCACCGTCACCATCGTCATGCCCGGGCGAAGACCCGGGCATCCCATTTTCACAGGAATTCAGCCGTATTTTTGTGAAACGGGATGCCCGCTTTCGCGGGCATGACGACTTTCTGGGCGGTGCGGGGGATGTAGGGGCTGGGGCGCCCAGCCCTCACGTCGAATGCATAAAATCCTGCGCGATCATGCTGCCCAGTTCGATATTCTGGTCGATCGCCTCGGTGAGATATTCGTGCAGGCCCTTGGCCACGATCTCGTCGATACTGCCATAACGCAGCTTCATCAACAGGCGCTCAGCCAGCCGCACTGATTCATAGTCGCGCCGGTAATGCTGGCGCAGATGCTGCATGATCTCGACAATCTCGGCGAAGCAGTTATGCAGGCTGCGCGGCATGTCATCACGCAGGATCAGCAATTCCGCCACGCGCAGCGGCGTGATGCTGTCGCGGTAGATCTGCCGGTAGATGCGGAAGGACGAGACCGAGCGCAACAGCGCGCCCCATTGATAATAATCCACGGCGCCGCCAACATCGCGCGGGCTGGGCAGCAGGATATGGTATTTCACATCCAGGATGCGCGCGGTGGAATCGGCGCGTTCAATCAGCGTGCCAAGCCGCATGAAACGATAGGCATCGCCACGCTGCATGGTGCCTTCCGCCACACCGCGAAACAGATGCGAGCGATCCCGCACCCAATCAAAAAAGCCGCGCAGGCCATCGGCTTCCACCTTGTCGAGCGTCAGGGTGCGCATTTCCAGCCAGGCGGCGTTGATGCTTTCCCAGGCTTCGTTGGTGATCTGCGCCCGCATGGCGCGGGCATTTTCGCGCGCGCCCTTGAGGCAGGCGGCGATGGAGGAGGGATTATCCGGCGCGAAGGCGAGGAAATCGATCACCGAGCGCGGCGTGGCGCTGCCGCCGCGCAGCGCAAACGGCTTGTCGGCGCCGGCAATGATCAAGGCTGCATCCCACTGATTCATGCCGGTATCGGCACCCATCAGCGACATGCGATGTGTCACATCCAGCATGCGCGCCATATTCTCGGCGCGTTCCACATAACGCATCATCCAGTAGAGATTATCGGCGGCGCGGCTGAGCATTTCAGGCGCCTCCCGCCGACTGCGACTGGCCCGCCTGGGACTGACTCTGTGACTGACTCTGGGATTGCGACTGGCTCTGCGACTGGCTCTGGCCCTCGGCCATATCCTCTTCCGGCATCTTTTCGCCGGGCAAGGGTTCCAGCACCCAGGTATCCTTGGTGCCGCCGCCCTGGCTGGAATTCACCACCAGCGAGCCTTCGCGCAGGGCCACGCGGGTGAGGCCGCCCGGCACGATGCGGGTGGTGTTGCCTGAGAGCACAAAGGGCCGCAGGTCAACATGGCGCGGCGCCAGGCCCTGCTCAACAAAGGTGGGGCAGGTGGAAAGTGCCAAAGTCGGCTGCGCGATATAGGCTTCCGGCTTGGCGATGATCTTGGCGCGGAAAGCCTCGATCTCGGCCTTGCTGGCACGCGGCCCGACCAGCATGCCGTAGCCGCCCGAGCCATGCACTTCCTTCACCACCAGCTCCGCCAGATGCTCCAGGGTATATTTCAGATCATCCGGCCGGCGCAGGATATGGGTGGGCACATTGGCCAGCAAAGGTTCTTCGCCGAGATAGAACCGCACCATGTCGGGCACATAGGGATAGACCGACTTGTCATCCGCCACGCCGGTGCCGACTGCGTTGGTGATGGTGATATTGCCGGCCTTGTAGGCGGCGAACAGGCCCGGCACGCCGATCATCGAATCCTTGCGGAAAGCCTGCGGGTCGAGGAAGGCATCATCCAGCCGGCGGTAGATCACATCCACCCGCTTCAGCCCGCCGACCATGCGCATGTAGACGATGCGATCCTTCACCACCAGGTCGGAGCCTTCCACCAGCTCGATGCCCATCTGCTCGGCCAGGAAAACATGCTCAAAATAGGCCGAGTTGTAGACGCCCGGTGTCAGCAGCGCGACGGTGGGTTCTTCATTGCAGTTCGGCGGCGCTGCCTCGCGCAGGGTTTGCAGCAAGGCATCGGCATAATGGCCAACCGGCGCCACCCGCACCTGGCCGAATAGATCCGGGAATAGCCGCATCATGGCTTCGCGGTTTTCCAGCATGTAGCTGACCCCGCTGGGCGTGCGGGCATTATCCTCCAGCACAAAAAAATCATTCTCGGCCGTGCGCACCACATCGATGCCGGCGATATGGGTGTAGATGCCATGTGGCACGCGGAAGCCGGCCATGGCGGTGGTGAATTGCTCATTGCCCAGGATCAGGTCGGCCGGAATCTTGCCGCCGCGGATGATCTCCTGGTCATGGTAGATATCGTGCAGGAAGGCATTCAATGCCTTGACCCGCTGCTCCAGGCCACGCTTGAGGCGCGCCCATTCCGAGGCGGCCAGGATACGCGGCACAATATCAAAGGGGATCAGGCGTTCGGTGTCGCCGCCCTCGCCATAAACGGCGAAGGTGATGCCGAGGCGGCGGAACAGCGTGTCGGCTTCGTGGCGGCGCTTCGCCGGCATGTCCGCCGGGGCGTTTTTCAGCCACTTGGCATAACCCTGGTAGGGAAGGCGCACGCCACCCGCGGCGTCGGTCATTTCATCGAAGGCGGGCATCGCATTCCCCTGAAGATCTTTGCTCTGCAATTCGACTATGACTGGTAATCACACACTGAGAGTAGGGGATTGGCTAGGCGGCGGGAAGAGAAAAGATGCAGCCCGGGCAAACGGGTGGGTGTGTCGGCCCGGGCTGCAAGTATGCGCGTCTTACTGCACCGTCTCGCCGTGCAGATTGAGATCGAGGCCGTCACGTTCGGTGGCCTCGTCGACACGCAGACCGATGGTCCAGTCAACGATCTTGAGGATGATCAGGGTGACCACAGCGGTGAACACGATGGTGATCAGCACACCGTAGATCTGGGTCAGCACCTGGCCGCCATTGCCGTCCAGCAGGCCGAGCGGGGCATCCTTGCCGGCAATCGCCGCCTTGGCGAACACACCGGTGAGGATGGCGCCGACGATGCCGCCAACACCATGGACACCGAAGGCATCCAGGCTGTCGTCATAACCAAGCGCATTCTTGATGCTGGTGGCAGAGACAAAGCAGACCACGCCGGAGATCAGGCCGATGATGAGCGAACCCATCGGATCGACAAAACCGGCAGCCGGGGTGATGGCAACCAGGCCGGCAACGGCGCCGGAGATGATGCCGAGCACGCTGGGCTTGCCACGGGCAATCCACTCGGCAAACATCCAGGCCAGGGCCGCAGCGGCGGTGGCGATCTGGGTCACCAGCATGGCCATGCCGGCATTGACATTGGCACCGGCGGCAGAGCCGGCATTGAAGCCGAACCAGCCGACCCACAGCAGGCTGGCGCCGATGATCGACAGCGTCAGGTTATGCGGCGCATGGCTGGACTTGCCATAGCCCATGCGCTTGCCGATGACGATGCAGGCCACCAGGCCGGCGATACCGGCATTGATATGCACCACGGTGCCGCCGGCAAAGTCGAGCACGCCCATCTCGCCCATCAGACCGCCGCCCCACACCATATGGGCCACCGGCGCATAGACGAAGATCAGCCACAGGCCGATGAACCACAGCATGGCCGAGAATTTCATGCGGTCGGCAAAGGCGCCGGTGATCAGCGCCGGGGTGATGATGGCGAAGGTGAGCTGGAAGGTCAGGAACACCGATTCCGGGATGGTCTTGGCCAGATCGTTCACGCTGTCGATGGCAATGCCGGACAGGAACAGGTTGCCGAAGCCGCCGATGATCGCGTTGCCCGGCGAGAAGGCCAGGCTGTAGCCGATGATCATCCACAGCACCGTCACCAGGCAGGTGATGGCGAAGGACTGCATCATGATGGTGAGCACGTTCATCTTGCGGACCATGCCGCCGTAGAACAGGGCCAGGCCCGGGATGGTCATCATCAGCACCAGCACGGTGGAGGTGAGCATCCAGGCGGTGTCGCCGGTATCAAACTTCGGCGCTTCATCGGCGGCGAAGGCATGGAACGGCAACAGCGCCAGCATTGCTGCCAGCGCAAGCATCAGCCAGCCGAGTTGGCGGCCGTAAGTCTGGGAAACGGCGGGCATCGCCGAAACGGAAAGACGTGGCATTGTCGATAACCTCCTGCTTGGTGACCCGCACCACCTGCCGATCGCCGCCCGTCGCACTTTGTCCGGACCGGCTGACCCACCCTGGTGCGCGCCTCGGAATATGGGTTTACAAGAACCGTGCCACTGCTCTGCGGTGCAACAAATCGGGATTCCATATCGATTCGTGGGCGAATCCACAGCGAATCGCGCCGGCTTTTTATCCACCGCCTATATATGATGCATAATTATACAGCATCTTCTGCCCAATTGCTCACTAAATAGGCTGCATTATGGCGATTGTTTGGCGCTGCCTGTCTTGGAGTCGGCCAATACAATGTCGGCTGGCTGACCGCCGATGCTCCACAAGCCTGGCGGGATGTGACAAAAAACCCGCTTTGGTCAATGATCGGGTCAATCGGGCAGGGACGGGGGTGCAATAGCAGATGAATCAGGTCGCCACCGAATTGCGCAGCCTGCTGGGCGGGCCGGCGCCCTGGGGCATCCTGTCTGACTGGCAGAGCAGCGGCCGGCTGGCGCGCGACCTGCCCGAAATTGCGGCGTTGTTCGGCGTGCCGCAAAACCCGCTGCATCATCCCGAGATTGATACCGGCCGGCATAGCCTGCTGGTGCTGCGCCAGGCCTGCGGCCTGAGCGCCGACCCGGCCCTGCGTTATGCCGCCCTGGTGCATGATCTGGGCAAGGCCCTCACCCCGCCGGCTGAATGGCCGCGCCATCTCGGCCATGAGGAAAGCGGCCTGGCGCCGATTAGCGCGCTGGGCGCCCGGCTCAACCTGCCGGCAGACTGGACCGACCTGGCACTGGCGGCCTGCCGCTGGCATCTGCTGGTGCACAAGGCGGCTGAATTGCGCCCGGCCACCGTGCACGATCTGCTGGCAGCATTAAGCCATGACTGGCAGGACGAAGCCCGGCTGGAAAAGCTTTTGCTGGTCTGCCAGGCCGATGCACGCGGCCGGCTTGGCCTGGAGCAACGACCCTATCCGCAAGCCGATCTGCTGCGCCGGCTGTATGTTGTGGCTGCGCCGGCAGGCGGCGGCAACACGCCGGCACAAAGCCGTGAACGCCGCATCGCCGCCATCCGCACAACCGCCAAGGCAATGACACAATGACAGATGCAGACATGCCCCGCCGTATCGAGGCCGAGCTGGCCGGGCTGGAAAACCAGCATGGCATCCGCATCCTGTTTGCCATTGAATCCGGCAGCCGGGCCTGGGGTTTCCCCTCGCCCGACAGCGATTATGATGTGCGCTTTGTCTATGCCCGGCCGGTGGCGGATTACCTGCGCCTGGAGCCGCTGCGCGATGTGGTGGAACGGCCGGTCGATCCGGTGCTGGATATCAATGGCTGGGATATTGCCAAGGCGCTCAAACTGCTGGCGCGCGGCAATCCCACTTTGCTGGAATGGGTGGTGTCGCCGATTGTCTATCGCTGCGACGGCATCACCCGCGCCAACCTGCTTCGCCTGAGCGATCACACCAATTGGGGCCGCGCCGCTGGTTATCATTACCACCAGCTTGCCGAACGCCAGGCGGCGCGGCATTTCGACGGCAAGGCCACCGTAAAACTTAAGACCTATTTCTATGTGCTGCGGCCGCTGCTCAATCTGCGTTTCCTGCGGCGCAATCCGGGCAGCGCGTTGCCGATGCATCTGGCCGGCCTGGTGGCCGGCTGCGCCCTGCCCGGCGCGGCGGCCGAGGCGCTGGAGGATTTGCGCCGGCTGAAGGCCACCACCGTCGAACTCGGCAGTGGCCCGCGCTGGCCGCTACTGGATGCCTTCATCCAGGCCGAGCTGGCCGAGCCGATGCCCATGATTGCGGATAACCACAGCCCCGATATGGCGGCCCGGCTTGATGCCGAATTCCACCGCGCCATCGGCTTCACTCCGCAGGCCGGCTCCTGATGCCGTTCATCGCGACCGTGGATTGAGGCCAATCAGAGCCGGGTGTTTTGGCTGGTAGCCTTCCGGCAGACCCTCCACCGGCATATGCCGGCTGATGAGCCACAGGATGTCATCCACATCCAGAGCCAGTGATGTGCCGCCGGTTTGTGACAGGCCGACGCGGCGCTGCCAGGATTCGGCGCGTGATAGCCAGCCGCTTTTCGGCAGCCATTGTTTGTCTGCCATGGTGCCGAGCCAGTCGTCGAGCCGGTCGCGCTCCAGCCGCACCGCCGGGCGCAGGAACCAGTTCGACTTGCCGCGCCGGGCGCGGATATAGGTCCAGGGAATGGTGCCGATGCCGAGCCAGTGATCCATCAGGCCCTCGCGGGACAAAACCAACGCCGGCCCGGCATGCTGCATCCGCTTGAAAACCCGCATCGCCCGATAGGCACCGACAAACAGAAAGAACACCGCAGCAACGAAGGCGGCAAAGCCAGCGATAGCCGGCCGGCCCCGCTGGAACTTGAAGATGAACAACATCACATAGCCGGCAGCGTATAGCAGCGGCGGAGCGGCGGTGGTCAGCAATAGCCAACCACCGAATTCCCAATGCAGTTTATTTGACGAATCGTAAATCCGTACAACGCCGCTTGCGGCATCAACCTCGATATCCGGCCGGCCCCGCATTATCTGCGGCTGAGTTTTTTCGCCAGATCGTCGAGCTGTTCAAGGCGGCGGTAATTCAGGATCAGGCGGCCGCTTTCGCCATCCTCGCCCACCTCCACCTCCACCACCAGGCCCAGCGCCTGGCTCAGGCTGCGCTCGAAGGCCAGGGTGTCGGCATCCTTTTTCCTCGGCGCCACAGCAACAGCGGGATTGGTATTACCGCCCGGCTTCGGCGCCTTGCCGGCGGTGTCGCCGCCTTGCAGCGCCTTGCTGACCTTGGCCATGTTTTCCGCCTGGCGCGCGGTGAGTTTGCCCTCGGCGATCTGGCGCGCCAGCTCGGCGGCCTGCGGATGGCCGATCAGCGGCCGCGCCTGGCCGGCGGTCAATGTGCCATCGATCAGCAACTGCACCACGCTTTCGGGCAGCTGCAACAGCCGCAGGGTATTGGCGACATGGCTGCGGCTTTTGCCGATGGCTTCGGCGATGCTTTCCGGCGTGTAGGCGAATTCATCGGTCAGGCGGCGATAAGCCTGGGCCTCTTCCAGCGGGTTGAGGTCTTCACGCTGCACATTCTCGATGATGCCGATTTCAAGCGCCTGGCGGTCGTCGATCTCCTTCACCACCGCCGGCAGATGATGCAACCGCGCCATCTGCGAGGCGCGCCAGCGCCGTTCGCCGGCGATGATCTCATACATGCCGGCTTTGGCCAGCGAACGCCGCACCACCAGGGGCTGCAACACGCCGCGTTCCTTGATCGAGGCGGCCAGCGCGGCAATCGCCGTGGCGTCAAAAGTCTTGCGCGGCTGATACGGGTTCGGCATCAGCTGCTCTATCGGCAATTCGCGCAGGCCGCCGCGCGACCCCGCCTCGCCTGCCGCCGTGCCGCCGCCGCCATCGCCCATCAGCGCCGCAAGGCCGCGGCCCAGGCCACGCTTGGCCGGCATCTCGCCCAGCCGCTTCTTCGGATCGTCGATCATGATTGAGACTCGCTTTCAGCAGCAGCGATCAAGGCATCAGCATCAGCCTCGAATAGCGCGCAGGTTTCGCGGAACAGCAATTCAGCTTCGGCCATGATGGCCGGCAGCTTAGCCAGATCGGGGGCATGCAGTTCGCCGTAATCAGCCCAGCTTTTGAAGCCAAAGGCCCGAGCCGGCAGGTTCAGCAGCGCAGCAGAGAAATCGCCACGCTCGGCCGCAAGTTCACTGAAGGCGCGATGCGTGCCGGTATGGGTTTTGGTGAATTTGAAGGTCAGTTCGACAATATACGCCCGGGCAGTATGCAACGAGACAAAGTAAGCCTCACGCCCCGCCAACCGCATCATGCGGATATCGATCATGCTTTTGCCATCGGCCAGTGAGCGCGCCGCCAGCGTCAGTAGATGCGCCGCTTCCGGTTTCACAATACGCGCCCTTCGCGGCGGATATTTTCCAGCAGCATGGTACTGCGCTGGTCCTGTTCGGCGGCGTCGAAAACCACGAATTGCGCCACCCGGCCGCCACTGCGGAACAACAGGGATGTGCTCAAATCGGCAAGCAGAAAAGCCGGGTCGTCCAGCGCGGCGCGTTCATGCAGAAACACGGCAACATCATAATCTGATTCCGGCTGGGCATCGCCACGGGCGCGTGAGCCGAACAGGGTTACCTTGGCAAGCCGGGCGCCAAAAAGTTCGACCAGGGCGACGCGCAATGCGGCCAGATATTGTGCTTCACTCCATGGCTTGGCCCTGTTGTACTGGCCCAGCGGCGGCAGCCGCCGATCCCAGGGAAAAGCCGAATCGAACTGAGGCATGGCAGTTCACGCCGCGTCGCGCAAAGCCTGTTCGCGGCGGATCACTTCGCGCGCCAGGCTCATATAGGCGGTGCTGCCAGGGCAGCGGAAATCATAGATCAGCGCCGGCACGCCGAAGCTGGGCGCTTCCGACATGCGCACATTGCGCGGGATCATGGTGTCATACACCTTGTCGCCAAGGAAACCGCGCACATCGGCGGCAACCTGTTCGGAGAGATTGTTGCGCTTGTCGAACATGGTCAGCACCACGCCCTGCACTTCCAGCGCCGGATTGAGCGAGCCGCGCACACGCTCGACGGTGCGCAGCAACTGGCTCAAACCTTCGAGCGCAAAGAATTCGCATTGCAGCGGCACCAGCACGGCATCGGCCGCTGCCATGGCATTCACCGTCAGCAGGGTCAGCGAGGGCGGGCAATCAATCAGGATATGGTCAAAATCCAGCGCATCATGCGCAGCATCAAAGGCATCGGCCAGGCGATGCTGGCGCCGCTCCATGTCGATCAGTTCCAGTTCGGCGCCTGAAAGGTCCACCGTGGCCGGCACCAGGAACAGGTTCGGCACGCTGGTGCGGTGGATGGTCTCCTGCAAGGTCGCCTCGCCCATCAGCAGCTGATAGGTGCCGGCGCCACGATCCTCATGGCCGATGCCCAGGCCGGTGGAAGCGTTGCCCTGCGGATCGCTATCCACCAGCAGCACACGCTCGCCCACCGCCGCCAGGGCCGTGGCCAGATTGATCGCCGTGGTGGTCTTGCCCACACCGCCCTTCTGATTGGCCACCGCAAGAATACGCGGCTGGCGCTGCGGCATCGCGGCGCTGGATAGGATTTCGGGGGGTTGTTCTTGTTCCGTGCTCATTTTGCTTCGAGGCCCATGATCCGGATGATGCGCGCCGCCTGGTCGGTCTGGCTCGGCAGGCTGTCGAGCCGCTGCATTGTCCAGGATTTGCCGGCAAGCGTCAATTCATCCTCTGCCTGACGGCCCTTGGGAAACAGCAGCATTGTGTCGGTATCAGCGAAACGCGCCGACCAGGCCAGCAATTCAGCCAGCGGCGCCAAAGCGCGGGCCGAGATCACCGCCACGCGCGGCAACAGGGTTTCGCGTGAAACCGCCTCGATACGCTGGCTCAGAACCGTTACCGGCACATCCATCGCCCGCGCCGTCTCACGCAGGAACACCGCCTTGCGGGTATCACTTTCCACCAGCACAAAAGCCCGCCCCGGCAGCATCGCCGCCAGCACCAGGCCGGGAAAGCCGCCGCCCGCGCCGAGATCGAGCCAGATGCCGGGCTGACCGGCCACAGGTTCGGCCAGCGGCAATAGCTGCGCGCTATCAAGGAAATGCCGACGCCACAAATCCGGCAGAGTGTTGGGCGCCACCAGATTGATCGCCTTCTGCCATTTCACCAATTGGGCGGCATAGATTTGCAGCCGCGCCAGTGCCGCAGCATCGCAGCCGGTGGCCTGCTGGAATTCATGCGGGGTCATGCTGCCGCCTGGTTACGTCTGCACGGGATCGCCGGGTCAAGCCCGGCGATGACGCGGGTATATACTGTCATCGCCACCGCCGCCCGTGTTTCACGTGAAACGCCGGTTTGGGCCGGCAAGCCGATGCCGCTACAGGATTTTTGCCCCGGCACATGAAACAGCAGTTCAGGCAGCATTCGGACGCCGCGCCCGGCGCTTTACATGGCCCAGCAGGGCAATCAGCGCCGCCGGGGTAACGCCGGAAATCCGCCCGGCCTGGCCCAACGTGGCCGGTCGGGCCTGTTTCAGCTTCAGCCGCACCTCAGCGGACAGGCCGCCAACGGCGTCGTAATCCAGGTTTTCCGGCAGGGCCAGGCTTTCATCCTTGCGGAAAGCCAGGATATCAGCCTCCTGGCGCTCCATATAACCGGCATAGCGGGCATCTATCTCGATCTGCTCCACAATCGCCGGCGCCAGATTGCCCAATTCGGGCCAGATCAACGCCAGACGCGGCATGTCGATGCCGGGATAACCGAGCAGATTCATCACCGAACGCGGCTGACCATCCTGGTTCACCGCGATGCCGTCGCGCGCCAGGGCGGCCGGGCTTTTACTCAGGCCATGCGCCAGGCGGCGGGCTTCGGCCAGGACTTCCGCCTTGGCGGTGAAAACCTGCTGGCGCGGGCTGGCGATACAGCCGATGGCCAGACCCAGCGGGGTCAGACGCTGATCGGCATTATCGGCGCGCAAGCTGAGGCGATATTCCGCCCGGCTGGTGAACATGCGATAGGGTTCGCGGGTGCCTAATGTCACCAGATCGTCGATCAGCACGCCGATATAGGCGTCGGCGCGGTCAAGGATGAAGGGTTCCTCCGCGCCGCCTGCTGCCAGGGCCGCATTCAGCCCGGCAATCAGCCCCTGGGCCGCTGCTTCCTCATAGCCGGTGGTGCCATTGATCTGGCCGGCGAAATACAGCCCCTTCTGGCGCTTGGTTTCCAGGCTGGGCAGCAATTCACGTGGATCAACGAAGTCATATTCGATGGCATAGCCCGGCCGCAGCATCACCGCCCGTTCCAGGCCGGGGATGGTTTTCAGCAGATCAAGCTGCACATCGCGCGGCAGCGAGGTGGAAATACCGTTCGGATAGATGGTCGGATCGTCCAGCCCTTCCGGTTCCAGGAAGATCTGGTGCCGCTGTTTCTCGTGAAACCGCACCACCTTGTCCTCGATCGAGGGGCAATAACGCGGCCCGGTGCCTTCGATCTGGCCGGAATACATCGGCGCCCGGTGCAGATTGGCGCGGATCAGGTCGTGGCCGGCCTCGGAGGTATAGGTGATGCCGCATTCGATCTGCGGCACGGTGATCCGGTCGGTCAGAAAGCTGAACGGGATCGGCGGATCGTCGGCGGCCTGCATCTCCAGGCCGGACCAGTCAATACTGCGGCCATCCAGGCGCGGCGGCGTGCCGGTCTTGAGCCGGCCGAGCGGAAAGCCCAGCCGCGCCAGGGTTTTTGACAGGCCCAGAGCCGGCGCCTCCCCTACCCGCCCGGCCGGAATCTTCTCCTCGCCGATATGGATCAGGCCGGAGAGAAATGTGCCGGTGGTCAGGATCACCCGGGGCGCGGCGATGAAGTCGCCATTTCCCGTGAAAACCCCCTTCAGTTCGCCATCTTCGATGCAAAGGTCTTCCACCGCCCCGGCGCGGCAATCCAGGTTGGGCTGTTCGGCCAGAATGGCCTGCATCGCCTGGCGATAGAGTTTGCGGTCGGCCTGGCTGCGCGGGCCACGCACTGCCGGGCCTTTGGAACGGTTGAGCATGCGGAACTGGATGCCGGCACGATCCGCCGCCCGCGCCATCACGCCATCCAGCGCGTCGATCTCGCGCACCAGATGGCCCTTGGCCAGACCGCCGATGGCCGGGTTGCACGACATCTCGCCGATGGTTTCCAGCTTGTGGGTCAGCAGCAGGGTGCGGGCGCCAAGCCGCGCCGAGGCCGCCGCCGCTTCGCAGCCGGCATGGCCGCCACCGATTACGATCACATTATAGCTATGCTTCATGGCGCCGGGTTCTACCCCCAGGCAACAGCGGCGTCAAAAGGATTCATCCACAGACGTGGCACAGCCCGGGAGTAACCAGCCTTTCTGTTTCACGTGAAACAGTAACCGGCAAATCCTGACTTCTGTTTCACGTGAAACAGAGGCTGTGAATAACTATGCCAGGCCGGCTTTGTTTCACGTGAAACACATAAAAGTACATTTAGTGAACACTTAGGTATTATCCCGCGATTTAGTATTACTTCCGTACTTATGGCCAGGATTGACAATATATATAGCGGTGCCATCCTGGGCTTATGAGCCAGATCAGCCTAAGCCGCATCAGCCGTTATCCCGTCAAAGGCCTCGACGAGCAGAGCCTGCAACAGACCGAGCTGAAGCCCGGCCAGGCATTGCCCGGCGACCGCCGCTTTGCCCTGGCGCATGGCGCATCAAGCTATGATGCTGCCGCCCCGGCCTGGGCCAAGAAGGCGCATTTCCTCAATTGGGCGCGCACACCCGCGATTGCCAGCCTGCGCAGCCAGTTCGATGCCAGCGGCTGTCGCCTCAGCCTGCGCGAAAACGGCCAGGACGTGCTTGCAGAGGTCAACCTCACCGAGCCGGCCGGACGCGACGCGCTCTGCGCTTTCCTGGTTGCCCGCCTGCCCAACGAAACCCGCGGCAAGCTCAGCCTGGCCGAAGCACCGGGCATCAGTTTCAGCGATGTGGATTTACCCCTGATCTCGATCCAGAACAGCGCCAGCCTCGCCGATCTTGCGATGCATGCCGGGCGTGAGGTCGATCAGCGCCGCATGCGCGGCAACCTGCTGCTCGATAGCGCCGCGCCCTGGGCAGAAATGGCCTGGATCGGCAAGCAGCTTCGCATCGGCGGCGCTGTGCTGGAGGTGATCGAAGCCATCGGCCGCTGCCCGGCCACCATGGTCAATCCCGAGAGCGGCCAGCGCGACCTCGAAACCCTCGACCTGCTCAACAAGCATTACGGCCATCAGGATTGCGGCATCTATGCCAAGGTGATCCAGGGCGGCATGATAAAAGTCGGCGATGCCGCCAGCCTGCTTTAATCCCGGGCCGGATTGAGCAGGCCATACAGCACACTATCGCGCCACTGGCCGCGCAGGTTAAAATTCTGCCGCAGCAGCCCTTCGCGCGCAAAGCCGCAGGCCTCGGCAATATGCTGCGAGGCGATATTCTCCACATCCACCAAGGCGCTCAGCCGATGCAGCCCAAGCTCGGCAAAGCCAAAGCCGACCAGCGCCGCCAACGCCTCGCGCCCTAAGCCTTGGCGCCAGGTGTCGCTATCCAGCGAAACCGCCACGCTGCCGTTGTTATGCTCGCGGCTCTGGATACTCAGCCGCGCCGTGCCGATCATGCAGCCGCTGTCGCGCTGCTCAACGGCAAAATGCCAGTCGCCGCTCTGGCCCAGCGCCTGGGCCTGTAGCCTGGCCTCATGATAGGCCGCCACCAATTCAGCCGTCGGCTCCGGCCCGGGCAGATAACGCCACAAAGCCGGCCGCAGCGCAAAAACCTGCATAAAAGCTAGGTCATCGTCGCGAAAACCACGCAGCAACAGCCGCGGCGTGTCGAGCTGGGGGTAGTCGCCGTGCGACTGCAACATGAATCTCAATCCCGCAAAAACGGTTTGTTGCCGTGTCGGCAAACTGGCCGCACCCAATCCAGTCTTAATAGCTTGCCTAATTCTGTATCAGGGCGGGTCATCCTAGAGCCTCACTGCTGCCTGTCAGCTAGCAATATCACTTCCCGATGCAAAAATCCCGGAACACCACGTCGAGCACGTCTTCCACATCCACCCGGCCGGTGATGCGGCCCAAGCCACGGGCGGCGAGGCGTAAATCCTCGGCGGCGAGTTCGGCATCCGGCGCGGCGCCGCTCAGGAATCGCGCCAAGGCAGCGGCGCAATGCTGCAAAGCTTCACGATGCCGGGCGCGGGTCAGGCTGGCGTCACCGGTCTGGCCATAACGCGCCGCAACCGCCGTTTCCAATGCCGTCAGCAAGGCATCGAGGCCCTGGCCGCTGCTGACCGAAAGCGGCAGCAGCTTATGCCCGGCCAGGCTGGCATCGGGCGGCAACGGTGTCTGGTCAATCTTGTTGGCAATCAGCAGGCAATTATCGTCAATCAACGCGGTTATTTCCGCCGGCAGGTTTTCAAGTGCAGCGGCATCCAGCAACAGCAGCTTCAGATCGGCGCTTTCGGCGCGGGCCAGGGCGCGGCGCACACCCTCGCCCTCGATACGGTCGGCGGTTTCACGCAGGCCCGCGGTGTCGGCCAGCACCACCGGATAGCCGCCGAGATCAAGCTGCACTTCAATAATGTCGCGCGTGGTGCCGGCGATATCGGAGACAATCGCCGCCTCGCGCCGCGCCAGGGCGTTGAGCAGGCTGGACTTGCCGGCATTGGGCGGGCCGAGGATCACCACCGCCACGCCGTCGCGTAATCTTTCGCCGCGCCGGTTATCAGCCAGATGCGCCGCGATCTCGCCCTGTAGCCGGGCAATCTCGGGTGCCACGGCAGCGGCGATGCCGGCCGGCAGGTCTTCTTCCGGGAAATCGATATCGGCTTCCACATGCGCCAGGGCGCGCAGCAGCCGGGCGCGCCAGCCATCATAAAGCCGGCCCAGTTCGCCCTGCATCTGGCGCAAACCCTGGCGGCGCTGGGCTTCGGTTTCAGCGTCAATCAGATCGGCCAGGCCTTCGGCGGCGGTGAGATCCAGCTTGCCATGCTGGAAGGCGCGGCGGCTGAATTCGCCAGGCTCGGCCAGCCGCAGGCCGGGCAGACGCGCCAGGGCGGCAAACAGCGCCGCCAGCACCGCCTTGCCGCCATGGATATGGAATTCGGCCACATCCTCGCCGGTGAAACTGGCCGGCCCGGGAAACCACAACACCAGGGCATCATCAATCGGCCCGGTCATCTGGTCATGCAACAAGGCCCGGCTGGCCAGGCGCGGCGGCGGCAGCCGGCCGGCCAGAGCCAGCAAAGCCGGCCCGGCGCCCGGCCCGGATAGCCGCACCACCGCCAGCCCGGCCCGGCCCGGGGCGCTGGACAGGGCATAGATGCTATCAGTCATCGGTAAGGCAGTTTGTTCAAGGGAGGTTGGTTCAGGGGCCGTCTTCCGGCCGCAGCATCAGGCCCGGCACACGGCCGCCGGCCTTCACATGCTGTTCCAGGATGGCGTCGATATCGGCAAAAGTCTCGGCCTTGTACCAGATGCCCTCGGGATAGATCACCAGGGTCGGCCCCAGCTCACAGCGGTCGAGGCAGCCGGCATTGTTGATCCGCACCCCTTCGAGGCCGAGTTCCTTGGCCCGCACCTTCATGTAATTCCGCAGTTTTTCGGCATCCTTGGCCTTGCAGCAGCCGCGCGGATGGCCGGCCGGGCGTTCATTGGTGCAAACAAAGACATGGGCGCTGTAATACGGCGCCGGATCGTCGGGAAGCTGGGTCATACGGGCCTTTGTCTATTTCTTGCCGTTGCCGCCGGCAGCGCTGTTGAACTGTGAGAGGAAAAAGCGCTGAATCTGCTCCATGCTCTGCAAGCCCAGCGGCGCCCAGGTCTTGAGCAGGGATTCCGGGTCCATGGCATTGAGCGAATTCATTACGCGGTCCTGCATTTGCGCCATCACCGCCTCTTGCAGCGGCTGCACATCGGGCAGGCCAAGGAAAGCACGGGCTTCCTCTGGCGTACAATCCACGTTCACTGTTATCTTCATCCGGCGCTCCTGTGCTGGGATAACACCAACCAAGCCAAAGGCATACCTAGCATGACCGATGTCCCTTTGTCAGGCGACCCGTTGCTGCTGGCAAACCGCAACAACCTGGATCACGCCGCTTCGCCCTATCTGCTCCAGCACAGGGATAACCCGGTGCATTGGCAGCCCTGGGGCCCTGGCGCGCTGGCCGCTGCCAAGGCGCTGAACAAGCCGATCCTGCTTTCTGTGGGTTATGCCGCCTGCCATTGGTGCCATGTGATGGCGCATGAGAGTTTTGAGAATCCCGCCATCGCCGCCGAGATGAACCGGCTCTTCGTCAATATCAAGGTTGATCGTGAAGAGCGGCCGGATATCGACACGCTGTATATGAATGCGCTGCATCTGCTGGGCGAGCAGGGCGGCTGGCCGCTGACCATGTTTCTCACCCCGGAAGCCGAGCCGTTCTGGGGCGGCACATATTTTCCGCCCGAGGCGCGTTATGGCCGCGCCGGCTTCATGGACGTGCTGCATCGTGTGGCCGATGCCTACCACACCAAGAAGGATGCCATCGCCAAGAACAAGACCATGCTGGTGCAGGGCCTGCGCCAGATGGCCCGGCCGCAGAATCTGGAAAACATCGCCATCGACCGCGCCAGCCTGGACCAGATGGCCGAGCAGGTGCTGAGCCATGTTGATCCGGTGCATGGTGGCCTGGGCGCAGCGCCGAAATTCCCGCAAAGCGGCGTGTTTGAATTGCTCTGGCGTGCCTATTTGCGCAGCGGGCGGCCGGATTATGCCGCTGCCGTGCTGACCACGGCAGTACGCATGGCGCAGGGCGGCATCTACGATCATCTTGGCGGCGGCTTTGCGCGCTACTCGGTGGATGCCGAATGGCTGGCGCCGCATTTTGAGAAGATGCTCTACGACAATGCCCAGCTGATCGAGCATTTTGCCCTGCTGGAAGCCGAAACGCATGAGCCTGTGCTGCGCCAGCGTATCGAGGAAACCGTGGCCTGGCTGGAACGCGAGATGATCGCCGGCGGCCCGGGCGACAAGGGCGGCGGCTTTGCCGCCACGCTGGATGCGGATTCTGAGGGTGAGGAAGGCAAGTTCTATGTCTGGAGCCAGGCCGAGATCGATGCCCTGCTGGGCGCTGATGCCGCATTCTTTGCCGAACATTACGATGTGACGCCGGAAGGCAATTGGGAACACAAGACCATCCTGCGGCGTTCGCTGCTGCCTGATCTGCTGGACGAGGCCGGCGAGGCCCGGCTCGCCGCCTGCCGCGCCAAGCTGCTGGCGGCACGCGAAAAGCGGATCCGGCCAGGCTGGGACGACAAGGTGCTGGCCGATTGGAACGGCCTGATGATCGCCGCCCTGGCCGGCCTGGCGCGACAATACAAAAAGCCGCATTGGCTGTCCTTGGCCGAACGCGCCTATGGCTTTGTCACCGGCACCATGATGCTGGGCGGCGACCGGCTGGGCCATAGCTGGCGCCAGGACCAGTTGATCTATCCCGGCCTGCTGGATGATTACGCGGCGATGGCGCGCGCTGCCCTGGCGCTGTTCGAGGCCACCGGCAATCCGGCCTATCTGGAGCAGACGCGCAAATGGGCCGAAGTGTTGCAGCGCGATTATGCCGATCCGGTGCATGGTGGCTTTTTCCTCACCGCGCAGCAGGCCGAAACCCTGGTGGCGCGCAGCCGCATCATTGCCGATAATGCCACGCCTTCGGGCAACGGCCTGCTGGTGGGTGTGTTCGCCCGGCTGTGGTATCTCACCGGCGATGTCGCCTGGCGCGAGGCGGCGGAAAGCCAGATCGCGGCTTTTTCCGGCGAGGCCGGGCGCAACTTCTTTGCCCTGGCCAGCTTCCTCAATGGCGCCGATCTTTATGCCCATGCCGTGCAGGTCACCATCCTGGGCCATCGCGGCGAGGCCGCCACCGAAGCGCTGATCGATGCTGCCTATAGCGTGTCGCTGCCCAACCGCATCCTGATGGTGGCCGATCCCGATGCCACTTTGCCGGAAAGCCATCCGGCGCATGGCAAAACCCAGCTCGGCGGCCAGCCCACCGCCTATGTCTGTGTCGGCCAAACCTGCGGCCTGCCGGTGACTTTGCCGGATGAACTGGCGGCGCAATTACGCGGCACCAGAGCGGTCTAGCCGGCAGCCGAAAATGCGCATAGACTATGCGCATATCAGCAGGAGGGTGGCATGAATGCTCCCATTCGCCGCAAGCCGACCAATCTGTCCTTGCAGGAAAACCTGGTGGCCGAGGCCAAGGCGCTGGGCCTGAATGTCTCGCAGATCGCCGAGGCAGCGCTGGCAGCAGCCGTACGCGAAGCCAAGGCCGCCGCCTGGCTTGCCGAAAACCGCGAAGCGATTGAGGCCTATAACCGCCATGTTGAGCAGCATGGCATGTTCATCGACGACATCCGCAGCCTTTGATGGCGCAGTTTGATATCCATCGCCTGCCTTCCGCCAAGCTGGCGCAGCGGCTGATGCTGGATATCCAAAAAAATCACTTCTCATTGCTGGCCAGCCGGCTGGTGATCCCGCTGATTCCAGCCCGGGCCATACCGCAGCCGATAGACCGGCTGAACCCGATTTTCCAGATTGGCGGCGATGATTACGTGCTGACGACGCAGGAAATGACCTCGGTGCCGAAAACCCTGCTTGGCCCCATAATCGGCTCGCTGCGCAGCGAACGGGATGCCATTCTGGGCGCATTGGATTTTCTGGTGATCGGGTATTAAGCGCCATGGCAGCAGCGGCAAAACCTGGCAGCAAACGCGCAGAGTTACGTGATTTCAAACGCGGCCAGATTCTGGCGGCGGCGCGGCGCATCTTTGCCGAACGCGGCATGGAAGCCGCCACCATGCGCGAAATCGCCGCTGCGGCCGGCTGCACCACCGGCGCGATCTATCCGCTCTTTCCGGGCAAGGAGGAAATCTACGCCGCCTTGCTGCGGGATTCACTGACCCAGGCCGAGGCGGCCCTGCTCGCCGCCCTGGCATTACCCGGCAATGACGGCGAAAAGCTCAAACGCGGCGTACTGGCCTGGTTCGGCTATTACGCGGCGCGGCCGGCCGAAGTGGCGCTTGGCCTGCACCTGTTTCGCGGTGGCCGGCAGCAGGCAGGACTAGGGCCACATGGCCTGGGCGAAACCATCGACCGCGACCTGAATGCGCGCATGCTGCGGCAGCTGGATGCCTTTGGCGCGCTGCTCGGCGGCATCGGCAAACTCTCGCCCAGCCTGCAACAGATCGAAACCGCCAGCCTGTTCGCGCATCTGCTCGGACTGTTGATGGCGCAGCATACCGGGCGGCTGAAAACCCTTGGCCAGCCGGCGGAAACCCTGCTCAATCATCATCTCGATGCGCTGATTGCGCGGCTGCAATGGGAATGATGCGCGGCCTTGGCGCATTGCTGCTGCTGGCGGCCGCGCCGGTTGCGGCGGCAGAGCAGATGCTGGAACTGACACCGCGTCCCGGCGCGGTTTTGCGCCTGCTGTCCGATCAGCCCGAGGGTGATATCAAAGGCAGCGTCATCCTGCTGGCCGGCGGCAATGGTCAGCTTGATATCGGCGCCGATGGCAGCATTGGCGCATTGCGCGGCAATCAGTTGGTGCGCAGCCGCAATGGCTTTGTCGCTGCCGGCTATGCCTATCTACTGCCGGATATCGCCAGCGACCTGAAACAGCAGCCTTCCTATCGCTACAAGCCGGCTTTTGCCGATGACATGGCGGTGCTGGTGAGCGAGGCGCGCAAGCTGCAAAAGCCGGTGCATGTGATCGGCACCAGCCGGGGCGCCATTTCAGCCGCAGCGCTGTTCAACGGTGCCAGCCCGCAGCAACCCGATAGTCTGGTCATCACCTCGGGCATGCTGATCAGCTACAAGATTCCGGCTGCCGATAGCCTGTCGCCAGGCCGTATCGCTGTGCCGGTGCTGCTGCTGCGCCATCGCGACGATGCCTGCAGCGTCACCCCGCCGCATGATGCCGAGCGTTATGCCAAGCTGCTCAAGGCCGCGCCGCGCGTAGATATCCTGACCCTGACCGGCGGCGCGCAGCCGAAAAGCGATCCCTGCGATGCCGCGCATTACCATGGCTTCTGGGGCCTGGATGCCGAGGTGGTGCGCAGCATCACCAGCTGGTTTGCAACACTGAATCCGTAACACTGATATTATAGTGTAACGGCGTTACGATAGTTAGGGTGCGGACCCATTATTGGCGGTTCCTTGACGGTGTGATTTTCTTGCCTGGCCAGGAGGCAAGCCGAAAGCGATGTGGGGCATCGGTGAGGCTTGCCGACGCCGCCAGGCAAGAAAAGCACACCGCCCCACAGGGGTTGGTCCAGGCAGGCCGCCGGACGTTGTCGCAAATCTTGCCCGTAGCCCCACTACGCGCTGCGATTTGCTCCTAGCCGGCGGCCTGCCTGGGCCAATCCCGGACCCGCTAATAATGGGTCCGCACCCTAGATCAGCCGCATCTCGTCATATTCAAACCGCCCCATGCTTTCGCCATAGGACAATCTCTCACCCACCAGCGCACCCAGCATCATGTCGGCGCCGCTGCCGGTTTCAGGCCGGTTGCGCAACGGCGTCAGCAACGCTTCAAAAGCCACTTCGCGGTCGGTCGGCAGGGTGCGATAGCGGCCGCGCGCATAGGCCGGGCGGGCATGGGCAACACAGAGTTCAAAATAGCGGATCACGTCATCGGCGCGGTCGGCAAACAATTCGGCATCGGCGAAACGCGCCGTCACCTCGCGCCCGGTATGGCCCACCACACCGGTGCCGACGAGGCGAAACTTGAAGCGGCGCGGCGCCTCCAGAACATCGATCAGGGTGACAAAAGGCAGGAAGCCGATCATCTGCTCCGGCGCCAGATCGGCGCGCGCCGGCAAGCGGCCCAGTTCGGTGCAGCGCTGGCGCCAGAAAGCCAAGAGCGCGTTCAGCGGTGCGGCGCGGGCCGGCACATCTTGCTGCGCAAAGCCATTCACTTCACCGCCGGTAGGGATCGCTTCTGCCACCCGCCTGCCCTTATTTGCTGCATTACCAGCAACAACCTAGCCGGCTTGGTGTGGCTTTGCCACCCCTGATATGACCTCAAACAAGGCAAGCTGGCTGGTGCCCGCTGCCGGACTCGAACCGGCACGGCCTTGCGGCCTCGGGATTTTAAGTCCCGTGCGTCTACCGGTTCCGCCAAGCGGGCAGGCAGCCTGAAGCGTTGTCTAACATGCCAGGCTCACACCCGAAAAGCCGCTTGGGCAAAGGCAATTGCAGTGGCCCGGGCCTGGGCATCATCCAGCGGCGGCGGCACGGCATCGGCCTGACGATGCAGCGACAACCAGGCCACCATTTCCAACAGGGCGCGAACACTGCCGGCCGCATGCGGCCCCGGCAATGCAAGCCGGCCGCGCTGTTGCTGCTGTACCAGATACTGTTCCAATTCCTGGATATAACGCTGCTTGATGTGAATGATGAATTGCCGCGCCAGCATGGGCATATGCAACGCGCAGGCATCCAGAAAACGGATCAGCCGGCGCTGGCGCAGCGTCATGTCAAACAACTCACCGATAATCGCCGCCAATTCGGCCATGGTGTCGGCCGGCGCTGCCGGCTGCGCCAGCGCCTGGGCCAGCAGCGGCCATTGGCCACGCGCGGTTATCAATTCGGCCAGGTGCTTTTCCTGCTCAGGCCCGGCGGCAAAGGGCAGGGCCAGATTCTGCAACGGCTGCTCCAGCAGATGCAGCAAGGCCAATTGCGCCAGCGCTTCCTTGCCGGTGGCATAGGAATACAGGCTGCCGACAGAAACGCCCAGTTCAGCCGCAATATCCGCCACCTGGCAGCGGCGATAACCCTGGCGGGTGAAAACCAGAATCGCGGCCTCGGCTATCTCGGCCAGGCGACCGGGCGGCTTGCGGCGCATGGCTCAGCACCGAATTGATATTGAATGAATCATTCATTCAATATAAAGAATAGGCCTGCCCGAAGCAAGCCAGCAAAGCGCCAGCGAGGAAAACCATGAGCCATGCCGCGAGCATCACGCCCGTATCGCCCCCGGCCGGTCGCCGTCTGGATATCGACAATCTGCGCAACATCGCCGTGCTGCTGCTGATCCTGTTTCATACCGCGCGGCTGTTTGATGCCCAATCCTGGCATATCAAGGATGCAGTGCATGCCGGCTTTGCCGATAATCTGGTGCGGCTGATGAATCAGTGGCATATGCCGGTGCTGTTCCTGCTCGCCGGCATCAGCCTGGCCTATGCCTTGCAGCGCCGGGCGGCGCTGGCTGTGGCGCGCGAGCGGGTCAAGCGCCTGCTGCTGCCGCTGGTTTTCGGCATGCTGGTGATTGTGCCGCCGCAAGTCTATGTCGAGCGTATCTCGCCGCAGATCGCCAATCGGCAAAGCCCGCTGGATTTCCATGGCAGCTACTGGGATTTCCTGCCGCAGATTGTTGATTGCTGCTATCCGCAGGCCAATTTCAGCTGGCATCATCTCTGGTTCATTGCCTATCTGTTTGTCTATGCCCTGCTGGCGCTGCCGCTGATTGCGTTGCTGCTGCGCAGCGGCCTGGCTGAAAAACTGGCCGGGCATCTGGCCCAGGGTTATCGCCCGCTGCTGCTCGGCCTGCCGGTCTTGCTGGCGGAATTGCTGCTGCGGCGCAGTTTCCCGAGCAGCCACGACCTGACGCATGACTGGGCCAATCACGCGCATTATTTCTATCTGCTGCTGCTCGGCTGGCTGATCGGCGCGCAGCCGCGCCTGGAAGCGGCGATCCATGCCCTGCTGCGGCCGGCGGCTTTGGGCGCAATGGTTTTCACATTTTTATGGCTGGCCGGGCGCGACGGCACGATCCAGTTGCCCGAAAGGGTGATTTTCCTCTGCCGCTTTGCCGGCGAGATGGCCTGGCTGTTTGCCTTTATCGGCTGGGCCAAATTGAGGCTGGACCGCCCGGTGAAATTCCTCACCGGCTTCAGCCGCCTTGCCTATCCGTTTTATATCCTGCACCAGACCGTGATCATCCTGCTCGGCTGGGCGCTGCTGGATTGGGCGGTATGGTGGCCGGTGAAGTTTGTGGCGGTGGCGCTGGCCGCCACGCTGATCAGCTATGCGCTGTGCCGCGCCGCCGATAGCAACCCGCTGAGCCGGCTGGCCCTGGGATTGGTACCGCCGCGCCGTAACAAAGCGTCTCGGCGCGGCGGGTAGAATTTTACTCGGCCGGGCCGGGATGGATCACGGCGGCATTGGAGATTTTGCGCGGGCTGGTGAAACGGCGCAGCACCACATAAAACACCGGCGTGAGGAACAGCCCCACCAGGGTGACGCCAATCATGCCGGCAAACACCGCCGTGCCGAGCGAGCGACGCATTTCAGCGCCGGCACCGGTGGCAATCACCAGCGGCAACACGCCGAGGATGAAGGCCAGAGCAGTCATCAGGATCGGACGCAGGCGCAGGCGGCAGGCTTCGATCACCGCATCCACCGCGCTTTTGCCCTCATGTTCCAACTGGCGGGCAAATTCCACGATCAGAATGGCGTTTTTAGCCGCCAGACCGATCAGCACCACCAAGCCGATCTGCACCAGCACGTTATTGTCCAGCCCGGCCAGTTTCACACCGGTGAGGGCAAACAACATGCTCATCGGCACAATCAGCATGATCGCCAGCGGCAGAACCCAGCTTTCATATTGTGCCGCCAGCGCCAGAAACACGAACACGATGGCCAGGGCAAAGACAAATAGCGCTGTGTTGCCGGTCATGCGTTCCTGCAAGGCAATCTCGGTCCATTCAAAACCCTGGCCGGGTTCCAGCACCTGAGCCGCCAGTGTCTCCATGGCCTGTAGCGACTGGCCGGTGGACACGCCGGGCGGTGTGTTGCCTTGCAGCGGCACCGAGACATACATGTTGTAGCGCTGGATCAGATCCGGCCCGGAAGCCTCCTTGATTTCCACCAGGCTGCCCAGCGGCACCAGCGAACCGGTGGCCGAACGCACCTTGAGATTCAGGATGTCCTCCTTCTCCAGCCGGAACTGTGCATCGGCCTGCGCCCGCACCTGGAAGATGCGGCCAAAGGCGTTGAAGTCGTTCACATAGGCCGAGCCGAGATTGATTTGCAGGGTCTGGAACACATTGCTCAACGGCACATTCAGCATCTGCGCCTTGGTGCGGTCGATTTCCAGAAACACCTGCGGCGAGGCGGCCGAGAAGGTGGTGAATACACCGGTAACGCCCGGGGTCTGCTGCGCCCGGCCCATGATCTGATAGGCCGAGGCCAGAAGCGGCCGCACATCGTCGCTGGTGCGGTTCTGCAACTGCATCTTGAAACCACCGCCCGAGCCGATGCCCGGCACCGCCGGCGGCGGAATGGCAATGACAAAGGCTTCCTCGATCGGCATCAGCTTGCCGATCATCTGGCCGATGATGACATCCGCGGTAAGGCCATGCGGCAACCGTTCCTCAAACTTGGTGAACGGGGTGAAAATCACCGCCGCGTTGGAGGAATTGGTGAAAGTGGCACCGTTAAAGCCCGGAATCGCCACCACATTGGCCACACCCGGCGTACCTTCAATCAGCTTGGTCGCCTTTTGCGTCACTTCATCGGTGCGGCTGAGCGAGGCGCCGTCCGGCAACTGGATCACCACGATGGCATAGCCACGATCCAGCGGCGGGATGAAACCCTGCGGCACAGTGCGGAACATGAAGGCGGTGGCACCCACCAGCAGGGCATAGAAACCAAGCATCAGGAAACGCCGCTTGACGATGCCGCCCACCCCGCGCGCATAGCCGTTGCTCATCTTGTCGAAGCCGGTATTGAACCCCCCGGCCAGGCGGCCGAAGAAACCCGGCTTGTAGCCGGCATCGCGCTTGGCATGGGCCTTAAGCAATATGGCGCCCAAAGCCGGCGACAAGGTGAGCGAGTTGAAGGCCGAGATGATGGTGGCGCCCGCGATGGTGAGCGCAAACTGCTTGTAGAACTGGCCGGAAATACCGGGGATGAAGGCGGTGGGAATGAACACCGCCGACAGCACCACGGCAATCGCGATCACCGCCGTGCCAACCTCGTCCATCGTCTCATGCGCGGCATCGCGCGGACTTAAGCCCTCAGCGATGTTGCGCTCGATATTCTCCACCACCACGATGGCGTCATCCACCACGATGCCGATGGCCAGAACCAGACCAAACAGGCTGAGCACATTGAGGGTGAAGCCAAAGGCCAGCATCACCGCGAACGTGCCGATCAGCGAAACCGGGATGGCCAGGATCGGGATCAAAGCGGCGCGCCAGTTCTGCAGGAAAATCAGCACCACCAGTGCGACCAGGATGATGGCCTCGATCAGTGTCTTGTAAACCTCGTCCACCGACTGGGCGATGAATTCGGTCGGGTTGTAGACGATGGTGTATTCCAGGCCGGGCGGGAAATCCTGCTTCAGCTCGTTCATGCGGTTGATCACCGCCTGCGCGGTATCAAGCGCGTTGGTGCCTGGGCGCTGGAAAATGCCAAGCGCCACCGCAGTCTGACCATCGAGATACGAGCGGCTGTTATAATCCTTGGCGCCGAGTTCAACCCGGGCCACGTCGCGCAGCCGCACCAGGCGGCCGCCCTCGCCGCTTTTGATGATCACTTCGCGGAATTGCCGCACATCCTCGAAACGGCCTTGCGTGGTGACGATGGCTTGCAGCGCGTTATTGTCAGGCGCCGGCTGCTGGCCCAGCGTGCCGCCGGAAACCTGCACATTCTGCGCCTGCAACGCGGTCACCACATCACTGGCTGACAGGCTGTAGGCCGACAGCCGATCCGGATCGAGCCAGATGCGGATTGAATATTCGCTGCCGCCGAACACGATCACATTGCCAACACCATCCAGCCGCAGCAATTGCTCGCGGATACGCATCTGCATGTAATTGGCGATATACAATTCGTCATAGCGCTTATCGGGTGAGAGCAGATGCACCACCATGATGAAGTCGCCGGCCTGCTTGTTGGTGGTGATACCCTGGCGCCGCACTTCCTCAGGCAAACGCGGCTCGGCAATCGAGACACGGTTCTGCACCTGCACCTGCGCCGTATCCAGATTGGTGCCTGGGCGGAAGGTGATGGTGAGCTGCATCACGCCATTGGCAGTCGAGTAGCTCGACATATAGAGCATGTTCTCAACGCCGTTGATCTCCTGCTCGATCGGTGTCGCCACAGTGCGCGCCACGGTCTCGGCATCGGCACCGGGATAGGCGGCGGTCACATTGATCTGCGGCGGCGCGATTTCGGGATATTCCGTCACCGGCAGGAAACGGAAAGCGATGACCCCGAGAATCACCGTCACGATGGAGACAACCGCCGCGAAGATCGGGCGGTCGACAAAGAAATGGCCGAATTTCATGGCTTCTGCCTTACTGCTTCGGTGCGGCTTGCGGCGGCTGCGGTGCCGGCAGGGCCATCAAACCAGCCCAGACCTGCGGCAATTGCACCGGCATCGGCGTTACCTTGCCGCCACCCATACGCACGCGCTGCAAGCCATTGATCACCACGGTTTCGTCACCCTTCAGGCCCTGACGCACGATGCGGTAATTGTCGGTGCGTGAACCAAGCTGCACCGGCTGCTGACGCACGCTGCCATCGGCTTCCACCACATAAACAAAACGCCGGCCAAGATCGGTCAGGATCGCTTCATCCGGCACCAGGATGCCGCTATAGCTCGGGCTACCCGGCACCGCGATGCGGCCGAACAGGCCCGGCTGCAGGAACAGATCCTTGTTCTCCAGCGTAGCCCGCAGCCGCATCGTGCCGGTGGCCGGATCAAGCCGGTTATCGGCAAAGGTCAGCAGGCCCTTATGCGGGAAACCCTTCTCGTCGGTCAGGCCGATTGCCACCTGCAGGGCACGGCCGCCATTGCCGTTTGACGTGGCGGCGCCTTCGCGGGACAGGCGCTGATAGGCCAGGAAGGACCGCTCATCGATGTCGAAATAGAAATAGATCGGATCCTGCGCCACGATGGTGGTCAGCAGGGTCTCGTTCTCGCGCACCAGGTTGCCCTCGCTCACCAGCTTGCGGCTGATGCGGCCGGAAATCTGGGCGCGGATTTCAGTGAAGCTGAGATTGAGCCGCGCGGTTTCCACCGCTGCGCGGGTGCCAACAATTTCAGCCTGGGCCGAAAGCAGCGCCTGGCGCCGTGCATCCAGCGTGGCTTCCGCCGCCGTGCCGCTGCGCGCCAGCCGCTCATACCGCTCGAATTCGATCCGCGCCAGATCCAGCCGGGTCTGCACCACATTGAGATTGGCCTGGGCCTGGTTCAGCACCGCCTGATAGGGCCGGCGGTCGATGACGAACAGCAGCTCGCCTTCCTTTACCAGGGCGCCATCCTTGAAATTCACACTATCGAGATAGCCATTGACCCGGGCGCGCACATCAACGCTGGCGGAAGCCTCAAAACGGCCGACAAATTCGTCCATCTCGATGATGTTCTTCACCACCGGCTTGGCCACGGTGACCGGCGGTGGCCCGCCTGGACCCATCTGGGCCAGGGCCGGCTTGGAGTTGGCAAGAGTGGTGACCGCCAGCAGGGCCAGCGCGGCCAGGCTTGCGGAGCGGAGGATGTGCTTGCGGTTTTGCATGGCGCCACAATAGGGCGGCAAAGCCAGTTCGCAAGTGCGAAATTGGCGATTAACTCATACCTAGAGATGATTGCGGCTTAAAATGGCTTCACTATGACAAGTATCACAATGCCGATCATGAGCAGTGTGGGAACTTCATTCATGATGCGGTAGAAGCGCGCGTCATGCGTATTCGCATCCTCGGCGAAATGCCGGCGCCAGCGCGCATAACCGGCATGGATGATCTGCATACCCAGCAACAGCAGCAACTTGCCGTGAAACCAGCCGGCCGAGAAATGATTACCTTGCCATGCCAGCAAAAGGCCGAACACCCAGGCTGCCAGCATCGCCGGATTGATGATGGCGCGCAAAAGCCGGCGCTCCATGATCTTGAAGGTCTCGGATAACTCCGAGCCCTTGCCGGCCTTGCAGTGATACACATACAGCCGCGGCAAGTAGAGCATGCCCGCCATCCAGGCGATCACGCTGATCACATGCAGCGCCTTGAGCCAGTCATAAGGGATCGGGAAGGTCATTTATGCTGGCTCCGTAGGATTGATCAAGCGGCCTGGCAGGGGCAGCCGGCAAAACGCCCGGCCGGGCAGGGTTCGGCGCCCGGGCCGGGATGGATGCAGGCATCATAGCGGCCCTGGCGCACCAGATCGGCCAGGCCGCCGATAAAAGCCGGCGTCACACCCACGGTCGGCACCCGGTGATAGGCCGGCACGCCATGCTCATGCGCCAGTTCGGCATATTCGATATCCAGCTCCACCAGGGTTTCGGAATGCTCCGAAACAAAGGCCAGCGGCACCAGCAGGATCGCCTTGCCATCCTGGCCGGCACGGCGGATTTCGGCATCGGTGGCCGGGCCGATCCATTGCAGCGGCCCCACCCGGCTCTGATAGCAGATGCCCCAATCCAGACCGGGCAGGTTCAGGCCGGCCACAATGGCGGCGGCGGATTGCTCCACTTGGCGCTGATACGGATCGCCGGCATCAACAATCTTTTTCGGCAGGCCATGGGCGGAAAACAGCAGGCGGAAATCCTGGCCGGCCAGTTTCGGCAGATATTGCCGGATCAGCGCCAGCTGCGCGGCGATGAAACCCGGCTCGGCCGGATAACAGCCGATGCTGGCGGTTGGCTTGTCCAAGCCTATGGCGGCGGCGGCGCGGCGCCAATCCTTCAGCGAAGAACCCGACGTGGTGGTGGAGAATTGCGGATAAAGCGGCAGCAGCAGAATACGATCCGGATTCCAGGCCAGCACCGCGCGCGCCGTCTCGTCGGCAAACGGCTTCCAGTAGCGCATGGCAATGAACACACGAAAATCCGCACCAAGCGCCAACTCCAGCGCACGGGCCTGGGCCTCGGTCTGTGGCAGGATTGGCGAACGGCCACCCATATGGCCGTAGATTTCGCTGGCGGTTTTCTCCCGCCGACGCGAGATCAGTTGCGCCAGCAGCCAGCGCATCGGCTGCGGCAGCCGGATGATGGCCGGATCGTTGAACAGGTTGAACAGAAACGGCCGGATTGCCGCCGGGCTGTCCGGGCCACCCAGATTGAACAGGATTATCGCGGTTTTTGCCATATCTTCACGCCATACGGGTGGCCCCGCGCAACAGCTGCATCAGTTGTTCCACATGCTGCGGCGGGGTTTCCGGCAGGATGCCGTGGCCCAGATTGAAGATATAGTTGCGGCCGGCGAAATGGCGAAGCAGGCGCTGCACTGCCTGGGCCATCTGCGGCCCGCCCACCAGCAGCAGGCGCGGGTCCAGATTGCCCTGCACGGTGATGCCCCGGCTCCACAGATGATCACGCGCCCAGGCCAGCGGCATGGTGTAATCCAGCCCCAGCGCATCCACCCCTGTGGCGGCGGCATAACCGTCCAGATGCAGGCCGGCACCGCGCGGGAAAGCGATGATCTTGAGATCAGGATGCAGCGCCTTCAGCCGGTTGACGATCATTTTCACCGGCAGCACACAATAGCGCTGGAATTGCTCATCCGGCAGCACGCCGGCCCAGGTATCAAACAGCTGCACCACTTCGGCGCCGGCCCGCACCTGCTGGTCCAGATAGGCGCAGGTGGCTTCCACCAGCAGACTGATCAGGCGGTCCAGCCCGGCCGGATTGCCGAAGGCCCAGGTCTTGGCCGCTGCCTGCTCGTTGCCGCCGCGGCCTTCCAGCATGTAGGTCGCCACGGTCCAGGGCGCCCCGGCAAAGCCGATCAATGCGGTTTCGGCTGGCAGGGCAGCCTTGATGCGCGACACCGCCTCGTAGACCGGCGCCAGGCGCTGGTGCAGGCCTTCCAGCCGCAGCTTGACCAATTCGCCTTCGGTGCGGATCGCGCCCAGCACCGGGCCCTCGCCTTCGCGGAAGGCCAGTTCCTGACCCAGGGCATGCGGAATCAGCAGGATATCGGCAAACAGGATGGCGGCATCAAAGCCATAGCGCCGGATCGGCTGTAGCGTCACTTCCGCCGCCAATGCCGGATTGTAGCACAGGTCGAGGAAGCTGCCGGCCTCGGCCCGGGTGGCGCGGTATTCCGGCAGGTAACGCCCGGCCTGGCGCATCAGCCAAACCGGCGGCCGCTCGGAAGCCTCGCCGGCCAGAGTGCGGAGAAAGGGTTTCAGGATCGGTCTCGGGGTCACGTTCATGGCCTTATTCCTTTCCTATTTATATTTAAAAAGAAAGAGTTGGAGTTGTTGTTGGTGCGGTGGATAACGGTAATTCATTCTTCAGGCCCGGCCATGCTGGGATTCATCCACCCAGGCTGCCAACCTGCCGCAAAACTGACTTCCTCCTGCAACAACTTGTGCGACTCCCTGCAAAACCAATGGCTTAAAACTGGGGATAAGTGGGATAAAGCCGCCCCAGCCGGCTCTAATTCAGTTGTGCACATGATCCACAGGGGCGTAATCCTTTCATCACCAGGGCGAAGCATTACTTGCAAGAAATCGCCTAAGCGGGCATGAAAAAGCCCACACCGTGGATAAGTTCAGGCTTATCCACCTGATTCCGGCTTATCAACAGGATCATTCCTTGTCGCCAGAGGCTTCCAACGCCGCGCGCCGGCCGCATATCCACCTGGTTTCCGATGCCACCGGCGAGACGTTGAATGCGGTGGCCACGGCCGGTCTGGTGCAGTTTCAGAAATCGCATGAGGAAGTGGAGGTCCATAGCTGGACCATGGTGCGCAGCGCGGCGCAGATGCAGCGCAGTGTGGAGGCGATTGCCAAGATCGGCGGCCTGGTGCTGTTCACCATTGTTGATCCGCAATTGCGCGATGTGCTGGTGAAGGGCTGTGCCAAGCACCGCATCGGCTATATCGCCGTGCTCGATCCGGTGATCCATGCCATGGGCAAGTTCTTTGGCGAAAAGGCGCGTAACCTGCCCGGCCGCCAGCATGAGCTGGATGCGGAATATTTCGCCCGTATCGATGCCATGCATTACACCATCGCGCATGACGACGGCCAGCAGGCCGACGATCTCGACAAGGCGGATATTGTGCTGGTGGGTGTGTCGCGCACCTCCAAGACGCCAACCTCGATCTATCTTGCCAATCGTGGCTATAAAACCGCCAATGTACCGATTGTGCCCGGTCTGGCGCTCCCCGCCGATCTGCATGGCACCTGCCATCCGCTGGTGGTGGGCCTCACTACCTCGCCCGACCGGCTGGTGATGGTGCGGCGTAATCGCCTGCTGGCGATGAATGAAAAGGCCGAGACCGACTATGTTGATATCGAGCAGGTGCGGGCCGAGATCGCCGAGGCGCGCAAACTCTGCACCAGATATAACTGGCCGATGATCGACGTGACCCGGCGTTCGATTGAGGAAACCGCCGCCGCCATCCTCAATCTGTATAATCGCCGCCAGGAACAGCTACGCGAAAAACTGGCCGAGGGAGATGGGCCATGAGCCTGATCCTGGCTTCCTCAAGCCCGGCCCGCCGCGCCATGCTGCAAGCCGCCGGGCTTGAGGTGGAAGCAATGCCGGCGCATGTCGATGAGGAAGAAATCAAGCTGGCTTTGCGCGCCGAACAGGCCCCGGCGCGCCAGGTGGCGGAAGCCCTGGCCGAATTGAAGGCGCGCCGCATCGGCCATATCGCAGCGCAGACCGGCGACCAGCGTTTCATCATTGCCGCCGACCAGATGCTGGTTTGTGGTGATGACTGGTTCGACAAGCCGGCCGATCTGGCCGCGGCACGGATACAATTGCAGCGCCTGCGCGGCAAGCCGCATCAGCTTGTCAGCGCCGTGGTGGCGGCGCGGGCCGGCGGCATCGTGTGGCGTCATATTGCCAGCGCCACACTCACCATGCGTGATTTTTCCGATGATTTTCTGGATGCCTATCTGGCCCAGGCCGGCGATGCGGTTTTGGGATCTGTGGGCGCCTACCAGCTTGAAGGCCTGGGGGTGCAATTATTCAGCCGGATCGAGGGCGATTATTTCACCATCCTGGGTCTGCCCCTGCTGCCGCTGCTGACTTTCCTGCGGGATAATCAGGTTCTGCGCTCATGAGTGAAGACAAACCCCTGCCGCGCGCCGGCGTGATCGGCTGGCCGGTGGCGCATTCGCGCTCACCCAAACTGCATGGCTACTGGCTCAAACAGTATGGCCTGGAAGGGCGGTATGATCGCCTGCCGGTGCCGCCCGAAGGTCTGGCTGATTTCATGGCGGCCTTGCGCGCCGGCTGGAATGAAGGTTTTCGCGGTGTCAATGTCACCATCCCGCATAAGGAAGCCGTGTTGCCTTTCCTGGATGAAGTGGATGAGCGGGCCCGCCGCATCGGCGCGGTCAACACCATCACGTTGCGCCCGGATGGCAGCCTGCATGGCCAGAATACCGATGCCTTCGGCTTTTATGAAAACCTGATTGCCGGTGCGCCGCATTGGCAGCCCGGGGCGGCGCCGGCTGTGGTGCTGGGTGCCGGCGGCTCGGCGCGGGCGATCTGCGTGGCCTTGCTGGATGCCGGCTTGCCGGGTATCACCCTGGTCAACCGTTCGGTAGACCGCGCCGAAGCGCTGGCTGACAGCCTGGGCGGCCCGATCTCGGTGGCCAGTTGGGCGGCGGCACCGCTGGCCTTGCAGGGCGCCGGCCTGCTGGTCAATACCACGGCTTTGGGCATGACCGGCCAGCCGCCGCTGGACCTGGCTTTGGATGAATTGCCGGCCGAAGCGGTGGTCAACGACATCGTTTATGCCCCGCTGCAAACCGACCTTTTGCGCCGGGCGGCGGCGCGCGGCAACCGGGTGGTGGATGGCCTTGGCATGCTGCTGCATCAGGGCCGGCCGGGTTTTGCCGCCTGGTTCGGCACCTGGCCGGAGGTGACCGATGGCCTGCGCGCGGCAGTGCTGGCAGATTAGCTTAGCTAACTTAGCTAGACTAGCTAAGCTAAGGTGGCTAAGCTGCTGCCATGACCATCAAGGTGAATATCCACGAGGCCAAGACCACGCTGTCAAAGCTGATCCAGGCCGCCAAGCAGGGCGAGGAGGTTATCATCTCCCGCGCCGGCATGCCCGAAGTGCGCCTGGTGCCGGTGAACATGCCGGAACAGAAGCCGCGCCGGCGTTTTGGCGGCGAATGGGCCGGCAAGGTATGGTATGCGCCGGATTACGATCAGGTCGATGCCGAGATCGAGCGTGATTTCCTCGAAAGCAAAATCTTTCCCGATGGTGACGTTTGAGATTGCTGCTCGATACCCATGCCCTGCTGTGGTGGCGCAGCGATCCCAAACGCCTGCAACCCCTTGCGCATGAAGCGATAGCCGGCGGTGAGCATGAGATATGGCTGTCTTATGCTTCGGTGTGGGAAATTGCCATCAAAAAAGCCCTCGGCAAACTGAACGCGCCGGATAACCTGCTTGAACTCTGTGCCAGCGACGGCTTTCATTTATTGCCGATAGAGCTGCCGCATATTGCCGCCTTGCAGACCTTGCCGCCCATCCACCGCGATCCGTTTGACCGCATGCTGGTGGCGCAGGCACGGGTGGAAGCGCTGATCCTGGTGACCAATGATGCCAATATGATGCGTTATGATGTGAAAGTGATGACGGCATGAAGATTGTGGCACTGACCGGCTCGATCGGCATGGGCAAATCCACCGTGGGCGCCATGCTGCAACAGCTCGGCATTCCGCTCTTTGATGCCGATGCCAGCGTGCATACGCTATATGCCCCGGGTGGTGCAGCCGTGGCGCCGCTGGCGGAAAAATTTCCGCAGGCGCTGAAAGATGGCGGCATTGATCGCAGCGTGCTGGCCGCCGAAGTGATCCGCGATCCGGCCTGCCTGAAGCAGATCGAAGCCATCGTGCACCCGCTGGTCGGTGGCATGCGGCAGGATTTTCTGGCCACAGCACGGCAGCGTGGCGAAAGCCTGGTGGTGCTGGATATCCCGCTGCTGTTTGAAGGCCTAAAGGCGCGCGGCCATCGCGCCAGCGATGAAGGCATCGATCATGTGCTGGTGGTGAGTGCGCCGGCCGAGCAGCAAAGCCAGCGTGTGCTGGCGCGGCCCGGCATGAGTGCGGAAAAATTTGCCACCATCCTGGCCAAGCAGGTGCCGGATGCAGAAAAGCGCCAGTTGGCCGATACTGTGATTGATACCGGCACCAGCCTGGCGGATACCGAGGCGCAGCTGCGCGCTGTGGTGCAGCAATTGCGCGGTCAGGAGATAATGCCATGAGCGGCAAGCGCGAAGTGGTGCTGGATACCGAAACCACCGGTTTCCGCGCCGACCAGGATGATCGGCTGGTGGAAATCGGCTGTATCGAACTGATCAACCACCTGCCCACCGGGCGGGTGTTTCACCGCTATATCAATCCCGAACGCGACATGCCGGAGGAAGCCTTCAAGGTGCATGGCCTGTCGAGCGAATTCCTCGCCGACAAGCCACTTTTCGCCGCCGTGGTGGATGAATTCATGGCCTTCATCGGCGATGCGCCGCTGGTGATCCACAATGCCACATTCGATATCGGCTTTCTGAATGCCGAATTGAAACGGCTCGGCCGCCGCGATTATGCCGCCGGCATCCCGCTGGAACGCGCCATCGACACTGTGCGCATTGCACGCGGCAAATTCCCCGGTGCGCAGGTTTCACTGGATGCGCTCTGCCGCCGCTTTGAGATCGATAATTCCGCCCGCACCAAACATGGCGCGTTGCTTGATGCCGAATTGCTGGCGGAAGTCTATCTCGAACTGGTGGGCGGCCGGCAGCAGGGTTTCAGCCTCGCCGGCCTGGATGGCGATGGCGAGGCGGTGGCGGCTTTGCATGCGCCACGCGGCCCGGCCCGCCCGCCGCGCCCGCATCAGCCCAGCGAAGCCGAACTTGCCGCCCATGCCAAATTCGTCGCCAAGCTGAAAGAACCGATCTGGCTCAAGGAGTGAAGCGGGCCGGTTGTGTAGAAGCCGCCAGTAAACTTGTCCTGATCGGCGCCGGCCTCCGATATCTGGTTCAATCAGATCGCCTGGTATCGCCCGCCGAAATCGTCATACCCGCGCAAGCGGGGATCTCATTTTTGTTAAACTTCCTGTAAAAATGGGATGCCCGGGTCTAGCGCCCGGGCATGACGAGTGAGGGGTGTTCGGGCTGAGAGTACCAAGCCGGTTTTTGATATCCGGGCAAATGAATACTGTGTTGCGCAAACCACCAGAAACGCAAACCTCAAGCCGGGTCGACATCGATGATGCAGAACACCATGTCGACATTTGTGCCATCCGAGGATAGCGGCAGCAGCAGGGTGCCGCGTTCATGCAACTGGCCGATATCAAGCGAGCCGACATCCAGCGCCGGGCCGAGAAACTTGTTGTTGTCGTAAACGAAACTGCGTTTGCCGATCACGATCCAGTAATTCAGCAACACCTCGTTGGTGGTATCCACGGCAAGGTGGCGGCCGATGTGATTGCCGGCCACCGGCTTGCCGGTCGGATCGATGCCGCGCATCTGCACCTGGCGGGTGCCCACCAGCCGGTAGCGCAGATAGGGTGGCTCGTTCAGCACATCGGTCAGCACGATATAGGGCAGCAGGTCGGGGATTTCGCTCGGGTTGATATCGCTGCGGGCCGGCATGGCGCGGCCGGCGCGTTTCGCGTCCCAATAAGTATAAGCGCGGCGAATACGCGCCGAGCAGACGGTCAGGAAATCCAGCGTCAGCAGGCGCGGATGGCGCGAGCGCTGGATCATGTCGTCCAATTCCTGGCCCATGCCGGGCAATTCCTGGGTCATGCCTGGATAAAACGCCGGATTTGGCCCCGGCTCAAGCCCTGCCGACAACCTTGGCAGCGGCATGGCTTCCGCGTTTTGCTGCAACATGCTACTTTTTTAAGGTTGCAACTTGTCGGTATCCGATGCGGCTCCCGCGTTTTATTCTGAATTTCGCCATGCTGGCGATCCTGCTGCTGGCGGCGGCCTTGAACGGCTATGTGCATGTTTTCCTGCGCGCCGATGCCGAGGAAGAGGAAATTGCAGTGATGGAGCGGCTGGCCCGCATCCATGGCCAGGATATTGAAAGCACCCTGGCCTCGATCCGCTACTCGCTGGAAAAGGCCGCCCTGCTGCACCGGATCGAAAGCCAGGATGGCCAAGCCTATCATATCGAGCTGAAGCGGCTGGAAAACGAACTGAGCCATGTGCGGGCGATTGGCATCGCCGACATGACCGGCAAGGTGCGGCATTCCTCGCGCAGCTATCCGCCGCCCAATGTGTCGCTCGCCGACCGTGACTACGTCTCGTATTACATCAAGGGCGGCAATCAGCCGTATTTCCTCAGCAGCCCGGTGCGCAATATTGTGGATGGGGGATGGCAGATCAGCATGTCTGTGCCATTGCGCGATGCCGGCGGCCAGACCATCGGCGTAGCCACGGCAGTGATTGATCCGCAGCAATTCGGTCGTGAATTCGGTGCTTCCGCCGCGCAGGGTGATACTGTCACCCTGCTGGATCGCAATTTCCGCATGATCGCCCGCCACCCCTGGCGCGAGGCAGCTATCGGGCAATCCTTTGGCGATATTCCAGCCTATGCCCGCATGCATGCCAACCCGGCCCTGGCCACCCAGAGCGGCCTGTTCAGGAATCCCTTTGTTGGCGACATGCGTTATGCTGCTGTCCGCCGCATCCAGGATGGCGCCCTGGTGGTGTCCACCTCGCGTGCGCAGGCGGTGGCACTGAAAGGCTGGCGCCAGCTGGCCTGGATGATCGGCCTGGCCTCGGCTGCCATTGTATTGCTCGCCATTGCCGCCACCTGGCAGGCGCGGCGCCGGCTTGAAAGCGAAGCGCGCAAGACCGCGTCGCTCGGCTCGCTGAACCGGCAATTGCAGGAACAGACCAACCATGCTGAAAGGCTGGCGGCGGCAAAGAGCGAATTCCTCGCCACCATGAGCCATGAAATCCGCACGCCGATGAACGGTGTGCTGGGCATGGCGCAGGCGTTGCAGGCGATGCCGCTGGATCCGAAGGCGCGCGAAGCCGCCGAGATCATCACCGAAAGCGCCACCAGCCTGCTCGCGGTGATCAATGATGTGCTGGATTATTCGCGGCTGGAGGCCGGCAAAGTGGCGATAACGCCGGCCGCCTTCAAGCTCCGGCCGTTGCTGGCCGGGGTTGAGGCATTATTCACCTCGGCCGCCCAGGCCAAGGGGTTGGAGCTGCGGTTTGACCTGGCGCCCGATGTGCCGGCCGCCATTGTCAGCGATGAATCGCGGCTGCGCCAGATGCTGGTCAATCTGATCGGCAATGCGGTGAAATTCACCGAAACCGGCTTTGTTGCGGTTGGCGTGACCTGCGCCGCCGGCCCGGCCGGTGCAGCGGTGCTGCGTTTTGCTGTGCGCGATAGCGGCCCGGGCATCGCCGCCGAGGCGCAGGCGCGGATTTTTGATCGCTTCACCCAGGAGGATGCTTCCACCAGCCGACATTTTGGCGGTGCCGGCCTGGGGCTGGCGATCACCCGCCGGCTGGCCGAACTGCTCGGCGGCCGCATCGGTTGCGACAGCCGCAAGGGCGAAGGCGCGCTGTTCTGGATCGAATTGCCGCTGCAACCGGCCGAACAGCAGGCAGTGAGCGATGGTCCTGCCGGCGCCCGGGGCCAAACTATACCGGCTGCGTCAGAGGCCACACCCGGCGCGGCGCGGCTGCTCTGTGTTGACGATAATCTGGTCAATCGCCGCACCTTGCAGGCGCTGCTCCAGCCTTTTGGCTTCCAGATCACGCTGGTGGAGAGCGGCGAGGCAGCCCTAGTGGCGGCGCGCAGCAACCGCTTTGATCATGTGCTGCTGGATATCCATATGCCGGGCATGGACGGGTTTGAAACCCTGCGCGCCTTGCGCAAACTGCCCGGCACAGCCAATGCCCGTATCCTGGCGATGACCGCCGATGTGATGCCGGAAGCAGTTTTGCGCTACGAAAGCGCCGGCTTCCATGGCGTGGTGGCGAAGCCGCTGATCATCAAGGATCTGATCAGCGCCCTCGCCCAACCGGCCTGATTATAGCCTGGTCCGGCCTTACGCCTGGCCGCCCTGCTGCGCCTGCAATTCCTTGCTGCGCTGGTATTGCGCCACGAAATCGATCGGATCGAGCATCAGCGGCGGCACGCCGCCATCGCGGGTCACATCGGCAATGATGCGGCGGGCGAACGGGAACAGGATGCGCGGCGCTTCCACCAGCAGCAGCGGCTCAACATGCTCCTCGGGGATGTTTTGCAGCGTGAACAGGCCGGCATAATGCAGGTCGGCCACAAAGGCGGCTTCCTCGCCATGCTTGGCTTCCACCAGCACCCGCAGAACCACTTCAAACAGGTCGTCGGTGACCTTCTGCGCCTGGGTGCCGATATTCACCCCGATCTGCGGCGCTTCGTTGATGGTGAAGGTGCGCGGCGCCATCGGGTGCTCGAAGGACAGATCCTTCACATATTGCACATTGACGCTGAAACGCGGCGCCTGATCGGGTACTTCGCTCATCGTATGGTGTCTCCAGGTTGAGGCGGTGAGCGCTAACATGAATTTGCCGGCCCCACAAGCCGCCCCATCTGCTACAATCCCTCTTGGCGGATTGCCGCGTAAAACCTACATATAGGTTATTCCCGGTGGCCGCTGGCCTGGACCGGGTCCGGCAGAGCGGATAGACTTGAAAAATCATGGGCGATAGCGGTTTCCAGTTTCTCGACATTCTCCTGCTCGGCGCCATTGCCGTGTTCATCGCCCTGCGCCTGCGTGCCGTGCTTGGCCAGCGCACCGGGCATGAGCAGCAGCGCCGCGGCCCGCTGGCCGGCGGCAACGAAAGCCCGGCCGAAAGCGGCGACAATGTGATCGCCCTGCCGCGCCGCGATGGCGCGGAAGAGGCAGAAGCCACGCCGCCTGATGCCAAGGAGGCGCGCATCCGCGCCGCCGATCCCAGTTTCCGCAGCGACGATTTCCTCAAGGGCGCTGCCTGGGCCTATGAAATGGTGGTGGGCGCCTTCGCGGCTGGCGACAAGCCGGCCCTCAAAGGCATGCTGTCGCGCGATGTGTTTGCCGATTTTGAAAAGGTGATCGACGACCGCGCCCGCCAGGGTCAGACCCAGGAAACCACCTTTGTCGGCCTGAAGAATGTTGAGATCGTTGATACCGCGCTGAATGGCCGCACTGCCGAAGTGACGGTGCGGTTCCAGAGCGAACTGATTTCCGCCACCCGCGACCGCAACGGCGCGGTGATTGCCGGCGACCCGCAGGCAGTGGAACAGGTGACCGATATCTGGACCTTCGCCCGCGACACCCGTTCGCGCGATCCGAACTGGACCCTGATCGCCACCTCCAGCCCGGGCTGAGCCGGCTTGCTGCGCAAAACCGCCTTTCTTGCGCTTGCCCTGCTGGCGGCAAGCTGCGCGCCGCGTGTGCCGCAGCAGCAACAGCCGGGTGCTGCCCCCGAACCGCCGAAAGCCCCGGCCATTGCCTTTGCCCCGGCCAGTTTCGCCGATCTGCCCGGCTGGCAGGGCGACCGGCTGACCGAGGCCTTGCCGGCAATCGCCGCTTCCTGCCCGCGCATCCTGGCCCAGGCCGGCAAAAGCGGCCCGGATGGTTTTGCGGTTTATGGCCGGCCTGAGGAATGGCGCCCGTTCTGCGACGCGGTGGCGCGGCTCAAACCGGCTGATGAAGCCAGCCTGCGCCGCCTGATCGAGGCGGAATTGCAGCCGGTGGCGGTGCTCGGCGACGGCAAGGCCGAGGGCCTGTTCACTGGCTATTACGAACCCAGCCTGAAAGGCAGCCGCCAGCGCCGCCCGGGTTATGACGTGCCGCTCTATCGCCTGCCACCCGATCTGGTGCAGGTTGATCTGGGCCAGTTCCGCCCGGAATGGCGTGGCCAGCGCACCGCCGGGCGGGTCGAAAACGGCTTTCTCCGGCCCTATGACGACCGCACCGGCATCGAGGCCGGCAAACTGGCCGGGCGCGGCCTGGAACTGGCCTGGGCGGCCGATCCGGTGGCAGCGTTTTTCCTGCAAATCCAGGGTTCAGGCCGTATTGAACTGGCCGAGGGCGGGGTCATGCGGGTCGGTTTTGCCGGCCAGAATGGCCATGCCTATACCGCCATTGGCCGGGTGCTGATCGAGCGCGGCATCATGAACCGCGACGAGGTGTCGATGCCGGCCTTGCAGGCCTGGCTGAAGGCCAATCCGGCCGAGGCGCCGGCTTTGCTGCGTGAAAACCGCGCCTATATATTTTTCCGTGAATTGCCGGCGCCGGCCCAGGCTGGTGACGGCCCGCCCGGCGCCCAGGGCCTGGCGCTCAAGCCGGGCCGCTCGCTGGCAGTGGATCGCAGCCATGTGGCGCTTGGCCTGCCGCTCTGGCTTGCCGCCAGCTATCCCGCTGCCCAGCCGCCGCATGCCGATCTGCCGCTCAACCGCCTGATGGTGGCGCAGGATACCGGCGGCGCCATCCGGGGCGGTGTGCGCGGCGATGTGTTCTGGGGCCATGGCGCGGCGGCCGAGGCGATTGCCGGCCGCATGAAACATCCGGGCCGCTATTGGTTCCTGCTGCCACGATCCGTGGCGGCGCGGCTTGGCAATCCGGCATAACGCCACAGATCGGCCAGCAGCCGGCGGAACAGCAGGCCGTAAACCAGCGGCAGGCACAGGCCGCAGGCGGCAATATCCAGGCCCAGCCGCCAGGGCGCCGCCAACTCACCCGGCAGCAGAGGACGCAGCGCCAGCAACGCGCCGGCACAGGCCAGTGCCGCCACTGCCCCGGGCAGCAGCCAGAGCAGGATTTTGCCCGGCGCTATGTGCAGCACGTGCACAGCCAGCCGGACATGCAGCAGCAGGAATAGCAGCGCCCCCAAAGCCGCCGCCGCCGCCGCGGCGCGCAGGTCAAAGCGAACCGCCAGCAACAAGGCGGCGCCGCTCACCAGCAGGGTGAAACACTGAATCCGGAATCGTTCGCGCAGCCGCAAAGCGGCTTCATTTAGCATGGCGAAAAAATGCCCGATCATCGCTGCCGCGCCGCCCAGGCAGAGCCAGGGGATAAGCGGCACAGCGGCGTCCCATTGCGGCCCCAGCAAGGTGGCGACCAGTTCAGGGGCCGCCAGCGCCATGCCGGCACAGACCGGCAGCACCACAGCGGCACCGGTTTCCACCAGCGCGGCGGCGGCGCGGCGCAGCCGGTCCAGGTCATGGCGCCATTGCGCCAGGCCGCCAAACAGCACCTTGGTCACCGTGGTGGCCGGCACTTCCAGCGGCAATTGCACCAGCAGATAAGCCCGGTTGAACAGGCCCAGCGCCACCTCGCCCAGGCCCAGGCCGATGATGGCGGCGGGCAGCCGGGCATGCACCACTTCCAGCACAGATGTGCCAGATAGCGACAGGCTGGCGCGCAGGATCGGGTGTGCCGCCGGCAGGTTCAGGCGCCAATGGGGTTGGTGGCCGGCAAACCAGGCCAGCAGCAGGGTCTGCACCGCGCTTTGCGCCAGCATGCCGGCCACGATGGCATAGGCGCCCCAGCCCTGCACAGCCGCCAGGATGGCCACCAGGCCCGGCCCCAGAAACTGGCTTGCCAGATCGGCGGCAGCCAGCCGGCCAAAGGCAAAATGCCGCCGCAGCAAGGCGCGATACAGCGCCGCCAGCGCGCTGCCGGCCAGCAAAGGCGTGCAGGCCAGCAGGATGCCGGCCAGTTGCCCCTGGTAAAAACCGGCCAGGCCCAGCCCGGCCAGCCCGGCCAGGCCGATGGCGCCCAGGCCAGCCAGGCCCAGGCTGCCCCAGAACACGGCGTCCAGCGCGGTTTCCGGCAGCGTGTCTTGCAGCACAAGGGCGCGTTCCAGGCCACCGAACAGGATCATGCTCAGCGGCGCCACCAGCACCAGCGCGCCGGCCACCAGGCCATACTCGGCCGGTGTCAGCAGGCGGGCCATGATCACGGTGGTGCCGACCTGCAACAGGCCGGAGAGCAACGTGGCCATAACGCTGACCCGCACAGCTTTGATGGTCTTGTCGGCGATGCTCAAGGGCCTGCCAATCGCTTGCAGATGAAGCCTTTACCTAGCAGCGCTGATGCAGCATCGGCAATGTGAAACTCCGATGCCTCAAAATAATACCCGGATATAATTGACACGTGATTTTTATCCGGGTAATAACTGCGGCGGATTTCCTGGAGCAGCAGATGACCACCGAACCAACACCAACCTGCACCGCCTTTGTCGGCAACCGCCGCCTGGCCGGTGGCGACCATGAAAGCGTCGCCCTGGCTTTATGGGCTGAATTGCAGCGTGATCCGACCATGCAGCCGCTGGTTTTTGATGATCAGACCAGCGCGCCGCTGGAATTTGACTTGCGCGGCAGCGAGGCCGAGATGCTGGCCCGGCTGCGCGCCGCTGCTGCCGCTGAAACCGCGCCGGTAGCACGGCCGGGTCCGGGCCGGCCCAAACTTGGCGTGGTGGCGCGTGAAGTCACCTTGCTGCCGCGTCATTGGGATTGGCTCAATGCCCAACCCGGCGGCGCCTCGGTGGCGTTGCGCAAGCTGGTGGAGGAAGCCCGCCGCGCGACAGAGGGCGCCGAAAAGCTGCGCCGCGGCCGCGATGCCGCCTATCGTTTCATGGCCGCCATGGCCGGCAATGCACCGGATTATGATGAGGCGGCGCGCGCCCTGTTTGCCGGTGATGCCGCCGGTTTTGCGCGCCGTATCGAAGCCTGGCCGGCCGATATCCGCGCCCATCTGCAAAAACTCGCCCAGGCCGCCTTTGCTGTTGAGAGCAAGCCATGACCCAGCCCCCCACGATCCCGCCGACTTTCCACCTGATCTGCGGCGCTACCGGCGCCGGCAAGACCACCTATGCCCTGCGCCTGCAAGAGCGTATCGGCGGGCTGCATTTCAGTATCGATGAATGGATGGTCGGGTTGTTCAGCCCGGACAAGCCGGCCAGCATGAGCATTGCCTGGATGGTCGAGCGGGTGGCGCGCTGCGAGGCGCAGATTCTGAAGCTTGCCCTGCAATCGGGCCGCCAGGGTCTGCCGGCGATCCTTGATCTCAGCTTCCTGCGCGCCGAATCCCGCGCCCGTTTCACCACGGCTGCTGAACAAGCCGGGCTGGGCTGCGCCCTGCATGTGCTGGATGTGCCGGCTGAAACCCGCTGGCAGCGGGTGGAGCAGCGCAATGCCGGCAAAGGCGAAACCTATTCGCTCCAGGTCACCCGCCCGATGTTCGATTTTATCGAAACCCTGTGGCAGCCGCCCGGCCAGGCCGAACGCGCTGCCTATCCTGCCTTGCCATAATCAAACACCGCCGCGCCCAGGATCATGTCCACCTGGCGGCCATCGCTGGCCAGCGGGGCGTGGAAACCTTCGAAGGCGATGAAGTCGGCATTGCGCCACCAGAAAATCCGGCCTTCGTTGCTGTAGCAGCGTGGTGCCAGGCAAATCTGGTCATACAGCGTGGTGAAAACCGGCGCATAATCGCCGAACATATCCTGCAAGCGTTTGCCGACATGGCCATCGCCATAGATGCCGCTATGCGCCGTGCCCATCAGGCGCACGCGGTAATCATGGCTGCCATCGGGCAGCAAAGCAGCGTCGATCAGGAAAATCTGCGGCAACAGGCCGCGTAATTCCAGCGGGTCGATGGCGGCGCGGCCGGGCAATTGGCCATCGGGGCCGCATTTGCCCTGCCAGTAATCCCGCAACTGCACCAGCAAGGGATGCCGGGGGGCCTCGATCAAGCGTGCCCCACGCAAAGCTGGCGGGGTTACTGCCAGGCCGGGGCGGCGGCCATCCTTGTCGCTGCTCATGCCTGCCTGCCCACTGCGCCTTGCCGAAACATTTCGGTTTTCCCGGCCATGAAAATTACGGGACAGCCTATCAGGCAATCATGAACAGAATCACACGGGAATATTGTTCATACAGGCGGCGTGGTGTCGCCGGCACCGAGCGGCCGCTGCATCAGCACGGAATCCACCCAGCGGCCGAATTTGAAGCCGATGCTGGGCAATGTGCCGATGGTCTGGAAGCCGAAGGCGGCATGCAGCTGGATCGAGGCGGCATTGGCGCTGTCGCCGATCACCGCGATCATCTGGCGATAGCCGCGTGCCGCGCTGGCCTCGATCAGTGCCGGCAGCAGCCGGCGGCCGATGCCGCCGCGCCGCAGATCGTGGCGCACATAGATCGAATTCTCCACCGTGAAGCGATAGGCCGGGCGGGCGCGATAGGCGCCGGCATAGGCATAGCCCAGGATGGCGCCGCCCTGTTCGGCCACCAGATAGGGATAGCCGGCTTCCAGCAGGGCATCATGCCGGCGGGTCATTTCGGCCAGATCGGGCGGGGTTTCCTCAAACGAGGCCAGGCCGGTGGCGACATGATGCGCATAGATGGCCTGGATTTGCGGCAGGTCGGCCGGCGCCACCGGGCGCAGCCTGATGGTTTCGGACACGGCTCAGACATCCTCGTTATGCAGCGGCGCGCGCTCGAAGCTCGCGGTATAGTTCACCATCTGCTCGTCGCGGATCGCCTGCGCCAGCTCGGCCGGCCGCTCAAATTTCAGCGCATGGCAGAAATCGCTGCGATAGCTGTTGCCCAGTCCATCCTGATAGGCCACTGAACCAACCAGATAAAGCCGGTTCTGGCGGCCTTCAATCAGCCCGGCCAGCATATCGGGCGGAAACGGCCCGCCCGGCGCCTGGCTGGCCAGACTGGTGCCGGGGCCGATGGCCGGCAGCGTGGTGTAGGGCCATTCCTCTTCCTCGGTGAAGGCAAAATGCTCGGTGATCGGATAGGGCAGCACTTTCAGCGCCGCGCTTTGCTGAAGCTGCAAGGCCGGGCTGGCGCCGCGGTTGCGCAGGATGAACTGCCCGCTCACCGGGATATAGGGGCCAAGATTGGCAAGCCCGACCGGCTCGATCACCAGGAAAGGCCGTTGCAGCCGCACCAGGCTGTGTTCCAGCTTGTGCAGGGCTTGCAGCAGGTTTTCGGCCTGCTGCTGCGCCTGCCGGCGGCTTTGCCGCCAGGCCAGATAGCCGGCCGCGCCGCCGCCGCCCAGGGCAGCCATCATCAGCAGCAGCCCGGCCCCGCCGAGCCACCAGATCGCCCGCTGCTGGCTCTGCTGTGCCGCCAGCAAAGCGGCGGCATCGGCCCGCGCTGCCAGGTCAGCCGCCTTGATCTGTTCATCCAGTTGCAGCCCCAGCGCCAGCAGGTCGAGGGTGAAATCCTGGCTGGCATTCTGCGCCCATGTTTGCCGGCTGGCAGCAAAGCCCAGCAAAACAACAGCCAGTAAAGCGGCAAAAATCAGGCGAGAAAATCCAGACATCCTGTGCAGTGCATCCCCCGGTAGCAAGGCCACGATAATATTGTGCCGGCCGGCGCTTGTCTTGCTTGCCGTGGCGAAAAAGCGGTGCCGGCCCGGGCTTGCCGCCAGACTTGCATTTTTGCCGCTGCTGGCCGACAACCAATGCAAACGGCGCGGCAATGTTTCAGCCGCCCGGCAGCCCGGGAGTGCCCCACACCATGCCCGCTTACGCCGAGTATCTCTGATGACCCAGCATGCCTTCCCCGCCGCGCCGGCCGAGCGGCCGCAAAATCCGCGTGTGGCGCTGTTTGTCACCTGCCTAGTTGATCTGTTCCGGCCCAGCGTCGGCTTCTCGGCGGTGCAGTTGCTGGAAAATGCAGGCTGCCGGGTTGAAGTGCCGGAAGCCCAGGTCTGCTGCGGCCAGCCGGCCTATAACAGCGGCGACCGCAAGGACACGGCGGCGATTGCGCGCCAGGTGATCCAGGTTTTTGAGGGTTATGATTTTATCGTGGCGCCCTCCGGCTCCTGCGCCGGCATGCTGCGTGAACATTATCCGGCACTGTTTGCCGGCGATGCGGCGCAACAGGCCCGTGCCGAAGCCTTTGCCGCCAAGGTGTGGGAATTGACCAGCTTCCTGGCCGATGTGCTGCGGGTTGAGGCGGTGGCGGCCAGCCTGCCGGGTGAAACCCGCATCGCCTATCACGATTCCTGTTCCGGCCTGCGTGAACTCGGCATCAAGGCGCAGCCGCGCCAGCTTCTGGCTGGCGTGACCGGGGCCAATCTGGTGGAACTGGAAGGCGCTGAAACCTGCTGCGGCTTCGGCGGCACTTTCTGCGTCAAATATGGTGAAGTCTCGGCCGATATCGCCGGGCGCAAGACGGCGCAGATCGCAGCCAGCGGCGCCGACCTGCTGCTGGCCGGCGATATGGGCTGCCTGATGAACATGGCCGGCAAGCTGAAACGTGAAGGCAGCCGGGTGCAGGTGCGCCATGTTGCCGAGGTGCTGGCCGGCATGACCCAGGCGCCGGCCATCGGCGAAGCCAGTGAGGGCTGAAGCATGAGCATGCAGATCACTTCACCGGCCTTCAAGGATAATGCCAGCAAGGCGCTGAAAGATCCCAATCTGCGCAAGGCAATGGCGATCATCGGCGGCCCGATGGCCAGCCGGCGGGTTGAAACCGCGCGTGAATTGCCGGAATTCGAGGCGCTGCGCGATCAGGGCATGGCGATCAAGCAGCATGTCATGGCGCATCTTGATCTGTATCTGGAGCGCTTTGAGCAGGCGGTGACGGCCAGGGGCGGCCATGTGCATTGGTGCCGCACGCCGCGTGAGGCGCGCGAGACCATCCTGGCTTTGTGCCGCAAGCGCGAAGCCAAGACGGTGACCAAGGGCAAGTCGATGGTCACCGAGGAGATCGGCCTCAACGCCTTCCTGGAACAGCATGGCATCCAGCCGATCGAGACCGATCTGGGCGAATACATCATCCAGCTGGCGCATGAGCCGCCGAGCCATATCATCGGCCCGGCTTTGCACAAGACGCGCGAGCAGGTGGCCGATCTGTTCGAGGAACATCACCCGGATTACGCGCCCAACGGCATCAAGCCGGGCAAACGCTCGACCGAGCCGCAGACTTTGGTGAGTGAGGCGCGCAGCGTATTGCGTGAAGCCTATTTCAAGGCCGATGTGGGCATCACCGGGGCGAATTTCCTGATTGCCGAAACCGGCGCCACGGTGATCGTGACCAACGAGGGCAATGGCGATCTGACCCAGAGCCTGCCGAAGATGCATATCGTTGTTTCAAGCATCGAAAAGGTGATGCCGAATCTGGAGGATGTCAGCACCATCCTGCGCGTGCTGGCACGTTCCGCCACCGGCCAGGAAATGAGCTGCTACACCACGCTGTCCTGCGGCCCGAAGCGGCCGGATGACGTGGATGGGCCGGAGGAATTCCATGTTGTGCTGCTGGATAACGGCCGCAGCGAGATGCTCGGCTCGCCGCTGGAAGACCTGATGCGCTGCATCCGCTGCGGCGCCTGCATGAATAATTGCCCGGTCTATCATTCGGTCGGCGGCCATGCCTATGGCTGGGTTTATCCCGGCCCGATCGGCGCCGCACTTGATCCGCATATGATCGGCCTGGAAGCGGCCCAGCATCTGCCCAATGCTTCCACCTTCTGCGGCAAATGCGAGGAAGTCTGCCCGATGCGGATTCCTTTGCCCAAGATCATGCGGCATTGGCGCGAGCTGGCGCATGACCAGCAGATCACGCCGCCGTTGCAGCGCTGGGGCATCGAGGCCTGGGCCTGGCTGGCGCGGCGCCCGGCTTTGTATCACCTGGCCACGCGGCTCGGCATCGGCCTGCTGGCCGCGCTCGGCCGTCGCAAGGGGCGTTTCGCCAGCCTGCCACTGGCCGGCGGCTGGACCGCAGCGCGGGATTTCCCGGCGCCGCAGGGCGATACGTTTATGGCGCAATGGAAAAAGCGCAAGGGAAGCTGAAATGTCGACAGCGCGCGAGAAGATATTCAGCACCCTGCGCCGTGGCCTCAAGCGCGGCCAGGAAGATGCCGCCAGCTATGATGCTGCCGTGGCCCGGGTCAACCAGCGTATCGGCGCACCACAGCGCAATCTGGTGCCGCAGCGGGCGCAATTGCCGCAGCCGCAGCAGGTGGAATTGTTCATCCAGAAGGCCACGGCGCTCACTGTGACGGTGGATCGGGTGGCGGCGCCGCAGGATGTGCCGGAAGCCATTGCCAATTACCTGGCGCAGCGCAACCTGCCCACCACCCTGCGGCTGGCGCCGCATCCGGATCTGCAGGCGCTGCCCTGGGCCGACAAGCCGTTGCTCAGCATCGAGGCTGGGCCGGGCCGCAGCCGCGATCTGGTCAGTGTCACGCCGGCCTTTGCCGGCATTGCCGAAACCGGCACGCTGATGCTGCATTCCGGCAGCCAGACCGCCACCACGCTGCATTTTGTGCCCGACAACCATATTGTGGTGATGCGCTCCAGCCAGATCACCGGCAGCATGGAAGATGCCTTTGCCAAGCTGCGCCAGAGCATCGGCGGGGTGCAGAACTGGCCGCGCAGCGTCAATCTGGTCACCGGCCCGTCGCGCACCGCCGATATTGAAGGTGTGCCGGTGCTGGGCGCGCATGGTCCGCGCCAGCTGCATATCGTGCTGATCGACGATGCCGCCCAAGAAGGCTGACGCGCGGCCTATCCCCCTGGTTCCCGATGGCGAGATCTGGTCCGCCGTGGCGGCGCAGGCCCGGCCATTGCCGCGCCGGCATGAAAAGATGGTGCCGGATTTGCCGCCGTTGCCAAAAATCCTGCGTCCGGAACGGCCCGGCCCGGCCGATTTCGCCCGCGCCGAAAACCTGCGCAAAGGTCCGGTCAAGCCGGCCGGCAAGGCGGCGCCTAAACAATTGCCGCAGATGGATGGCCGGCTCAAGCAAAGGCTGATCCAGGGCCGCATCCCGGTGGAACAGCGGCTGGATCTGCATGGCCTGACCCTGAAAGAGGCCGAACGCGCGCTTGACCGGCTGTTACGCGAGGCGGTGGCGCGTGGCCAGCGCGGCCTGCTGGTGATCACCGGCAAGGGCCAGCGCGGCAATGACGAGCCGCCGCCGATCTTTGAGCGCCGTGGTGTGCTGCGCGCCTGGCTGCCGGATTACCTGCGCCATGGCCCCTGGCGCGACCAGATTCTCGGCCTGGCCCCGGCACGCCAGGAACTCGGCGGTGCCGGCGCCTTCTTTGTGCTGCTGCGGCGCCAGAGGTAGCCCTTGCTGAAACTGCCCGCCGTTCTGTTATCCCTGCTGCTCCTGCTTTCAGGTTTGCGGTTCGCTTCAGCCGGTGAAATCCAGGCGCATGATTTTGCTGCACCCAGCCTGGGCCGCACGATCCCGGTCTATGTCTATCTGCCGGATGATTATGCCCAGTCCGGGCAGACCTATCCGGTGCTGTATCTGCTGCATGGTTATGGCGGCAGCGAAAGGGACTGGGCCGAACGCGGCGCCTTGCTGCGGGTGGTGGATGACCTGATCCTGCGCGGCGCCATGCCGGCGGCGGTGATCGTGATGCCGGCAGGGGGCGTGTCCTGGTATGTCGATGCCATGGAAAACGCCCTGATCCACGACCTGCTGCCGGCGGCTGAGGCGCGGTTCCGGCTGCGGCCCGAGCGCCAGGCGCGGCTGATCGGCGGCCTGTCGATGGGCGGTTTCGGTGCCTTGCGGCTGGCGCTGAAATACCCGGATTTGTTTGGCGCTGCCGCTTTGTTCAGCCCGGCGATCTACGATCCGGCGCCGCCGGCCAATTCCTCGGCGCGCAAGCCCGGCGTGTTTGCCCCGGCGGGCGGTGCCGATTTTGATGCAAAAATGTGGCAAAAGCAGAATTATCCGCCGCTTCTGGCCGATTTCCTGAAAACCGGCCGGCGCCTGCCGGTCTTCATCGCGTCCGGCGACGATGACGAATACCAGATCGAATTCCAGGCCGCGCTGCTTTACAGCCGGCTGCGCCAGGCCGGCCAGCCGGCCGAATTGCGCATCCTCAATGGCCGCCATGCCTGGCCAGTCTGGGAAGCTGCCCTGCCCGAGGCGCTGAGCTATATCTTCAAGGCGGCCGGCGAATAGCCGGCGTAAAGGTTGGCTCGGCGGCAGGATTCGTTATAGTCCGGGCGATATTTCCAGCCCAGAGGCGCCCCATGCTGCTCCGCAACAAGCTTGTCACCGTCTTCGGCGGGTCCGGTTTCATCGGCCGTTATGTGGTTCAGAAGCTGGTGGAACAGGGCGCCCGGGTGCGGGTGGCGATCCGCCGTCCGGATGAGGGCCTGTTCCTCAAGACCATGGGCGTGGTTGGCCAGATTGAACTGGTGCAGGCCAATATCCGGGTGCCGCGCTCCATCGCCGCCGCGCTCAAGGGCGCCGACATGGCAGTGAATTGTGTCGGCATCCTGGCCCAGGGCGGCAAGCAGAGTTTCCAGGCGGTGCAGGCTTTTGGCGCCGAGGCGGTGGCCAAGCTGGCCGCCGATGCCGGCCTGGCGCGGCTGGTGCATGTCTCGGCCATCGGCGCCGATGCCGACAGCACCTCCGGCTATGCCCGCAGCAAGGCGGCCGGCGAGGCTGGCGTGCTGAAACATTTCCCCAGCGCCACCATCCTGCGCCCCTCGGTGGTGTTCGGCCCGGAGGATGATTTTTTCAACCGCTTCGCCACAATGGCGGCATTCAGCCCGGTTTTGCCGCTGATTGATGGCGGCCATACCCGCATGCAGCCGGTCTATGTCGGCGATGTTGCCGAGGCGGTGCTCGGCGCCCTCACCAACCCGGCCGCCGCCGGCCAGGTTTATGAACTGGGCGGGCCGCAGGTTTACAGCTTCAAGGAACTGATGCAGCTCACCCTGGCGCAGATCGGCAAGGCGCGGCTGCTGCTGCCGGTGCCGGGCATGGCGCTCAAGCCGCTGGCCTTTATGCTGGAAATCCTGCCGCTGCCCTTCCAGGTGCCGATCACCCGTGACCAGATCGAATTGCTGAAAACCGATAATGTGGTGGCCGAGGGCGCCAAGACCCTGGCCGATCTCGGCATCAAGCCGCGCGCCACCGAAGCGGTGCTGGAAACCTATCTCTACCGCTTCCGCCGTGGCGGCGGCAAATTCACGCCGCGATTTAGCTAGGGTGGCATCTTGCCGGGGCTGCGCCATCTCGCCCTGGTGATCGCGCTGCTGCCGGCCATGCCGGTCATGGCTCAGGATGACATCGGCTATGCCAGTGCCCTGGATGCCCTGGCGGCATTGCGCGCCATGCCGGGCGCCGGCACATTGTCATTGTCTGGCGCCAATAACACGTTTTTCCTTATCACCGAGCCGGGCGGCGCAGTCACTTGGCGTTTCACCACGGAAACCGACCCGGCTCACCCCGCGGCGATCCGGATGTCGACGGAGACACGGGATGGGCAGCGGTTTCGCCTGCTGCGTTTCCGCTGTGACGGGGCTGAAGCTGCCTGCGCGCAGTTGATCCAAAATTTCACTGCCGAAGACGCGCGCCTTAACCCGCGGGCGCAGCGCCTGAAAGAATAGCCATTCCGGTTGGATGGCGCCCGGGAATTGTCTTTAAATGCTGGAAAACAGGCATAAAAAATAGTACCGTTTCGGTATTATTATATTGGCCGGTTTGGTTCGCCTCGGGCTGTCATCCGACTTGCTGACGGCGAAATAAAATTATTAGTCATAAATGCTGACCTATTGGCGTTTTTATGCTTGCAGACTCCCTCCTCGCACAATAAAAGAAGTGCATAGCCTCGCTTTGTCCAGATTATCGGGACGGTTCCCGATCCGGATGGCGGGGCTTTTGTTGCCCCGTTTTTATGCCCCCAGCGGGCTTTGCCCGCCGCTTAAGACCACCCCCGGCGGGCTTGGCCCGCCGCCTTAGACCAGGAGTCCCGGCCATGGCCGAGAAGATGCTGAAATTTGTTTCGCTGGCGCAATCGACCCCCGACAAGCGGGCTGCGGCGGAACGGGCCAAGGACTTCGACGAGATTTACCGTGAGTTTGCTGCCGAAAAGGCCGGCCAGCAGGCCTCGCGCTGCTCACAATGCGGCGTGCCGTTCTGTCAGGTGCATTGCCCGCTGCACAACAATATCCCCGATTGGCTGCGCATGACCGCCGAGGGCCGGCTGGAGGAAGCCTATGAGCTGTCCTCGGCCACCAACACCTATCCGGAAATCTGCGGCCGCATCTGCCCGCAGGACCGGCTCTGCGAAGGCAATTGTGTCATCGAGCAATCCGGCCATGGCACCGTCACCATCGGCTCGATTGAAAAATACATCACCGAAACCGCGTTCAAGAATGGCTGGGTCAAGCCGCCCAAGCCGACCGGCGCGGAACGGCCGCAGAGTGTCGGCATCATCGGCGCCGGCCCGGCTGGCCTGGCTGCCGCCGACCGGCTGCGCCGGATGGGTTATGCCGTGCATGTCTATGATCGCTACGACCGCCCGGGCGGTCTGCTGATCTACGGCATCCCGAATTTCAAGCTGGAAAAGGATGTGGTCGAGCGCCGCAACAAGCTGCTCGCCGATGCCGGCGTGATCTTCCACCTCAATTTTGAGGTTGGCCGCGATGCCAGCCTGGAAGAGCTGCGCAAGCAGCATGATGCCGTGCTGATCGCCACCGGGGTCTACAAGGCGCGCGACATCCAGGCGCCCGGCGTGGGCCTGGGCAATATCGTGCCGGCGATGACCTATCTGACCGCCAGCAACAAGACCGGCCTGGGCGATACTGTGCCGGAATACCAGAGCGGCGCGCTCAATGCCCAGGGCAAGCGTGTGGTGGTGGTGGGCGGCGGCGACACCGCGATGGATTGTGTGCGCACCGCGATCCGCCAGGGCGCTGAAAGCGTGCATTGCCTGTATCGCCGCGACAAGGCCAACATGCCCGGCTCGCTGCGCGAAGTGAAGAATGCCGAGGAGGAAGGCGTCGAATTCGCCTGGCTCACCCTGCCGCGCGCTTTTCATGGTGAAGGCAATGTCACTGCCGTGCGTATCGGCAAGATGAAGCTCGGCCCGGTGGATGCCTCCGGCCGCCAAAGCCCGGTGGAAATTGATGGCGCCGATTATGATCAGCCGGCCGATCTGGTGGTCAAGGCGCTTGGCTTTGATCCGGAAGATCTGCCGGCCTTGTTCAAGGCGCCCAATCTGGAAGTGACGCGCTGGGGCACGGTGAAGGCCAATGCCCGCAGCCACGCCACCAGCCTGCCCGGCGTGTTCGCCGCCGGCGATATCGTGCGCGGCGCCAGCCTGGTTGTCTGGGCGATCCGCGATGGCCGCGAGGCGGCGGATTCGATCCACAGCTATATCCAGGCCAAGGCGGCGCCGGCCGCGCAGGCAGCGGAATAAGGCGGGCTATGCGATGCGCATCTTTCATGCCCTGATCCTCGCCGCGACACTGACACTGCCGGCGGCTGTTCAGGCCCAGCCCCAGCCCCAGGCCCAGGCCCAGGCCCAGGCCCAGCCTGGTGTCGCGCCGGCGATCAACCCCGAGGCGCTGGCGGCGGCGCGGCGCCTGATGGAAGTGTCCAAAATCCAGGCGACGATGGATCAGATGGCCGGTCAGATGCTCGGCATGCTGGGCCAGGCATTAGGCCAGGCCAATCCCGGCAAACAGGCTGAAATCAATCAGGCGATGACCGAGCTGTTCCTGCCGGAATTGCGCGCCAGTCTGCCCGGCCTGCTCGACGAGATGGCCAAACTTTACACGCTGCATCTCAGCGCCGAGGAATTGCGCCAGATCGTCGGGTTTTACGAAACCCCGGCCGGGCGCAAGGTGATCGAGATCATGCCGGCCATCATGCAGCAAAGCATGCTGATGGGCCAAAGCTGGGGCCAGCAGGTGGCGCAGCGCGCGTTGCAAAAGCATGCCGACACGCTGCGCCAGCGCGGCATCACGAATTTGTAAGGTCATCTAACCATGCGATCATTTGCTGCCATAACTTTCTTCTGTGCTGCAACGGCATTGCAGCCCGCAATGGCCTATGCGCAGCCAGCGGTTACTGGCAGCAAATTGCTAGAAGCCTGCGGCCAAAAACAAAAGCAGCAGATGGCTGGCCAAGTGGCGAGTCAATTTGCGCAATATAAGCAAATGCTGCGCAACAAGGCGCCGGATCGTGCCGAAGAGGCAGCAAAACTGGTTGATGCCACCTTCGCCGATTTGGCGGTTGAAATAGTGAGTGAATATAACGCCATCACGGCGGACATGTATGACCGCATTTTCACGCCGCAGGAGCGCGCAAGCCTTGCTGCCCTGTACGACACGCAAGCTGGCTGCCAGTATCTCTGGACAGGTAATGTCTCCGACAGCGCGGAATTGGATAAATTGAAAGCCAACCCTGCCTTTCCGCTGATCAAGCGCCATGTCGATACGATATTTGGCCGCGTTTCCGATCCGATATCGCAGCAAAAAGCTGCTGAATTTGCGCAGAAGCTCAAACCCAAGATGGTTGAAGCGCTGATGAAGAAACGCAGCGAGTGGGAAGTTTTCGGTGCTGATATCGAGGCGTTGTTCCGATGATGCCTAGAGCAGACTGAGCGTCCCTGAAACTACCGGTTACAAAATCTATTGCAGCGCCGATGCGCAATTCAGTTTCCTATGAGGAGTTCACACCATGACCAGCAGCAAGAATAGCGGTGAAAACTTCGTTGCGCAGTTCCAGGCCGAAGCCAAGCGCCTGGCAGCCGAAGGCATGTATCGCGCCGAAGATGAGCGCGATGCCTGCGGTGTCGGCCTGGTCACCTCGCTGGACGGCACGCCGCGGCGCGATGTGGTGGTGGCCGGCATCAAGGCGTTGAAGGCGGTGTGGCATCGTGGCGCGGTGGATGCCGATGGCAAGACCGGCGACGGCGCCGGCATCCATGTGCAGATCCCGCAGGATTTTTTCCGCGAGCATGTGCGCCGCACCGGCTTTGAGCCGGGTGAAGCCAAGCTCGGCCTGGGCCAGGTTTTCCTGCCCAAGACCGATCTGGCGGCGCAGGAAACCTGCCGCACCATTGTTGAAACCGCCATTCTGGACCACGGCCATGGCATCTATGGCTGGCGCCAGGTGCCGGTGAATGCCAGCATCATCGGCGAAAAGGCCAATGCCACCCGGCCTGAAATCGAGCAGGTGCTGATCGAAAACCGGCTCGGCCATGACGATGCGGCTTTTGAGCGCGACCTGTTCCTGATCCGCCGCCGCATCGAAAAGGCGGTGCTGGCGGCGCATATCACCGAATTCTATATCTGCTCGCTGTCCTGCCGCAGCGTGATCTACAAGGGCATGTTCCTGGCCGAGCAGCTCGACAACTTCTATCCCGACCTCAAGGACGAGCGTTTCATCTCGACCTTTGCCATCTATCACCAGCGCTATTCCACCAACACTTTCCCGACCTGGAAGCTGGCGCAGCCTTTCCGCATGCTGGCGCATAACGGTGAGATCAACACCGTGCGCGGCAATGTGAACTGGATGAAGAGCCACGAGATCAAGATGGCCTCGGATGCCTTCGGCGAATATTCCGCCGATATCAAGCCGATTGTGCAATCCGGCTCATCCGATTCCGCTGCGCTGGATGCGGTGTTTGAGGTGCTGGTGCGCGCCGGCCGCACCGCGCCGATGGTCAAGACCTTGCTGATCCCGGAAAGCTGGTCGAACAAGACCACCATGCCGCAGGCGCATCGCGACCTCTATTCCTACGGCAATTCGGTGATGGAGCCGTGGGATGGCCCGGCGGCGATCTGCGCCACCGATGGCCGCTGGTGTGTTGCCGGCCTGGATCGCAACGGCCTGCGGCCTTTGCGCTACACCATCACCAGCGACAAGCTTTTGGTGATCGGCTCGGAAGCCGGCATGGTGCCGGTGGCGGAATCCAAGGTGGTTGAGAAGGGCCGCGTCGGCCCGGGCCAGATGATCGCGGTGGATCTCAAGAAGGGCCGGCTGTTCAAGGATCGTGAGATCAAGGACCGGCTCGCCGCCGAGCATCCCTATGGCGAATGGGTCAAGGGCATCTCGACGCTGGAAGCGATCAAGGAAGCCGCCCCGGTGGGCCCGAGCTTCGACCGTGACGGCCTGCGCCGCGCCCAGCTCGCCGGCGGCCTGACGCTGGAAGACATGGAGCTGATCCTGCATCCGATGGCGGAAGATGCCAAGGAAGCGGTTGGCAGCATGGGCGACGACACGCCGATTGCCGTGCTGTCTGAACAATATCGCGGCCTGCATCATTTCTTCCGCCAGCAATTCAGCCAGGTGACCAATCCGCCGATCGACAGTTTGCGCGAGAAGCGGGTGATGAGCCTGCGCACCCGCATGGGCAACCTGTCCAATGTGCTGGACGAGGATGCGCAGCAGGTGAAGATCCTGCTGCTGGAAAGCCCGGTGCTGACCAATGCCGATCTGGCCCGGGTGCTGACCTATACCGCCAACACCACAACGCGGATCGACACCACCTTTGCCGTGGATGGCGGTCCCAGCGCCCTGCGCGATGCGATCAAGCGTATCCGCACGGAAGCCGATACGGCGGTGCGTGGCGGCGCGGCACATCTGGTGCTGACCGACGAGGCGCAGAGCGCCGAACGGGTGGCGATCCCCACCATCCTGGCGGTGGGTGCGGTGCATAGCCATCTGGTGCGCGCCGGCCTGCGCACGTTCACGTCGCTCACCGTGCGCAGCGGCGAATGCCTGGATGTGCATTACTTCGCCGTGCTGATCGGCGTTGGCGCCACGGCGATCAATGCCTATGTGGCGGAAGCCAGCCTGGTGGATCGGGTCAAGCGCGGCCTGCTCGGCAAGCTTTCGGCCGAGGAAGCCGTGACGCGCTACAAGGAAGCGGTGGATGGCGGCCTGCTCAAGGTGATGTCGAAGATGGGCATCTCGGTGGTCTCCAGCTATCGCGGCGGCTACAATTTTGAGGCGCTGGGCCTGTCACGTTCGCTGGTGGCAGATCTGTTCCCGGGCATGCCGTCGCGCATTTCCGGCATCGGCTATGATGGTTTGCAGAAGAAGGTGCTGGAGCTGCATCGCAAGGCATTCCGCCAGGATGTGGTGGCCCTGCCGGTGGGCGGCATCTACCGCTATCGGCGCGGCGGCGAGGCGCATGCCTGGGAAGCCAACCTGATCCACATGCTGCAAACCGCCGTGGCAAGCGAGAATTACGCGCTGTTCAAGAAGTATACGCTTGGCCTGCGCGACCTGCCGCCGATTTCACTGCGCGATTTGCTGGAATTGAAGCCGGCCGGGCAGAAGATTCCGATTGAGCAGGTTGAGAGCGTCACCGAAATCCGCAAGCGGTTTGTTTCGGCGGCGATGTCGCTCGGCGCGCTCAGCCCGGAAGCGCATGAAACGCTGACCATCGCCATGAACCGCATCGGCGCCAAGTCGGATTCCGGCGAAGGCGGCGAAGCGCCGGAGAATTTCAAGCCGCGTCCGAATGGCGATAATGCCAATTCGGCGATCAAGCAGATTGCCTCAGGCCGCTTCGGTGTCACCGCCGAATACCTGACCAATTGCCGCGAGCTGGAAATCAAGGTGGCGCAGGGTGCCAAGCCCGGCGAAGGCGGCCAGCTGCCCGGCTTCAAGGTGACCGAGCTGATCGCCAAGCTGCGCCATTCCACGCCCGGCGTGATGCTGATCTCGCCGCCGCCGCATCACGATATCTATTCCATCGAGGATCTGGCGCAGCTGATCTACGATCTGAAGCAGATCAACCCGGAAGCCACGGTCTGCGTCAAGCTGGTGTCGGAAGCCGGCATTGGCACCATCGCGGCCGGCGTCGCCAAGGCCAAGGCCGATGTGCTGATGATCTCGGGCCATGTCGGCGGCACCGGCGCCTCGCCGCAAACCAGCGTGAAATATGCCGGCACGCCGTGGGAAATGGGCTTGAGCGAAGTCAACCAGGTGCTGACGCTGAACAAGCTCAGGCACCGCGTCAAGCTGCGCACCGATGGCGGCCTCAAGTCGGGCCGCGACATTGTCATCGCCGCCATGCTCGGCGCCGAGGAATATGGTGTCGGCACCGCGGCTTTGGTGGCGATGGGCTGCATCATGGTGCGGCAATGCCATTCCAACACCTGCCCGGTCGGTGTCTGCACCCAGGCCGAACCGCTGCGGCAGAAGTTTGATGGCTCGCCGGAAAAGGTGGTCAACCTGTTCAGCTTCATCGCCGAGGAAGTGCGCGAAATCCTCGCCTCGCTCGGCGTGCGCAGTCTGAACGAGATCATCGGCCGCACCGATCTGCTGACCCAGGTCAGCCGTGGCGGCGCGCATCTGGATGATCTGGATCTCAACCCGATCCTGGCCCAGGCCGATGCCGGCGATTATGCGCGCTACTGCACGCTCCAGGGCCGCAACGAAGTGCCGGATACGCTGGATGCACAGATGGTGAAGGATGCCGCGCCGGTCTTCGGCCATGGCGAGAAGATGCAGCTGGCCTACAATATCCAGAACACGCATCGCGCCATCGGCACCCGGCTGTCGTCGCATATCACGCGCAAATTCGGCATGAAGGGGCTGAAGCCGGGCCATATCACGGTGCGGCTCACCGGCTCGGCCGGGCAGTCGCTCGGCGCCTTCGCGGTACAGGGCCTGAAGCTGGAAGTGTTCGGCGATGCCAATGATTATGTCGGCAAGGGCCTGTCCGGCGGCATGATCGTGGTGCGCCCGGCGCCGTCCTCGCCGCTGGTCGGCCAGACCAGCCGCAACACCATCATCGGCAACACGGTGCTGTATGGCGCCACCGGCGGCAAGCTGTTTGCTGCCGGCCAGGCCGGTGAACGCTTTGCGGTGCGCAATTCCGGCGCCACGGCGGTGATCGAGGGCTGCGGCTCGAATGGCTGCGAATACATGACTGGCGGCCGCATCGCCATCCTGGGTGCCGTGGGCGACAACTTCGCCGCCGGCATGACCGGCGGCATGGCCTTCGTCTACGATCCGGAGAATACGCTGCCGATCTCGATCAATGACGAGAGCGTGGTGTATCAGCGCATCGCCTCCAGCTATTGGGATGGTGTGCTGCGCGGCCTGATCGAAGAGCATGTGCGCGAAACACAATCGGCCTATGCGGCAGACCTGTTTGCCGACTGGGACAATGTGCGCGGCCGTTTCTGGCAGGTCTGCCCGAAGGAAATGATCGCCCGCCTGGAACATCCGCTATCGGATGCCCAGGCCGCCAAGCGGGCGTAAGCGCCGATAAGATCGCCGGCCTCACCACTCCATAATCGTCATGCGCGGACTTGATCCGCGCATCTCGCTTTTTCTCAATTTTGCTTGAATTATCGAGTAAGGAGAGATGCGCGGATCAAGTCCGCGCATGACGAGGGGGGAGAAACCGGTCTGAAAAACGGTTGAAATTTAAACCGGATAGCCGTGGGTCACGCCCGGCATTTGACGCGCTGAACTGGACAGCCCGTCGCCAGAGCGGAATTTGACGACGGGCCGGCAGCTCAGGCCATTCAGTGGCTCAGGCCAGGATGCGCCACAGGATCACCAGCATGCCAACCACGCCGCCGAAATAGGCGATGGTGCGCGCCCAGGGGATGCCGGCGGTGTAGACGATGGCGTGGCCCAGCCTGGCCCAGAAGAAAAGCTGCGCGCCGGCGGCGGTCATCGCATCATTCTTGCCGGCCAGCTGCGCCACCAGCACCAGGGCGGCAAACGGCACCAGATTTTCCACCATGTTGAGATGGGCGCGATGCGAGCGGCCGATCCAGCCGCCGGCAGCGGGAAAATCCTCGCGGTTGCCGGCCACGCTGTAGAGGCCGCGCTGGGCGATGAAGCCGAGCGTATAGGGGAAAGCGAGCAGCAGGCAGAGCAAAGCCGACCAGGCCAGCATGGAAAGTTCGATACTCATGGCGATAACCTTTCTTCGTGGGTGAGGATGACAGCAGGATCGGGTTGCAGGATGCCGGCGCCGAGCCGGGCAATATCGCTGAGCGCAGCGCGGTCGGCGCCGCTTTTTGCCGCCACGATCAGGCCGTTGGCCATGCCAACCAGGAAACGCGCCAGGTTTTCCGGCGCTTCCGGGCTGGCGATCTCGCCCCTGGCGCGGGCAGTGCGCAAAGCGGCGGCGAAAGCCTGTTCCATGCCCTGCCAATGCGCCCGGGCGCGAGCAGCCACGGCGGCATCATGCGGCGCCATTTCCATCGCCGAATTCACCATCAGGCAGGCGCGGCGCTCGGGAAAGGCGAGCAGGAAATCAATCAGCGCCACACTGGCCTGATGCAAAGCCGCCAGCCCGGCGCCGGGTTGCAGCAATGGCGCGAGCAGATGCGCTGCCAGGTCGGCGCAATAACGGTCGAGTGCGGCCAGAAACAGGCGGTTCTTGTCGCCATAGGTGTCATACAGGCTCTGGCGGCTGATCCCCATCACCGCCACCAGCTGGCTCAGCGAGGTGGCGGCGAAACCCTGGCGCCAGAACAGCTCCATGGCGCGCAGCAGGGCGGTTTCAGCGTCAAATTCCTTCGGTCGGGCCATGGCGCCACCCTGCCAATTATGGACCGATCAGTCAATAATTATTTTTCTTGCGGTTGCGAGCGCTTTGTCGCAACTTACGGTTAACCATAACCAGGGGAAAGCAGAATGCTTAAAGCCCATAACCCGCGCGACGCGATGTTGCCGGTCGGTGCCTATGCTCAAGGTATCGAAATTCCTGTCGGCAAGCGCCTGCTCTATATCTCGGGCCAGGTCGGCGTTGATCCCACCGGCCGCTGCGGCATCGGCATCCTGGAACAGGCGCATCTCGCTTGGGCCAATATCGGCGCCATCCTGCGCTCGGCCCAGATGGAGCCGAAGGACCTGGTCAAGCTGACCATCTTCTACAGCAAGGCGCTGGACCTGAATGATGCCATGCGCTCGGCGGTCAACGACATCCGCAAACGTTTCCTGGGCGAGCATCAGCCGGCCTCCACGGCGGTTTTTGTCGACCGGCTGATGCGGCCGGAATGGCTGATCGAGATCGAGGCGGTGGCTGCGCGCTGATATTATTTGGATTTCCGTCAAATTCAATGATGTGTGGTAGCCCGATACGGCCCCTTGGTTTGGCCCCGGGCTTTCCGGTATAATGCCGCCACCATGCCAAATGATGATGCGCCAATATTCTCGCCGGCGGCAGGCAGCCTAAGCGCCCCGCCGGCCATTCACCCGATTTCCCTTTCCAGTAGTGCGCCGCCATGCCGCTAGCGGCAGAGCTTGGGCTGCTGGTGGCCCTGATCCTGCTCAATGGCGTGCTTGCCATGTCAGAGCTGGCGGTGGTGTCGGCGCGCAAAAGCCGGCTGCAATTGATGGCCAGCCGCGGCGATCTCGGCGCCGAGGCGGCGCTCAAGCTGGCCGCCGATCCGGGCCGTTTCCTGTCTTCGGTGCAGATCGGCATCACCCTGGTGGGTATCGCCGCCGGCGCATTTTCCGGCGCCACGCTGGCTGAGCGGCTCGGCCTCTACCTGCTGGAACAATTCGGCTGGAGCGAAGCCCTGGCCGATGGCATCGCCTTCGCCCTGGTGGTCACGCTGGTGACCTATCTGTCGCTGATCGTTGGCGAATTGGTGCCGAAGCAGCTTGCCTTGCGCAATGCCGAGCGTATGGCCAGCCTGGTGGCAAGGCCGATGACCCAGGTGGCGCGTTTTGCCTCTCCGGCCGTCTCGCTGCTCGATATCTCGGCCAAGCTCTGCCTGCGCCTGTTTGGCAGCAGCCACGACACGGCCGAGCAGGTCACCGAGGAAGAGATCAAAAGCCTGGTGGCCGAGGCCGAAAGCGCCGGCGTGGTGGAGCCGGCCGAACGCGCCATGATCGCCGCCGTGATGCGGCTGGGTGATCGCCCGGTGCGCTCGGTGATGACCCCGCGCACCGAACTGGACTGGATCGACCTGGATGCGCCCCTGCCGCGTCAATTGGCCACCCTGCGCGGCAGTATGCATGCCTGTCTGCCGGCCGGCCATGGCGGCATCGATCATATCGACGGCATCCTGCTGGTGAAGGATGCGCTGGATGCGGTGATTGATGGCAAGCCGCTGGAACTGCGCCCGCTGGTGCGGCCGGCGCCGGTGGTGCCGGAAACCGCCGATGTGCTGGAAGCGCTGGAGCAATTGCGCCATTCGCCCACCGGCATCGCCCTGGTGGTGGATGAATTCGGCAGCCTGCAAGGTGTGGTCTCGGCCGCCGATATCCTGGAATTCATCGTCGGCGAATTGGCCACGCCGGAAGGCCCGGTGGAACCCTGGCTGCTGGCGCGCGAGGATGGTTCCTGGCTGGTGGATGGCCTCACGCCGCGCCACCATATGGCTGAAACGCTGGGTTTCACCCTGCCGGATGACGAGGATGATTACGACACGGCGGCCGGCTTCGCCCTGGCCCGCTTCGGCGCCATCCCGCAAACCGGCGACCGGGTGGATTGGAATGGCTGGCGTTTTGAGGTGGTGGACATGGATGGCCGCCGCATCGACAAGCTGCTCGCCAGCCGGCTGGATGGCTAGCAAATCCAGCCCCCTCACCGTCGTCATGCCCGGGCTTGACCCACGGCTGTCCGGTTTAAATTGCACCGGCCTGCACCGGACCGGTTCCTGCCCCTCTCGTCATGCCCGGGCTTGACCCGGGCATCCCATTTTCCCAGGAATTCAGACATATTTTTCCAAACGGGATGCCCGCTTTCGCGGGCATGACGACTTTCCGGGGGCGCAAAAGCGCCATCCGATTGACCCGAACAGCCGTGGACCCGCATCCTTGGTCTGGCCCGACTTCTGCTTGCCTGCCAGGCCAAGCGGCATTATTTTGCAACATTGCCGGGTTCGCCCCGGCTGGTCCGGAATGACGGGTTTGTGATGATGACTGATATAAATATACCTGAAATCCAGGAAAACGCTGATCGGTCAGACAACCAGCGCCTGCCCTGGTCCACACCCAAGCTGCGGCTCTATGACGCCAGCGCGCTGACCAAAGGTTCCAGTGACCAGTCCTCGGATGGCTTCATCAACACCCATTCCTGACCAAGCCCGGTGATGTTTCTGGCAGCGACCGGGGCGGCCGCGCAGTCTATCCTGCGTCGTTGCCCGGCCGGCATGGCCATCACCGGCCTGTATCAGGATGCCGATTGCGCCATGCTGCGGCTGGATCATGCCACCGCGCCGGCAGCGCGCCGCCCACCCCAGCGTAACCTGGCGCCAAGCCGTCTGTCTGGCGGCGCCTCGGGCACAATAACCCTGCTCAGCGGGGCCTTGTACAATATCCCGCATCTGGCTGCGGCGCTGGGGCGTGATCCGGCGCTTTCAGCGTCTCTGCTGGCCGATGCGGTGCTCGAACGCTGGGGCATGGCGGGCCTGGCCCGGCTGAATGGCGATTATGCCCTGGCGCAATGGCAGCCGCAGCGCCAGGCCTTGCTGCTGGCCAGTTGCCCGATGGGTTGGGGCAGCCTGCATTATGCGCAAACCCCGGATGGCCTGGTGGTGGCCAGCCGGCCAAGCTGGCTGCTGGCCTTTCCCGAGGTTGATCCGGAACCCGATCTGGATGCGCTGGCCCTGCGGCTGGCCAAGATGGATTATCGCCTGGGCGATCGCACCGCCTGGCGCCAGATTCGCCGCCTGCCGCCGGGCGAAGCGCTGGAATGGCGCAAGGGCCATGGCGTATCGCAAGCCGCGCCCTTCTGGTCGCCGCTGCCGCGCCAAAGCCTGCGCCTGCGGCGCGACGAGGATTATGTTGAAGCGGCGCGTGAATTGCTCGACCGCGCCGTGGCGGCGCGGCTGCCCAAAGGCGAGCCGGTCTTGTGCCTGCTCTCGGCCGGGCTGGATTCCCCCGCCGTGGTGGCCAGCGCCGCGCGGCAGCATGATGCGGCGGTTCATAGCCTCACCGTGCGCAGCGACCCCACGGCGCGGCTGCTGCAACCCGATGCCGGGCATTTTGCCGATGAATGGCAGCGGTTGCAGCCTTTCCTGGCGCAATATCCGGGCCTGGTCGCCCATGTCGCCGATGCCAGCCTGCCCGATCTGGCGCTGGAAACCCCCGGCAGCCTGCTGCAAAGCCGCGACTGGCCGTTCAAAAGCCCGCATCAGGTTTCCTGGCTGATGCTGCCGCTGGAACACACCATGCGCCAGCAGGGCATTGCCACGGTGCTGAGCGGTGATGCCGGCAATGTCACGCTGAGCTATACCGGCCGGCATGTGGTGGCGGATCAGCTGCTGGCCGGGCGCTGGCTGGCGGCATGGCGTAACGTCATCCCGTTCCGCCCGGATTGGAGCGGCCGGCCGCGTTCATTGTGGAATCAGGGCCTGATGCCGCTGCTGTCGCCGGAAATGCAGCGGCGGGTGCGCCGCCTGCGCGGCCAGCGCGATTACTGGTGGCAGGAATGGAGCACGTTGCGGCCGGATGTGGCGCAACGGCTGGAGCTGGATGATCATGACCGGCCGCTGCTGCGCACCGGCTCGCCCGACCTGGATGCGCAGATTCTGATTCTGGACCGGCATCGCCATACCAATGCGCAGTTTGCGCATTTCCTGCAAGGCCAGAGCTGGGCCTGGCGGGATCCCTATCTCGATCTTGATCTGGTGGAATTCTGCCTGGCGCTGCCGCGTGAACAATACCGCTGCAATGGCATGGATCGCCGGCTGGCGCGCCGGCTGCTGGCGGGTCAGGCGCCCGACAATATCCGGCTGGAAACCCGCATCGGCCTGCAACATGCCGATTGGTACGATTGGATGGATCGCCGGCGCGACTGGATGGCGGCGGAACTGGCGCGGATCGAACGCTCGCCGCTGGCCGGCGCCATCCTGGATACGGCGCAGATGCGTGCCATCCTGGATGCCTGGCCGGCCACGCCGGAACAGGCCGGGCGGTTTCCCACCTCGCATCGTCTGCGCAAGGGCCTGGGCGAAGCGTTGCGGCTCGGGCAGTTCATCCTGATGCAGGAAGGCCGCAATGACTGAAGTTGCGCCGGCTTTGATGCCGGTGCGGGCAGTGCCGTCGGGCCAGGGCGGCGATTTTGTTTTGCGCCCGATAGCCGGGCCGGCGGATTTTCTGTTCGGCCTGCATGGCCGCCCGCCGGCTGGCGATCCGGCAGCGGCCGGGCTGCAAACACTCCCGATCCGCGCCTTTCAGCCGGGCCGGCCGGCCTTGCCGCCGCTGCTTTCGATCTGGCATCTGACGCGCTGCGGCTCCACCTTGACCGCGCGGATGCTGGCCTGCCTCCAGGCTTTGCAGGTGACGGATGAACCGGGCGCGCTGGTTGATATCTGCGGCGCCTTCTGGAGCCTGGTGCCGGATGCCGAACGGCTGGCGGCGCTGGATAAAACCCTGCTGGCGCTGGGCCAACCGCTGCACCACGCGGCGCGCCATCTGGTGGTGAAACAATCTTTGCGCGCCGGTCTGGAGCCAGACCTGTTCACGCGCCTGCATCCCGGCATGCAGAGGCTGCTGCTGATCCGCGATCCGCTGGAAATCCTGGTATCCAATCTGCGCGGCAAACCGGGCTGGCTGCATTTGCGCCACATGGCCTGGTCGCCGCTGCTTTCGGGCCTGGCGCTGGACCGGCAAAGCCGCCTCAGTGATGCGGAATTCATCGCCCATTGCCTGGGCCGCGCCTTCAGCATCCTGGCCGACCGCGTGGCGCAGAATCCCGCCGGCTGGCTGATCCTGGATTATGCGGAATTGCCGGATGCCATCATCACCCGGCTGCTGCCGCGCCTGGGCATCACGCCCGGCCCGGATGAACTGGCGGCGATGGCCGAGGTGACAAAATTGCAGGCCTGGAACCGCGCCGGCCGCTTGCCGTTCAGCGATGATCGCGCCGAAAAGCAGGCTGCCGCCAGCCCGGAAATCCGCGCCTTGTGTGACCAGTTTCTGCGCCCACCCTGGCACAGGCTGGCGGCTTTGCATGCCGGCCAGCTTGGCTGAATGATGGTTATGGCGCTTGCCCGCCTCATCCTCACTCGCCATGCCCGGGCTTGACCCACGACTGTCCGGCATAACTTCTGACCGACTGAGTCTCCCCTCCGTCGTCATGCCCGCGGAAGCGGGCATCCCGTTTTTGCCAAAAATATGGCTAAATTCCAAGGAAAATATGATGACCGGGTCAAGCCCGGGCATGACGACGGTGAGGGTGATGGATTTGAGCGCCGCGATATTTCAGCAGCGCTGATTTCATGTCTGGTCAAGGCACGCCCGGGCATGACGAGTGAGCGGGGGATGCCGGGCCGCCAGGTTTTCCACGGTTGCCACAAGGGCGGGCAGATCGGCCAGATCGCCGCTGCGCTCCAGCCGGTAGAGCGGCACAGCGCCGGCCAGGGCCACGCTGCGCTGGAAAGCAATGCGCGCCAGTTTGTCGCCCCGGCTGAATTCCGGCCGATACAGGTGACGCAGCAAAAGCGTTGCAGTCTCCGGCCCCTTGGCCCGCTCCAGCCTTTGCCCATTTGCGCCGGGCGACAATACCAGCACCAGCGCCAGGGGCAGCGGCTGTGGCCGAAAGCTTTGCGGCATCGGGATATAGTATTTATCCAGTCCTTCGCGCACGCGCAGCGCTGGCTGCACCCTGTCGCCGGCCATAACCGCTGCGCCCTGCCATAGTTTCATGGCTGGAAAGCCTGGCTGCACCAGCCGGGCTTCGGCATCGATCACCGCCTGATCGTCGGTTATCAGGCCATGGCCACGGGCGATCAGGGCGCGGGCCAGGGTGGATTTGCCAGCACCGCTATCGCCCGCCAGCGCCACCGCCGCCGCGCCGATCTGCACCACACAGGCATGCAGCGGCGGCTGGCCGCGCTGGCACATCAGCCAGCCCAGCGGCGGGCCGCAGAGCAGCGCGTGCAATTCTGCCGCAGGCGTGTCGGGCGGCAGGTCTATGGTGATTTCGCGGCCGTCGCGGATCAGGAAACGCGCGCCGCGCAGGGCCTGAAACAGGCCGCTGCCATCAGCATGGATTGCCAGCCGGCGCGCCTGGCGCAGCGGCGGCATGGTCGGGATCGCCACCGGGGCAAAGTGCAGCAGGATATCGGCGGCACGATCCGCATCGGGTTCCGGCCATAGCAGCGGCAGCGGCCGTGGGCTGCGCAGGGTCAGGCCATAGATCCGGTAGCGATGCTCACCGGTCATTCATAAAACCCCGAACGGCAATATTTGCACGGCCGGCGGGCCTCTGCCATAAAAGGCGGCCTATCGTCTGACAATAGCCAACACACAGCATGACTTTCGCACCGGAAACGCTTTTCCACCGTTCGCCCAAGCTGCTGGCCACCGAGGTGGATGGCGAACTGGTGATGATGGATGTTGAAAGCAGCAGCTATTTTAACCTTGATCCCATCGGCACCGCCATCTGGCAGCGGCTGGAAAATCCGGTTGGCTTTGAACCGCTTTGCCTGGATTTGCAGCAGCGCTATGACGCGCCGCTGGACCGCATCCGGCAGGATGTTGCCGCTTTGCTGTCTGAATTGCTGGCGCACAAGCTGGTGCAGGCCAGCAGGCCATGAGCGCCGTGCCGGGGCCGGAGCTTATCCCCCTGGCCAGGCAGGCGGCCTTCCTGCTGCTCCAGGGCCACGCCGCCGCCGCCGCCGAACACTGCCGCCGCTTGCAGGCTGTCGATGCCAATATGGACTGGTTCGGCGGCTTTACCGACATGCTGGCCTGGGCGCTGCCGCGGCCGCGGCTATATCCGCTGGTCCGCGCCCTGGTGGATGCCGGTTTTGCCAATGCGCGCAGTTTTGATCTGCTGGCCGCCGCCGCCATCTGGGCCGGCAATTCACAGGCCGCCCGCGCCTTGACCGATCCTGAGCGGTTTCTCCATATCACCGCGCTGCATGGGCCGGACGATCCGGTGCTGCCCTTGCTGGCGGCGGAATTGAGCCGCGATCTGGAGCATTTTCAGCAGCCCAGTTCCCGCGCGATCCGCATGGGCTGGCGGCGCAATCATCTGGAGCAGGATGAAAGCCCGCTGCTGCGCCAGATGTTTCAGCGCTTGCAGGCGATGGCGCTGGATTACATCGCGCGCCTGCCGGATGATCCGGACAATGCCTTCCTGCGCGCCCGCCCGGCCCGGCTGGGTCTGCGTGGCTGGAGCGTGGTTTCTGGCGCTGAAACCCATCATGTGTCGCATCTACATTCCAAAAGCTGGATCAATGGCGTGTATTATGTCGCGGTGCCGGCCGTGGTGGCGGATGCGGTGGAAAAGCCCGGCTGGCTACGAGTTGGCCCGGCGGTTGAGCGAGGTTTCAACGCCGAAAACGGCTGGGATGAACGCTGGATCCAGCCGCAGCCCGGCCTTGTGGTGCTGATGCCGAGCCATTTCACCCACGAAACCCGGCCGCTGAATCAAGCAGATGAGCGCCGCATCTGCGTGGCCTTTGAACTTTATGACCAGGCTGCCGGCCCGGTTCAGCTCTTGTAGCCGGGATCAAGCCGTTCCAGCTTGCGCAGCAAGGCCGGCCAGACCAGCCGGCCGCCGCCGCCATGGGTCACCTGGCGCGCCTGTTCCATGATGCCGCCAACAATCTCGGGCGCCACAGCGCGTAAGGCAGCGCCGCCGGCCTGGGCCAGCACCTGGGTGGCGCAGGCGCGTTCCAGCACATAGATGCCCAGGAAGGCATCGGCCACGCTGGGGCCAAGCGCCAGGGTGCCGTGATTGCGCAGAAGCATGGTGTTGCAGCGGCCCAGATCGGCTACCAGGCGCTGCTTCTCCGCCGGATTCAGCGCCACGCCTTCGTAATCGTGATAGGCCAGATTGGCATAGGGAAACAATGCCGTCTGGCTGATCGGCAGCAGCCCGCCTTCCTGAGCCGAAACTGCCACGCCGGCCGGCGTATGCAGATGAATCACGCAGCCGGCATCGGGCCGCGCCTCATGCACGGCGGAATGGATGGTGAAGCCGGCCGGATTGATGCTGTTCGGCTCGTCATCCACCACATTGCCGTGCAGATCCACTTTCACCAGGCTGGAGGCGGTGATTTCCTCAAACATCAGGCCGTAACGGTTAATCAGGAAATATTCCGGCGCCTGCGGGTTGTCCTGCGGAATGCGGGCGGAAATATGGGTGAAGATCAGATCATCCCAGCCGTAATGCGCCACCAGGCGATAACAGGCGGCAAGATCAACCCGCAGGCGCCATTCGGCATCTGACATGGCGGCGCGGTTATTCAGGTTGGCGATCTGGCCCATGATTTTTCCTCCCAATTATTGTTTGCAGTGTGAGCCGAACTGCGAACAAAAAAAAGGGGCCGCATCACCGATGCGGCCGCACGGCAGGCTTCGGCCTGCCGCAGACAAAAAAAGGGGCCGCATCAGCGATGCGGCCCAAGTCTAGGGAGGAAACGCCCGAGAAGGGCATGCAGCAAGCCGGGAAGCGTTGCTGCGATGCACAATGTAGCGGGATGAATGGTGCAGTGCAAGAGGAAAGTTATAAAAAAATGCTCATGGCTCAAGTTATTGTTTTTAAGGGTATATATGGCCCGCGCCGCACCTGTTGCTGATATGTCACAGGCTGCATAAATATTGCGCCCGCGAAGGCGGTAGCCGGAAAACACATATGTAAGCGAATAGTTTAGCCCTCACCAGGGCAAAGCCGCTTCTGCCTTATTTCCAGGCAGAGAGCCAGGCAGGCAGTTTTTCAGGCGGCATCGGTGCGGCGATCAGGTAGCCCTGCACCACATCGCAGCCCAGGCGCAGGGCGCAATCCCAGTCGGCTTGGGTCTCGATTCCCTCGGCCACGGTGCCGATGCCCAGGCTGCGCGCCAGCCGGATTGATGAAGCCATGATGGCGCGCGCCGAGGCATCGCTGGCGGCGCCGGTGACAAAGCGGCGGTCGATCTTCAATTCGTCAAACGGAATCCGCTGCAATTGCTCCAGCGAGGAATAGCCGGTGCCAAAATCGTCAATCGACAGGCCGAAGCCCTTCAGCCGCAGCCGGGTGACCACTTCCAAAGCCGGGGCCAAATCCTGGATTAACCGACTTTCGGTTACTTCAAGCAGGATATCCTCCGGCACCAGGCCGTGGCGCAGGGTGGCTTCCGCCACCTGATCCGGCAGATGCAGCCGGGTCAGGTCGGGCGCCGAGATATTGATGGCGATTTGCAGCCGGTGGCCCTGGCGATGCCAATCCACCAGGCTGGCCAGCGCCTGTTCCAGCACGGCGGCAAAAAGCGGCTCGGCAGCTTTGCCGGCTTCCGCCACCGGCACAAAATCCACCGGTGACACCATGCCCCGGCTGGGATGATGCCAGCGCGCCAAGGCCTCCACCCCCACCACGCTGCGGTCGCGCAGATTGATCTTCGGCTGCACCGCGATGCCGATCTGGCCGGCGGCGATGGCAGCCAGCAATTCCGCCTCGCTCACCGGTATGGCCGGGACTGCCGGCAGTGCCGCCGGCAGCTCATTGGGATTGCGCAGCGGCGCCAGCCGGGTCAGCAGGGCATCAAATTTGGCTGCGGTCAGCGGTTTTTCGATCACGCCGATGATATTCAGTTCATGCGCCCGGGCCAGTGTCTCGGCAGTGCGCAGCAGGCGGGCATTCTCGCCGCTGATCAGCGCCAGTTGGCCGTCATAGGCGCGTTCGGCCAGATGGCGCAGCACTTCGATGCCATCCATCACCGGCATGTTGAGGTCGAGCAGGATCAGATCCACCGGCCGGCTTGCCGCCGCCAGCGCTGCCAATGCCTCGCGGCCATCGGCATGCGCGGTGCAGTGCAGAAAGCCGTAGCGGCGCAGATAGGCCAGCGCCACGTCGCGCATCAGCTTGGTGTCGTCCACCACCATGACCGACATAGAGGCGGGATCGAACCCGGACAAACCACACTCCCCCGAAACGGAAAAGTGTAGTGTGCTGGCCGCAGGGCCTACGTCAAGTCGTCTGTTGGCAGGATGCTGCGCCGATCGCTCAAAACCCTGCCTGTCACGCCGCCTTATCGTGCCGCATTGTGATATTCGTCATTCGGCATCATCTCGATGGCGGCGGCCATGCGGTTCGACATGTTGAAGAAACTGGCAGTGGCGGCGATGTCCCAGATATCGCGGTCACTCCAGCCGGCCTTGCGCAGCGCGGCGCGGTCGGCTTCCACCATCTTGTCCGGGCTTTCGGTCAGCTTGGCGGCAAAATCCAGTGCGGCGCGCATTTTCGGCGTCAGATCGGCCACGCGGTAATTCATCACCATCTGCTCGCCCAGCTTGGGATCGCCGGAAAGCGCCCGCACCGCCGCACCATGCGCGGTCAGGCAGTAATAACAATGATTGATGCTGCTCACCGCCACCGCGATCATCTCGCGTTCCAGCTTGGACAGGCCGGAAGGCGCCAGCATCAATTCGTTATACATTTCCGAAAAGCCGCGCAGCTTCTTGGCATCGAAACTGTAGCTTGCCAGCACATTCGGCACATAGCCCAGCTTCTCGTCGCATTTGGCGAAATAGGCCTGCGTATCGGGATCGAGCTTGGCGCGCGGCGGCACCGGGATATCCAGCGCATGCGGCTTCGGCGCTTTCGGTGCCTTGGTCTTGGCGGCGGCTTTTTTGGTCTGGGCCATGTCCGGTCTCCTCCTGGAATCCGGCAAGCCTAGAATCTTTCCGCTGCGCGCGGAAGCGGCGGGCAGTTCAGGTCTTATCGAACCCGTCGCGGAAGCCGCCGACCTGGCCGCGATGGCGCAGCAGGTGATCGGCGAGCACGCAGGCCAGCATCGCCTCGCCCACCGGCACGGCGCGGATGCCGACGCAGGGGTCATGGCGGCCCTTGGTCAGAATCTCGGTTTCCTGGCCGAAGCGGTCGATCGTGGCGCGTGGATTGAGGATTGAGGAGGTCGGCTTCACCGCGAAACGCACCACAATATCCTGGCCCGAGGAAATGCCGCCCAGGATGCCGCCGGCATGATTGGCATTGAAATGTGGCTGGCCATCGGCGCCAAGGCGCATTTCATCAGCATTCTGCTCGCCGGTCAGTTGCGCGGCAGCCATGCCGGCGCCGATCTCGACGCCCTTCACGGCATTGATGCTCATCATCGCAGCCGCCAGGTCGGCATCCAGCTTGCCATAGATCGGCGCACCCAGACCGGCCGGGATGCCGCTGGCCACCAATTCCACCACGGCGCCGACGCTGGAGCCGTTTTTGCGGATGCCGTCGAGATAATCCTCCCACTGCATCGCCGCCTCTGGATCGGGGCACCAGAACGGATTCTGTGTCACACTGTCCCAGCGCCAGTTGGCACGGTTGATCTCCAGCTCGCCAATGCGCACCAGGGCGCCGCGCAGCATCACGCCCTGGCCCAGGATATGGGCCAGCACCTTGCGCGCCACCGCGCCGGCAGCGACCCGGGCGGCGGTTTCACGCGCCGAGGAGCGGCCGCCGCCGCGATAATCCCGCACGCCGTATTTTTTCCAATAGGTGTAATCGGCATGGCCGGGGCGGAACTTGTCCTTGATCTCGCCGTAATCCTTGCTGCGCTGATCCTGGTTTTCGATCAGCAGCGAGATCGGCGTGCCGGTGGTGACGCCTTCGAAGATGCCGGACAGGATCTTCACTTCATCCGGCTCGCGCCGCTGGGTGACAAAACGCGAGGTGCCGGGTTTGCGCTGATCCAGCCAATGCTGGATATCGGCTTCGGCAAGCGGAATGCCCGGCGGCGTGCCGTCAATCACACAGCCCAAAGCGGGGCCATGGCTCTCGCCCCAGGTGGTGACGCGGAAGAGCCGGCCGAAGCTGTTATCCGACATCAGTCCGCTTTCTTGCCGCCGAGGCTTTGCAGCAATTCGGCCACCGCCGGGGCCTGGTCCACCGCCACCATGCCGACGCTGTGATAGCCGCTATCGACATGATGCACTTCGCCGGTGACACCGCCGCCCAGCGGGCTGAGCAGATAGAGGCCGGCGCCGCCCACTTCCTCGATGGTGACATTGCGGCGCAGCGGCGCGTTCAGTTCATTCCACTTCAGGATATAGCGGAAATCGCCGATGCCGCTGGCGGCCAGGGTCTTGATCGGGCCGGCCGAGATGGCGTTGACGCGGATGCCGCGCGGGCCGAGATCGGCGGCCAGATAGCGCACGCTGGCTTCCAAAGCCGCCTTGGCCACGCCCATCACATTGTAATGCGGCATCACCCGCTCGGCGCCGAAATAGGTCAGCGTCACCGCCGCACCGCCTTCGCTCATCAGCTTTTCGGCGCGCGCCATCAAAGCCGTGAAGGAATAGCAGCTCACATTCATGCTGAGGGCAAAATTCTCCGGCGAGGTGTCGACATACCGACCCTTCAGCTCTTCCTTGTCGGCATAGGCGATGGCATGCACCAGGAAGTCGAGCTTGCCCCATTCGCGGCCCAGGGTTTCAAAAACCGCATCCATCGACGCGGCATTGGTGACATCACATTCCATCACCAGCTTGGCGCCGATCTGCGCCGCCAGCGGTTCAACGCGCTTTTTCAGCGCATCGCCCTGATAGGTGAAGGCCAGTTCGGCGCCCTGGGCGGCCACCGCCTTGGCAATGCCCCAGGCCAGCGAGCGGTCATTGGCCACGCCCATGATCAGACCGCGACGGCCCTGCATCAGGTTACCGGCATACGGGGCTTGCGGCTGCGGCATGGAGCTTCCTCAATCTGGCAAAAAAGAACAAATCGCGCCAATCCGGGGCGCCGGGCAGGCGACAATAGCCGAAAACCGCCCGCCGCGCCAAGCATCCGGCTTGATACAGGTCAATTCCCTGGCGACCGGCCCAAGCTATAGCCCTGTTAGCAAAAATTCATCCGGAAGCCGATTGGTTGCACAGCCGCTTTGTGCATTTATCGCATCCGGCGCGAATCCGGCGGGCATCTATACTCGCCTCTCTTTATCTTCCTGGGGGTAGTCGTGAAGGCAGGTTTTGGTATTCCGGTGATGGTGCGGATCATGGCCATCATAGGCGTGGCGATTGCCAGTCTGGTGACGCAGATGCTGCTCGATGAGGCTGACCAGCGCCAGCATGTCATCCAGGAACGCCGCAGCGACCTGCGCCATCTGGTGGAAGTGGCGCATGGCATCGTGGAAAGCCATGCGCGCCAGGTTGCCGCCGGCAAAATGAGCGAAGCCGATGCCAAGTTGGCTGCCCTGGCCCAGCTTGAAGCCCTGCGCTACGAGAAGAACGAATATTTCTGGGTCAACGACATGGCCCCGGTGCTGCTGATGCACCCGTTTGCCAAGCAGCTTGTCGGCAAGGATGTGTCGGCTAATGCCGATCCCAATGGCAAGCGCCTGTTTGTTGAATTCACCCGGGTGGTGCGCAGCGAAGGCGCCGGATTTGTGGATTACCTGTGGCCCAAGCCGGGCCATGACAAGCCGGTGCCGAAAATCTCCTATGTGAAAGGCTATGCGCCCTGGGGCTGGGTGATCGGCACTGGCATCTATATCGACGATGTGGAGGCCGATGCCGCCGCCTCGCTGCGCGATGCCATTATTGGCGTCACCATCAACAGCCTGGTGCTGGTGCTGTTCGGCTTTTTGCTGGCGCGCAGCGTCGCCAAGCCGTTGCGTGACCTGACCGGCGCCATCCTCAAACTGGCTGAACGGCAATGGCAGACCCTGGTGCCGTATACCGCCAAGCGCGACGAAATCGGCGCCATCGCCCGCTCGGTCGAGGTGTTCAAGCATAATGGCCTGGAAAACGAGCGTTTACAGCAGGAGGCGGAAGCCGCGCGGCAGGAACGCGAGGCGGCCCGGGCGCTGCGCGAGCAGCGCGAGGCCCATGCGGCGGCGCAGATCGCCGAACTGGTGGAAGCCGTGTCGCAGGGCCGGCTTGATCGCCGCATCGAGGAGGGCGACAAGGAAGGTTTCCAGCTTACCGTCAGCCGCCAGCTCAATGGCCTCACCGCCACCTTGCAGGGTGTTACCGGCGAATTGGCCGAGGTGATGCACGCCCTGGCCGATGGTGAAGTGACGCGCCGTATCCGCGGTGATTATCGCGGTGTCTATGGTGAATTGAAGGATTCCGCCAACAGCATGGCCGAGCGTTTGAGCGAATTTGCCCGCCGCCTGGCCGCTTCAGCCAATCAGCTGCGCGATGCGGCGGCGGATATCTCGGCCGGTTCGGAAGACCTGGCCGGGCGCACCGAAAGCCAGGCCGCGACGCTGGAGGAAACCGCCGCAGCGATGCATCAGGTCACCTCCACGGTGCGCCAGAATGCCGATAATGCCCTGGCTGCCGACCGGCTCGCGGCCGAGGCGCGGCAGACCGCGCAGCGTGGCGGCCAGGTGGTGGGTAATGTGGTTGGCGCCATGGACAAGATCGAGGATGGCGCGCGCAAGATTTCCGATATTGTGACGCTGATCGACGAGATTGCCTTCCAGACCAATCTGCTGGCGCTGAATGCCTCGGTCGAGGCGGCGCGCGCCGGCGAAGCCGGCAAGGGCTTTGCGGTTGTGGCGCAGGAAGTGCGCGCCCTGGCGCAGCGTTCCGCCAATGCCTCGAAGGATATCAAGAGCCAGATTTCGGCTTCCAATGCCCAGGTGCGCACCGGTGCCGAACTGGCCAGCCAGGCCGGCGGGGCGCTGGAGGATATTGTCGGCGCGGTGCAGAAAGTCACCAGCATCGTGGCCGAGATCGCCTCGGCCAGCGGCGAGCAATCGCGTGGCCTGGATGAGGTGAACAAGGCGGTAAGCAACATGGACGAGATCACCCAGCGTAATGCGGCGCTGGTGGAACAGACCCATGCCTCGGCCCAGGCGCTGGCTAACCAGGCGCAGGAACTGACCGAACTGGTCGGCTTCTTCAAGCTGGCGCAGCAGAGCTTCGAGCAGCGCACCGCGCGCCGCATGGAAACCACGGCGGCTGATCATGTGATCTATAACGGCGAGCAATTGCCTTTGCGCAACTGGAGCCGCATCGGCCTGATGTTCGGCCCCTGCCGGCAGATGCCGAAACTCGGTGCCAGCCTGTCGCTCACCGTGGTGGTGAATACGCCGGCCCAGGTATTCCGCTTTGCCGCCGAGGCCCAGGTGGTGCGCATTGATGGCAACTATGCCGGCGTGCGCTACACCTGCGCCGATGCCGACACGGCCGAGGAAATCCGCACCTATTTCGCCCGGTAGAAGGTCAAGGTCGGAGAAAGTCAGCCCGCAAAAACGGGTCATGGTACGCGAAGGCGTACCATCCACGTTTTTTACCGCCTTAGAAAAGTACTCGTGGATGGTCGGCCTGCGCCGACCATGACGGCTTTTGCTCTTACGGCGTCAGCCGGTAGATGCGCACGGCATGGGGCGGGAAATCCTCCTCGAAGCCGCTGCCGCCGGCCAGCAAGGCCGGCGGCGCATCGGTGTCAAACCAGCGCTCGATGCGGCGCATGGGCTGCGGCAGGCTGACCGCCAGGCGCCAGCGTTGCGGCGTCAGGTTCACTGCCAGCAGGGTGAAGCGGCCATCAAAACTTTTCAGCAGCAGGCGCAAAGGCGCCGAGGCATCGGCTTCGGCGGTGGCCAGCAAGGAAGCGGCGCCGGGTTCCAGCGCCAGCAGCCGCACCTGATAGTCAAAGGCTGCGGTTGGGCTGAGCAGCGCCGGGGCCAGCCGGTCGATCTCGCGGTTCAGCCGTGCCACGGCCTGCCACAGCCCGGCTGCGGCAGCGATGGCGCCGGGCGTGGCTTTCATGTCGTCGCGGCGGTGGCCGTCAAAAACCTGGATGCCGTAATCTAGCACCGGCACCGGGGCGATGCCGATGGCGCCGCTGCTGCGCCCGGCATAACTATCCTCGGCGAACCAGACCAGCCCGCTGGCGCCTTCGGCCAGGGCGCCATAGGCCAAGGCACGCGCCTCGGCCGGGCTGGGCAGGCGGCGCCGCTCGTCGGGCGCAGCCGTATTATCCAGGGTGCCAAAAACTTGCAGCATGGCCCAGACCGGCAAGGGCCGTGTCTGGCCGGCCTGTTCGGCCAGCATCTGGCGCAGCGCGCGCAAGCCGGCTTCGGCCGCTGCGGTGGAAGCCGGGCGCAGATCGGCCGGGCCGGGATCGCGGAATGGCAAGGCGCGCGCCAGCCGGATGCCGGCAGGATCAAACCAGGCCGAGTTGTCCGCCGCGTCATCGCTGTCCTCGGCATCCGCTTTGCGCGCCGGCATCACCGCCAGCAGGCGGGCGCCGGCAGCGGCTTCCAGCACCGCGTCTCGCGGCTGCTCGGCCCAGGGCGCCACGGCATTGAAGCCGGCATTGGCGGCTGCGGCAAAACCGAAGCGCAGGCCGCGCTGGTAATCCACCATGGCATTGTCCAGCACCAGCGGCAGCAGCGAGCGCGCCGGGTCCAGGCTGTGGCGTGTCAGGCCAAGGCGGTCGGTATGCGGCACGCCGCCGCGATGCAGTCGCACCACGGCATCCGGGCTGTCGCGCCAGGGCAGATCAGCCGGCGCGGGCGGGGCGGCGGCACAGCCGGCCAGCAGAAACAGCCATGCTGCCGCCGCCAGCCGGGTCATGGGATCAGCTATCAGCCTTGTAGCTGGCCTTGTGACCATTTTCGGTCAGCCGATCCATCCAGGCCAGCAGCACGCCGGATACCACAAATGCCATATGGATGCCGACCAGCCAGGCCAGTTCAATATGATCAATGGATTTGATGTTCATGAAGGCGCGCAGCAACTGGATCGCTGAAATCGCCACGATGGAAGCCAGCAGCTTGAGCTTGAGGCCGGAGAAATCCACCTTGCCCATCCATTCCGGGCGGTCCTTGTGGTCGGCCACATCGATCTTGGAAACAAAATTCTCATAGCCCGAGAAGATCACCAGCAGCAAAAGATTGCCGGCCAGCGACAGGTCAATCAGCGCCAGGATCGACAGCACCACATCGGATTCCGACATGGTGAGCACCGCCGGGGTGACATGCAGCAATTCCTGGCCGAACTTGACCAGCAGCAGCACCAGGCAGAAGGCCAGGCCGAGATAAAACGGCGCCATCAACCAGCGGCTGCCGAAGATGATCTTTTCGACCAAGTGTTCCATGAAAACTTTCCGGGCGGGGGGAGAACCAGGCCACAGCATAGCGAAAGCCGGCCAAACCGGCCAGTGCTGGACCCAGCCGGCAAGCTGCGCCAGTATGCAGCGTAACAGCGATAAACAAAGCACGGAGCAGCAACCATGAGCATGGAAGATTGGAATGTCTACCGGAAGGAACTGGCCCAGGCGGTCGGCAATCTGACCCAGCTCAACCCCGACATGATCGCCGGCTACCGGGCGCTGAGCGGTGCCGGCAAGCAGGTCGGCCCGCTCGGCGATAAGGTGCGCGAATTGATTGCGCTGGCCGTGGCGGTCACCACGCGCTGCGATGGCTGCATTGCGGTGCATAGCGCAGCGGCGCTCAAGGCCGGCGCAACGGATGCCGAAATCGCCGAGGCGCTGGGCGTGGCGATTTCGGTCAATGCCGGCTCGGCTTTGGTCTATTCCGCCCGGGTGATGGATGCGGTGGGCCAGGGCCGCGCGCATCAGGCCACCAAGGCCGCCGGCTGAGGGCGGCGCAAATGCAACAGCCAGATCGTTACGCCAGCTATAGCAGCCTGCGCTTCAATCGCCCGGCCGAGCGTGTGCTGGAAGTGGTGATGGCCGGCAAGGAAGGCCGGCTGCCCACCACCGACCATGTCATGCATCGTGAACTGGCCGAAGTGTGGCGCGATATCGATGCCGATCCGGATGTGGCGGCGGTGATCCTGCGCGGCGAGGGCAAGGGCTTTTCGGCCGGCGGCGATTTTTCGCTGGTGGAAAGTATGGCGGGTGATTTCAATGCCCTGACCCGGGTGTGGAAGGAAGCCCGCGACCTGGTCTACAACGTGATCAACTGCTCAAAGCCGATTGTGTCCGCCATGCATGGTCCGGCAGTGGGCGCCGGCCTGGTGGCCGGTCTGCTGGCGGATATCTCCATCGCCGCCAAGACCGCCCGCATTATCGATGGCCATACCCGGCTTGGCGTGGCGGCCGGCGACCATGCCGCCATTATCTGGCCGTTGCTCTGCGGTATGGCGAAGGCGAAATATCATCTGCTGCTGTGCGAGCCGGTGAGCGGCGAGGAAGCCGAGCGGATCGGCCTTGTCTCGCTCTGTGTTGACGAGGCGGATTTGTTCCCCAAGGCATTGGAAGTGGCGCAACGTCTGGCTGCCGGTTCGCCCACCGCGATCCGCTGGAGCAAATACGCACTCAATAACTGGCTGCGCCAGGCCGGGCCGACCTTCGATGCCTCGCTGGCGCTGGAGATGCTGGGCTTCAACGGGCCTGACCTGCGCGAAGGTGTGGCCTCGCATCGTGAGAAACGGCCACCGGATTTCGCCAAGACCGTGCCTTTATAGGCCGGCCCGGGCGCGGCTGGAGATTGCATTGCTCGATATCCGCACCCTGCTGATTGTCACCTTCGCGCTCACCCTGGCGCTGGGCGTGGCTTTGCTGATCGTGTGGCGCGGGCAGTCGTTCATTCCCGGCACGCGGCTGCCCGGCGTGCCGTATTGGGCCTTTGGCTGCTTGCTGGTTGGCCTTGGCCTGCTGCTGCTGTCGCTGCGCGGCCTGATCGACGATTGGCTTTCGGTGGTGCTGGCCAATGTCATCGTCATTGTCGGCCAGGGCCTGATGGCGCTCTCCATCGCCGATCTGCTGGATTGGACCCGGCGGCGGGTGCGGCTGCTGATTTATGCCACAATCATCCTGGCGACGGTGTTCTGGCCGCTGGCGCTGCTGCTGGTGCCGCAGAATATCGGCTTGCGTGTCACTGTTTATGCCGTGATCGTGATGGTGCAGTTCATCGTCATGCTGTGGCTGCTGCTGCGCGCCGATACCCTGCCGCGCCTGCAACGCTGGACCTTTGCCATTGTAGTGGCGCTGCATATGGCGGCGGTGGTGTTGCGCGGCATTTCCGGCCTGTATATTCCGGCCGGCGATGCCTATTTCAGCCGCAACTTGCTCAACACAATCTGGGCATTGGAGAATATTGTCTCGGTGGTGGCTTTCACGGTCTGCTTTGCGGTGTTGCTCGGCGCCCGGCTGATGCGCGATGTGGAACGCCAGAATGCCGCCCTGGGCGAAGTGATCGGCACCCAGCGGCTGCTGCAAATGCAGCTCCGCACGGCGCTGGATCAGGAAGCCGCCATGCGGCAGGAACAGCAGCTTTTTATCAATCGGATTTCGGCTGATTTTGACGTGCCGCTGCGGTCCATCGGCCAGCGCGTCGAGCGGCTGCGCGGGTTGCCGCCGCCCTTGTGTGACAGCGCTGCGCCCAGGCTGGATGCGATTGGCGGCGCGGCAAGCCGGCTGCGGCTGCTGATCGACACGTTTCTGCTGGATCGCCGCATCCAGGGCGGCATGGCCGAGATGCGGCAGGAACCGGTGGACCTGAAGGCGCTGCTGGCTGAATTGTTGCAGGAGCAGGCGCGGCCCGGGGCGCGGCCGGGTGCCGAATGGCGGCTGCAATTCACTGCCCCGGATGCCCCGGTGATGGCGCGTGGCGATGCCGCGATGCTGGCAGTGGTGTTTGGCAATCTGCTGGATAATGCGCTGAAATATTCCGCCCCTGAAGCGCCGGTGCAGGTGACGCTGGCGCGGGTGGGTGATGAGGCGGTGGTGACGGTGACGGATCGCGGCATCGGCATTCCGGAACGTGATCTGGGCGCCATCGGGCAGCGCTTTTTCCGCGCCGGCAATACCGCCGCCGTGCCGGGCACCGGCCTGGGTCTGTTCAGTGCCGGACGACTGATCCAGTTTCATGGCGGGCGTTTCACGGTGGATAGCCAGCCCGGCCGGGGCAGCAGTTTCAAGGTGCTGCTGCCGCTGGGCGAGGCGCTGGTTAAGGAGGCGCCGGGTGTTTCTTGATCAGCGCACCCTAGCCGTGGTGCTGGCCACAGTGCTGCTGTTGCAGGGCATCGGCTGGCTGCTGATCTGGCGCAGCCAGCCACACACCGCCGGGGTGCGCACCGCCTGTATTGCCGCGTTGATGTTTGTGCCCGGTTTGCTGCTGGTGTCGCAGCGCGGCCAGGTCAATCCCTGGATCAGCGAGGTGGTGGCGAATTACTTCAGCGTTGGCGGCCTGCTGCTGACCCTGCTGGCGCTGGCGCAGATGGTGGAACGGCCTTTGCCGCTGCGCGCCGGGCTTGTGCTGTATGGCGTCAACCTGGTGATGTGGCCGGCCTATGTGCTGCTGGTGCCGGGCCATCCCGGCTGGATCGCCTTGCTGGGCGCGGTGCCGGGCCTGGGTTATGCCCTGCTCTGCGCCCGCGAAGCCTGGGCGGCGCGGCAGGTGCCGCAGGTGATCCGGGGCCTGGTGACGGCGCTGAACCTGATCCATGCCGCCGTCGCCGCCTTGCGCCTGCTGGATGGCGCGCAGCATGTGCTGACCGGCCGGGGCGTGTTGCCGGCCTCGGCCAGCAATATCTTCTATCTGGAATTCATCCTTTATGCCGCCTTCTTCTTTATCGGCATCATAGCCCTGCTGGGCAGCCGGCTGGCCTATGCACAGGTGCAGCAGAATGAGATGCTGCTGCGTGAGGCCGATCAGCGCCAAAAGCTGCAGGCCGAACTGGCGGCGGCCTTGGCCGAGGAAAGTGCGGCGCGGCGCGAACAGCGCCATTTCCTTGACATGGTGGGGCATGAATTCCGCACCCCGCTGGCGATTATCGACCGCGCCGCCGAGATGGTGGCGATCAGCCTGGAAGGCAGGAAGGCTGCGCCCTATCAGGCAGCGTTGCGGGAAGTGGCCGACCTGCGCAGCGAAGGCCAGCGGCTGCGCCTGATGATTGATGCCTTCCTGGCGCAGGAACGGCTGCAAAGTGGCCTGGGCGATGCACGGCGCGAGGTGGTGGACCTGGTGGCTTTGTTGCAGGATCTGCATAACCGGCTCGATCCCTGCCAGCGCGCCCGGGTGGATCTGCAATTGGCGCCGGCCTGCCTGGTGCGTGGCGATCCTGATCTGCTGCGCATCGCCCTGGCCTGTTTGCTGGATGCCGCGCTGCCGGCACCAGGGGCTGAGGTGTCGGGGGCTGAGGCGGCTGGAACGGATGCGGCCGGTATCGTGCTGCGGCTGGAGCCGCGGCCGGGCCGTGCCGAACTGACCCTGCTGGGCAGTGCCTGGCGCCAGACGGTGGCGGCGGATGATGATACGCTGGGGCGTGCCACGGCGCGGCGCTTGCTGGAGGCGCAGGGCGGTGCTCTGCTGCTCGGCGCGCTGCCGGGGCGGCTGGCCTTGCTGCGGCTGCCGCTGGCCGAGGCGGTCGGCATGGTGGCGCCATGAAAGTGGACCTGCTGACGCTGAATTTCCTGCTGCTGATCCAGCTTGGCATCCAGGCAGCCGGTTGGGTGGCGCTGCATCGCGGGCTACGCGCCCTGCCCGGCATCCGCAACATCATGCTGGGCTCGGTGGCGGCGGCGTTGGGTACCACGCTGCATCCGATGCGCGCCTTCCTGCCGCCTGTGCTGGTGATCAGCTGCGCCAATCTGCTGATCATGGTCGGCTATGCCGTGGTAATGGTGGGCTTGGCGCAATTCACCGGCCGCCCGCCCCAGCGCTGGCTGGCCTGGCTGATGGTGCTGTTCACCGCCGCGATCTGGCCGGCCATGCTGCTGCTGGCACCGGATGACGTGTCGCTGCGCATCATGGCATTTTCCTTCATCGTTGGTGTGCTGGCCACTGCCACCGGGCTGAACATGATCGGCGCCAAGGGCGCGCCGCCGCTGCTGCGCTGGTTTCTGGTCGGGCTCAACCTGGCGCATGGTTTGTCGTCGCTGCTGCGCGCGGCAGAGGCCGGGCTGGCGCCGCCACGGGATTATTATCTGGCCGAGGATGCGGCGCAGATCATGTGGTTTCTCGGCACCATTCTTTATGTCGGGCTGCATTTCATCGCCCTGGTGGCGCTGGTCGGCAGCCGCCTGCTGGCCGAACTGACCGAGCGCAACCGCGCCCTGGCAGAGGAAGTGGAAGCGCGCCGCCGATTGCAGGAACAGCTCAGCACGGCGCTGGACCAGGAAAGCGCCATGCGGCGCGACCAGCGCCTGTTCATCGATATGGTGGGGCATGATTTCCGCACCCCGGTGGCGGTGATCGACCGCGCCGCCGAGATGCTGGAAACCCTGCTGCCCGGCGCGCCTCTGGCCATCGCCCAGCGGCTGGCGGCGATCCGCGCTGCCGGCCGCCGGTTGCGCCGGCTTTTGGAAACCTTCCTGGCCACCGAACAGCTTGAGGCCGGGCTGAAAGCCGGTCGCCGCGAGCCGGTTCTGCTGCTGCCGCTGTTGCAAGGTCTGCAAGCCGAATTGCCGGCGGGCGAAGCGGCCAGGCTGCGTTTTGAACTGCCGGATGCAGCAGCCCAGCCTATCGCAGCCCGGCCTATCGCAGCCCAGCCCATCGCAGCATTGGGCGATGCCGAATGGCTTGGCGCGATCTGTGCCAACCTGATCGACAATGCGCTGAAATATTCCGCCCCGGATGGTGTGGTGCTGCTGCGCCTGGACCGCGAGGCGGATATGGCTTTGCTCTGCATCGCGGATCAGGGCATCGGCATCCCGCCGGCCGAACTGGCGCAGATCGGCAGCCGGTTTTTCCGGGCCAGCAATGCCGGCATCGCCAAGGGCACCGGCTTTGGGCTCTATGCGGCGCGGCGCCTGATCGAAGCCCAGGGCGGCAATTTCAAGTTGTTTAGTGAGGCGGGTGCCGGGACGCGCGTCGAATTACGCCTGCCGCTGGCGCATTCTGACCAATTGCTACAAATCCCGACAAATCCCGCCGCCGCCAGTAAATAAGCCGGCAATAAAAGCAGTGTCACAATTGAATAATACTTGCCGCATAGATTTCAATTTTGAATATTGAATCGGCTATGGCATTGGAATCGATGCCATTTTCAATACACGCAGTTCGCGAGAAAGCTGGTTCGATTTATGGCCATCGGGCAGGAATCCTTGGGCGAAGCAGCGCCGCAAAGCCTGAATCCGAATTTGCGCGTGTTTCTCAAGGCGGCGGCTTTGCATGCCCGCTTCACCTCCAACCTGCCCAATGGCCAGCGCCTGATCATGCGCACGCTGGATATTTCCGGCCTGGGCGGGCTGAATCTGGATCTGCGCGGCGCGGTGCTGACCGGCTGCACCATCACCGATGCCATGCTGCGTGGCGCACGCTGTGATGCCGCCGACCTGTTTGGCGTGGATTTTTCCAATGCCGACCTGTGCGGCGCCAGTTTCATGCGTGCCGATCTGCGCGGCGCCAATCTGGCCCATGCCAAGCTGAATGATGCCGTGCTACGCGATGCCGATCTGCGCCCCGGCCAGGTGGTGAAATGGACGAACGGCCGCGAGGAAAAGGAAGAGCGCGCCACCAACCTGTCGAATGTCTCGATCGACCGTGCCGATTTCTCCGGCGCCGATCTGAGCAATTCGACATTGAAGCTGTCTTCCGCCAAGGGGGCGAATTTTGCCCGCGCCAACATGTTTGCCGTCAACCTGGCCGGCGCTGACCTGACCGGGGCGGATTTTTCCGGCGCCCGGCTGCGTGAAGTCACACTGATCGGCGCCCAGATCAACGGTGCCAAATTTGTTGGCGCCGACCTGACCGGCGCCAATCTGCGCAATGTTGATCTGGCGCGCGCCGATTTTGCCGGTGCCGATCTCAGCGGCGCGATCCGCCGCCGCAACAGCGCCGACCTGCCCGACTGGCTGGTCCCGCTGATTGATGAACACAGCCTGTGGATCAACACCAATGGCAGCGGCGGCACCCGGCTTGATCTCGGCGGCCGCTCGCTGATCGGGCTTGATCTATCCGCTTCCGACCTGCGTGCCGCCATGCTGCGCGGCGCCGATCTGCGTAATGCCGTGCTGTCGGAAGCCGATCTCACCCTGGCAGACCTGTCGGATGCTGACCTGACCGGCGCCTATCTCGATGGCTCGGTGCTGGATGGCGCCAATCTGGCCGGGGCGGTGCTGCTGCGCTGCAAGGCGCGCGGCGCGCGTTTCCTCTCGGTGCCGCTGCGCGATCCGGCCGGCAAATATACCGGCCGCACCTGGCCGGCCAATCTCAGCCGGGTCAATCTCAACGAATCCGACCTGCGCGGCTCGCGCTTTGGCGATGCCCGCCGGGATGGCTTGCAGGCGGTTGGCGCCAATACCGCGGGTTGCGATATTTAAGTCTCGTTTAGACATGCCGCAGGTAGTCGACGGACCCGGATTTTTTCTTATACTGACCCAATGCTTCCCCGCGCCGAAGGCAATGCCGTGACCGATCCCACAAAGGTGCTCGTTGTTGAAGACGAACCATCCTTGCGGGTTGATCTGGTGGATTTCCTGCTCGCCCATGGCTACAGCGTCACCGGCCTGGGCGATGCCTATGGTTTCCGCAACCATATCGCCTGGCATGGCGCGCCCGATCTGGTGCTGCTGGATGTCAACCTGCCGGATGGCAATGGCTTTGACCTGGCGCGCGAGCTGCGCCGGCAATCCGATTGCGGCATTGTCATGCTCACCATGCGCAGCGGCGCCGATGATCGGGTGGAGGGGCTGGAAAGCGGCGCCGATGCCTATCTGGTGAAACATGCCAGCTTGCGCGAGATCGAGGCCACGATCCGCTCGGTGTTGCGCCGGCTGGAGCAGAATCGCGGTAACGACGCTGCTGCTGCCGCTGCTGGCGCAAACGAAGCGGATGCCGCCCCAGCCGCCCCCTCCGCCCAGGCCGCGCCCGCTGCATCCGAGCCGGGCTGGGCCTTCCAGCCGATGCAATGGCAGTTGCTGGCGCCCAATGGCGCCGTGATCCGCCTCACCGGCAGCGAAGTGGCGTTTCTCTCCGCCCTGGTGGAACGCGCCGGCAAGCCCTGCCCGCGCGATGAAATCGCCCGTGTGCTGTCGCGTCCCTCCTTGCGCGCCGAAGACCGCTCGATTGATGCCCTGGTGCGCCGCCTGCGCCGCAAGATCGAGGAAACCAGCGGCGGCGAAGCCCCGATCAAGATGGTCTACGGCATCGGCTACAGCTTCTCGGCCCCGGTATTGGTGAAGGAAAGCTGAGGCAGTCGGCCCGTATGGGCCGCTGCGATGCGCCGCCCGCCGATGAGCCGCTCGCTGTATCTCTTCACCGAAAGTCGCTTCCCGGATCGGGTCAAGATCGGGCGTTGCCGTGATGCGGCAGCGCTTGATTGCCTGCGCCATGCCAGCAGCTATTCACCGGCGACCATAGCTTGCCACGCAATCTGGCTGTTTGACGATGCCACGCCGGTCGAAACCCGCATCAAGGCGGCTTTGCGGCCATATAATGCCCAGCTTGCTCATGGTGGCGCCGAGGTCTACCGGCTCAGCGCCGCCGCAGCGGTGCCGTTGATTTCCGCTTTGGTTGGCAAAGCCCCGGATGGTGTGCCGGCGCAGCTTGCGGCACGGCCGGATTACGACGATCTGCGCCATCCGCCCAGCCGCAATCTGGATAGCCCGGCCAATCGGCGCTGGCGCCAGGTGGCCTGGCTGTATCAGGAACAGGGTGAAACGGCACGGCTCAAGACCAGCCGCATCAATGATTGGAAAACCCCGCTTGAGCCGCGCAAACGCTACAGCTTTTGCGGCCTCAAGGCGGTGGCCGCTTTCAGCTATGCCGGCCCGGTCTCGCTGGAAGGCAATCGCCAGGTCGATGCGGCAGTGTCTGCCGTTGTGGCGGCGTTTGGTTCAAATACGGGTTCCGGCCATAATCATGGCTGGCTCGCCGAGGCCGCAACAGTGGATGAAGTGAAGCAGCTCTACCGCCGCCATCTCAACGAAATCGACATTGATCCAAGGCTGGTGCCGGAGGGTGTGCGCCGCGCCTATAACGAGGCGTGAAGCAAGCGGTTTGAATGCCGATGCAAACCATCAAACGCCTGATGGAAACATGATTTGCTGTGAGATGTGGAAATGGCGTCCCCGGAGAGATTCGAACTCCCGACCCGCTGCTTAGGACGCAGCCGCTCTATCCAGCTGAGCTACGGAGACGTTGGCGCGGAACCTACCGCGCCCTGACGGCTGAGGCAATGCGGCGACACTTTTTCACGTCGTCATGCCCGGGCGCAGACCCGGGCATCTCGGTCAGGCAGTGAAAGACCCCCGGGTCAAGCCCGGGGGTGACGACGGAATGGAGCGGACGGGTGCGGCCTGCGCCTACCGCTGCTTCAGCTTGGCCAGGGCGGCGAAGGGGCTGTCCTTGATGATTTCGGCTTCGCGCTGGCGCTTTTCCTGCTCGCGCTGGCGCTTGGCCTGGATCGCCTTGCCCGAGCGCACAAACATCTCGATCGCCGGCTGGCCTTCCTCCAGGCTGCGCTGCACCGGGCGATAGCCCAGCTTGATCAGCAGCAGGCGGATCTGCTCCGGGCCGCAGCCGGCCAGGTTCATCCATTCCACTGCCGGCGGGAAAGACCCATCCTGGCGCGGCTTGCGGCGTGCCTGGGCCTGGCCCTGGGCCGGCTTGGCAGTTTCGGCCGGGGTCTCAGCCGGGGCTTCGGTTGCAGCCTCAGCCTGGGCTTCGGCTTCCACCACGGCTTCCAAAGCCACTTCACCGGGCGCCTCGGCTTCCTCGGTGGCCAAAGTTTCGGTCGCCTGCTCGGCAGTGATTTCAGCCGCGGCAGCCGGGTCTGCCGGGGTCACGGGCGCTGCCGGTGTCACAGGCGCCGCCGGGGTCACTGGCGAGATCGAGAACAGGGCCGGCGGATGCTTGGCCTCATGCTCGGCCTTGCGCGCGCCCTCGGCGATGCGCTGCACGATATCGAGCCGGTAGGCGCGGTTCTCCACCTTGAGGAAGCCGGCGGCAAGCCACCAGCGTTCCGGGCGCGGTTCCAGGATGTCGAGCGAGGTCAGGCCGGGCGGCGGCGGCGCCAGCGGCGTGCGTTCATTGTTGATCGAAAACAGCAGGGTCTTGAGCTGGCTCGGCTTCGGCTTGAGCAGCTTGGGCAGGAAGATATGCATCTCGCCAAACGTGACGCCGAAGCGGCGCAAGGGATGCCGCGCCGCCTGGTCCATGGCGCGCAAAAGATCGTTCACATCCTCGCGGAGAACGGTGCCGAAATCGGTGGCAAGCTGGAAGGCCAGGCCACGCGCAGCGCCCTTCAGATCGGCATCGCGCAGGCGGTAGAGGTCGCCTAAATGCAGGCGCAGATGCGCATCCAGCCAGCGTTGCAGGCGGTCTTCCACGGCACGGCGATGCTCCGCCGGCAGCGCTTCATCGGCCAGCAGCACAAGTTTCGGCTCCAACGGCATCGGCCCCTTGGCCAGTTTGGCCAGCGGTGTGCCATGGGCATGGATCGGATCGTCCTTGAGGATGATCGCGCCGTCCGGCGACAGGCCAAAACGCTCATCGCCCAGGCCAAGGATTTCGCGCGCGCGTTCCTCCAGGGCCGGGCCGAGCGCCCGATGCGCGGCGGCGCGCAGGGCGCGCTGTTCCTCGCTGGTCTCGTGCCCGTCCGGGGCAAAGCGCAAACCGACGATCCTGCCGATGCTCTCGCCTTCAACCATGAGCGCGTCATCCTCTGCGATACGAATATCAAGTGTTTTGAAATCACGCAGGTGCCGGGTCAGCACCGTGGCGCGGCGATCAACAAAGCGCTGGGTCAGCCGCTCATGCAGGGCGTCAGACAGGCGATCCTCGATTGCCCGTGTCTTTTCCTGCCAAAGTGCCGCGTCGTCAAGCCAGCCAGCCGATTTGCCGGTTGCCGCCTGGCCGCGATTGGCGACATAGGTCCAGGTGCGGATATGCGCCAGGCGGTTCGACAGCGTGTCGATATCGCCGTCGCTGCGGTCGATGCGGGCCAGCTGGCCGGCCACCCAGTCGCTTGGCAGGCGGCCATCGCGGTCGCAGAGATGGCGGTAGATCTGGCTCAGCAGGCGGATATGGCCATCATGCAGGCTTTTGCGGAAATCGGGGATTTCACACACCTGCCACAGCAGGCCGATGCGGTCGCGGCCCTGGGCGCGGTGCAAGGTGTCGGCATCCTGCATCAGGGCTTTCAGCGCCAGGTAATCATCGGCATCGCGGGCGCGCATCAGGCCGTCGCGCGGCGCCGGCGTTTCCAGGCTGCGCAGCAGGGCTTGCGGGCTGCGATAATCCAGCGCCGCATTGCGCCAGCGTGCCTGCCGGATCGGGTCAAAGCGGTGGTTTTCGATTTTCTCGATGATATCCGGGTCTAGCTGCGGATTGTCGCCGCCATAGGGGTTGTTGGTGGTGCCGAAGGTGCCGTTGCGCATATGCCGCCCGGCGCGGCCGGCAATCTGGCCCAGTTCGGAAGGTGTCAGCGGCCGGATCGAAATGCCATCAAACTTGCTGGTTTCGGCAAAGGCCATATGCTCGATATCAAGATTGAGGCCCATGCCGATGGCATCGGTGGCCACCATCACGTCCACTTCGCGGTTCTGGAACATCGCCACCTGGGCGTTGCGGGCGCGCGGGCTGAGCGCCCCTAGCACCACCGCCGCGCCGCCGCGCTGGCGCCGCAGCAATTCGGCGATGGCATAAACATCGCTGGCCGAGAAAGCCACCACCGCCGAGCGTGGCGGCAGGCGCGAGAGTTTTTTCGGCCCGGCATATTCCAGCGCCGAAAGCCGTGGCCGGGCGATAAATTCGGCCTGCGGCACCAGGCGGCGGATCAGCGCCCGCATGGTATCGGCGCCCAGAAACATGGTTTCCTGCTGGCCGCGCGCATGCAGTAGCCGTTCGGTGAAGATATGGCCGCGCTCGGCATCGCCGCAAAGCTGGATTTCGTCGACGCAGAGGAAATCATAGCCGCGTTCCAGCGGCATCGCCTCCACGGTGCAGACAAACCAGGCGGCATTGGGCGGGATGATCTTTTCCTCGCCGGTGACCAAAGCCACCCGGCCCGGGCCTTTCAGCGCCACGGCGCGGTCGTAAATCTCACGCGCCAGCAGGCGCAAAGGCAGGCCGATGATGCCGCTTTTGTGGCCCAGCAGGCGCTCCACCGCCAGATGCGTCTTGCCGGTATTGGTCGGCCCCAGCACGCAGAGCACACGGCCGTCGGCAGCATGGCCCGCCGCTTGGCTGCTTTCCTGCCGGCCTGTTATGCCGCGTATTGGCGCCTGGGCATTCACGCCGCTGCCTTGCCTCCGCTGCCTGGCGGGTTGGCGGCGCTGATCGCCTTGGTGATGCGGGCCTGGGTGCAAAGCTGACCATCCACATGGCAATCGGCTTCCAGGAAGCCCAGGGCCTTGCCGCGCCTGATCATGCGGCCGGTCAGCACCGCTTCGGCGGCGGCCGGCACCGAACGCAGATGCTGCACATGGATATCCACCGTCACGGCATGTTCGCCGGGCTGTAGCGCGGTGATCAGCGCACCATAGGCGGCGGGTTCCAGCAGGCCATTGAGGATGCCGCCATGCACATAGCCGCCGATCACGATCAGGTCGCCGCCGGCCTGGAAACCCAGCCGGCACAGGCCGGGGGCCAGTTCCTGCAGGCGCAATCCGGCCCAGCGATGAAACGACACGGTCTCGATCAACTGACGCGCCTGGGTGATTTTCCAGGCTTCCAGCGCGGCATCGATATGCGGCACGGCGGCCATTTACGCACTCCGGATACGGGCGACCGGCTAAGTGTACGGTTCCGGCGCTGGCTCGGAAAGCCTCGGGGGGTTGCAATCCCTGCGCGCGTAGTGCATTGAAAAAATACGGTTTTCTGGTGGTTTTTCCAAATCGGAAACCGCGCTAGAGTGGCGCCCTCGCCGCCATGGCAAGAATGCCCATGCCTGATGCCACTTTCCTGCTGCCCGAGGATGCACACCCGAAAATCCGGCTGCTGCATGCCTATTGGCGTGAATGCGCGCCGGCTGCCGGCCTGTTACCCGGGCGGCGCCAGATTGATCCGCTGCGGATTCCGAAATTGCTGGAGAATGTCTGGCTGATGGATGTGGTGGATCGGCCGCCGCGTTTTCGCATGCGCCTGGTGGGCGGCGCCATGCGGCGTATGGGCATCCTGGCGGCGCCGGGCGATTTTGTTGAAACTTTCATCGCCGCTGATGCGCCGCCCTTGTTGCAATTGCGCCATCTGGTGGCCGAACGGCAGCCGATCTGGTTTCGTGGCCAGGCTTATTTGCCGCATGAGACGCGGGTGTTTTCGTTGGAACGGCTTTTTTTGCCGCTGGCCGATGATGGTGTGATGGTGGATGTGGTGCTCGGCCTCACCGTGTTCTTCGACTGGCGCGGGCGAGAATTATAGGAGCGTGATGCCATCAATCCGCAATGCTGATGCCGAGGGCCTTGGCGGCGCGCAACAGGCCGCTATCGTAGCTTTTTAATGCCAGATGGCCGCGCTCCACCACGGCAAGATGCAGGGCGTCGCCGGCGCGCAGGCTAACGCCCGGTTGTCCGATCATCGCGGCAGCGCGCTCAAAGTCGATTACTTCCACCGGCAGCAACACGCAGCTATTGCCCAGCCAGTCGTTGAAGCCCGTCAGCGCCGCTGCCGCATGGCTCGGCCTGATCTCGCGCTGGCGCCGCTTGCGGGCCACGGCACTGGCAAATTCGGTCTGTACCCAGGCGCTGGCATAGAGGCTGCCGGCGGCTTTGGCGGCCAGCCAGTCGAGACAGGCTTCCGATTGTGCTTCATGCACAAAAGCCGGGGCGATGAAGCTGGTATCCAGGTAAAACACGGGTCAGCGTGATTTACGCCGCTCTGCCACGATATCCTGCACCATGGAGCGCTTCAATTTCGGCTGGCGCGCCAGAGCCGTGCGCAGCGCGGCGATATCCACCGGTGCGCGGTGCTCGGCCGGCAGCAATCGCACTGCCGGCTTGCCGTGGCGCGTAATCACCACCTCTTCGCCGCGCAGGCTGCGTTCGATCAGGTCGCTCAATTGGGCTTTTGCATCGGCCACGCCATAAACACCCATCACAGGCTCCAGAAATATGACCATAATTCTGACCATAATATCCGGATCGGCCATCCTGTACAGAGATTATAACGCTGGCGGCCCCAGCCCGGTGATGCCGCGGCGATCCATCGCCACGGTCTTGATTGCGGCATAAAGCTGCATGCCCGGCGCCAGGCGCAGCCGCTCGGCCGATAAGGCCGTGATGCGGGCGATGAGGACGGCGCCGGGGCTGTTCTGATCCGTGCCGCAATCCAGTTTCACATCCACCGCCGCGCCGTCGCGCCGGGCGATTTCGCTCACCCGGCCGCGCAACACATTCAAGGCACTGCTGCCTTCGGGCGGGGCCAGAAACAGCGTCACGTCGCGGGCGCGGATGCGGATATTCAGCCGGGCGCCGGGCGGCAGATCAAGCTGCGGCACCAGCAGCCGGCCGGCCGGGCTGTGTAATTCGCTCAAACCATGCGCAGCATCATGCGCCAGCAATTCAGCAGCCAGCACGGCACCGGCTTCGTAACGCCCGGTCAGCGGATAAAGATCCAGCCGCGCCGCCAGTTCGGCCACGCTCCCCACTGCTTCCACCCGGCCCTGCGAGAGCAGCACCACATGGGTGGCCAGCCGCGTCACTTCCGGCAAGGCGTGGCTCACATGCACAATCGGGATATGCAATTCATCGCGCAGCCGTTCCAGATAGGGCAGGATTTCCTCCTTGCGCGCCGCATCCAGCGAAGCCAGCGGTTCATCCAGCAACAGCAGGCTGGGGCGGGCCAGCAGGGCGCGGCCGATGGCAACACGCTGTTTCTCGCCGCCGGATAATGTGCCGGGCCGGCGCTGCAACAAATCCTCCAGCCCGAGCAACGCCACGGTATGCGCAAAGCCATCATTGCCGCCGCCATTCAGCCAGCGGCCATAGAGCAGGTTGCGCCGTACATCGAGATGCGGCAGCAGCCGCGCCTCCTGAAACACATAGCCGATGCGGCGTTTATGCGGCGGCAGGAAAATCCGTTTCTCGCTATCCACCAGCACACGGCCATCTACCACGATGCGGCCCTGCTGCGGTCGCAAAAGCCCGGCGATCAGATTCACCAGCGTGGTCTTGCCAGCGCCGGAACGGCCAAATAGCGCGGTAACGCCCGGGCCGCATTGAAATTGCGCTTCCAGGGTGAAATCGCCCTGCTGGTGGCGGATATCGACATCCAGGCTCATTGCCCGCTCACCAGTTTTGCGGCGCGGCGCGACAGGATTTCGCTGGTTATCAAGGCGGCAAAGGCCAGCAAAATCGAAATCACCACCAGCCTGATTGCCGCCGCATCGCCATCAGGCTGTTGCAGGAATACGTGAATCGCTACCGGCAGGGTCTGGGTCTCGCCCGGAATATTCGAGACAAAAGTGATCGTGGCGCCGAATTCGCCAACCGCGCGCGCATAGGACAAAACGATGCCGGCCAGCAGACCGGGCAGCATCAGCGGCAGGGTGACGGTGACAAAAACCACCACCGGGCTGGCGCCCAAGGTGCTGGCGGCCTGTTCCAGCTTGCGGTCAACCGAGAGCAAGGCCAGCCGGAAAGCCTGCACCATCAGCGGAAACCCCATCACGGCGCAGGCCAGGGCCGCGCCGGTCCAGCGGAAAGCAAACACGATGCCCAGATTTTCCGCCAGCCAGGCGCCCAGCGGTCCCCTGCGGCCAAAGAGCAGCAGGAGCAGATAGCCGGTCACCACCGGCGGCAGGATCAGCGGCAGATGGATCAGCGCGTCCAGCAGAGCCTTGCCGGCAAATTGTTTGCGCGCCAGCAGCCAGGCCGCCAGCAGGCCAAACGGAATGCTGGCCAGGGTGGCAAGGCCGGCCACCCGCAGGCTGAGCAGCAGCGCGGTGGTTTCTTCCGGCGTCAATGCCAGGTTGGCGAAGCTCACGTCAATTGATCTTGGCGTCGGCTGGCAGCAGCGCAAAGCCAAACTTGGTCAGGATCGCCGCCGCCGACGGTTCACGTAGCCGGGCCAGATAGGCCGCTGCCTGCGGATGTTTTGATGTGGCCACCACCGCAGCCGGATAGATGATCGGCGGATGGCTGTTTTCCGGAAAGTCGGCCAGCACACGCAGCTTCGCATCGTTGGCCGCATCGGTGCGGTAGACAATGCCGAGCGGCGCCTCGCCACGCGCCACCAGGGCCAGCGCGGCACGCACATTTTCGGCCTGGGCGATGCGGCCGGAAAGCTGCGGCCAGATATTCAATGCCTGCAACGCCGCCTTGCCGTATTTGCCGGCCGGCACGGCGTTCACGTCGCCCATCGCCAGCCGGCCATCCTTGCCCAATAATGCTGCCAGATCGGCGCCGGGCTGCAAATGGATGGTGGCCTTGCTGTCGACCGGGGCCACCAGCGACAGGCGATTGCCCAGCAGGTTGCTGCGGCTGCCCGGGCGCAGCAGGTTGCGCTGCTGCACATAATCCATCCAGTCCAGGTCGGCCGAGATGAAAATATCCGCCGGGGCGCCGGCTTCGATCTGCCGCGCCAGTGCCGAGGAAGCGGCATAGGCGACCTTGATCGCCAGACCTTGGGGCTGGCCGGCATGAATTTCATCCAGCGCGGTTTTCAGCGAGGCAGCGGCGAAGACCAGCAGATCCTGGGCGCGGGCGCTGGCGCCAAAGCCGGTGCAGAGCAGGAACAGGCAGCAAAACAGCTGAAGCGCGCGGCGCATGATGGCCTCCGTTATGTCTGTATGACCATAACGTAGCCTGGCGGCATTGCACAAGCGTTATAGTCATTCAGCTATTTCGGGGCTTTGCCGCGCCATTTGCGCAAGGCGGCGATATCGGCTGCACAGGCCGCTTCGCAGGCCGTTGCCATGCGGCGATAGCGCGCCAGCACGTCCGCGCCCAGTTTGGTCAGCTGCGCCCCGCCGCCGGCCTTGCCGCCGGTGGCGGCCAGCACCAAGGGTTCATGGAAATAGCCGTTCAGGGTTTCCACCAATAGCCAGGCGCGTTTGTAGCTCATGCCGAGGCGGCGGCCGGCAGCCGAGATCGAGCCGGTTTCGGCGATGCCTTGCAACAGGTCTGCCTTGCCCGGGCCGAGGAAAACCTCGGGCGCCAGCACCACGCGCAGGCGTAGGGCCGGTATTGTAGGCGGCGGAGAGTTTTTGCGCGTCATGGCCAAAATCTAAGCCAGCCGCCGCAATGCCGCCACTGTCTCACGCAGGCCACGCTGCAACGGCTTGTCGCGCCGCAGAACCAGCGCCAGGCGCCGGCTCAGGCGTGGCGCCAGCGAATGCTGGCTCAGATTGCCGTCCTTATCCGGCAACGCCATGCTGGGCAGGATGGTGAGGCCAAGGCCGGCGCCTACCAGTTGTTTGATCGCCTCCACGCTGCCCAGTTCCATCGCCGGGCGCGGCGCCAGGCCGGCGGCACCGAACCAGGCATCCACCAGGCCGCGGGTATTGGCGCCGCTTTCGTATAGCACCAGCGGCTGGCCGGCGAGCCATTGCGGCGTCACGGCCTTGGGCCAGGCAAGGGCGGCCTTGCCGCCCGCATCAGCCGGAACAAAGGGGCCAACGGCCACAAACTCATCGCTTAGCAAGGGCTCAACCACAAAGGCGCGGCCCAGCTTGGTCACCCCGGCCCGCCCGGGCGGCAACGTCACCAGCGCCAGGTCAAGCCGGTTTTCGGCCACGGCGCGCAGCATGTCGTCGGTATTGCCGGTATTCACCGTCAGCTCCAGGCCCGGGAAACGCTGGCGCAATTCACGCAACAAAGGCGGCAGCAGATAAATGCAGGCGGTGGCGCCCGAGCCGATCCGCACCCGGCCGATCACCTTGCTGGCATGCTGCGCCAGATCCGCCAGCGCGGCATCCACCACCGCCTCGATGCGGCCGGCATGCTGCAACAGGGTCTGGCCGGCCTGGGTCGGCATGGCGCGCTTGCCCACCCGCTCAATCAGCCGCACGCCGAGGCGGTTTTCCAGTTGCCGCAATTGCAGGCTGATCGCCGGCTGCGTCAGGTTGCGGCGCGCTGCCGCAGCCGAAAAACTGCCCAGGGCAACAATGTCGGCGAAGGCTTGCAGATGGTCCAGGTTGAGGCCGCGCATGGCAAAGAATTTCTCATGCTTTGCATAAGGAAGCAAAATTTTATTTATGAATTGAATCCAGCCATGCTGGCCCCATGTCAAACACCGCCCCCCGCCTTGAACCCGTGAACGATCACCGCAGCCCGCCTCTGAACAGCCCCCTCCTGAAAAGCCCGGTGCATCTGCGCCAGGCCAGCCCCGCCGACTTGCCGCTGGTGCAGGCAATCTATGCGCATCATGTGCAGCATGGCCTGGCCAGTTTTGAGGAGGAAGCGCCCGACCTGGCCGAGATGCAGCGCCGCCATGCCGCCGTGCTGGCGGCCGGTTTGCCCTATATCGTTGCCTGCACTGAGGCCGGCAGCGGCGCTGCCGTGCTGGGTTATGCCTATGCCACCAGCTACCGGCCGCGTTCGGCCTATCGCTTCACGGTGGAGAATTCGGTCTATGTCGCCCCCGGCCTGGCCGGCTGCGGCATCGGCAGCGCCTTGCTCAACGAGCTGATCCGGCTTTGCGAAGCCGGACCGTGGCGCCAGATGATAGCCATCATCGGCAACGGCCTGGGTAATACTGCCTCGCTGGCACTGCATCATCGCTGCGGCTTCCGCCTGGTCGGCAACCTGGAAGGTGTCGGCCTCAAGCAGGGCGGCTGGCGCGATACCCTGCTGATGCAGCGTAGTCTCGGCAGCGGCACCGACAGCCTGCCGTAAGTTGCCAGCCGCCTGCATCTTGCTCCGTGAGCGGCGCTTCGCCATGCTCGCGGCATGGAACATGCCGCCATTCTTTCCCATCTGCGCGAGCCGATTGTTTTCCTGGCCACCGCCGGGATCGTGGTGCCGCTATTTCATCGCTGGCGGGTCAGCCCGGTGCTGGGTTTCCTGTTCGCCGGCATCCTGATCGGGCCGCAGGGTTTTGGCCGGCTGGCGGAAACCTGGCCCTGGCTGCTGCATATCAGCATCACGGATCACGCCGCCGTGCAGGGCCTGGCCGAATTCGGCGTGATTTTCCTGCTCTTTGTCATCGGCCTGGAATTGTCGCTGGGCCGGCTCTGGGCGATGCGGCGGTTGGTCTTCGGCCTGGGCTTGGCGCAGGTGCTGCTCACTGCCGGGGCCATCGGCGCGGTTGCCTGGGGTTTCGGCAACCCGCCCGGCGTGGCGGTTTTGCTCGGCGCCTGCCTGGCCTTGTCCTCCACCGCCATCGGCATGCAATTGCTGGCCGAAAGCCGGCGTCAGGCCACGCCGCTGGGCCGCGCCGCCTTTGCCATCCTGCTGTTTCAGGATCTTGCTGTGGTGCCGATCCTGCTGCTGCTTGGTGTGCTGGGCGGCGGCGTGGCGCAGGGCGAATTGCCCTGGCTGATCCTGCTCACCCTGGCCAAGGCGGCCGGCACCTTGGCGCTGATTGCGCTGGCCGGGCGTTTCCTGCTGCGGCCGCTGTTCCATCGCGCCGGCGCCGCCAAGCTGCCGGAATTGTTCATGGCGATGATCCTGCTCACCGTGCTGGGCGCGGCGCTGATCACCGGCGCCGCCGGCCTGTCGATGGCGCTGGGTGCCTTCCTGGCCGGGCTGATGCTGGCCGAAACCGAATACCGCCATGCCATCGAGGACAGTATCGAGCCATTCAAGGGCCTGCTGCTCGGGCTGTTTTTCCTCTCGGTGGGCATGAGCATCGATCTGGCCGTGCTGGCCGACCAAGCCGCGCTGCTGCTGGCATCGGTGCTGGGCCTGTTTGTGCTCAAGGGGGCGCTGATTGGTCTGCTGGCGCTGCTATTCCGGCTTGGCCGGGCGGTGGCGGCGGAACTGGCTTTGCTGCTCGGCCAGGCCGGCGAATTCGCCTTTGTGGTGGTGGCGCTGGCACAGAGTTTTGGTCTGATGCCGCCGGATGTGGCGCAATTCATGCTGCTGGTCACCGGCCTGTCGATGATGGCGACACCGTTGCTGGCCGCCCTGGGGCGCCGCCTGGCGCGCCGGCTGGAAGGTGTTCAGGCCCGGCGCCAGGGCGCCGCGGGTCTGGCTGGCTTGACCGGTTCGGAAGGCCATATCATCCTCGCCGGCTATGGCCGGGTTGGGCAGAGCCTGGGGCATCTGCTGGATGCCGAGGGCTTGGCCTATATCGCGCTCGACATGAACCCGGATGTGGTGGCGCAGTTCCGCCAGGCCGGGCAGCCGGTATTTTTTGGCAATGCGGCGCGGCCGGAATTGCTGCACCGGATCGGCCTGCACCGCGCCCAGGCCCTGGTGGTGACACTGGACGACCCGGCGGCGGCCGAGCGGATCGTGGCGGCGGCGCGGCTGGCCTGCCCGGAATTGCCGATTCAGGCCCGCGCCCGCGATGCCGCCCATGCCGAACGGCTGGCCCGGCTCGGCGCCGCCGAAGTGGTGGTGGAGACAGTGGAGGCCAGCCTGCAACTGGGTGCCCGCCTGCTGCACCGCATCGGCCTGCCGGATGATGCGGTGGCGCATCGTATCAGCCGCGCCCGCGAGGGGCTGTAGTATATGCTAAATCTAACGCGCATTTGACAGCCGCCTAAAGCCGGTCATACTGCGGCGTTGCAGTGCAATATAAATCGGGTGGGGCCGATCATGACCGAGAAGACCGTGAACTTTCCTGAAGCCTGGAGCAAGCTGGCCGCCAAGGAGCTGGGCGACAAGCCGCTATCCGATCTGGTCTGGGACACGCCGGAAGGTATCAAGGTCAAGCCGCTCTACACGGCCGCCGATCTGGAGGGCCTGGAAATCGACACCCTGCCCGGCCTGGCGCCGTTCACCCGCGGCGTGCGCGCCACCATGTATGCCAACCGGCCCTGGACCATCCGGCAATATGCCGGCTTCTCCACCGCCGAGGAATCCAACGCCTTCTATCGCAAGAATCTCGCCGCCGGCCAGCAGGGTGTCAGTGTTGCCTTCGATCTCGCCACCCATCGCGGCTATGACAGCGACCATCCGCGCGTGGTTGGCGATGTCGGCAAGGCCGGCGTGGCGATCGATAGCGTGGAAGATACCAAGATCCTGTTTGACGGCATCCCGCTCGACAAGATGAGCGTGTCGATGACCATGAACGGCGCCGTGCTGCCGGTGCTGGCCTGCTATATCGTGGCCGCCGAGGAACAGGGCGTGCCGCCGGAAAAGCTCTCCGGCACGATCCAGAATGACATCCTCAAAGAATTCATGGTGCGCAACACCTATATCTACCCGCCGGCGCCGAGCATGCGCATCATTGCCGATATCATCGGCTATACGGCGAAGAATATGCCGAAATTCAACTCGATCTCGATTTCCGGCTACCATATGCAGGAAGCCGGCGCCACGGCCGTGCAGGAACTGGCCTTCACGCTGGCCGATGGCAAGGAATATGTGCGCACTGCCATTGCCAGCGGCATGAATGTGGATGAATTCGCCGGCCGGCTCAGCTTCTTCTTCGCCATCGGCATGAATTTCTTCATGGAAGTGGCCAAGCTGCGTGCCGCGCGCCTGCTCTGGCACCGCATCATGAAGGAATTCGAGCCGAAAAAGCCCGGCAGCCTGATGCTGCGCACGCATTGTCAAACCTCCGGCGTCTCGCTCACGGAACAGGATCCCTACAACAACGTGGTGCGCACGGCGGTGGAAGCCCTGGCGGCCGTTCTCGGGGGAACGCAGTCGCTGCATACCAATGCGCTGGATGAGGCCATCGCGCTGCCGACCGAATTCTCCGCCCGAATTGCGCGCAACACCCAGCTTATCATCCAGGAGGAAACCGGCGTCACCAACGTGGTCGATCCGCTGGCCGGTTCCTATTATGTCGAAGCCCTGACCCATAGCCTGGCTGAACATGCCTGGGCGCTGATTCAGGAAGTGGAAGAACTCGGCGGCATGACCAAGGCGGTGGAAAGCGGCATGCCCAAGCTGCGCATCGAGGAAGCTGCGGCGCGGCGCCAGGCGCGTATCGATCGCGGCCAGGATGTCATCGTCGGCGTCAACAAATATCGCCCGAGCAGCGACGAGAAGCCGGAAACCCTGGAAGTGGATAATACCCGCGTGCGCGAATCCCAGGTGGCGCGGCTCAACACCATCCGCAACACGCGCAACAAGGCGGCTGCCGAAGCCGCCATCCAGGAACTGGAAGCCGGCGCACGCGGCAATGCCAATCTGCTTGATCTCTGCGTCAAGGCGGCGCGGGCGCGGGTCACGGTGGGTGAAATGTCGGATGCCATGGAGCGGGTGTTCACCCGGCATCAGGCCGTGGTGCGCTCGATTGCCGGGGTTTATGGCGCCGCCTATGAGGGCGATGCCGGCTTTGTGCAGATCCAGAAAGACATCGCCGCTTTTGCCGCCGAGGAAGGCCGCCGGCCGCGTATGCTGGTGGTCAAGCTGGGCCAGGATGGCCATGATCGCGGCGCCAAGGTGATCGCCACCGCCTTTGCCGATCTTGGCTTCGATGTCGATGTCGGGCCGCTGTTCCAGACCCCGGAAGAAGCCGCCAAGGATGCCATCGACAACGACGTGCATGTGGTGGGCATTTCCAGCCAGGCCGCCGGCCACAAGACGCTTGTACCGCAATTGATCAAGGCTCTGCGTGACCAGGGTGCCGGTGATATCCTGGTGGTTACCGGCGGCGTGATCCCGCCGCAGGATTACGATTTCCTGCGCCAGGCCGGCGTGGCGGCCATCTTCGGCCCCGGCACCAATATCCCGGCCGCCGCCGCTGAAATCCTCGGCCTGATCCGCGCCCAGGCGCAGCATCAGGCGGCCGAATAAGGCCGGGTGTCCAGCCCCCCCCCCTCGTCGTCATCCCCGGGCTTGACCCGGGGATCTCTCTCCAGTTGGAAAAATGCTTGGAGAACAGGCGAAAATGGGATGCCCGGGTCAAGCCCGGGCATGACGAAAAGAGACTGAGCCGGGCATGACGAAAAGAGTGTGAGAGAGAGTGTGTGGTCCAGCCTGATCTGCATCCACGCGGATGTTACCTTTTCATGCACCTGGCTTGCGGCCGGGCCTAAGCCGGCGTTTAGTGAAGCCTCTGTAACGGGAGGATACCATGCGCCTCGTTTTGTTTGCCGTCACCGCCACGCTGCTGCTGGCCCAGCCGGTTCAGGCCTTTGATCTGCAAGGCCATCGCGGCGCGCGCGGTCTGGCGCCGGAAAACACCCTGCCGGCTTTCGCCAAGGCATTGTCGCTGGGTGTGACAACGCTGGAACTGGATATCAACCTGACGGCGGATAATGCCGTGCTGGTGGGCCATGATCCGGTTCTGCTGCCCACCGTGACCCGTAAACCCGATGGCAGTTTCCTGACCGAGCCCGGCCCGGCGATCCGCAGCCTGCCCCTGGCCGAGTTGCGGCGCTACGATGTTGGCCGGCTCAATCCGGAGCACCGTTACGGCAAGACCTATCCCGAACAGCAGCCGGTGGATGGCACGCCCATGCCGCTTCTGGCCGAGGTTTTTGCCCTGGCGGCGAAAGCCGGCAACCAGACCGTGCGGTTCAATATCGAAACCAAGCTCTCGCCGCTGAAGCCGCAGGATAGCGCCAGCCCGGAAGCGCTGGCCGAAGCGCTGGTGACGGAAATCCGCAAGGCCGGCCTGGCCGGGCGCAGCACGATTCAAAGCTTCGATTGGCGCAGCCTGCGCCATGCCGGCAAAATCGCGCCGGAAATCAGCCTGGCCATGCTGAGTATCGAAAGCCCGACTTTCGACACGCTGGAACGCGGCAAGCCCGGCCCCAGCCCATGGCTCGGCGGGCTGGACCTGGATGATTTCGGCGGTTCGGTGCCGCGCCTGGTGTTGGCGGCGGGCGGCCGCATCTGGTCGCCGTTCTGGCGCAATGTGACAGCGGAAAACCTGGCCGAAGCGCAGAAACTGGGTTTGCAGGTGATCCCATGGACGGTGAACGAGCCGGCCGAGATGGCGCGGCTGATTGATCTCGGCGTGGATGGCATCATCTCGGATTACCCGGATCGGCTGCGCCGCGTGCTGGCCGACAAGGGCAAGCCGCTGCCGGCGCCCAGCCCTGTAAATCCTGGGCGGCAGTAACAATTCGCCGCAGGGCAATTTTCAGGGTTCCCCTCGGCGCTTAACGGGTCTACAAGGCGGGCGGCTTCCTCCCCCTTCACATTCCGGATTCCGGCCATGATCACAGCCTACCTGCCGCAAGGCACGCTGCTGCAAAGGATCGAACTCGGCCCCGCCGATACTCTGGCGGAGGCCCTGCCCGAAGGTGTGGTCTGGCTTGACCTGATGGAGCCGACACCGGCCGAGGAAAAGGCTGTGGAAGCCCTGCTCGGCCTGGAAATGCCGACCCGCGAGGAGATGCAGGAGATTGAAATCTCCAGCCGGCTCTACCGCGAGGCCGATGTCAGCTACATGACCGCCAATGTGCTGTTCCATGCCGAAACGCCGCTGCCGCAAACCACGCCGATCACCTTCATCCGCTCGCATCGTGCGCTGGTGACATTGCGTTATGCCGATCCGCAGGCCTTCCGGTCTTTCATCGGCCGCGCCATGCGCACGCCGTCGCTCTGCGCCACGCCGGATGCCACGCTTTGCGGCCTGCTCGATGCCATCATCGACCGCGCCGCCGACGTGCTGGAATGGGCAGCGCGTGACCTCGATCAATTGTCGCGCTCGATCTTCGGCTATCGCGCCGATGGTGCGCGCGAGGAACCGGATGATGCCGATCTTGAGGAAGCGGTGCGTAATCTTGGCCGCATCGAGGATCTCAACAGCCGCATCCGCGACAGCCTGATGAATCTCAACCGCCTGGTGGCTTTTCTCAACCTGGCGCTGACCGAGCAGCGCGGCACCAAGGAAAGCCGGCAATGGCTCAAGACCCTGGCGCGCGACGTGCAGTCGCTTTCCGAGCAATCCGGCTTCCTGGCGCATAAGGGCAATTTCCTGCTCGATGCCACTTTAGGCCTGATCAACATCCAGCAGACCAAGATCATCAAGATTTTCTCGGTGGCGGCCACAGTATTCCTGCCGCCCACCCTGATTGCCAGTATCTACGGCATGAATTTCCACACCATGCCGGAACTGGACTGGACCTTCGGCTATCCGATGGCGATCCTGATCATGATCGGCTCTGCGGTGCTGCCCTATTGGTGGTTCAAGCGTAAGGGATGGTTATGAGCATGGCAGAGGGTTTGCAGGTGCCGCGCGATACCCAGCTTTCGCTATGGCGCGGCTGGCGCGGGCGCTGCCCGGAATGTGGCCAGGGCCGCATCTTCGGCGGCTTTCTCAAGGTGCAGGAAAGCTGCCCGCAATGCGGCCTGCGGCTGGATGGTCATCGCGCCGATGATGCGCCGCCCTATTTCACCATCCTGCTGGTGGGCCATATCATCGTGCCGCTGATGCTGCTGCTGGAACAGAAGGCGCAGCCGCCGGAATGGCTGCATATGGTGCTGTGGCTGCCGCTCACCCTGATCCTGTCACTCTGGCTGCTGCCCAAATTCAAGGGCGCGCTGATCGGCCTGCAATTTGCCCGCCGCATGCACGGCTTCGGCAGCGAGCCGCAATAGGGCTTGTGGCGCCTAGATTGATGCGCTGCGCCTGCCGGCTTTGATGCCTAGTGCCTTGAGGCGTGACGCCAGCGTGGTGGGTTTCACATCCAGCCGTTCGGCGGCGCCGCCAGGGCCGAATATCCGGCCGTTGCTGGCTTCCAGCGCGGCCAGGATATTGCGCCGGTCGCGGGCGCGGCGGTCGCTTTCGGTCAGTACTTCCCCGGTTGGCACCTGCTCAGCAATGGGTGCCGCCGCCGGACGCGCATCGGGCGGCGTGGTATCGGGCAGGTCCAGCCGCAGCCGGCCCTGGCGCGCCAGGATGGTGCCGCGCTCGATCACGTTTTCCAGTTCGCGCACATTGCCGGGCCAGTCGTAGCGCGTCAGGCGGCGCATGTCGCCTTCGGTCAGGCGCAGGTCGCTGGTTTTCAGCTTGCGGCTGGCGCCGCGCAGGAAATGCGTTGCCAGCAGCGCGATATCCTCGCGCCGTTCACGCAACGGCACGGATTCAATCGGCACCACATTAAGGCGGAAATAAAGGTCCTCGCGGAAACGGCCCAGGCGCACTTCCTGTTTCAGGTCGCGGTTGGTGGCGGCAATGACGCGCACATCCACTTGCCGCGTGCGCTCCTCGCCCACCCGCTCAAAATGCCCCTCTTGCAACACGCGCAGCAACTTGCCCTGCAATTCGAGCGGAATTTCGCCTACTTCATCCAGGAACAGGCTGCCGCCATCGGCCAGTTCAAACCGCCCGACACGATCCCGCAACGCGCCGGTGAAGGCGCCTTTGACATGGCCGAAAAACTCGCTCTCGAATAATTCGCGCGGGATGGCAGCGCAATTGACCCGGATCAGCGGCCGGTCGCAGCGTTTGCTGGCATCATGGATGGCGCGGGCAATCAACTCCTTGCCGGTGCCGCTTTCGCCAGTCACCAGGACGGTGGCATCGGTCGGCGCCACCAGGTCGATCTGGCGCAGGATATTCTGGATCGCCGCCGATTGGCCGATAATGCCGCGATGATTGCCCTCCAGGCGGATTTCCTCCTGCAGATAGGCATTCTCCAGTTCCAGCCGCTGGCGCAGGCTGTCAACCTCAGCCAGGGCGGCGCGCAGCTTTTCCTCGGCCTCGCGGCGATGGCCGATATCGCGGAACACGATCACCGCGCCCACCACCACGCCACGGTCGCGGATCGGCGTGGAGGTATATTCCACCCAGACCGGGCGGCCCGAGCGGTGCCAGAACACTTCGTTATCCACCTGATGCACCGCGCCGTCACGGAAGGCGGCATAGATCGGGCAGGCCTCATGCGGGTAATGCGCGCCGTCATGCCGCGTATGGTGCACGATGGTGTGCATGTCCTTGCCCACCAGCTCCTCGGCCGGCCAGCCCAGCATGCGCTCGGCGGCGGGATTGACAAAGGTGGTCTTGCCCTCGGCATTCACGCCATAGATGCCTTCGCCGGCAGCGCGCAGGATCAGCTGGTTCTCACGCTCCATATCGCGGAAAAAACGCTCAACGCGCTGCCATTCGTTCAGGCCGCTGCGTACATAGCCTGCCGCTGCTTCATCCACCTGGCGGCGCCGGCGCGCTTCCAGGTCGCCGAGCGTGAGCAGCAGGCGCGGCGGCTGATCCTGATCGACCAGCACGGCGCCGGCATATTCCATCTTCAGCTCACGCCCGGCGGCATGGCGCGGCCGCAGCTCGCTGCTCCAATACTGGCCCTTGGTCAGCACCGCCTCGCTGAACACCATCAGGGCGGGTATCTGCCCGGGATGCAATGCAGCCATGGAGATGCCGCGCAAAGCGGCACGATCATAGCCCAGCAGGCGGCAGGCAGCCGGATTGGCATCCAGCACCGTGCCGCCATAGGGATCGGCCACCAGCATCGCATCCGGGTTCTGTTCAAAGGCCGCGCCATAGCCCGCGCCGGATTCACTCATGCTGATCGCCCAATTATGATAATTCGTAGTATGGACTACGGATTATCATAATATACGAATATTCGTAATCGCTTCCAAGCATAATCGGCGCTAAGTGATTGGCGGAATCCCGGCTTTCCCGCTCTAGGTGGTAAACATGGCATGAAGCTTGCTGCTGTGTGTGCAGTTGTTTCGGGCAAACAATGTTTTGCCCGGAATTTAGGCAACACGAGAGACGGAGGCCACCGCCATGTCGCTGTTCCAAGATCCCTTCGACGCCAATACCCGGCTGGATGCCTGCCCCTGCGGCCAGCATCACAGCCTGTCGGCGCATAACGCCGATGTGGCGGAATGGCAGCGGCAGACCCAGCTTCGCCTGACCACCGCCGCCGATGAGGAAAAGCGCCTGACCAGCGCCGTGGACCAGGCGGTGATCCGCGCCCTGATCCCGAATGACGTGACCCGTCGCCGCGTGCTGCATGCCGTGGGTGCCGGCACGCTGCTTTCGGCGGTGGAGCAGTTCTTCCCGCTCGCCACCGCGCGCGAGGTGTTCGCCCAGGACAAGGCGCCGCTGGAAAAGAAGGACCTCAAGGTTGGCTTCATCGCCATCACCTGCGCCACGCCGATCATCATGGCGCATCCGATGGGTTTCTATTCCAAGCATGGCCTGAATGTGGAAGTGGTGAAAACTGCCGGCTGGGCGGTGATCCGCGACAAGACCATCAACAAGGAATACGACGCCGCGCATATGCTGTCGCCGATGCCGCTGGCGATCACCACCGGCAGCGGCTCAAACCCGATCCCCTACACCATGCCGGCGGTGGAGAATATCAACGGCCAGGCCATCACCCTGGCGATGAAGCACAAGGACAAGCGCGACCCGAAGCAGTGGAAGGGCTTCAAGCTCGCGGTGCCGTTCGATTATTCGATGCACAATTACCTGCTGCGCTATTACCTGGCCGAACATGGCATCGACCCGGATACCGATGTGCAGATCCGCTCGGTGCCGCCGCCAGAGATGGTGGCCAATCTGCGCGCCGACAATATCGACGGCTTCCTGGCGCCGGATCCGGTGAACCAGCGTGCGGTCTATGACGGCGTCGGCTTCATCCATCTGCTGACCAAGGAAATCTGGGACGGCCATCCCTGCTGCGCCTTTGCCGCCAGCCAGGAATTTGTCACCAGCCAGCCCAACACCTATCGCGCCCTGCTGCGCGCCATCATCGAAGCCACCGCCTATGCCACCAAGGCGGAGAACCGCAAACAGATCGCCGAGGCGATTGCGCCGGCGGCCTATCTCAACCAGCCGGTGACGGTGGTTGAACAGGTGCTGACCGGCACATTCGCCGATGGCCTGGGCAATGTGAAGAAGGTGCCGGATCGCATCGATTTTGCGCCTTTCCCATGGCAGAGCTTTGGCATCTGGATTCTGACCCAGATGAAGCGCTGGGGCCAGCTCAAGGGTGATGTGGATTACCAGAAGGTGGCCGAGCAGGTTTTCCTCGCCACCGACACGGCCAAGCTGATGCAGGATGTTGGTCTCACGGCGCCCTCCAGCCCGTACAAGACCTTCTCGGTGATGGGCAAGGCTTTCGACCCTTCGAAGCCGGCTGAATACATCAACTCGTTCAAGATCAAGCGAGCCTGACCATGAAGGTATCCTTTCGCCTGCGTGCCGCCGCAGTATCGGTTGCCCTGCTCATTGCGCTGCTTGCCGCCTGGCAGATCGGCACCATGGGCACCGGCGCCACGCAGGCGATGGATCCTGAATATGCCAAGCTTATGGGTCTCACGGCCACGCAGGGCAAATCGGCCATGCCGGGGCCGTGGGATGTCGCCAAGGTGCTGGGCGCGCATCTTGCTGACCCGTTTTATATCAAAGGCCCCAATGACCAGGGCATCGGCATCCAGCTGGTCTATTCGATCGGCCGCGTTGCGCTCGGTTTTGGCCTGGCAGTGATCGTGGCGGTGCCGCTGGGTTTCCTGATCGGCCTGTCGCCGCTCTTCCGCCAGGCGCTTGATCCGTTCATTCAGGTGATGCGGCCGGTCTCGCCGCTGGCCTGGATGCCGCTGGCGCTCTACACGATCAAGGATAGCGGCATCTCGTCGATCTTCGTCATCTTCATCTGCTCGGTCTGGCCGATGCTGACCAACACCGCCTTCGCCGTGGCGAATGTGCGGAAAGAATGGCTCAACGTGGCGCTCACTTTGGAAGTTGGCACTTTCCGCCGCATCTTCCGCGTCATCCTGCCGGCAGCGGCGCCCACCATCCTCACCGGCATGCGCATCTCGATCTCGATTGCCTGGCTGGTGATCGTCGCAGCCGAGATGCTCGTGGGCGGTACCGGCATCGGTTATTTCGTCTGGAACGAGTGGAACAATCTTTCCATCGCCAACGTGATCAACGCCATCCTGTTCATCGGCGTGGTCGGCATGCTGCTTGATCAACTGCTCGGCATTGCCGTGCGCCTTGTCACTTATCCCGAGTAAGGCCCGCCATGACCCAGCCTTTCATCCAAGTGCAAGACCTGGCGCGCCGCTTCGCCAATCCGGCGGGCGGCAGCACCACGGTGTTTGAACATGCCTGGCTCAATATCGAACAGGGTGAGTTTGTCTGCATCATCGGCCATTCCGGCTGCGGCAAGACCACGGTGCTCAATATCCTGGCTGGCCTCGACAAGCCATCCGAGGGCGCCATCCTGCTGGAAGGCAAGGAAGTGGATGGCCCCAGCCTGGATCGCGCCGTGGTGTTCCAGAGCCATGCGCTGATGCCGTGGATGAGTGTTGAGCAGAATGTCGGCTTCGCGGTGGCCTCGCGCTGGCCGAAATGGAGCAAGGAAAAGGTGCGCGAACAGGCGCGCAAATTCATCGCCATGGTTGGCCTGGCCGGCGCCGAGGCGAAAAAGCCGTCACAGCTTTCCGGCGGCATGAAGCAGCGTGTCGGCATTGCCCGCGCGCTCTCGATTGAGCCGAAGATGCTGCTGATGGACGAGCCCTTCTCGGCTCTCGATGCCCTGACCCGTGGCACCTTGCAGGACGAGGTTTTGCGCATCCGGGCCGCCACCGGGCTTACCGTGTTCATGATCACGCATGATGTGGATGAGGCGATCCTGCTCGCCGACCGCATTGTGCTGATGACCAACGGGCCACAGGCGCGGATTGCCGAAGTGCTGGTCAACACGCTGCCGAAGGATCGCCAGCGTGAAACCCTGCACCAGCAGCCGGAATATTACCCGATCCGCAACCACCTGCTGGATTTCCTGGTGCGGCGTTCCAAGAACTTCGTGCCGCCAGCAGATTACGATCCGCGCAAGCCGCCGCATGTCTATGCCAGTGCGACGACGCCGGCGCGTGAAGCCGGCCTGCATGATGCAGCCGATTGATTAGGTAAGGACCAAGGAGAAAAAAAGTGCAGCGCAGCGAAGTGACCGAGAAGATCCTGGATGCCAAGCGCCTCAAGGGCTGGACCTGGAAAGACATCACCAAGAAGATCGATCCCAAGGAATCGACCATCTACCTCACCTGCGGCCTGCTCGGCCAGATGAAGCTGCTGCCGGAGCAGGCCAAGAAGGCGGCCAAGCTGTTTGGCCTCAGCAAGCTGGAAGAGACTTTGCTGACCGAAGTGCCGTATCGCGGCTCGCTGCCGCCGGGGCCGCCGACCGATCCGACGATCTATCGCTTCTACGAGCTGGTGCAGGTTTACGGCACTACCTGGAAGGAATTGATCCACGAGGAATTCGGCGACGGCATCATGTCGGCGATTGATTTCAACATGACGATGGAACGCCTGCCCGATCCCAAGGGTGATCGCGTCAAGATCGTGATGACCGGCAAGTTCCTCGATTACAAGCGTTACTAAGAAAAACAAAAAAAGCCAGCCAAGCCCCCCCGGAATGGAGTGTCCTGCTGATTGCCCGACCCAATAGAACTGCTTGATTTCATCGCCTATGCCGCCAAGCGCCTGGCCCAGCGCCAGCGTCTGGCGGCCCAGGCCCAGGAAGCCCGTGCCGCCATCGGCTATGCCATCGCGGTCAGCGACGTGCTGCATTGCCTGCAAGGCGAACGTGGCTCAAGCGCACTTTACATCGGCAGCAAGGGGCAGCAATTCAAGCCGGAATTGGCCAAGGCGCGGCAGGCACTGAATGAACGGATAGCGGCCCGGCAGGTGGCGCTTGAAGCCTGCCGGGCCTTTGCTTTGCTGAAGCCGCTGGTGGCGGCAGCCGATGCCGCCACGGCCGGGCTGGATCGCGCCCGCGCTGCCCGGCCGGCGATCGATGCGCTGCAATTCAATGCGCCACAATCGTTCCAGAACTGGACCCAGGCGGTACGCAGCGAACTCGAAACCCTGTTGCAGATCGGCCTGGCGCTGGAGCATCCGCGCCTGATCCGCATGCTGGATGCCTTCATTGCGCTGCTGGAAGGTTTGGAGAAATCCGCTCAGGAACGCGCCACCGGCTCGGCTGCGCTGGCGGCGGGACGGTTCGAACTGCCGGTCTATCAGCGCTACATGGCGCTGGCCTATATGCAGGAAGCCGATTTCGCCGCCTTCGCCGCCCGCGCTACGCCGGAACAGGCAGCGATGCTGCAACAGGCGCGCCAGGATGTGGCCTGGACCGATCTGCTGGCTTTGCGCAGCAAAGTGTATGAAGGTTTTGCGCTCGGCCATGTCGGCGGTGTGGCGGCGCCGCATTGGTTCGATCAAGCCACAAGGCGCATTGCCGTGGTCAATCAGGTGCGTGACCGCGTGGCGGCCGATCTGCGCGCTCTGGCCGGTGTGGAGATGGATGCCGCCGAACGCCGCCTGGTGCAGCTTTTTGCCCGCGGCATGCGTTTCGGCCTCGCCATTGTTGGCGGCGGCAATGGTGCGCTGGCGGAATTGCGTGGCCGCCATGCCGCTGCGCAGGAAGGCGCCGCGCAGCGTCTGCTGGAAGCGCGCCGGGCCCAGGCGCGTCAGGAAGCCGAGGCCCAGGCCCGCGCCGCAGCCCAGGCGCGCGAGAAAGTGGCGGCCGGCGAGGTGGCGGATTTTGTCGCCCGCGTGGTGGCCGGCGACCTTTCCAGCCGGGTGGCGCCCGATGGCAAGGAAGGTTTTTTCCTGCAATTGAGCCAGCAGCTCAATCACCTCACCAGCATGTTGCAGAACATGACCAGCGAGTTGGCCAGTGTCACCGAAGCTTTGGGCCATGGTGATCTGAGCCTGGAAGTGCAGGGTGATTATGGCGGCATCTTTGGCGAATTGAAGCAGAGCGCCAATCGCATGGCCGCCTTGCTGCGCGATTTCTCCGGCCGGCTAGCGCAGAGCGCGGAAACGGTGCAGGGCGCGTCTGAGGAAATCTCCCAGGGCAGCCTGGACCTGGCGCAGCGCAGCGAAAGCCAGGCTGCTGCGCTGGAAGAAACCGCCGCCACCATGCAGCAGATTGCCCAGACCGTGCGGCAGAATGCCGGGAATGCCATCGAGGCCGATGCGATGGCGCGCCAGGCGCGTGACAAGGCGGGGGCCGGCGGCGCGCTGGCGCAGGATTTGATCCAGTCGATGCGCCAGGTTGAGGAATCCGCCGACAAGATCGGCGAGATTGTCAGCCTGATGAACGAGATTGCGTTTCAGACCAATCTGCTGGCGCTGAATGCTTCTGTGGAAGCGGCGCGGGCTGGTGAAGCCGGCAAGGGCTTTGCCGTGGTGGCGCAGGAAGTGCGCAGCCTGGCCGGACGTTCGGCGGCGGCCTCGAAGCAGATCCGCCAGCTTGTTGATGCCTCGGGCGGCCATATCCGCAATGGCGTCGGCATGGCCAACCGCGCCGGCAGCGCGCTCACCGAAGTCAGCGGCGCGATCCAGACCGTCAGTGCGCTGATTGCTGAAATCGCTACCGCCAGTCGCGAACAGGCCGCCGGCATCGAGCAGGTCAGCAAGGCGGCCAGCGACATGGATGCGATGACCCAGCGCAATGCCGCCCTGGTGGAAGAAACCAGCGCCGCCGCCCAGGCCCTGACCAGCCAGGCCGCCGAACTTTCCGGCTTGGTGCGCTTTTTCAAGAAATAGCTGTGATCCAGCCGCCCATTGGCTTCGTATCATATGTAGCCGTGATCCCCTCTCACAGCCACGGCAGCGCCGCACCTCACCGGGAAGGCGTCGGGCGATGGCTCCCCCCAGCCATCGCCCGTTTCATTTTGTCGCATTCCCGCAAGCCGTGTATCCGTCGCCATTGTTGCGACTCGATATTAATCAGTTGCCCAACTTTGCGGCTGGCGGTACATCATTCCCAGCATGCTGCAACTGGATAGTTACTTCCGCCCGATCCGGGACTTCAGCGCCGACTCGCTGCCATTACTCGGTTCCTATGAACCGGAACTGGTGGCGTTGTCGGTGTTCATTGCCGTGCTCGCCGCTTTCATTGCCTTGTCGCTGTCGAACCGCGTGGCGGCGGCGCGCACACCCGGCGCGCGTTTTGCCTGGATTGCCGGCGGCGGTGTCAGCATGGGCGGCGGCATCTGGTCGATGCATTTCATCGGCATGCTGGCTTTTGGCCTGCCTTGCGCCATTGCCTATGATCCCTGGGTAACACTGCTCTCCATGCTGCCCGGCGTGCTGGCCAGTGCGGTGGCGCTGGTAGTGATCGCCGATCCGCGCGGCTTCTCCTGGCTGCGGCTGCTGCTTGGCGCCGTGTTGATGGGCGGCGGCATCGGCGCCATGCATTACACCGGCATGGCGGCGATGCGGCTGGATGCGCTGCTGCGTTATGATATTCCGCTGGTGGCGCTGTCGGTCGGCGTGGCCGTGCTGTTGGCCTTCATTGCGCTGGGAGTGCGTTTCCTGCTGCAATTGCAGCCTTTGCTCGCCACCTATTCCACGCCGCTGGCCGCCGCGATCATGGGCTGCGCCGTGCCGGGCATGCATTACACGGCGATGGCGGCGGCGCGGTTTTATCCCACAGCGGCCCCCACCCAGATCACGGCGGCGCTGGAACCCACCACGATGGCGCTGCTGATTGCGGCTTTCACCTTCTGTGTTGCCGCCATTGCTTTGGCGGCCGGTTTTGCCGGCCGGCAGTTTGAAACCGCGATCAGGCTGGCGGCGGAAATTGAGCGGCGTGGCGGGCTGGAGCGTGAATTGCGCGCCGACCGCACCCGGCTGCAAGCGATTTTTGATGGCGCCAATGACGGGATCGTCACCGCCAATGCCCAGGGCCAGGTGCAGCATTGGAGCCGTGGCGCGGAACGCATTTTTGGCTATAGCGCCGAGGAAGCGCGCGAGCTGAATGTCGCAACCTTGCTGCCCGGCCTGGCGTCGAGCGACTTCGGCAAACAATTGCGCCGCCGGGCACGCGGCGAACTGGCGCAGCTTACCGCCACCGAATACGAGACCGAAGCGTTATGCAAGGATGGTGCGCTGGTGCCGGTGGAATTGTCGGTCAGCGAAGCCAGCATAGACGGCGAATTGCTGCTCACCGGCATCCTGCGCGATATTACCGAGCGGCGCCGGGCGCAGCAGGAACTGGAGACGGCACGTCAGGGCGCCGAAGCGGCCAACCAGGCCAAATCCATGTTCCTGGCCAATATGAGCCATGAAATCCGCACGCCGCTCAATGCCGTGATCGGCATGGCGCATCTGCTGCTCAAGACCGAATTGGGGCCGCGCCAGCGCGATTATGTGCGCAAGATCCAGCAATCCGGCCGGCATCTGCTCGGCATCGTCAACGACGTGCTGGATTTCTCCAAGATCGAGGCCGATCAGCTGGTGCTGGAGCGGGTCGAGTTTGATCTTGAAGGTGTGCTGGTGGGCGTGTCCGACGTGGTGGCGGAACGCGCCAATGCCAAGGGCCTGGAACTGATCTTTGATCTGCCGTCCGATCTGCCCACCGATCTGGTGGGCGATCCGCTGCGGCTTGGCCAGGTGCTGATCAATTATGCCACCAATGCGGTGAAGTTCACCGAAGCCGGCGAAGTGGTGATCCAGGTGCGCCAGGAAGTGGTGGATGGCGACAGTGTGCGGCTGCGCTTTACCGTGCGGGATACCGGCATCGGCATCGCCGAGGATGAATTGCCGCGCCTGTTCCAGTCTTTCCAGCAGGCCGATGCCTCCACCACGCGGCGCTATGGCGGCACAGGGCTGGGCCTGGCGATTTCGCGTCGCCTGGCCGAGATGATGGGCGGCAGCGCCGGGGTCAGCAGCCAGCTTGGCCAGGGCAGCGAATTCTGGTTCACCGCCTGGCTCGGCAAGGGCCGCAACCAGCCCGGCCAGCGCCATGCCGAGCCGGCGCTGAATGGCCGCACCGCTTTGCTGGTGGATGACAATGCCAGCGCGCGGGCCACCATCGCCGACATGCTGGAAGCGATGCAGTTCCGCGTGGTGCAGGCGGCCAGCGGTGCCGAGGCATTGCGCCTGGCCGAAACCGAAAGCTACGACATCGCTTTTGTTGACTGGCGCATGCCGGAAATGGATGGCCTGGAAACCGTGCGCCGGCTGCGCGCCACGCGGCCGCAAGCGGCGGGTGTGGCGCATGTGCTGGTCACCGCCTATGGCCGCGAGGATGTGTTGCGCCAGGCCGAGGCGGCCGGGCTGGATGATATCCTGGTCAAGCCGGTGAACGGCTCGCTGTTGTTTGATTGTGCCGTGCGCATGTTGTTGGGCAGCGCTCCGCAACATGATGCCGCGCCATTCAGTGAATTGTCGCCGGATCAATCCGGCCTGCTGCGTGGCCGCCGCGTGCTGCTGGTGGAGGATAACGAACTCAATCGCGATGTGGCCTGCGATCTGCTGCGCGCCGTGGGCATCCAGGTGGCAGCGGCGCATGATGGCCGCGAGGCGCTGCACCGGCTGGACCATGAACAATATGATCTGGTGCTGATGGACATGCAGATGCCGGTGATGGATGGCCTGGCCGCCACCCGCGCCATCCGCGCCCAGAGCCAGTTCGCGGCATTGCCGATCATCGCCATGACCGCCAATGCCATGGCGCAGGACCGCGCTGCCTGCCTGGCTGCCGGCATGAATGATCATCTGGCCAAGCCGATTAATCCTGATCTGCTGTATGACACGCTGGCGCGCTGGCTGGCACCGGCGGCGAGCCTGGCCATGCCGCAGAGCACGCCGATCACCGTGCCGGCAATCTTCGCGCCGCTGGCCCTGTTGCTGGATGTGCCGGCCGGGCTGCGCCGGGTGCTGAACCAGCAGGATCGGTATCTCGCCATGTTGGGCAAATATGCCGCCGGCCAGCGCCAGGTGATCCAGCGTGTGCAGGCGGCGCTGGCTGTGGAGGATTGCACTGCTGCTGAGCGCGAGGCGCATACCGCGCGCGGCCTGGCCGGCAATATTGGCGCCGAAGCCGTGGCCGCCGCCGCCGCCCGGCTGGAAGCGGCAATCAAGCAGGGCTGCCCAGGCGCCGCCCTGGCCGATGAACTGGAACAGCTTGATGCCGCCTTGCAGCATGTGCTGGATGCCATCGATGCGTTGCTGGTGCGGATGCTGCCGGCAGAGACCGCACAAGCCGCACAGGCTGCGCCGCTGGAAAATGCCGCGTTGCAGCGCTTGCAGACCCTGCTGGCCGATGACGATCCGGCGGCGCGGGATTTCTTCGATGACCATGCTGCCGCGCTCGGCGCCCGCTTTGGTGCCTCGGCCCAGGCCGGGCTGGCGGCCGCTCTGGGGGATTATGACCTGCCGGCAGCGGCACAATTGCTTGCCCAGGCGGTGGCGGCAGAGACGACGTGATGAGCATGAATGATGATATTCCGGCGCCGGTGCGCCCCACTGTGCTGGCGGTGGATGACACGCCCGATAACCTTGCCCTGCTGCACGGCCTGCTGAAAGACCGCTATCGCGTCAAGGTGGCGAATAGCGGCGCCGCCGCCTTGCGCATCGCCACGGCCGTGCCGGCGCCGGATCTTATCCTGCTCGATGTGATGATGCCGGAGATGGATGGCTACGAAGTCTGCCGCCGGCTCAAGGCCGATCCGGCGACGCGCGATATCCCGGTGGTGTTCCTCACCGCCAAGGTGGATGTTGAGGATGAACGCTTCGGCCTTGATCTGGGCGCAGTGGATTACATCGCCAAGCCGATCAGCCCGCCGATTGTGCTGGCCCGCGTGCGCAACCATCTGCGGCTCAAGGATGCGGCGGATTTCCTCAAGGACAAGAACAGCTATCTGGAAAGTGAAGTGCAGCGCCGCACCCGCAGCCTGCGCGCCATCCAGGATGCGGTGATCATGGCGCTGGCCTCGCTGGCCGAGACGCGCGACAACGAAACCGGCAACCATATCCGCCGCACGCAGAATTATGTCCGCCGGCTGGCCGAAGCCTTGCGCGATCTGCCGGCTTTTGCCGCCCAGCTGGATGCCGAAACCATCAGTCTGCTGTACAAATCCGCTCCCTTGCATGATATCGGCAAGGTCGGCATTCCTGATGCCATCCTGCTCAAGCCGGGTAGGCTGACGGCGGATGAATTCGGCATCATGAAGCGCCATGCGCAATTGGGCCGCGATGCGATCGAGGCGGCATTGCAGGATCTGGAGGAAGGTGATCGCGCCTTCCTGCGCCATGCCTGCGATATCGCCGCCACGCATCATGAGAAATGGGATGGCAGCGGCTATCCGGCCGGCCTGGCCGGCGAGGCGATCCCGCTTTCCGGCCGCCTGATGGCGCTGGCCGATGTGTATGACGCCTTGATCAGCAAGCGTATCTACAAGCCGGCTTTCCCGCATGAGGAAGCCGTGCGGCTGATCCAGGAAGGCCGTGGCAGCCATTTTGATCCGCGCATCGTGGATGCCTTCCTGGCGATCCAGGCGGATTTCCACGCCATCGCCCAGCAATTCGCGGATTGAGGCTTCATTTTGGCGCCACCCGCCCTATCCTGGCGCCATGAACGATCCGCTGGATATTGCCTATACCGAGGCCGTGAAACAGGCGCAGCTGGCGCGCGGCAGCCGCCGGGCAGCGGCGGGCCGCATCGGTGCCGGCTGGTTTGATACCGCCAATGCCGATCTCGCTGCCTTCCTGGCCGAGCGCGATCATTTTTTCCTCGGCAGCGCCAGTGCTGCCGGTCAGCCTTATATCCAGCATCGCGGCGGCCCGCCGGGCTTCCTCAAAGTGCTGGATGAAAAGACACTCGGTTTCGCCGATTTCCGCGGTAACCGGCAATATATCAGCTTGGGCAATCTGAGCGAAAATCCGCAGGCCTTCATCTTTGTGGTGGATTACGCCCTGCAACGCCGCATCAAGTTGTGGGGTCGCGCCGAGGTGGTGGAAGGCGATGCCGTGCTGCTGCAAAAGCTGGCCGATCCGGACTATCAGGCGCGGCCGGAACGCGCCATCCTGTTCCATCTTGATCTCTGGGCGATCAATTGCCCGCAGCATATCACGCAGCGGGTTTCCGCCGCCGATATCGCCCCGGTGCTGGCGCGCTACGAAAACCGCATTGCGGAACTGGAAGCCGAGTTGAAACTCCTTAAAGCGGCCCAACCGGCGCCGTAATGCCGCCTGAATCGGCGGCGATACAGGCAGCATGCCCCGCTTGCCCCGCCTCATCCTGCTGCTGCTCGCCTTCTGCCTGGCGCCGAATACACCGGTCAGCGATGTGGCCGGTGCGCAACCTGCCTTGGCGCCAGCCGACTGGCAGCGCCTGGAATGGGACCGGCCCTATGGCGATTACCGCCTGGTGCTGACCAGCAAACTCGGCCTGCCGCCGGCCGAGGTGGCGGCGCAGGAACGTGCCGGGCGCCAGCCCGCCATCATCGAGCAGGTGTTTGAACTGCGCCGCGATGGCGCAACCCTGCTCACCATCAAGGATCACTGGCTCGATCCGGCACTCACCGGCCATGAAGGCCGGCTGCCGCCCTTGGGCAGCGACATCGCCGGCACCGGCCGGCCGCAATTCGCCCTCGTCGGCTGGTCGGGTGGGGCGCGCTGCTGCTACACGTTGCACCTGATCGAATTGGGGCCTATGCCGCGCCAGCTCGCCACAATCCCGGGCGGTGACGGCCTGCCGCGTTTCCAGCAGCGTGATGCCGAGGCCGGTCTGGAGATTGTGCTGGAAGATGACGCCTATGTGTTCTGGCGCGCCGCCTATTCGCAATCGGCCATGCCGCGTGTGGTGCTGAAATTTGATCCCGCTGCCGGGCAATACCGGCTGGCGCCGCAGCTGATGCGCCGCGCTGTGCCCAATCCGGCGCGGCTGGAAGCCGAGGCGCGGCAATTGCGCCTGGCGGAAATCTGGACCAGCGGCGAGGGCAGTTTTCTCGGCGGGCCGCCGCGTGGTGTGCCGCCCCGGCTGTTCCGCACCACGCTCGATCTGATCTATGGCGGGCAGTATGAACTGGCCTTGCGGTTTCTCGATGCTGCCTGGAATGACACGCATGCGGAAAGCAAGGCCGAGTTCCGCCGCGACCTGCTGGAATGCCGGCTGCGCGCCAGCCAATGGTGGCCGGATATCGCCGCGCTCAATGGCCTCAAGCCAGAGCCGCGCCCCAGCACCGGCTGCCGTGACCCGGACGGGTTTTAGCGCACCACGCCTAGCGCACCACGCCTAGCGCACCACGTTGGGCAGCACGTCGAGCACCAGGCCGTCGCCACGCAGCAGCACCACATCCTGGGCGATCACCAGCCGTTCGATGCCGCCGGGCAGAGCCGGCAGGTCGCGCAGCAGCGCGCTGGGCAGCAGCTCGCGCACGAAGTTCATCGGCAGCATAGCGCCTTTGGCCGGGCGCTGGCTCAGGCCGGCAGGCAGGTCGCGCGGCATGTTCTTGCGGCTGGCCTTGGCGCGGTGCTGGTCGTCGCGCAGGCGCTGGTAATAGCGCGGAATGATCCATTGATCCGGCCCGGCAAAGCCCGCCACCTGGTTGGCATCGGCGGCATAGGCGGCCGGCCCGGTGCCGATGAACTCGCCGGCCTGGCCACGTGTATCGGCGCCGGCCAGGCCGGGCAGCAGCATAAACACCAGCAAGGCCGCCGCGCCGCGCATCAGCCGGCCTCGGCCTGCACCACCGCCGGCATTGGGGCGGCGGCGGCTTCCTTGGCCTGCTGCTCGCGCAGGATATCGGCCTTGGAGCGTTTCACGCTGTCGGATTTCAACTGGCCGCAGGCGGCCATGATGTCGCGGCCACGTGGCGTGCGCACCGGCGAGGAATAACCGGCATTAAACACAATCTCGCTGAACTGGCTGATCGTGTTGTTGCTGCTGCATTCATAGGGCGCGCCGGGCCAGGGGTTGAACGGGATCAGGTTCACCTTGGCCGGAATGCCCTTCAGCAGCCGCACCAATTCGCGCGCATCGGCCGAGCTGTCGTTGATGCCTTTCAGCATCACATATTCAAAAGTGATGCGGCGCGCATTGCTCAGGCCGGGATAATCGGCGCAGGCCTGCAACAAGTCCTTGATCGGGTATTTCTTGTTGATCGGCACCAGCACATCGCGGATATCGTCGCGCACCGCATGCAGTGAAATCGCCAGGTTGACATCCAGCTCGGCGCCGCAGCGGCCGATCATCGGCACCACGCCGGCAGTGCTCAGCGTGATGCGGCGCTTGGAGATCGAGATACCCTCGTTATCCATCACGATGCGCAGCGCCTTGGCCACATTGTCGAAATTATACAGCGGCTCGCCCATGCCCATCATCACGATGTTGGACAGCATGCGGCCATCCTTGGGCGAGGGCCATTCCTCCAGGCAGTCGCGCGCCAGCATCACCTGGCCAACAATCTCGGCCGGGCTGAGATTACGCACCAGCTTCATCGTGCCGGTATGGCAGAAGCGGCAGGTGAGTGTGCAGCCGACCTGGCTGGAAACACACAGCGCGCCGCGATCCTCTTCCGGGATATGCACTGCCTCGGCTTCCTCGCCATCGGCAAAGCGCAGCAGCCACTTGCGTGTGCCGTCGGTGCTTTTGAGGTCACGGCTGGCGCCCGGGCGGCCAACCTGGAAACGCTGCGCCAGGCGCTCGCGCAAATCCTTGGCCAGCGTGGTCATGGTGCTGAAATCGCGCGCGCCGCGATAATAGATCCAATGCCAGAGCTGATTGGCGCGCATCTTGGCGGCCTTCTCGGCCTCGCCGGCCTCGACCAGCGCGGCGGCGATCTCGGCCCGGGTCAGGCCGAGCAATTCCACCGGCGCGTTGCCGGCCAGAGGCGCGGTGGCGGCGGCCGGGCGGGCCTGGATGTCGGGCACAAGGGCGGCGCTCATGAACCGGCTCCCGCCAGCGGACAGGCTTTGTCGATGGCTTTCAGGGCATCGCCAAAGCCGTTCAGGTCATAGGTATCGGTGGTGCTGGTGCCGCGCGCCGATTGGCCCTGCACCACCAACTGGCGGCCCTTTTTCAGCGCATCCACCAGTTTGGCATCGGTGCTGGCATCCGGCGCCCAGGCCGCCTCGCCATGGGTGAACATGGCCAGGTTATCCTTGCCGATGCTGACCTTGGCCGGGCTTTCCGGCTTCAGCGGATAGCCGAACACGATACTGACCTCGTTGCGGGTTTTGCTGGCCGGCTTATGCGTTACCAGCAGGTAGATTTCGCCGCGTTTGGCAGTGGCCGGTTCCTGCTTCTGCGGCAGGCCATGCAGATAGCAGGTGCGGCCATCCTTGCCGTCAAGCTGATAGGCCTGCCAGCCATGAAAACTGCCGATACGCTTGGTTTCCGGCCGTTTCGCCTTGCCTGGCTCGGCCTGCGGCGCAGCAGCGCTTTTGCCTGGCTGGCTCTGGCCTTGATTCTGTGCCTGGGCCGGTGCTGCCATGGCAGCAAAGCCGCAGGCCGACGCCAGGGCCAGCGCCAGAACCGAAATGGAGAGACGGGTGATCATTGCGGGGAACATAGCGATGCGGCGGCGGGTTTTCCACCCCCTTTCGCAACACGCTCTAAGCCATTGGCCCGCCTTGCATAGTGGCGCGGCATCAAGCACCATGCGGGCATGGACCGGGAGCATCAGGCCGAACTTCTGCACCGTGTGGCGCAAGCAGCCGACCGCGCCGCCTTTGCCGAATTGTTTGCGCATTTTGCGCCACGGGTGAAAGGCTACATGCTGCGCCAGGGCGCGCCCGAGGATGTGGCCGAGGAACTGGCGCAGGAAAGTCTGGTCACATTGTGGCGCAAGGCGGCCAGTTTTGATCCGGCCCAGGCTTCGGTGGCAACCTGGATTTTCACCATTGCGCGCAACAAGCGCATCGACCGGCTGCGGCGCGAGCGGCGGCCGGAATTTGACCCGGAAGACCCCGCCCTGCTGCCCGACCCGCCGCCTGAGCCGGGCGCTGCCATGGATCAGGCCCAGGCCGAAACCCGGCTGCGCGCCGCGTTGGCCGAATTGCCGCCGGAACAGCGCCGGCTGCTTGATCTGGCCTTCTTCGGGGATATCTCACATCGCGATATCGCCGAGCGCGAAAAACTGCCGCTCGGCACCGTGAAGGGCCGTATCCGCCTGGCCCTGGCCAAGCTGCGCGGCCGGCTAGAACAGGATTAGCCCCGTTCTTTCAAACCCTGGGTGATGCGTTTGAGCAGGGTGATGAACTGCCTGCGCTCGGCCGGGCTGAGCAGGGCGGCCACATTGGCTTCATGCCGTTCCACGCCTTCGGTCAGCCGGGTCAGCAGGGCATGGCCTTTGGCGCTGAGCGACAGGGCATAGGAGCGTTTGTCGCTGGCCGCCTTGCGCCGCAGCACTAGGCCCTTGCGCACCAGTTGATCCAGCGCCGGGGTCAGAGTGGATTTGTCCAGGCCCACCGCCTGGCTCAGCGCGCTCTGGGTGATGCCGGGATTATGCGCCAGCAGGGTGAGCAGGCTGAAGCGCCCGGGCGAGACCGCATCCGGCCCGGCCTCGCGGGCAAAGTCGGCGTAATCGGCCAATTGCGCCATACGCAGGTGATAGCCGTAATAATCCGGCAGGCGGCCAAAATCCAGGCCGTGGCCGCTGGCTGCGGGCTTCGGTTTGGCGGCTGATTTGCGTGGTGCTGCCATGGTCAGTTCATATGCCCCGGCAGATACAACGCCAGGGCCGGAAACAGCACCAGCAAAGCCAGCCGCACAAGATCCATCAGCACAAACGGCATCACGCCCATATAAATCCGCCCCAGGCTGACATCGCGGGCGATTGAATTAATCACAAAAACATTGATCCCCACCGGTGGCAGCACCATGCCCAGCGACGTCACCATCACGATGATGACCCCGAACCAGATCGGATCGAAGCCGAGTTGCTGCATCACCGGATAGATGATCGGCACGGTCACCAGGATGATCGCCAGTTCGTCCATCAGCGCGCCGAGCACCAGATACATGATCAGGATCAGCACCAGCACGCCATAAGGCCCAACCGGCAGGCCGGTGAGGAATTCACTTACCTTCTGCGGTGTCTGCGTGATCACCAGGAAATAGCCGAACAGGAAGGCGCCTACCACGATGGTGAAGATTGACCCGCCGGTACGCACCGCTTCCACCAGGCTGGCCTTGATCTCGGTCCAGCCGAGCCGGCCGCGTGCGATGCCGATCAGCAGCGCACCACAGGCGCCGCAGCCGGCAGCCTCGGTGGCGGTGAAGATGCCGCCATACATGCCGCCGACAATGCCGATGAATAACAGCCCGGTGGCCCAGATATCGCGCAGGGCGGCCAGGCGTTCGCGCCAGGCGGTGCGCGGGCCGCGTGGCAGCCAATCGGGCCGCCACCAGCCGACGAGCTGGATCGTCAGCAGGTAAAACGCCACACCCAGCAGGCCCGGGATGATGCCGGCGATGAACAGCTTGCCGATATCCTGCTCGGTCAGGATGCCGTATAGCGCAAAGATCACCGAGGGCGGGATCATGATGCCCAGCGTGCCGCCGGCGGCGATCACGCCGGTGGAGAAGCCGGGATGATAGCCGGCACGGCGCATTTCCGGCAAAGCCACATTGGTCATGGTGGCGGCGGTGGCCACCGACGAGCCGTTGATGGCGGCAAAGCCGGCGCAGGCCGCCACCGTGGCCATGGCCTGGCCGCCGCGGCGATGGCCGAACCAGGCTTCGCCGGCGCGGAACAACTCGCGGCTCATGCCGGCGGCGGAAGCGAAGCAGCCCATCAGGATGAACATCGGGATCACCGCCAGATCGTAATCGGTGGCGACCCGGATCGGCGATTGCGCCAGCAGGTTCAGCGCCGGCTTGGTGGTAGCCAACAGGCCGAAACCGCCCACGCCGACAATGCCCATCGCCACACCCACCGGCACGCGCAGCAGCATCAGCACAAACAGCAGCACAAAGCCGACAACGGCCACAATATCCTGATCCACTAGAAAACCTCGTCGCTGCGGGTATCCACCCGCTTGCCGGCCAGCAGCCGCGCCAGGCGCAGCAACAGCAGCATTGCCGCCAGCAGCACGCCCAATGCCGCCAGGGCATGAAACGGCCAGACCGGCAGGCGCAGGTCAAATGTCTGCTCATGGCTGTAAAGCGTGCTCAGCACCTTGTCCTTCACCATCCAGGCGAAGAGTGCCATGAAGGCCAGAGTGATGGCGGTGGCAAAAATATCGATCAGGCGGCGGCCCCAGCGTGGCGCCATTTCCCAGAAACCATCCACCTGGATATGGCGGTTATGAAAACCGGCCAGGGCGATGCCCCAGAACATCGCGGTGCCAAGCAGCAGGCGCGAGAAATCAAACGAATCCGGCAGGCCGAAGCTGAACAGCCAGCGCAGCAGCACGGTAATGAAGGTAAGCAGGGCAACCAAGCCAAGCAGCAGGCCGGCAATCAGCTCGACCCTGTCGATGAAGCGATTCATCCTGGCTCCCCCGCCAAGCAATATAACAATGGCGGGGCGCCCGGCCCCGCCATCGCAAAATCAAAACCTCAGAAAGCCGCGCTGTCACGCTTCTTCAATTCGGCCTTCAGATCGGCCAGCGCTTTCTCGCCATCCACGCCAACCTTCTTCACGTCATCATACCAGATCTTGGTCATCTCGTCGCCAATCTTGCGCCAGGCTGCCATGTCGGCGTCGCTTGGCTTGACGAATTCATGATCCGGCATGGCGCGCAGCTTGGTGCGGCCGGCCGATTCCACATCGGCCCATGGCCCGGCCAGCGCCAAAGCAGCGTCGGTGTTGCAATTGGCATCCACCGCCTTCTTCTGGTTGTCAGACAGCTTGGCATAGCTGGCCTTGTTCATCACCAGCACAAAGTTGCTGACATAGAGCGGCGCATCCATATGCAGTTTCGCCACCTTGTCGATGCCGAACACAAACAGGCTGTCCCACGGGAAGGTGATGGCATCGGCGGTGCCACGCTCCAGCGATTCACGCGCTTCCGGCGCCGCCACCTGCACATTCACGCCGCCGGCCATGGTCACCAGGCGGGCCATGGTGGCATTGCCCGGGCGAATCTTCTTGCCCTTCAGGTCGTCGGGCTTGCTGATGCGAACCTTGCCGTGAAACGTCGCCGCGTCATGCGCCCAGGTCAGGCAGAGTTTCACATCGCTCATTTCCTTCTGGCCATAAGGGCGATACCAGGAGTCGAGTGCGGCCGAACCCTGTTTGGCATTGGCGAGCAGGAAGGGCAGTTCGCTGCCGGCAATCACCGGAAAGCGGCCCGGCGTGTAGCCCGGATTGACATAGGTGAGATCGGCCACGCCGTCACGCGCCATGTCGTAATGATCCTTGGCAGCGCCAAGCTGCTGCGCCGGGAAAATCTGCGTTTTCACCGTGCCGCCGGAGGCTTTCTCCACTGCCGCGCCCCAGGCGGTGAAACCGGCCTGCAACGGGTGCTGCGCCGGCAGCCAATGGCCGAGCCGCAAGGTCACCGGCTTGTCCTGCGCCTGGGCAGGCAGCAGGGCGGCCGGTGCGGCAACGGCAAACAACGCGGCAGATAAAAAGAGACTGGCCTTGATCGACATAAGCTGGTTTCCTCCGGTTTGCGGCCCGCTCGCCCCGTTGCCGGGATAGCGGCGGCGCCGTCATTGTTGGTGCGCCAGATTAGGCCGGAAATTAGTTTGAGATCAAACTGTTTCTTGACCGGCAGCGGGCTTCCATGCCACCTTGCCCAGCAAGGGAGAAAACACGCATGGAACGCTCATTCGCCAAGGAAATTCAGGCTTTGCGCCTGGGGCAGGGCGAGGTTTTTCACGGCGAGGGCATCCTCGCCGTCACCAAGGCATTGCTGCAATCCGGCGTTTCCTATGTTGGCGGCTATCAGGGCGCGCCGGTATCACATCTGATCGATGTATTAGTGCAGGCGCAGGATATCCTGGATGAACTCGGCATCCATCTTGAAACCTGCACCAATGAAGCCTCGGCAGCGGCGTTGCTCGGCGCCTCGATCAATTATCCGGCGCGTGGCGCCGTCACCTGGAAATCCATCGTCGGCACCAATGTGGCTTCCGATGCGTTGTCGAATCTTGCCTCGCCGGGTGTGATCGGCGGCGCGCTGATTGTGATCGGCGAAGATTATGGCGAAGGCGCCAGTGTGATCCAGGAACGCAGCCATGCCTATGCGCTGAAATCGTCGATGTGGCTGCTTGATCCGCGGCCCGAACTGGCCAGCATTGTGCGCTGTGTTGAAAAAGGCTTTGAACTGTCGGAAGCCAGCAACACGCCGGTGATGCTGGAATTGCGCATTCGCGCCTGCCATGTCACCGGCAGTTTCGCCGCTGCCGATAATCTGCCGGCCAATGTGTCGCGCAATGCCCGGGTCGGGCCGGCAGCATTTAATTACGAGCACCTGGCGCATCCGCCCGCCACGTTTCGCCAGGAAAAACTGAAATTTGAACAACGCCTGCCGGCGGCGCAGCGCTTCATCCTGGAGCATGGCCTGAATGAAGTGATGCCGGGAGAGCTAGCTGATTGCGGCATCATCGTGCAGGGCGGCATCTATAACGCGCTGCTGCGTGCCTTGGGCAATCTTGGCCTGGCCGATGCTTTCGGCAAATCGCGGCTGCCGTTGCTGGTGCTGAATGTCACGCATCCACTGGCGCCAAGCCAGATCACCGATTTCTGCGCCGACAAAAGCCATCTGCTGGTGGTTGAGGAAGGTGGCCCGGATTATCTCGAACAGGCGATCGGCAGCATCCTTCGCCGCGCCGATCTGAACTTGCGCCTGGCCGGCAAGGATGTGTTGCCGATGGCCGGTGAATATACCATCGAGGTGCTGACCCGTGGCCTGCTGGCCTGGCTGCCCAAGGCGCAGCCGGCGCTTGATCTGGCAGCGCCCAGCGAAGCCTTTGCCCGCGTCCAGGCGCAGCGCGCCCATGCCGCCGAATTGATCGGCCCGGACTTGCCGCTGCGGCCGCCGACTTTCTGCACCGGCTGCCCGGAACGCCCGGTTTTCACCGCAATCAAGCTGGTGGAGCGGGAAACCGGGCCGGTGCATGTGGCGGCCGATATCGGCTGCCATGCGCTGGCCACCTTTGCGCCTTTCTCGGTCGGCAATTCGATCCTCGGCTATGGCATGAGCCTGGCTTCGGCCGCCGGCGTCGGACCGATCTCGCGCCGCCGCCCGGTGGCGATCATGGGCGATGGCGGCTTCTGGCATAATGGCCTGATCACCGGCGTCGCCTCATCGCTGTTCAATCGCGGCGATGGTGTGCTGATCGTGCTGCAAAACGGCTATACCTCGGCCACCGGCGTGCAATACCTGCCGTCCTCGCTCGGCAACCGCCATGATGCCAGCCAGGGCGGCGGCGCCGATATCGAAACCACATTGAAGGCGCTGGGTGTAAAATGGGTGCGCCGGCTGCGCTCCTATGGCCTGGCCGGCATGACCGGCGCGCTGAAAGAGGCGCTCAGCACGGCGCAGCAGGGCCTCAAGGTGATTATCGCCGAGGGCGAATGCCAGTTGGCGCGCCAGCGCCGCATCAAGGGCGAGGAAGCCAAGGCCCTGGCTGCCGGCGAGCGGGTGTTGCGCACCCGCTTCGGTATCGATGATGCGGTCTGCACCGGCGATCATTCCTGCATCCGGCTATCGGGCTGCCCGTCGCTCACCATCAAGCCCAATCCCGATCCGTTGCGCAGCGATCCGGTGGCGCATGTCAATCAGGGCTGTGTTGGCTGCGGCCATTGCGGCGAAGTGGCGCATGCCGCTGTGCTCTGCCCGTCCTTTTACAAAACCGAGATCGTGCATAACCCAAACTGGTGGGACAAACTGAGCCATCGCCTGCATGGCGCTGTAATCACCTGGCTCGGCGGGGCGCGGGTATGAGCCAGCTTAAACCGATCACGCTGTTGGTTGCGGCTTTGGGCGGCGAAGGCGGCGGTGTGCTGACCGACTGGATCAGCGGCGCAGCCCAGCGCGCCGGCCATCCGGTGCAGGCCACCTCCATCCCGGGCGTGGCGCAGCGCACCGGCGCGACGACTTATTATATCGAAATCTGGCCGGAAGTTTCTGCGGCCCGCCCGGTGATGTGCCTCAATCCCGGTTTGGGCCAGGTTGATGTGATGATCGCCAGCGAATTTGTTGAAGCCGGCCGCGCCATGCTGCACGGCTATGTCACGCCGGATCGCACATTGCTGATCGCTTCCACGCATCGCATCTTCGCCGTGGCGGAAAAAAGCGGCATGGGCGATGGCCGCTACGATACTTCGCGGCTGTTCCGCGCCGCCCGCGAATGCGCCCGTGCCGCCATCCTGTTTGACATGGACGCGGCCGCGAAAGAGTCCGGTTCGATCCTCAATGCCGTGCTGCTTGGCGCCCTGGCCGGCAGCGGCGCGCTGCCGCTGGCGCCGGAATTATTTGAGGCCGGCATCCGTGATGAAGGCAAGGCGGTGGAGAGCAACCTGGCCGGCTTCCGCTTTGGCCTGGCGCATGCCCGCGGCGAGATCGCGGCGGCCCAGGCCCGGGCTGCGCAAGCCACAGACAAGGCCGTGTTGCCGCTGGCCGATCTGGCGCAGCGCGTGGATGCCCTGCCCGAGGCGGCGCAGGTTTTTGCTGCTGAAGGCGTGAAGCGCCTGATCGATTACCAGGATGCCGCCTATGCCGCGCTCTATCTGGATCGCCTGCAAAGCCTGGCGCCGCTGGATGGTGATGGCCGGCTGCGGCGCGAGGTGGCGCGGCATCTGGCGGTGCGCATGAGCAGCGAGGATGTGATCCGCGTGGCGCAGCTCAAGCTCAAGCCGGAACGCTTCAAGGCGATTGAGCGCGAAACCCGCATCCAGGCTGGACAGCCTTATCGGGTGGCGGATTTCCTCAAGCCCGGCATCGAGGAACTGGCTGGTTTGCTGCCATCGCGTCTGGCGGTGCCGCTGCTGCGTTTGAGCGAACGGCGCGGCTGGCTTGGCAAATGGCATCTCGCCATGACCCTGCCGAGCAATCGGCTGGGCGGTTATCTGCGCTTCCGTCTGCTGGCCGGGTTGAAGCCCTGGCGCCGCCGCAGCCATCGTTTTGCCGAGGAGCAGGCGCGGATTGAAGACTGGCTCGACCTGATCCGGCGCGGCGCGGCACTGGATCCGCTTTTGGGCCTGGAAATCGCTGAATGCGCCCGGCTGATCAAGGGTTATGGCGATACCTTCCAGCGCGGCGTGCAGAATTACCAACGTATCCGGCAATACCTGATCCTGCCGGCCCTGGCCGGTGCCATGGCGCCGGGCCTGGCTGCCGAAGCCTTGATGCAGGCGCGCATCGCAGCGCTGAAAGACCCTGAAGGCGAAACCCTGGGCCGCACCCTGGCCGCCATTGCCGACAAGCTGGAGCCGCGCCATGCCGCCGAGTGAAACCGTTGCACTGAAGCCGCATGTTTCAGTGGTGCCGCTGGAAGTGCAATGGGGCGATTGCGACCCGGCCGATATCGTATTCTATCCGAATTACCTGGCCTGGTTCGATAGCGGCACCTGGCGCCTGCTCGCCGATGCCGGCTATGACCTGGCCGCCTTGCGCCGCATCGGCTCGATTGGTTTTCCCATCGTCAATGTGGAAGCCAAATTCCTTGCCCCGGCAGCGGCGCAGGATCGCATCGCGGTGCATAGCCAGATCGCCGCCTGGGGCAATGCCTCATTCCAGGTGCTGCATCGGATCCGGCGCCAGGACGGCACTCTGCTGGTGGAAGGCCGCGAAAAGCGCGTGCTGGCCCAGGCCGATCCGGCCCAGCCCGGCAAGCTCAAGGGCCTGCCGGTGCCAGCCGACATGATCCAGCGCCTGGGTTGTGGCGAGTAAGCGGCGGGGTGTACCTGCCCCCATAATCGTCATGCCCGCGAAAGCGGGCATCCCATTTTTTCCAAATATGTCTGAATTCCTGGGAAAATGGGATGCCCGGGTCAAGCCCGGGCATGACGACGGTGGGAGTGATGAAAGGGCGTCGCGCCTCAGCGATACAGCGATGTGATGTAATCGGCGCCGAGGCCGATCTTCTCGTAATGCGCCTTGCACAATCCGATATAGTCATGCACGTCGAAATGCCCGGCGGAATTGCCGTTTTCATCGAGCCAGATCAGCGGCCCGGTGACGATGAAAAACACTTTCATCGGCTGTTCATGCTCATAGGCCACCAGGGTATGGCCCTCGCCCGGCGTCTCATACACAAAGTCGCCCGCCGTGGCGGTCCAGTCATGCTCCAGATAGCCCCATTTGCCGGAGATGGTATAGGCAAACACCTCATGCGGATGGTAATGCCGGTTCACCAGCCCGGCCGCCTTGGCCATCAGGATGTCGCACCACTTGTTCTGTGCCGGCGAAATCCACAAGGGCCGCGACGATACGGTTTCGGTGAACGGCACATAAAGTTTTTCGTCATCGCTCGGCGCATTGCGGATATAGGCTTCCGGCAGCGCATCCGGCTTGAAAACTGGGCTGATCGGCTTGAGGTCGCGCCAGAATTCGGCTTTCGGGGCTTCGGGCATGGGGCTTGCTCCTGGTTGCTTGGCTGGTGGAAGGGTTCAGATATGCATGCCGCCATCGGCCATCAGCACGCTGCCGGTGGTGAAGCTGCTGGCGTCACTGGCCAGGAACAGCACGGCTTCGGCGATTTCCTCCGGCAAACCATGGCGGCCCAACGGAATGATGCCATCCAGGAAGGCGCCGGCTTCCTGGCCGATGGCCTGGCTCAAGCCGGCCTCCACATGGCGCTGAAAGCCATTGTCGATCGGCCCCGGCGCCAGCACATTGACGCGGATGCGGCGCGGTGCAGCTTCCTTGGCCACGGTGCGCATCAGGCCGATCAGGCCATGTTTGGAGGCGGCATAGGCGCAGATGCCGGGATCGCTGGTCACGCCCACCACGCTGGCAGTCATCACGATGCTGCCGCCATCGCGCAGGCGCGGCAGGCCGTATTTGCAGGCCAGGAAGGCGGCGCGCAGGTTAACCGCCAGCACGCGGTCCCACACGTCCTCGGGGTATTCCGTCACCGGGCGGATCACGCCGCTGATGCCGGCATTGCAGAACAGCACGTCGATGCCGCCCCAGCGTTCGCTGGCGGCTTCCAGATAAGCCTGGCAATCGCCGCTATCGGCCACATCGGCGGCACAAACCGCCACCTGCCCGGGCGCCGCAAGCGCGCGTTCGGCGGCATCCAGTTTTTCCGCATCACGATCCACCAGCAGCAGGCTGGCGCCCTCGGCCAGCAGGCGGCGTGCCGCTGCCAGCCCCAGGCTGCCGGCGGCGCCGGTGATCACGCAGCTCTTGCCCGCAAGTTTGCCCATTGCCGGCTTCAGATCGGATAATGGCCGGGCTGGGTTTCCAGCGTGATCCAGCGCAGTTCGGTGAATTGCTCAATGCCGGCCTTGCCGCCGAAGCGGCCATAGCCGGAAGCCTTCACGCCGCCAAACGGCATCTGGGCTTCATCATGCACAGTCGGGCCGTTGATATGGCAGATGCCGCTTTCAATGCGCCGTGCCACGCCCAGCGCGCGCGGGATATTGCGGCTGAACACGGCGGCGGAAAGGCCGTATTCGGTGTCGTTGGCCGTTGCCACCGCCGCCTCGTCGCCATTCACCCGCACCACACAGGCCACCGGGCCGAAACTTTCCTCATGATAGATGCGCATGGCCGGCGTCACATGATCCAGCACGGTGGCGGCCATCACAGCGCCATCGCGTGTGCCGCCGGCCACCAGTTTGGCGCCCTGGCGCACCGCTTCATCCACCAGGGTAAGGATGCGGTCGACGGCTTCCGGGTTGACCAATCCGCCCAAAGCCACGTTACCCTGGCGCGGATCGCCGGCCGGCATGGATGTGGCCTTGGCGGCAAAACGTCGCACAAAATCATCGCCCACGGCGTTATCCACCACAATACGCTCGGTCGACATGCAGATCTGGCCCTGATTCATGAAGGCGCCGAAGGCGGCCGCCTTCACCGCTTCATCCAGATCGGCATCGTCCAGCACCAGCAAAGGCGCCTTGCCGCCCAGTTCCAGCAGCACCGGCTTAAGCTGGCGTGCCGCCAGTTCAGCCACCACGCGGCCAACCCGGGTCGAGCCGGTGAAATTCACCCGCCGCACCGCCTTATGCGCAATCAGTGCCGCCACCACCTCGGGCGCATCGGCCGGCGCATTACTCACCACGTTGATCACGCCGGGCGGCAGGCCGGCTTCCTGGATGGCCGTGGCGATCAGGCGATGGGTGGCAGGGCAGAGTTCGGAGGCTTTCAGTACCACGCTGTTGCCGCAGGCCAGCGGCATCGCCACGGCGCGGGTGCCCAGGATCACCGGGGCATTCCATGGCGCGATGCCCAGCACCACACCCACCGGCTCGCGCGTCGCCATGGCCAGGCAGCCCGGCTTGTCAGACGGGATCACCTCGCCGCCGATCTGCGTTGTCATCGACGCCGCCTCGCGCAGCATGCCTGATGCCAGATGCACATTGAAGCCGGCCCAGGCGGCGGTGGCGCCGATTTCGGCCTGCATGGTGGCGCGGAAATCCGCCGCCCGCGCCGCCAGCGCATCGGCGGCTTTCAGCAACAGGGCGCGGCGCGCATTCGGCCCCAGCGCCGCCCAGGCCGGATAGGCGGCGGCGGCGGCATCGGCGGCGGCATTGGCATCGGCCACGCTGGCGGCAGCGGCGCGGGTTGCCACCTGGCCACTCAGCGGGTCGATGCGGTCAAAACTCTTGCCGGCAGCCGCCGGCCGATCCGCGCCGCCGATCAGCAACTGGGTCTCGAACATGGTTTGCTCTCCTTATTGAAATGAGATCAGTGTGCGCCGAGATAGGCGCGCTGCACCGCCGGATCGTCGCGCAAGGCGGCGGCGCTGCCGGCGCCGACAATGCGGCCCTGCTCGATCAGATAGCCGCGATCAGCAATCGCCAGGCTGCGTTTGGCATTCTGTTCCACCAGCAAAACGCCGATACCGCTGCTGCGGATACGGCCCAGCGCGTCAAACAGCTCGCCGCAGATCAGCGGCGACAGGCCGAGCGAGGGCTCATCCAGCAGCAATATGTCGGGCGCCGACATCAGCGCGCGGCCAATCGCCACCATCTGCTGCTCGCCGCCGCTCATGGTGCGCGCCGCCTGCGCCAGCCTTTCGCCCAGGCGCGGAAACAGCGCCAGCACGCGGGCCAGGTTCTGCGCTTCCTGGGCGCGGGCGCGGCGCGGATAGGCGCCCAGCAGCAGGTTTTCGCGCACGCTCAAATCACCGAAGATGCCGCGCCCCTCGGGCACCAGGGCCAGCCCGGCCTCCACCACGGCATGGGCCGGCAAGGCGCCGATATCCTGTCCAGCCAGATGGATCGTGGCGTCGCGGCCACGCGGCAGCAGGCCGGCCACGGCTTTCAGCAACGAAGTCTTGCCGGCGCCATTGGCGCCCAGGATCACCACGATCTCGGCTTTGGCGACGCTGAGCGCCAGATTATCCACGGCGCGGTGGCGGCCATAGGCGATGCTGAGCCGGGCCACCTCAAGCATTGTCGTCTCCCAGATAGGCGCGCACCACTTCCGGGTCGCTCAACACCTCGGCCGGGCCGCCCAGCGCAATGCGCCGCCCGGCATTCATCACCACGCAGCGGTCGCACAGGCTGCGGATCGCATCCATCACATGCTCCACCATCAGGATGGCGATGCCGTCATGCCGCAGGCCGGCCACCAGATTGATCGCCTCGCGCAATTCGGTCGGATTAAGCCCGGCCAGCCATTCATCCAGCAGCAGCAGGCGTGGCCGCAAAGCCAGGGCGCGCGCCAGTTCCAGGCGTTTCTGGTCGATATAGGTCAGTTCGCCGGGCAAGGCCGCACCACGCCCGCCCAGGCCAACCCGGGTCAGTAACTGCTCAACTTCCGTGGCCGCTTCGCGGCCCCAGCGCCGCTCGGCACCGAAGGCGATGCCGGCCAGCACATTGTCGCGGCAATCCAGCGAGGCCAGTGGGCGCACCAGCTGAAACGTGCGTGCCAGGCCGGCGCGGGCGATGCGATGCGCCGGTAGATTGTGAATCGCGCGGCCCTCGAACAACACCGTGCCGGCATCCGGCGCCAGCGCGCCGGACAGCAGGTTCATCACCGTGGTCTTGCCCGAGCCATTCGGCCCCAGCAGGCCCATGATCTCGCCCGGCTGCACGTCGAAGGCCACGTCATCCACCGCCACCAGGCCGCCGAAACGCCGGGTCAGGCCGGCCACGCTGAGCAGGGCTTTCATGGCCGGTCACCCTGCTTGTTCAGCCGCTGACGCAGGCTTTCCAGCAAGCCCACCACGCCCTGCGGGATGGCATAAACAATCAGCATGAAGGCCAGGCCGATCAGGATGCTGAAATGGTTCGGGAAACGCGCCAGCAGATATTCAAACAGCAATGTCAGCGGGATGACGCCGAAAAGCGGGCCATACAGCCGGTGCACGCCGCCCAGCAACGCCATGATCAGCACCTGGAAAGACAGCACCGGATTGAAGGCGATGGCCGGGTCGATATAGGTCCAGCGCGGCGCCATCACGGCGCCGGCCAGGGTCATGAAACTGGCCGAAAAGGCAAACAGCAGCACCTTGGCCCAGGTGGTGTCGATGCCGACATGGCGCGCCACGGTCTCGTCATCGCCGATCACGCGCAGGGCCAGGCCCAGGCGTGAGCGCCGGATCAGGAAGCCGGCCAGGAAAACCAGCGCCGCCAGGGCCAGCAATTGCCAGTAAATCTGCTCGGTGGTGATATCCACAAACACATAACGCCCGAGCGTGCGGGTCTTGTTGACCTCGAACCAGGTGACAAGCTGGCGGATCAGTTCAGCCAGGCCGAAGGTGAAGATGACAAAATAGACGCCGCTGAGCCTGAGGGTGGCGAGGCCCACCAGCAGCGCAACGCAAAGCCCGATGCCGAGCGCGATCAGCAGAACCAGGCTCCAGGGCAACAGCTCGCCCAGCACCGCCACGCTATAGGCGCCGATGCCGAAGAAGGCCACGGTGGCCAGAGAGACATAGCGCGTCGGGCCGGAAAACAGTGCCCAGGCAGTGGCCAGCACGGTGTAATTCAGGATGCCGATGGCCAGCGACAGGCCATAACCATCCAGCCAGCGCGGTAGCAAAACCAGCAGACCGAGGCCAACAACGGCGGCAATAACGGCAAGCACAAGCCTGGTATTCATCGCTTGGCGCCCCCGAACAGGCCCTGCGGTCGCACCAGCAGGATCAGCAGGAACAGCGTATAGGTGGCGGCCAGGGTGAGGCCGGGATCAACCAGGGTGGCCACAAAGGTTTCGGTCAGGCCCAGGATCAGCCCGGCCACCAGGCAGCCCATCAGGTTGCCGACGCCGCCCATGATCACCACGATCAGCGCCTTCATGGTGAACACCACGCCGATATTGGCATTGAAGGTGAGGAACATCGAAGTCAGCACACCGCCCGAGGCAACCAGCGCGCCACCGAGCGCAAAGGCCGCTGCCGCCATGGCGCGCACATCAATCGCCACCAATTGCGCCGCCACCGGGTCCACCGCCACGGCGCGCAACGCAGTGCCGGTGCGGGTGCGGGTCAGGCCGAGCCACAGGCCAAGGCCGATCAGCAGGGCGAAGCCCAGCGCCAGCAGCCGGTTGGCGGCGATGGTGGCGCCAAATACCTGCACCGGCACGGCCAGGAAGGAATAGCTGAAATAGGCACCGCCAAAGAGCGCCAGCATGATGCCTTGCAGCACAAACAGCAGGCCGAAGGTGGCCAGGATGCTATCCACTTCCAGCGCGTCGCGGCTTTTGGCGCGCCGCACCAGCGGGGTGAGCAGGAAACGATAGATCAGCCAGTTCAGCAAAGCCGCCGCCGGCACCACCAGCAGCAGACCCAGCAGCGGATTGATCTGGCTGCCGGTATAGAGCCAAAGGGCAGCAAAAGAGGCGGCCACCAGGCTTTCGCCATAGGAAAGATTCATGATGCGGGCCACGCCATATTGCAGCGTCAGGCCCATGGCCACCAGCGCATACATGCCGCCGAGCGTTATGCCGGTGATGAGCGCATCAAAGAGCATTACTGAACTACCTTCATGTCGGGAAAAGCGGCCGCCGCAATGTTGAGCGGCGGCCGGTATACGTCACTGCTGCCAGGCGGCTTTCGGCGTCTTGACCGCGCCGATGCCCGGGCGCTGCGGCGCCACGCCGGTGAAGAAGCCGCCCTGCCACTGGCCGATATAGGCGAAGGCATCCTTGGGCATGTTGTCCACCAGCTTGATCTTGCCGATCACGGTGTCGAATGTGCCGCTCTGCAACTCCTTGATGATCGCCGCGCGGTCGAGCTTGCCGACACGCTCAATCGCCTGCTCCAGCATCTGCAAGGAGGAATAACCGACCTGGCTGCCCCAGTAATCCGGGTCGCGGTTATGCATCGCCAGATGCTTCTTGCGGTATTCCGCTGTGGCGGCATTGTTCGGGTCCCAGCCGCCAAGCGACAGGATACCCTCCGCATTGGCGCCGAAACGCTGCGGATAGAGCGGGAAGCCCACACCCACGCCCATGAACATCACCTTGGCGGTGTAATTGGCGATCTTGGCCTGATCGGTCAGCGCCATGGTATCCGGCGGATAGCTGAAAGCCACAAAGGTATCAGCGCCGGAACGCTGCGCCTCGCTCACCAGCGGCGCCATATCCTGGGTGCCGATCGGATAGCTCTTGTCGTAGACCAGCTTGAGGCCAGCCTTCTCAAAGCCTTCGCGTGCCGCCTTCGACAGGTCGATGCCAAAACCATCGGCAATCGAGACCATGGCGACATTGCCGTTGATCTTGCCTTCGGCCTTGGTCTTGACCAGCAATTCTACCAGTGCATCAACATATTGTTTGCTGGTACCGAGGAACCAGAAGCTGTTCGGCCAGCGCTTGACCAGCTCCGGCGCGCGGTCGGTCACCGCCGAAAAGGCCAGTTGCGGATAGCCGTATTTGTTGAAGACCGGGCCAACCGCCAGGTTGAGGCCGGTGCCCCAGGGCGGAAACAGCAGATCCACCTTGTCCTGGGTGATCAGGCGTTCCACGGCGCGCACGGCTTCTTCCGAATTCGAGCGGTCGTCATATTCGATCACCTCGATGGGCAGGCGCTTGCCGCCCACCATCAGGCCGCCCTTGTCATTCACTTCCTTCACCCAAAGCTGATAATTCGGGATCTGGGTGATATTGGCGCCGCCGGCATTGGGGCCGGTCTTGGAAATCGCATAGCCGATTTTGACTTTGTCCTGCGCCGTTGCCGCCGGCGCGGCCAGGCCCAGGCTCAAGCCCAGGGCGCCCGCCAGCGCCAGGCCGCTAAGGCCCTTCACGATGGATCGCATTATAGTTTCCTCCTTGAAGCGCCGCCGGTCGGTTATCGTGCCGGTGGTTCTGCTGCCGGCCAGATTAGGCTTGGGCAGCACAGGCTTCTTGCCTCAGAGTGAACTGAAAAAGCTTCGTATGCCTACGATTCTGCGTTGTTGCGTCGCAGCAAGAAATTAGGGTCCGGACCCTAATCCGTTGGATATCAAACTATTCTTCGGCCCCGCCGCCTGCTAGAATGCGGCCAGGGAGAAACAATGGCGATCCGTGCGCATAGCATAGCCTTCGAGGCCGAGACCGGGGTGAGCGACCGGCTGGAGCGCTGGGGCGATTTTGTGCGTGAACATATCGGCTGGCTTGAAGCGGATACGTTCGGGGATCCAAAATTTGACGGCCAGCTTGATCTGGGCGAACACCGCAATCTGAAAATCTGCCGCATCGCCGCCAGCCGGCATCGTGTGGTGCGCACGCCGCGGCTGATCCGGCGTGATGATCGCGGCTATGTCAAGATCGTCGCCCAGCTTGAAGGCGCGGCGCGGTTTGAACAGGGCGGCCGCCAGGTGGTGATCACGCCCGGCGAATGGGGCATCTACGACACCACGCAAACCTATGTCGTATCGAATTCAGACCGCATCGTGCAGGCGGCGATCCTGCTGCCGCGCGACCAGCTCACCCGGCTCGGCCTGGAAGTGGATCGCCTGGCCGTGCGGCGCTTCAACCGCAGCAGCCCGGCCGGGCAACTGGTTTATGACCTGCTGCTGCAAGCCCATGCCGCCCTGCGCGGCGAAACCAGGACTGTCCCGGCCGATGCAGCGCCCGCCGATGCAGCATTGCGGCCGCTGACGGATGATTTTGGCGCGCTGCTGGCCGATCAGGTGGCGCGCTCGGCGCATGAACTGGAACGCGGCATCGATGATGGCCATCGCCTGCGCCAGCGCATCCTGGCTTTTGTCGGCCAGCAATTGCGCGATCCGGCATTGTCGATCGAGGCCATCGCCGCCGCCTTCGGCTATTCCAAACGCTATCTGCACAAGCTGTTCGAGGGCGAGCCGGCCACGTTGAGCGAACTGATCTGGCGCCAGCGGCTGGAGCGGGTGCGCAGCGATCTTGGCAATCCGGCGCAGCGCCACCGCACCATCACCGATATCGCCTTTGACTGGGGTTTCAACAGCTCGTCGCATTTCAGCCGGCTGTTCCATGCCCGCTTCGGCGTTTCGCCACGCAAATTCCGGGCGCTGGCCCAGGAGGGCGGGCTGCTTTAGTCTGGGGGCGATTCGAGCAGGAGCCGCCCAATGAGCCTTGAACTCTGGTTTGCCTTCGTCGCCGCGTCCAGCGTGATGCTGCTGATCCCCGGCCCCACCGTGCTGCTGGTGGTGTCTTATGCTTTGGGCCAGGGCTGGCGCGCCGCCCTGCCGATGGCGGCCGGCGTGGCCTTGGGCGATTTCACCGCCATGACGCTCAGCCTGCTCGGCCTTGGCGCGCTGCTCGCCACATCGGCCACCGTGTTCACTATCCTGAAATGGATCGGCGCCGCCTATCTGGTTTATCTCGGCATCAAGCTGTGGCGTGCCGGCGATGCGCTCAATGCCGAGCCGCGCCGCGATGCGGTGTCGAAGGCGCGGATGCTCGGCCATGCCTGGCTGGTCACCGCGCTCAATCCCAAAAGCATCACGTTTTTTGTTGCTTTCCTGCCGCAATTCCTCGATCCAGCGGCGGATTTCCTGACCCAGATGGTGATCCTGGAAGCCACTTTCCTTGTGCTGTGCTCAGCCAATGCGGCAGGGTATGCCCTGGTTGCCGGCAAGGCGCGCCAGGCGGTTGGTTCGCCGCGTGTGGTGCGCGCCTTCAACCGCACCGGCGGTGCGCTGCTGGTCGGTGCCGGGGTGGCCACCGCCACAATTCGTAGTCAGTGATCATGCGGCGGCGCGGCTTCCTGGCCCTGCTTGCGGCTTCCGCTGCCGCCCCGGTGCTGCTCCGGGCCGGCGCGGCAGATGCGCAGAATGCCGCCGAATTGCGCGGCACCTGGCCGGTCTGGGATAGCGGCCGCAGCGGCCGCAACGATCCGCAGCCTTATCCCACCGGGGTGGATCTCGGCTTTGTGCCCGGCCTGCCGCTCACCCTGGCGCGGCCGGCCAGCCTACAGCGGGCGGAATTGCCGCCGGCGCGCCAGATCGGCTGGCCCAGCTTGGTGGCCACGGTTGAAAATCCCGGAAAACCGCTCACTATCCGGCTGTTGGGTGTGGCGGCCAAGGCGCGGCCGGGTGAGCCGATTGCCGCCGGCCAGCCGCTCGGCCTGGTGGCCGATGCGGCGCCGATATGGCCCGGCATCGCCAATCATGTGACGCTGGAAGTTTATATCGATGGCAAGCGGATCGATCCGCGCCCCTGGCTGGCCCGCTTGCTGCCGCAAGGCGTGCCGATGTCGCCCAGCCCGCCGACCCAGGCGGCGGTGCTATGGCCACAATGGGCCTTGCGCGCCGAGGCGTTGCGGCTGGCCAAGCTGGGCGATAACCGCACCGCCTTGGCGCGTTTGCGCGCGGCCTTGCGCCTGCCGGCCTGGAAAGCCAGTAATCTCGATCTGGCCGAGGATGCCAGCTTTGCCGCCCGCGCCGCCCAGGATCGTCGCGCCGAAGCGGCAGCCCTGCAACATGCGCTCGGCCTGCTGCGGGCGGAAATCCCCTATGCCCAGGGCATGCTGCCGGCACCTTTGCTCGGCCCGGTTTCGGCGGCGCGCAGCCCGGCCAGCCTCTACGCCCTGGAAGGCCGCCTGGAACAGCGCCGGGCCGCCATCGGGCCGCTGCCGCCTTTGGCAGCCGATGCGGCTGAAGAGGATTGAGTTTGCAAAACTGCGAAAAATTCTAACACCTGTTAGAACATCACCCGGCATCTGTTGACTTCCACCCGCCAGACGCTCACTTTCCGCTACAATTCAATCAAGCACGCCAACCCTATCCCCGGAGGAAGAAGCCATGACCGCCTGCATCGTAGGCTGGAGCCACAGCAAGTTCGGCAAGCTGGATGACAAGACCCAGGAAGACCTGATCGTTGAAGTGGCGACCCAGGCCATCATCGATGCCGGGATCGAGCCGAAGGATGTGGATGCGATCTATCTCGGCACCTTCAATGGCGGCCTGGTGGAGCAGGATTTCCCGGCCTCGCTGGTGTTGCAGGCCGATCCGGGCCTGCGTTTCAAGCCGGCCACAAGGCTGGAAAATGCTTGTGCCACTGGCACGGCGGCGGTGTTCCAGGGCTTGCAGGCGATTGCGGCGCGCAAGGCGCGCTTTGTGCTCTGCGTCGGCGTGGAGAAGATGACCTCGGCGCCCAACGATGTGGTGGGCAACATCCTGCTCAAGGCCAGCTACCGCAAGGAGGAGAATTTCGCCCAGGGCGGTTTCGCCGGCGTGTTTGACAGCATCCAGAGCAAGTATTTCCAGAAATACGGTGACCAGTCGGATGCCACCGCGATGATCGCGGCCAAGAATCACAAGAACGGCTCGGTCAATCCGCTGGCGCATATGCAGCGCGATTTCGGCTTTGATTTCTGCCGCAATGTTTCCGACAAGAATCCCATCGTGGTCGGCGGCCTGAAGCGCACCGATTGCTCGATGGTGTCGGATGGCGCCGCCGCCCTGGTGCTCACCGATGTGCAGACCGCGCTCGGCATGAAGAAGGCCATCGCCTTCCGCGCCGCCAAGCATGTGCAGGATTTCCTGCCGATGTCGAAGCGCGACGTGATCGCCTTTGAAGGCCCGGCCAAGGCCTGGGCTGATGCGCTTGATGAAGCCGGCCTTGATGTGTGGGATCTGTCCTTTGCCGAAAGCCATGATTGCTTCACCATTGCCGAACTGATCGAATACGAAGCCATGGGCCTGACTGCGCCGGGCCAGGGCGCCAAGGCGATCCTGGAAGGCTGGACCCAGAAGGATGGCAAGCTGCCGATCAATCCTTCGGGCGGCCTCAAGGCCAAGGGCCATCCGATCGGCGCCACCGGCGTGTCGATGCATGTCATGGCGGCGATGCAGTTGAATGGCTCGGCCGGCGCCTTGCAGGTCAAGGATGCCAAGATCGGCGGCGTCTTCAACATGGGTGGCGTCGCGGTGGCGAATTACGTCTCGATCCTCGAACCGATCCGCTGAGGCTCCAATGACTGACAGCTTCCGCGCGGTTCTGATCGAGGATGTGGATGGCAAGCCCAAGGCCGGCTTCAAGCAATTGACGCTGGCCGATCTGCCGCAGCATGACGTGCTGGTGGAGATCGCCTATTCCACGGTGAACTATAAGGACGGCCTGGCCCTGACTGGCGGCCGTATTGCGCGCAAGCTGCCGATGGTGGCCGGCATCGATCTGGCCGGCACCGTCGTGGAATCGGCCGATCCGGAATGGAAGCCGGGCGACCGCGTGCTGGTCAACGGCTATGGCCTGTCGGAAACGCAATGGGGCGGCTATAGCCGCTATCAGCGCGTCAAGGGCGAATGGCTGGTCAGCGTGCCGGATCATTTCAGCCTGGCGCAAGCCATGGCGGTAGGCACGGCGGGCTACACCGCCATGCTCTGCGTCATGGCGCTGGAAGATGCCGGCCTGGTCAAGGATGAACGCGCCGATGCTTTGCCGGTGCTGGTCACCGGCGCTGCCGGCGGTGTCGGCTCAGTGGCGGTGGCGTTGCTGGCGGCGCGTGGCTTCAAGGTGGTGGCCGCCACCGGCCGGCCCGAAACCCATGAATATCTGCGTGGCCTGGGCGCCAGCGATTTTATTGATCGCGCCGAGCTTGCCGCCAAGGCGCCGGCTTTGGCCAAGGAACGCTGGGCGGCAGTGATCGACAGCGTGGGCGGCCAGACCCTGGCCAGCGCCATCAGCCAGACCCAGTATGGCGGCTGGGTGGCGGCCTGCGGCATGGCCGGTGGCAATGATGTGCCGGCCAGCGTGTTTCCTTTCATCCTGCGCAATGTCAGCCTGCTCGGCATTGATAGCGTGATGGCGCCGTCGCATCGCCGCCGCCGCGCCTGGTGGCAGCTCGGCACCGGCCTGCCGCTGGATAAACTCGATGCCATGACCGAGACGCAGCCGCTCTCGGCCATTTTCGACCTGGCGCCGCAGATTCTCGCCGGCAAGATCAGGGGCCGCACAGTGATTGACGTGAACGCCTGAGGGCGGCGGCAACCGCTCCGTCGTCATGCCCGCGAATGCGGGTATGGGCCTCTCAAAGCCTGCCAACCCCTCAATCGTCATGCCCGGGCGAAGACCCGAGCATCCAATTTTGCCTGTTTCTTCAATGGTTTTTCAATTGGCAAGAGATGCCCGGGTCAAGCCCGGGCATGACGATTGAGGTGTGTTGGGCAGCAGCAGCCCTGCCGCATCTTTTTCCTTTTGCCTCGATTGTAATGCTAGCGTACAATTCCCGGAAACAGGTTCTGGGAGGAACACGCGATGGGCAGCAAACCGCCCTTCCTGCCGCTTGCGCTGGCGACACCGCGCATATTGCGCAGCGAACGTGCCGATGGCGGCTTTGTGCTCGAAAGCGCCGAGCCGTTGGGCGATTATCCGGCGCATCTGGGCCTCGATCTTGAGCGCCAGGCGCGGCAACAGCCGGATACCAGCTTTCTCGCCGAACGCGGCAAGGATGGCGCCTGGCGCCGCCTGAGCTATGCCCAAGCCTGGGACAATGCCCGCCGCATCGCCGCCAGCCTGATCCGGCGCGGCATGGGCCAGCATACGCCGGTTTTGCTGCTATCCGGCAACAGCATCGATCATGCGCAGTTTCTGCTCGGCGCCTATCTGGCCGGGGTGCCGGCAGCACCGGTCAGTGTTGCCTATTCGCTGATGAGCCAGGATCACGCCAAGCTGCGGCATATCTTTGATCTGGTGCGGCCCACCATGATTTTTGTCGAAACCGCTGCCCCCTTTGCCAAGGCGTTGCAGGGGCTTGATCTGGCCGGTGTTGAAGTGGTGAGCGGCGACGCTGCGCCGGATGGCATACCGGCCACCGCCTTTGCCGACCTGCTGGCACAGCCGCCCGATGCAGCAGCCGCACAGCGCTTCGCCGCGATCGAGCCGCATTGGGTGGCGAAATACCTGTTCACCTCCGGCTCCACCGGGCTGCCCAAAGGCGTGGTCAACACACATCGCATGCTGTCGTCGAACCAGCAATCCATCGCGCAGATCTGGCCCTTCCTGGCCGAGACCAAGCCGGTATTGCTCGACTGGCTGCCGTGGAACCACACCTTTGGCGGCAATCACAATTTTAATCTGGTGCTGCGCCAGGGCGGCACGTTGTTCATTGATAATGGCAAACCGGCGCCGGGCCTGATCGAGCAGACCGTGGCCAATCTGGCCGAGGTGTCGCCGACGCTGTATTTCAACGTGCCGGCCGGCTATGCCATGCTGCTGCCCTATCTGGAGCGCGACGAAGCACTCTGCCGCCGCTTCTTCGCCGAGCTGAAACTGATTTTCTATGCTGGCGCCGCTTTGCCGCCCGATCTGTGGGCGCGGTTGGAAGCGCTCAGCGTGCGCACGCTCGGCCGCCGCGTGGTGATGACCTCAAGCTGGGGCTCCACCGAAACCGCGCCATTGGCCACCGCTGCACATTTCCTGATTGAACGCGCCGGCGTGATCGGCGTGCCTATCCCCGGCACCCGGATCAAGTTTGTGCCCTCGGGCGGCAAGCTGGAAATGCGCGTCGCCGGGCCGAATGTCACGCCGGGATATCTTGGCGATCCGCAGCAGAATGCCGCCGCCTTTGATGATGAAGGGTATTACCGCATCGGCGATGCCGGCAAACTGGCCGATGCCGCCGCGCCGGAAGCCGGCATTGTGTTTGATGGCCGCACGGCGGAGGATTTTAAACTCACCACCAGCACCTGGGTGCATGTCGGCGGCTTGCGCGTGGCCGCCCTGGCTGCCTGCACGCCGCTGTTGCAGGATGCTGTGGTGACCGGGCATGACCGCGCCTTTGTCGGCCTGCTGGCCTGGCCTACGCCGGCCGCCAAGGCGATGCCGCGCGCCGATTTGCAGCAGGCCATCGCGGCAAAGCTCGTCGCCTATAATGCGACGCAGAATGGCTCGTCGATGATTGTGCGGCGAGTGTTGCTGCTGGATGAACCGGCCTCAATCGACGCCAACGAGATTACCGACAAGGGCTATATCAACCAGCGCGCGGTTCTGGAGTGCCGCCAGGCCTTGGTGGAGCAGCTTTATGCTGAAAAGCCGCACGCAGACGTGATCGTTGTTTCATGACCATCCTGTGACCGTCGTCACCTCGGACTCCTGTGTTTCGGGCTGAGCTATTCCCATCTGGACACAAAGGCGTAAAACCCGCGCCCGCTTCAGTACAGGAATACTCGCCATGATTCGTCGTTGCCTTGCCCTGCTGGTTGCCGGTGCGGTTTTTGCCGCCGGTGCCGCCTTTGCCACCAAATTCAGCCAATCTGCCGGTGATGCGGCCGAAAGCCTGGCACTGCATGCCGAGGCCGTGGCGGTGGAAGATCGCGCCTATCCGGCCATCAGCCCGGTGCTCGATAATGCGGACCAGCTTGGCCTGAGCGAATTCCAGCGCCAGCAATTGCGCGCCCTGGCCAATCGCGTGCAGGGCGAAAGCAACGCCCTGCGGCGTGAGATCGCCCAGCTTGAAAAGCGCCTGGATCGCGGCTTTGCCGAACAGACCATCGATCCGCTGCGCATTGACGGCCTCACCGCCCGCATTGGCCAGCTTGAAGGCCGCCTGCGCGCTGCCGAATTGCTGGCCCGGCTTGATGCCAAGGCCATCCTGCTGCCCGAGCAGCTGGCGCTGTTTGCCCAGCTTGGCCATGCCGGCAGCGTGGCGGAAGTTGAGCCGGTTGAGCGGCCGATCGAGGAATTCTAAAAAAACCGTTTTGAAATCCAGCGCAGGCCGAACCAGGCCAGCAAAACCAGGGCGATGCCAGCCAGGATTTTAAGCTGCATCGCCTTGAGATCGCCCAGCATGGTTTCCATCGCGGCACCAAAATAATAGCCGGTGCTGCCGAAAATCCCGGCCCAGAGTGCGGCGGCGCAGAGATTGAGCAGCACAAAACGCCGCGTCGGGATTGCGCTCAGGCCAATTGCTATCGGCGCCACATTGCGGATGCCGTAAACAAAGCGGAAGCCGAGCACAAAGATGGTGGGATAACGTTCCAGCCAACGTGTCGCCGGTGCGATGCGGGCGGCCAGGCCGGGCCGGGTTTCGAGAAAGCGCCTGCCATGATACCGCGCCAGGGCGAACCAGAGCTGGTCGCCGGCTGCCGAGCCAAGGAAGGCGCTAAGGATCGCCAGATCAAGCCGCAGCAGGCCCTGATGCGCGGCGAAGCCGGCCAGGATCAGGATCGTCTCGCCTTCCAGGAAGGTGCCGATCAGGATCGCGGCATAGCCGAATTGGGCAATCAGGTCGGCGGGGGCCAGGCTCATCGGTTCAGTCCCGGCCACGCGCCAGATAGCCCGGATTGCGGAAATCCGGCTTGCCGTAGAGCAGCGGCCGGCCCTGCCAGTCGCGCACACTGCCGCCGGCGGCTTCCAGCACGGCCTGCCCGGCAGCGGTATCCCATTCGCTGATACGGGCAAAACGCGGGTAGAGATCGGCTGCGCCCTCGGCAATGCGGCAGAATTTCAGCGACGAGCCGGCTTCCAGGCGGCGCCGCACCTTCTGGCCGGCCAGCCACTCGGCCAGTTCCGGATCGGGATGGCTGCGGCTCAGCAGCACATCGGCGCCCTCGGCCGGCATGGCGCGGGCCTGGATCGGCTCGCCGTTCTGATCAGTGGCATCGCGGAAGCGCCGCGCGCCGCCTGGCGTGCCCAGATAGGCGCGGCCATCCACCGGGGTCAGCACCACGCCCAGCCGTGGCCGGCCTTGCTCGATCAGGGCAATATTCACGGTGAATTCGCCGTTGCGCTTGATGAATTCGCGTGTGCCGTCCAGCGGATCAACCAGCCAGAACGGGCCGTTGCCGATGGCCGGAATCTCGCCGCGCGCGGCGCATTCCTCGGCCACCACCGGCACGCCCGGGCAGAGCTGCGCCAGCCCGGCCAGAATCACCGCCTCGGCGGCCTCGTCGGCATCGGTCACCGGGCTGTGGTCATCCTTGGCGCGGCTTTCAAACGGCGTGGCGTAAACCTGCATGATCGCATCCGCCGCCTGCTGCGCCAGCGCGCGCAAGCCTGCCGCCAGCGCCGGATTCTCACTCAAGCCCATCATTCAATCCTTCGGCTGGCGCAGCCGCTGCAATGCCACTTCATTGATATTCACCAGCCGCTTGCCGGCATGTTCAAAATTCACCGTCACGCGCGGCCCTACGGCGGATTGCACCTGGCCGATGCCCCAATCCGGTGCCTGTGGATTCTCCACCCAATCGCCGGGTGCAAAAGGCGATGGTGCCAGCATGGCGGCGCTCCTGATTGCGAAAGCCCGGGTGATTGCGAAAGCCTGGACGGCACTTTAAACAGAATCAGCCCGCAACTCCACGATCCGGATTCTGCATGACCGCCCAGCGCGATATCGACCTTGTGGCCTTGATCTGCTCCAAACTGTGCCACGATCTCGCCGGCAGTGTTGGCGCGGTGTCCAATGGCGCCGAATTGCTGGCCGAGGAAACCGATGCGACGATGCGCGAGGAAGCAATACGGCTGATCGCCCAGAGCGCCAATGATGCTGCCCGCCGACTGGCATTTTTCCGCCTGGCGCTGGGTGCCTCGGGCGGCCTGGACGAGCCGATGGCCAGCGCCGATCTGGCCCGCGTGGCGGGGGACTATTTCCAGGGTGGCCGGGTGCGGCTGCTGCCGCTGGTCGGCCTGCCGGCCAGCCTGCCCAAGCCGCTGGCCAAGGCCTTGCTGCTCGGCCTCAGCGTGATGGCGATGGCGTTGCCGCGCGGCGGCGCCCTGCGGCTGGATGTGCAGCAGGGTGAATGGCGGGTGCGCGCCGAAGGCACCCCCAGCAAATTGCCCGATGATGTGGCCGGCAGCCTGCTCAGCGATGCGGCGGTGGAAGAACCCGGCGGCGCCCTGGCGCGTCATGCCGCCGATCTGGCTGCCAGCGCCGGCTATCGCCTGGGGCTGGAAGCCGGGCCGGAAGGCGCCGCGCTCCGGTTTAGCAAATAGGGCGTTTGCTTAGCGGCTCGGCTTGAGCACCGCGCCGAGCGCCAGGGTGATCAGGCCCAAGGCGCCGAATTCCGGCCAGCCCGGCTGCTCGCCCAGCATCAGCATGGATGAAAACACCCCCACCACCGGGATCATCAGGGTGGACAGGCCACTGACCTGGGCCGGCAGCACCTGGACCAGCCGGTTCCACACCCAGTAGCAGAACACGAAGCAGATCACGGCGTTATACAGCGCCGCGCCCCAGGCCAGGGCGGAATAGCTGTGCCAGCGGTCGGTTTCGAAGATCGGCGCCAGCAGCATGATCGGCAGCCCGCCCAGCACCATCTGCCAGCCGACAAATGGCACGCTGGGCATCGGGATGGCATACAGCTTGGTCAGCATGGTGCCGAAAGCCCAGGAAATTGCCGCGCCCAGCACCAAGGCCACACCCAGTGGCGCCGCCAGCATCGCCTGCCATTCGCCGCCCAGCAAAACCGCCAGGCCGCAAAGCCCGATCAGCAGGCCGGCCAGTTTCCAGCCATTCAGCCGTTCGTGCAGGAAATAGGCTGAAAGCGGCACCAGCCAGAGCGGCATGGTGAAGGCGATGATCGTGGTGCGCCCGGCCGGCAGCATACCCAGGCCATACAGCACCAGCACATTCCAGCCGGTGATATTGCACAACGAAATCAGCAGCATCTGGCGGAAACGCCCGGCCGGGATGCCCAGCGGCATGCGCATGGCGATGGCGATGGCGAACAGGCCGATGGCGCCGCCGCCCAGGCAGAAGGTGCGGAAGGTGAAAACCGGAATTTCGTTCAGCGCCAGCTTCATGATCGGCCAGTTCAGGCCCCAGAACAGCGTCAGCAGCGCCAGCAGGATAGCGACGAGGTGGATAACGTGGCGCGCAGCGGGGCTGCTTTGGCGGCAGAATTGGTC
>NZ_JAGOLP010000079.1 GCF_017994015.1 Ferrovibrio sp. | reverse complement strand
GCTTTGTCTCGCGCGGTGACGGCGGCCAGGACATCTTCGTGCATATGGAAGTGTTGCGCCGCGAGGGCATCAACGAATTGCAGCCCGGCCAGTCGGTGCGGGTGCGGGTTGGCCAGGGTCCGAAAGGGCCGCAGGTGGCCGAGATCCGCATGAGCTGACCCCAGGTTTCCGGGGAACTATTGTTACAGAGCGCCGGTCGGGGCCAGCCGACCGGCGTTTTTGTTTGTACGGCAGAGATCAGGCTTTGCGGATTGGCGGCAGCACGCGGTCCAGTTCCGGATTGTCCGGATAGCCGTTCAGCACCAGGATCACATCAACGGTAAAGCCATCCTCGGCGAGCGGGAAATACACGCGCTCTGAATCGATGAATTCCCGGTCGCGGAATGGCAGCGCGAAACGGTCATAAAACGCCTGGCCGGTATCGGCCACCAGATTCATGTTGCGCAACACGCGGGCCAGCAATTGCGGCGAAGTGGCATCGGTTACGGTGACGCCAGTGAAATTATGCCCGATCATGTCAACATGGTGGCTGCCCATCAGGCGATAGCGGAATTCCCGGTCGCCCTTGGGGCCATGCACATCCACCAGCACGATGAACGGCAGCAGCACGCGCAGGTCGAGCGGGTCGAGTTTGCGCCGGGAAGGCAATTGCCCCGGTGGCGCAAGGCCGGCCAGATAATCCCGCATCCAGGCATAGCGCGGATGCAGGGTAGCATAAGGGATAGTCTGTTCCACCGGTTTCGGTATCACGCCGACACCTTTGCTGCTGCTTTATTCCGCAGTCAGACTAAAGTTTTAGCCCCGGCTGCGTCATCAAATATCTCGCTTTTTGTTGTAAATGAAAGCATAAAAACACCTCATGCGTTTATATATGTATTCTTAAGGTAGATAATCCTTATCAAACACTATGGTATCAGACATTGTCCCGCCAGATGATCCGGGCTTTCTTTTTCAATCTCTACGCCCCTCACTCGTCATGCCCGCGAAAGCGGGCATCCCGTTTTGCAAAAAATATGGCTGAATTCTTGGGAAAAAGGGATGCCCGGGCCAAGCCCGGGCATGACGACTTTCTGGGGGCACTAACAATGCCATCGGATTAAACCGGACGGCGGTGGCCGGGTCCCGCAGTTCATCGCAACTCCACTGCGTAAGCGTCGACCGGCAGCGGCTTCGGGATCAGGCCCTGCTTGGTGAGAAATTCGGCGAAGCGGGCATAGCGGCGGCTATCCAGCGCACGCGGGCTTTGCGCGAAGCGCGGCACCGTGTCGCGCCAGGCGCGGCGGTTCAGTTCATCATCCAGCGATTTGTTGTTCTTGATAAAAAGCTGCCAACTGCGTTGCGGGTTGTTGTGGATATAGGCGGTGGCTTCTTCCAGCGCATCGAGCAGCCGGCCAAGCCGGGCATCGCCGAGCTTGGCGGCATGTGCCACCAGGATCAGCTCGTCATACAGCGGCACGCCATGGTCCTCGGGATAGAAGGCGCGGCCCGGCTTGCCGGCGATATCCATCTGGTTCAGTTCAAAATTGCGGAAGGCGCCGATCACTGCATCCACCTGGCCGGCGAAGATTGATGGCGAGAGCGAGAAATTCACATTCACCAACGTCACGTCGCTCAGCTTCACGCCATAACCTTCCAGCATCGCCTTCAGCAGCGCATCCTCAAAACCGCCGACCGAATAGCCGATCTTCTTGCCCTTCAGATCGGCCAGCGACTTGATCGGGCCACTGCCCAGCACCACCAGGCTGTTGAGCGGCGTGGCCACCACAGTGCCGATGCGCTTGAGCGGCAGGCCCTGCGCCACCTGCACATGCAGTTGCGGCTGATACGAGATGGCGGCATCGGCCTTGCCGGCGGCCACCAGCTTGGGCGGATCGTTCGGATCGGCCGGCGCGATCAAGTCCACCTGCAATTCATGGCGATCAAAGAAACCGGCCTCCTTGGCCACGATCAGCGGCGCATGGTCGGGATTGACAAACCAATCCAGCAGCAGGGTGAATTTGTCATGCGCCGAAGCGGCCTGGATCGGCACAGCGGCCAGGGCCAGCAGGGCGGCGAAAAAGGTTTTCCGCATGGTTCAGGTTTCCTCCGATTGGGTCATGGAAAGGGAATCCGCCTGCCAGGGCAGCAGGTGGCGGCCCAGGCGGTCGACGGCGGCATAAAGCGCCACAGCGGTGATAGCGAGCACGAACAACGCGGCGAACATCAGGTCGATCTGCACCCGCGCATTGGCTTGCAGCATGATATAACCCAGCCCGGCCGAGGCACCGACCCATTCGCCGATCACGGCGCCGATGGGCGCAATCGCAGCAGCCACTTTCAGGCCGCTGACAAAGGCTGGCAAAGCCGCCATGAAGCGGATTTGCACCAGTACACGGAAACGGTGGCGCGGCGCATCGCTGGTCATCACGCGGGCCAGGTCAAGCAGGCCGGGATCAGTGCGGCGCAGGCCATCGTAAAGTGTCACGGCGACCGGGAAGAAGATGATCAGCAAAGCCATCACCACCTTGGAAGCCAGGCCATAGCCGAACCACAGCACCAGCAACGGCGCCAGGGCGAATACCGGAACAGCCTGGCTGGCCACCAGCAGCGGCAGCAGCCAGCGCCGTGCGCGTATCGACAGCAGCAGCGCCAGGGCCGCCGCCGCACCCAGCAGGGCGCCGAAGCTGAGGCCGAGCAGCATTTCGGTGAATGTCACCAGCGCATTCCGCGCCAGCAATTCCGGCTGCCGCGCCATTGCCTGCGCCACCGCCAGCGGGCTGGGCAGCAGATAGGGCGGCACGGCAAACAGCCAGACCAGCCATTGCCACAGCAGCAGCAGGCCGGCCAGGGTGAGGGCGGGGCGCAGCAGGTTCATGCCGGATCCAGAGCCAGGGCCGCGTTCAGCAGCAACGCCTGCACCTGGCGTAATTGCGCCACATGTTCGGGTGCCAGCGGGTCGCGTGGCCGGGGCGCGCTGATCTCGGCGGCCAGTTCCAGCCGTGCCGGCTGGCCTTGCAGGATATAGACGCTATCGGCCAGGCTCATGGCCTCAGCCGGATCGTGGGTGACAAACAGCACGGCGCGCTGGCCGAGCAGTTCAGCGGCCAGGTCATGCAGTTTGAAGCGGTTGGCCGGATCGAGCGCCGAAAACGGTTCATCCATCAGCACCAGCGGGCGGTCTTCCAGCAGGGTGCGGGCCAGGGCGGCGCGCTGCCGCATGCCGCCGGAAAGCCGTGCCGGCAAGGTGGAGGCATTCTCAGCCAGGCCGACCCGGCGCAGCAATTCGGCGGCCCGGGCGGTATCGGCCACCTCGCCGCGCAGGCGTTGCCCCAGACAGAGATTGTCGATCAGGTTAAGCCAGGGGGCGAGCAGGTCGGTCTGCGCCATCCAGGCCACCTGGCCGCGCAGGTCGGGCGTTACGCGATCCGGCAACAGGCCGGCAATAGCGCGCAGCAGCGTGCTTTTGCCGGCACCGCTGGGCCCCAGCACGGCGATCCAGCGCCCCGGCGCGATATCCAGGGTGAAAGGGGCCAAAACCGGGCGACCGCCAAGCGAGACGGTTTGCGCACAACGAATCGAGAAGGCTAACGGATTGCTGCTCACGCCGCTGAATCCCTTGCGCCGGCATTACCCGGATCAGGTTCGAGGGGTCGTCCGCTTGCGCGAACCTCTCAGCCGACCATCGGCTCCCCCTCAGGGCTTGGGCTTGATTATAGGCGCCGTGCGCCCCTAGGCAAGCTTTGCGCCTGAGCTAGATTGATGGGTGATGACGCCGCTTTTTCTGGGCAATGAAATCTATCGCCATTCCTCGCTGGGCGGGAAACACCCGCTGTCGATCCCGCGTGTCTCCACCGTGATTGATCTGTGCCGGGCGTTGGGCTGGCTCGATGCCGGCAATTATGCCGAGAGCCGCCAGGCCACGCCGGCGGAATTGGCGCGCTACCATGCGCCGGATTACATCGCCGCCGTGCAGCGCGCCGAGCGTGATCTGGCGCTCGATGAGGCTGCGTCGCAGCTTTACAATCTCGGCCGGGGCGGCAATCCGATCTATGGCACGATGTTTCGCCGCCCGGCCACCGGGGTGGGCGGCAGCCTGATCGCCGCTGCAAGACTGCTTGATACGCCGGGGATCGTGTACAGCCCGGGCGGCGGCACGCATCATGGCCGCCGCGCCCAGGCTTCCGGCTTCTGCTATTTCAACGATCCGGTGCTGGCGATGCTGTCTTGGCTCGATGCCGGCTTGCAGCGCGTGGCCTATGTTGACCTGGATGTGCACCATGGCGATGGCGTGGAGGAAGCCTTCCGCGACGATCCGCGTGTGCTGTTTGTTTCAGTGCACGAAGCCGGGCGCTGGCCGAGATCGGGCGCTGCCGAGGATCATGGCATCGGCAACCTGTTCAATTTCCCGGTGCCGCCGGGCATGAATGACAGTGAGATGGAATTGCTGGTGCAGGAAGCCATCGCGCCGTTGCTGGCCGATTTCCGGCCCGAGGCGCTGGTGCTGCAATGCGGCGCCGACGCTCTGGCGGAAGACCCGCTCGGCAAGCAGGAACTGAGCAATGCCGCTTTGTGGCAGGCGGTGGCGGCGCTGAAAAGCCTGGCGCCCCGGCTGTTGGTGCTGGGCGGCGGCGGTTATAATCCCTGGTCGGTGGCGCGCTGCTGGAGCGGCATCTGGGCGGTGCTGAATGGCTGGGAGATTCCGGCCCGGCTGCCGGGCCAGGCCGAAAGCCTGCTGCGTGGCCTGGACTGGAACCGCTCGGCCGGCCGCAACCCGCCGGAAAGTTGGTTCACCAGCCTGGCCGATACACCCCGCCCGGGGCCGCTGCGCGATACTGTGCGCGCCATGGCCCACGAGGCGAAACATCGTGGTATATGAGGCTGTTATGAATCGTCGCTGGTTTGTTGCTTTAACATTGCTGCTGGCGCTTTTCGCAGCACTCCCCGGCAGCGCCCAGCCGCAGACCGGGCTGCCGGTGAGCGATCTGGTGATCCACAGCGCCGGCGGGCCGCGCAAATTCAAGGTGGAACTGGCAAATACCGATGCCAGCCGTTCACGCGGCATGATGTTTCGCAGCCAGATGGCGCCCGATGCCGGCATGCTGTTCGATTTCTTCACCGAGCAGCCGGCTTCGTTCTGGATGCGCAACACCTTGATTCCCCTGGATATGCTGTTCATCAAGGCGGATGGCACCATTCTGAATATCCACCAGCGCGCGATTCCGCATGATGAAACCAGCATCAGTTCCGCAGGCCCGGTGCGGGCGGTGCTGGAACTGAATGGCGGCACGGCCTCACGCCTCGGCATTAAACCGGGCGACAAGGTGGATCACACCATTTTTGGTCGCAAGCCATAGGCTGAATGATCTTGTTTTGATATCATAAAATGATATCATCGCATGGTGAATAACCGGCACCAGAAAACGCTAAGCGCGATTTTTGCCAGGCCAAACCGGGCCGATTTGCGTTGGCCGGATGTTGAAGTTTTGGTTGTGGCGCTGGGCGGCGAGGTGACAGAGGGTGAGGGCAGCCGGGTGCGGCTGGCCTTGAATGGTGTGCGTGCCGTGTTTCACCGGCCGCATCCAAGGCCGGAAACCGATAAAGGCGCCATCACCAGCCTTCGGCGCTTCTTTGAAGCGGCAGGAGTGAAGCCATGACGCTTGAATATAAAGGCTATGTTGCGGGCGCGATTGAATATGACCCGGACGACAAGGCATTCCATGGCAGCGTGGCCGGGTTGCGCGATGTGGTGCATTTCACCGCCAGCGATGCTGAGGGCCTGGAGCACGCTTTTCGCGCCAGTATTGACGATTATCTGGCCTTCTGTGCCGAGCGCGGCGAGAAGCCGGATCGTGGTTATAGCGGCAAGCTGGCTTTGCGCTTGAGCCCAGACCTGCATCGCAAGGCGGCAATCCGTGCCGAGGCGGCCGGTATCAGCATCAATCAATGGTTTGCCCAGCAGATTGATGCCGCTTAGTTGCCTGTGCTACAAACCGCCCGGTTGCGGGGTGTAGCTCAGCCTGGTAGAGCGCCTGCTTTGGGAGCAGGAAGCCGGAGGTTCAAATCCTCTCGCCCCGACCATTTTTTTTTGTTTTGCCGTTCTCCGCCAACAGGATGGTTCGCCCATGAAAGCGCGCATCTACCAGCCGGCCAAAACTGCCATGCAATCCGGCCGGGCCAAGACCAGACTCTGGCTGCTGGAATTTGACGCTGCGGCGGCGCGGTTCGTTGAACCGCTGATGGGCTGGACCGGCGCCACCGGCACCTTGAGCCAGATCACGCTCAAATTCGAGAGCAAGGAACTGGCCATCGCCTATGCCGAGAAGCATGGCATCGAATTTGACGTGGAAGAGCCGCAGGAGCGCAAGCTGGCCCGCCGCGCCTATTCCGACAATTACGCCTATAACCGCGTGCGCTGACCCTGTTCTCCAAGGGCCGCGGTCAATTCCCCACGGGTGCCCTTAGCTCAGTTGGATAGAGCAGCCGCCTTCTAAGCGGCAGGTCGGTGGTTCGAATCCACCAGGGCACGCCATTTCTTGCCGCATTATGGCTGTCTGGTCGGCAATCGCAGAATACTTATCAGCCCCGCCGCCAAGGTAAGCGCCGCAGCAATCTTGAGCGCAAGTAAGGGCGCGCCGTGTTCCGGAAACAGGATGAACAGGGTGGCGAGGGTCATGGCGCCTGCCGTCTGCCCGAGTAACCGGGCCGTGCCTTGCAGGCCACCGGCAGCAGCGCTGCGCTCGATCGGGGCAGATAGAAACATGTTCCGGTTGTTGGAAACCTGGAAAAACCCAAATCCTGCGCCGCATAAGGCTATGAAAGGAGCAAGTGTCAAGGGATTGGTGTGCGAGGGCCAGAATGCCACACCGATGAGTCCCGTGGCCATGGTTGCGCCGCCTGCTGCACAAAGCCAGGCACCGGAAACGAGATTGGTGAGGCGCCCGGCAAAAGGTGCTGCCACGGCCACGGCAAGTGGCCACGGAGTGATGAGCAGTCCGGTAACGAGGCTGCTCTGCTGAAGCGCGTTTTGCAAATGGAATGACAGGGCCAGCATTGCAGCGGTTTGGCCACAGAAGCAGCAGATCGACGCTAATACCGAGATGCGAAACGATCCCAAACGCAGCAGGTCGAATGGTAAAAGGGGAGTTGGCTGCTTCAAGCCACGACGCACCAGTCCGATACTGGCAATAGCCGCTGCTATAAATAACAAGGCCGAGATCAATGGTCGGGACGGGGCAAATTCAGCGCCAATAATGAGCAGGCCGAAGCCCCCGGCACTTAAGCCCATGCTGATAACGTCCAGGGGGCGGTGGTTGCCTGCCACGGCAGGCAAAGAGCGGCTTGCCGCTAAGACGGCAAAACCCGCCGGCAGATTCAAGGCAAACAGCCACGGCCATGGCAGTGCAGAGAGAATAAAAGACCCAATGGCTGGCCCGGCCGCCGAAGTCAGGGCCACGGTAAGCGCATTCCAGCCGATTGCGGTGCCGAGCCGGGCGGGCGGGATGCTTTGGCGCAGTAACGCCACTCCCAGCGACATCACCGCAGCGGCCCCGAGGCCCTGGATAAATCGGGCGGATACCAGCCATGGCAGGGAAGGCGACAGGGCGCATAGCAATGAGCCAGCGGTGAATACCGCCATTCCGATCGTGAAAATGCGGCGTTGCCCCAGGCTATCGCCCAGGGCCGCGGAGGGCAGCAAAGCCATTACCAGGGCCGCCTGATAGGCGGTCACAACCAGAACCGAAGAGGCTGCCGAAATCTCAAACGAGTGGGCGATTGTCGGCAGCGCAACATTGGTAATGGCCGCATCCAGCACTACAATTGCCAGCCCGCCAAGAATGGCGAAAATCGCCCCTTGGCGCGGCAATTGTTGAGCCGCCGCCGCCCGGTCAACCAGATTGCTCACGGCGCAACCCACGCACCGTTGCGTTCAGCATAGCGGGTAATACGGCGCTCCACCCGATCCTCGATCTTCAGATCGCGCTCGGTGAAGCGATACAGCAGCGCAGGCCCGGCAACACATTGCGTATCGTGGATATCGCCGGGCAAATAAACCCGAACCTGGCCCGGTTGCACAATAACGCTATCGCGCTTCACCAACCGAACAGAACCATCCGCTGCAATAATGCGGCCGTAGGTACACATCTCTACCTCGCCTGCCTGCACTGCATAGATCACCCAGCTCCTGCCATGGTCATGCGGGGGCCGATAGAGGCCCTGCGCTTCCGTATGGGCCTGCAAAACGAAACCAAATTGTGCGTCCCGAACCAGTTCCTGGCTTGGCGGTGCATTGCGCTTCAGGTCTTCCAGCCAGGATTCCGTTTGCGGCGCCTGGAGCAACATTTCCATATGGCCCCGAATGGCGGTCACTACTTTGGTGGAAAGCGGCCCCCAATCTTTTGCGATTGCATTTGCAAAAAACTCCAATGCGTTGCCTGACATCTTGATTTTCCTGTTTCTGGCCGGCCGGGCCGGCATGGGCGGTGGCCAGAAATTAGGGGTGAAGCACATATGGCGGAAGACGCATCATTTGCAGTAATATGTTGCATATAACGCCATATATTCGAAGCTAGGCAAAAAGGCGTGGATCATGACTCCGGATTTCAACCTGCTCCTCACCCTTGATGTGCTGTTGGCTGAAGGTAGCGTGGCGCGCGCAGCCAAACGCCTGCGATTAAGCCCCTCGGCGATGAGCCGCTCTTTGGCGCGCCTGCGCGAAGCTACCGGCGATCCGCTCTTGGTCAGGGCCGGGCGCGGATTGGTGGCTTCTCCGCGTGCCGTGGAATTGCGCACACATGTCAGCCATCTGGTGCAGGAGGCGCAGGCTATTCTGCGGCCGCTGGAGAGGCTTGATCTCAGAACCGTCAAGCGGATGTTCACACTGCGTGTCAGCGAAGGTTTTGCTGAAACCTACGGACCGCAATTACTGGCGCTTATCGGCAAGGAGGCACCTGGCATAACTTTGCGCTTTATGCCTAAAACGGATCGTGACAGCCTGGGGCTGCGGGATGGCTCAATTGATTTGGAAACGGGTGTGATTGCGAAAACCACCGGCCCTGAAATCCGCACCCAGGGACTGTTTCAGGATCGTTTTGTCGGCGTGGTGCGCAAGGGGCATGACCTGTCGAAAGGCAGAATAACCGCTGCGCGCTATGCCGCCGCGGATCACATTTTTGTCTCGCGGCAAGGCGGGATCCAAGGCCCTGTCGATGCAGCATTGCTGCCGTTGGAGCGGAAGCCGGCGATGGTAGTGGGCGGTTTTGCCACCGCCATTTCCCTGGCGCGATCAACCAATCTGGTTGCAACTGTGCCCGAGCGCCATACAGAGCGGCTGCGTCAGGATATGGTCAGTTTTGCCCTGCCCCTGGCGCTTAAGCCGATACTGGTGTCGATGATGTGGCACCCGCGACTGGATGCAGACCTGGCGCATCGCTGGCTGCGGGACTGCATCCGAAGAATTTGCGGCAGCAAACACGACAAGATTTGACAGGCTTTGGTTAAAGTAGCTGAAACAGATGACAATTCTCTATATGTGAAGGTCTCCCAGTACCAATGAACGCAATCACCCCCAGCCTGACCATGCAGCGCGTTTTCCCTGCGCCGGTGGCGCTGGTCTTTGCCGCCTGGACCCGGCCGGAGCTGCTGGTGCAATGGTGGGGGCCACATCACACGCGCTGCATCGAAGCCGAAGCCGAATTGCGCATCGGCGGCCGCTTCCGCACCGTTATTGAGGAACCGGGCGTTGGGCAACACGAAGTCTCTGGCCAGTATCTGGAAATCGTGCCGGAAAGCCGCCTGGTGTTTTCCTGGGCCTGGGCCGGTACGCCTGACCGGGTGTCGCGGGTGACGGTGAACTTCCGCGTAGTGAGCGACCGAGAGACCGAAGTGACTCTGCTGCATGACCGCTTTGCCGATGCCGAGGCGGCGACACGCCATAGCCGTGGCTGGCGTGAGTCCCTGGAGCGCTTGGCGGCATATTTCCGCTAAGGAAGCCGGGCCGGCCCTGCCTGGAGCCGGCCCGGTCAGCAATCAATCCTGCTTGCGCTCCAAACCGGCCAGCAGGTGATACAGGATGATGCAGCCAAAGGTGGCGGTGCCGATGCCGCCGAGCGAAAAGCCCCCCAGCTTCAGCGCCAGGTCGCCGGCGCCGGCGGTGAGCGCCACGCCGACAGTGATCAGATTGCGGCTGTTGGAGAAATCAACACCATTCTCCACCCAGATCCGCCCCGCCGTGGCGGCGATCAGGCCGAACACCACCAGCGACAGCCCGCCCAGCACCGGGCCGGGAATGGTGCCGATCACGGCGCCGAATTTCGGCGAGAAGCCGAGCAGCAGCGCAAACAACGCGGCGACCACAAACAACGCCGTGGAGAAATTTTTGGTCACCGCCATCACGCCCATATTTTCCGCATAAGTGGTCATGCCGGTGCCGCCGCCGCTGCCGGAAATCATGGTGGCGATGCCGTCACCCAGGAAGGCGCGGCCGAGCAAGGGGTCCATGTTGCGCCCGGTCATCACGCCGATGGCCTTCACATGGCCGAGATTTTCCGCCACCAGGATCACCGCCACCGGCGCAATCAGTGCGATGGCCGGGCCCTGGAATACCGGGGCGGTAAAGTTCGGCAGGCCGAGCCAGGCGGCATTGGCCACGGCGCTGAAATCCACCGCCTTGGCCAGCCCCAGGCCATTGGCGCAGAGCACATAGAACAGATAGGCCACCAGGCCGCCGATCAGGATCGGCAGCCGGCGCAGGCTGCCGGGAGCCGCCACCGCCACGATGCCGACCGCCACCACCGTGAGCAGGCCGATCCACATGTCGAAACTGCTGGCGCTGATGCCCTTGACCGCGATGGGCGCCAGGTTGAGGCCGATAATCGCCACAATGGCGCCGGTGACGACCGGCGGCATCAGCTTTTCGATCCAGGCATGGCCCACCGCCATGACGATACCGCCAATCACGGCATAGAGCAGGCCGCAGGCGATGATGCCGCCCAAAGCCACCGCCAGATTGGCATTGGCACCGCCGCCGGCATAGCCGGTGGCTGCAATCACCACGGCGATGAAAGAGAAGCTGGACCCGAGATAGCTGGGCAGCCGGCCGCCGGTGACAACAAAGAACAGCAAGGTGGAAATGCCCGAAAACAGGATCGAGACATTGGGATCAAAGCCCATCAGGATCGGCGCCAGCGCGGTGGCGCCGAACATTGCCACCACATGTTGCAGGCCGGCCACCACGGTCTGGCCCCAGGGCAGGCGTTCATCCGGCGCGATCACGCCGCCGGTCTTTTCTTTCCAAGACGTCAACATGGCATCCCCCATGATTTGAAAAAACGCGCAGACGGCGAATCGGTTGGCCGATTCCCGGCGCCTTCTGCGATTTGCCCATGGCGCAGGCGCGTATGCAACCCAGGTTTCGACTTCCTTAAGGCTATTGCTGTAGCAAAGATCGGGTGTTTTCCCGCCTGTGGCGAATATGGTTAATAGCTATTGATTGCATGAGCGTGGAAAAGCACTAAAATCGCTGCACCTGCTCAGCGTTTCGAGAGCCTCGGAGAAGCCGGGGCGGGGGTGCTGACAGCCCGGGGGTAGAAGAAGTCGCATGAATCCGATGGAAGTAGAACGGATGCTGGCGCGCCATCGTGAATGGCTCGGCAAGCGTCCTCGCGGGGTCCGCCTCAATCTGTCTTTGGCTGATCTACAGGGCTATGACTTTTCCGGCGCAGATCTGCGTGCCGCCAAACTGTCCGGCGCCAACCTCTCGCGCGCCATCCTGTGTGATGTGAACCTTTCCGAAGCCGATTTGTTTGCCGCCAATTTGGAGCGTGCCGACCTGTCGCGCGCCGATCTGTCCAAGGCCGATCTGCGCGGTGCCAGCATGCGCGGGGCGCAGATGGCCGGGGCGCGGCTGCTGGGCGTGGATTTCCGGGGTGGTGCACTGATGCAGGCTTCCGATGCCGGTGTCGGCTTCGGGGCGCCGAATGCCGACGGCAAGAAGCCCAAGGCCAATACCCAGGGCGCCGATCTTTCGGAAGCCAATCTGCGCGGTTCGAACCTGACCGGCTCGAACATGAACGGCGTCAACCTCTCGGGCGCCAATCTGACCAAGGCCAATCTGTCCAAGGTCACGTTGCGCAAGGCCAATCTGGCAGGAGCCAATCTTAACGGCGCTTCGCTGCGCGGTGCCGATCTGTCGCTGGCGCTGATCGAGGGAGCGAATTTTGAAGGCGCCGATCTCAAGGGCGCGGTGCTTGAAGATGTTGATATGGATACGGCGAATTTCGCCGGCGCCGAAATGTTTGTTGATGTCTCCAGCTTCGGCAATTCGGTGGCGCAGATTCTGATGGATCATGAACGCTGGATCAAAAGTGATGGCCAGGAAGGCTCGCGGGCCGATCTGGCTGGGCTGGCAATGGAGCGGATTGATCTCTCGGGCAAGGATTTGTCGGGCGCCAATATGAAGGGCGCCAAACTGGCCGGTGCCAAACTGCAAAATGCCACGCTGGTGATGACCGATTTGTCGGAGGCTGATCTGACCGGCGCCAACATGATCGGCGCGCTGATGAATGGCGTGAATATGTCGCGTGCCATCCTGCATAAAGCCGTGCTGCATCGCGCCACCATGGGCCAGGTGCCATTGCGTGGCCCGGATGGCAAGCCGATTGGCCGTTACTGGTCGGCCAGCCTGGCCGCTGCCGATGCCACCGATGCGGATTTCTCCGATG
>NZ_JAGOLP010000116.1 GCF_017994015.1 Ferrovibrio sp. | reverse complement strand
CAATTGTTCCGGCAAACATGCCGGCATGGTTACCCTGGCGCGCCATCTGGGTGTGCCGTTGGAGGGGTATGTGAAGCCCGATCATCCGGTGCAGCGCGCCGTTACGGCCGCGATCGAGGATGTTTGCGGCCATCGCTTCGCGCCCGATGAAATCGGTGTGGATGGCTGTTCGATGCCCACCATGGCAATGCCGCTTTACAACCTGGCCCATGGCTTTGCCAAATTCATCACCGGCAATGGTCTGGCGCCGGAACGTGCCAAGGCTGCCAAACGGTTTGCCCAGGCGGTGATCGCCGAGCCGTTCTTCATCGCCGGCAATGGCCGTTTCTGCACGCTGGCCATGCAGGCAGGGCGCGGGCGGTTCATCGTAAAGACCGGAGCGGAGGGTGTGTATACGGCCGCCAGTGCCGAGCTTGGCGTGGGTATCGCGCTGAAGGCGTTGGATGGCACCACGCGTGCGGCGCAAACCGCCATCGGTGCGGTGTTGGATCATCTGGGGTTGTTGGATGATGCGGCGCGCGAAATGCTGCAGCCGATGGTGCAGCCGGTGATGAGCAATTGGCGCGGTATCCGCGTCGGCGATATCGGTCTGGCGCCGGTTGCTTAATTCAGCGCCGCGTTCAATGCGGCTTCGGCGGCCAGCGCCTGGCGGATATCGCGGCCGGCCTTGGCGGCGAAGGGCTTGGCCAGCCGGATAACCCAGCCGATGCGGCGATGCAGGCGCAGTAATTCTGCGCGGGTTTCGGCATTGGCAGCCTGCACCAATTGTCTGGCTAGTGGCACAAGCAGAGGTGAGGCCGCATTGCGGTCATAACGCGTGAGGGAATAGAGAAACAGCAGCAGGTCGCGGGCTTGCCGTTGTGCTTGCGTCATGCCGGGCAGGTCGTGATCCTCCAGGTCCAGCAGGCCCGGCTTGCCGTCGGTCCAACTGAAGTTGCGGATTTGCGCGCCGCCATGCCAATGTCCGCCGGCATGCAGGCGGCTCAGCAGATCGGCACAGGCTTCGATCAAGCCGCGGCGCTGTGCCGGATCGTTTTCGCGGCCCAAAAGGCTCTCCACTGATTGGCCGGCATCGCCCAGCAGCAACCACGCATCGGTCAGTGCCAGCACCGGCGGTACCGGCCAGCCATCGGCGGCCAGCTTTTGCAGGGCTTCGGCCTCGGCACGTAAGCCGGCTTGGCCGGCACTTTGCCGCGCGGGCTTCAGCATGGCCAGGCCGGTGAGCAGGGCGAGGCCGCGTTGCATCAGCACCGACGAGCGCAGGCGCGGCAAACCAGGCCGTTTCACCCAAAGCCTGTGGCCGTCATGTTCCAGTGAAAACACCCGCTCGCGGGCTGTGGCGCCCAGGCTGCGGATGGCCGCCTGCAATGCGGCGGAAGGCTGGTTCATGGCGCGATCAGGATGCCGCTTGCTGGGGTGCGGGAGTGGATTCCTTCAGCGCGACCAGGGTGTTTTCGATTATCGCACGATCCAGGTCGCGGGTGATGAACACGATGCGGCTGCGGTGATCGGCATCCGGCCAGGCCGGAATGGTGGCCGGCGGATGAAACAGATGCTGCACGCCATGCACCACCACCGGGCGGTCCACGCCCTGCACATTCATCAGCCCTTTCACGCGCAGCAGATTGTCGCCGCGATAAGCCGCCAGCATGTCCAGCCAGGTGGCCAGGATATTCCATTCGAAAGGTTCGTCGAAGGTGATGCAGAACGAACTGATGGAATTGTCGTGGCGGTTCACATCCAGCTTGCCATCCGGGGTGAGGGGATGGCCATGCGAGTCATGCCCGTGATGCTCATGCCCATGATCATGATGTCCGTGATCATGGTGATCGTGGTGATGATGATCGTGGTCATGGTGATGATGGTCATGGCCGCCATAGGCCTCGGCACGCAGCCAGTTCTGCGCATTGAAGCTTTTGGTGGTGGGGTCGTACAGGCCGGCATTGAACAGCGGCCCGGGCTCTATCTCGCCCAATACAGCCGGCAGGATCGGCGCGGCGGGATTGAGATGGCGCAGGCGATGCTTCAATTCAGCCGTTACGGCCGGGGCGGCCAGATCGGTCTTGCTCAGCACGATACGGTCGGCCATGGCAGCCTGCTTCACGGCTTCGGCATGATTGTCCAGCGTGCTGCTGCCATTCACCGCATCCACCAGGGTGATCACGCTTTCCAGCCGGAAACGTTCGGATACCACCGGGTCGGTCATCAATGTGTGCAGCACCGGGGCGGGATCGGCCAGGCCGGTGGTTTCGATCACCACGCGCTTGAACGGTTTCACCTCGCCGCGCTCGCGCTTGCCCATCAATTCACGCAGGGTGTTCACCAGGTCGCCGCGCACGGTGCAGCACAGGCAGCCCGAGGCGAGCAGAACGGTATCTTCGCTGCTGGAAGCGATCAGCGCATGATCCAGGCCGATCTCTCCGAATTCGTTCACGATCACGGCGGTTTCGCCCATATCGGGATGCCGCAGCAGGCGGTTGAGCAAGGTGCTTTTGCCAGCGCCGAGAAAGCCGGTGGTCACAGAGACCGGAACGCGCAGATCGACAACCTGATTGCTCATGGCGAAAACCCCTTTTGTTGAGGTCTTATTTCGGCAATGTGGGGCGGAAAGTCCAGCCCTCCCGGCAGCAGAAGGCGGTTACGGGCACCAGGGCCGCTTGGTGCCCCCGTCATAGCGCCGCGCCAGGCCTTGCGCGATCAGGGTTTCGCCCAGATCGGATCTGCCATCGGCGCTTTGCACCCGGCCCACCACGCGGCGGCCGTATTTGTCATGGCTCAGATCGCGCAGTACCACCGGCTTGTTGCGCTCCAGCCAGTCGCTGGCCAGCTTCGTTGCAGCCTCGGCCGCCTCGCGCTCGGCGATGCATTTGCTGCGCTTTTCCGGGGTATCGATGCCTTCCAGCCGCACCCGGGTGGTCACCCGCTGGTCCAGCCAGATCAATGCCACCACTTCCATCGTATCGCCATCGATCACGCGCGCTTGTTCCACGGCAACCGGGCCAGGCAACGGAGGTTCTGCGGCGGCTATCTGGCTGATCGGCAGCAAAGCCAAACCAAGAATAGACAATATGGATGTGGAATTATTCATAGATATACTTATACGGGTTTTATACGAACAAATAAACTATATATGTTCTTATAATTCCCTAAGGTTGCGCAAAGCAAGATAAATCCCTTTTCATGGGGATATTTCCCTGAATTTTACAGACAACAAGCGAGGCCGGTGCGGCGGGGTTCAGCCCTGGCGGAGCTGATTCGGCCGGCGATAGCTCAGCGCCTCGGCGATATGGGTGCGCTTCACGCCGGCGGCGGCTTCCAGGTCGGCCAGGGTGCGGGCCACACGCAAAACCCGGTGATAGCCGCGGGCGGTGAGGC
>NZ_JAGOLP010000078.1 GCF_017994015.1 Ferrovibrio sp. | reverse complement strand
GCATATGGTGGAGCGCCGGGGCTAGTCTCCGGCTTTTCCATCCATTGGTTGTTTCCTGGTTGCGGCTTTTAGGTCGCAGATAGCAAAACGAGGAACTGATCGGGGTAAAAGACCAACTTTGGTCTGGATAAGGTATATTTTTGCTGCGGCGCCGAAAGCCACGGCGTAGAATGAAGTCCGTAGCATAAGTTGATAGTGGTATGCCGAATCTTCTGAGAGATGCGCCGCGACAACTGGTGAAGATGAGCCAGGATCGTTTGCGCGATGTCGTTCGCGAACATGAAGCGCATCTGGCTGGGCGTAGCGATGCCAAGCCGGCTCAGCTTGCCTATACCGATTTGTCGGATGCTGATCTGTCTGGTGCCAATCTGGCCCAGGCGGATATGACCGGCGCGCGCCTGCATCGGGCGCGGTTGGATGGCACCCGGCTTTCCCTGTCGAAATGCCCAGGCAGCGATTTCCGCAATGCCACGCTGGATGGTGCCGATTTTCGCTGGGCTGATCTGCGCGGCGCCTGTTTGCGGGCGGCTGGGCTGAATGATGCCAATTTTGCCGAGATCGAGGGCGGCGACGCCGTGGCGCCGATCTATGATGCCGAAGGCCGGCTCACCGATGCCTCGGCCCAGGCGCGGCGCCCGCTTGATCTATCCGGCGCCTCGGCGCAGCGCGCCGATCTTTCCGGTGCCGATCTGCGCAAGGCGCAACTGGTTTCGGCCCGGCTGAATGATTCCAACCTGGCCGGCGCAGATTTCAGCGGCGCCAATCTGGCCGGCGCCAATCTGGCCGGTGCCAAGGTTGGCGGTGCCAATTTCGCCGGAGCCGATCTGCGCGGCGCGATTCTTGACCAGGCGATGAAGGATTTGCCGGAATTCGCCGAAGCGGTATTCGCCGCCATATCGCGCTATAGCCGCGAGGAATTATCGGCTTTGCTGGAGCGCCATGAGGCTTGGGTCAAAAGTGAAGGCAAGGAAGGCGAACGCGCCGATCTGTCGGATTTTGATTTCAGCGGCATGAATCTGAGTGGCGTTAATCTGATGGGCGCGCTGCTGGAGCGCGCCTGCTTCACCAATGCCATGCTGGCCAATGCCAATCTGGCGCTGGCGCGGCTCAATTTCGCCGATATGCGCAATGCCAATCTGCGCAAGGCCAATCTGCGTGGCGCCAATCTCAGCCGTGCCGTGCTGGATGGGGTTGATCTTTCCACCGCCAATCTGGCGGCGATCCGGGATGAAGCCCGCGCCGGCCGGGTGGCGCGCACCAATCTGGGTGCCGCCAAACTGAAGCTTGCCAAGCTGGTGAATGCCAATCTTTCCGGCGTCAGCCTAGTGGCCGCCGATCTGCGTGATGCCGATCTAACCCAGGCCAACCTGACCGGCGCCGATCTGACCGATGCCCGCCTCACCGGTGCCATCCTGGCCGGCGCGCTGCTGGTGGAAGCCCGCCTCGACGGCGCCCGCGACTTGGTGCTGCCAAGCTGATCGAGGCGCTTAACCCGCCATGTGTGGCAGGGCGCGGTAATCGTCGCTCTGCATTTCATTCAGCCGGCTGACGCAGCGCTGGAATTCAAACGCGCCATCGCCGCTGGGATAGAGTGTCTCGGGCGGCGCTGCGGCGGCGGCAATCAGCTTCACCTTGGCTTCATACAGCGTGTCCACCAGGGTGACGAAGCGCTTGGCCTCGTTGCGCTTGTCCGGGTTCAGTTCCGGGATGTGGTTCAGGATCAGCGTGTGATAACGCTTGGCCAGGGCCAGGAAATCGGCCGGCCCCAAGGGCTGTTCGCAGAGCGTTGCAAAGTCGCAAAAGGCTACGCCGCGCGCCTGGCGCGGCATGACCAGTTTGCGGCCGAGCAGTTCCAGGCTTTCAGGTTCGCCGGCTGCGGCATCGGTGAGCAGGGCAAAGGCATGTTCCAGCGCCGCGTCGGCGGCCGGCCCCAGCGGGCTATGCCACACCTTGCTACCGGATAGCCGTTGCAGCCGGTAGTCACGCGCCGCTGCCAGATGCAGCACATCCAGTTTTTCCTTGAACAGCGCGATGAATGGCACAAAAAGTGGCCGGTTCAGGCCATTCAGATAGAGTTCGTCCGGCGCCCGGTTTGAGGTGGCCACCACCACAACGCCGCGATCAAACAATTTCTGGAACAGCCGGCCCAGGATCATGGCATCGGCCACATCGCTGACCTGGAATTCGTCAAAACACAGCAGCCAGGCCTGTTCGGCAATCGCCTTGGCCACCGGCTTGATCGGATCGTCGCCGCCTCTTTTCTTTTCAGCACTATCGGCCGGCAGGCTGCGATAGCGGAAAATCGCCGCGTGTACTTCCTGCATGAAAGCATGGAAATGCACCCGCCGTTTGCGCTTAACGGGAGCCGCGGCAAAAAACAGATCCATCAGCATGGATTTACCGCGCCCCACATCGCCATAGATATACAGGCCCTGCGGCGCCGGTTCACGCTTGCGGCCAAAGCTGAGTCGTTGCAGCCAGCCGGCATCGCCATTGCCGGGCTGATAATGCGCCAGGCGACGGCTGAGCAATTCCAGCTTTTCGGCGCCCAGTTCCTGCGCCTCGTCGCCCTGTAAGTCGCCGGACTTCAGCTTGGCGCGGTATGATTCAAGTGGTCCCATACCCGCACCTAGCAATGAAGCCCACCTTTAATCAAGCCTTAGCCAAAATCGCTTCGGCCTGCCGCATCACGCGCTGCACAATGGCCGCCACCGGCTCGGGCCGTGCCATGGCTGCGGCCTGGCCGGCCCAGAGCGACAGATAAGCCGCCTTGCCCTGCTTGGCCGCCGCCTGGCGCATCGGCCGGCTCAGTGCATTGGGGATCGGAAAATCCGGGATGGCATCTTCGCGGCCTTCCAGCCGCAACAGGAAATCATTACGCAGGCCACGCGCATAGCGGCCGGAAAAGGCTTTGGTCAGGCTGGTTTCGCTGTTGCCATCAGCTTGCAGTGCCGCGCGATAGGCGGCGCTGGTGCCGGCCTCATCCGAAAGCAGGAAGGCGCTGCCAAGCGCCACGGCCTGGGCGCCGAGGCAGAAAGCCGCTGCCACGCCGCGCCCGTCGCTGATACCGCCGGCAGCAATCACCGGGATAGTCACCGCATCCACCATTTGCGGCACCAGGGCCATGGTACCGATCAGCGACTGGTTCACCGGCTTGAGGAAACTGCCGCGATGGCCGCCGGCTTCCATGCCCTGGGCCACCACGGCATCCACGCCGCGTTGTTCCAATGCCACGGCCTCGGCCACGGTGGTGGCGGTGCCGATCACATAGATGTTGCGCGCATGCAGCGCCTGCATCAATTCGGCGCTGGGTTGGCCGAAGGTGAAGCTGAAAACCGGCGGCGCTTCCTCCAGCACCACGGCAATCTGGGCATCAAAACTTTCCTCAAATTGGGTCGGCATATCCGGCGCAGGCAGGCCCAGTTCGGCATGGGCGCGGGTGATTTCAGCCTGATAGGCGGCAATGCGGGCCGGATCAACACTCCAGGGCAACGGCATGAACAGGTTGATGTTGAAGGTGCGCTCAGTGCCGGCACGCAGGGCGCGGATGGTGTCGCGCAGTTTGTCGGGCGTGAAATAGGCGGCGCCGATGCAGCCCAGCGCACCGGCACGGCTGGCTTCCAGTGTCAGGGCCAGGGTGGCGGTTTCGCCGGCCATCGGCGCTTGCAGCAAGGGATAATCCAGGCCAAGGCGGCGGGAGAAGGCTGTGTCGAGCGGCATGGCGCTGTCCTCCATTTTTGTGTCTGGCAGCAATCTGGCGCTGTTGCCCGGCTTAATCCAGGGCCGGATTGCAGCCATACATCCAAATAAAATATTCCTCTAGAAATATATTCTATTTAGACCTATGCTGCGCCGCATGGCAAAACGGCCCGCAGCAAAAACCCTCCAGCCAAGCAGATCGCCGCGCGGCGCCATCACCCGTGCCCGTATTCTGGCGGCGGCGCTGGGCTGTTTCTCGCGCCATGGTCTGCAAGGCAGCACCATTGAGATGATCCGTGAGGCGGCTGGCGCCAGCATCGGCAGCATCTATCATTTTTTTGGCGACCGCGAAGGCATCGCGGCGGCGCTCTATGCCGCCTGCCTGGCTGAATCACGCGCCGCTTTGCTGGATGCTTTGGGCAAGGCCAGCGGGGATGCGCCAAGCCTGATCCGCGCCTGTGTTGCCGGCCATGTCGGCTGGGCCACCCAGCATCGCGCCGAGGCGGCGTTTCTGGCCACGGCGCGCCGCGCCGGTGCCTTGGCCAAGGCCGATGCCGATATCCGCGCCGGCACCCGCGCCTTCCATGCCGAAATCGGCGCGCTGTTCCGCACGGCCACCAATGGCGCGGCTTTGGCCGCTTTGCCGCCGGAAATCCTGCTGGCGCAGCTGATCGGCCCGGCGCAGCTCTGGCTGCGGCTCTGGCTGGATGGGCAGGCGCGCGAGCAGCCGGCCCAGGCGGCGCAGCATCTGGGCGATCTGGCCGTGGCGGCTTTGCTGCCCGGTAAAGTGTAAGACGAAAGGCAAACCGATGTCCGCAGCAACACATAGCCAACCGCCGCTGATGCGGCAATGGCAGCGTTTCAATCGCCTGCCGGGTGGGCGTTATCTGTTTGGCCGTATGCTTGGCCTGGTGGTGCCTTATGCGGCCACGATCCGGCCTGATGTGCTGAGCCTGGAGCCTGGCCATGCCCGCATGCGGCTGCGTGAGCATCGCGGCGTGCGCAATCACCTGCTCTCGATCCATGCCACGGCGCTGATCACCCTGGCCGAAACCACCGCCAATCTGGCGATGAGCACCGGCCAGCCGCGCCAGGGGCGCTGGATCGTCACCGGCATGGATAGCGATTTTCTCAAGAAGGCGCGCGGCACCATCATTGCTGAATGCCGGGTTGAGCCACAGGATTGGAGTGTGGCGCAGGATGTGCGGGGCTTGGTGGAACTGCGTGATGCCGGCGGCGAGTTGGTGATGCTGGCGCGGCCGCGCTGGCGCATCGGGCCGGTTTGACTCTATGCTTCGGCGGTCTTTTGCATCCCGGAGTGAAGCGCCATGCAGATCGGCCTGTTGCTGTTTCCAAACCTGACCCAGCTTGATCTCACCGGGCCGTTTGAGGTTTTTGCCCGCACGCCGGGCGCCCAGGTGCATCTGCCCTGGAAAAATCTGGCGCCGGTGCGCTGTGATCGTGGTTTGCAGATGCTGCCCAGCTGCACGCTGGCGGATTGCCCGCCGCTGGATGTGATCTGCGTGCCGGGCGGACCGGGCCAGATTGACCTGATGCTGGATGATGAGGTGCTGGGTTTCCTGCGCGATCAGGCAGCCGGGGCACGCTGGGTCACATCGGTCTGCACCGGTGCGCTGGTGCTGGGCGCGGCCGGGCTGCTGAAAGGCTACAAGGCCACCACGCATTGGGCTTCGCATGATCAATTGGCGCTGTTTGGCGCCGAGCCGGTGCAGCAGCGTTATGTCATCGACCGCAACCGCGCCACGGGTGGCGGTGTCACCGCCGGGATCGACTTCGCGCTCAAGCTGGTGGCCGAAATGCTCGATGAAAACACCGCCAAGGCGATCCAGCTTTCGATTGAGTATGACCCGGCGCCACCCTTTGCCGCCGGCTCGCCCGCAGGGGCGGGTGAAACCGTGCTGGCCGGGATGCGTAAGGTCATGGCGCCGATGCTGGACAAGCGCCTTGCCGTCAGCCAGGCAGCGGCGGCAAGGCTTTAGCTGAATTCGCGCTCCATGCGGCGGCGGAAACCGATGGTTTCATCTGCCGCGTCGTAGGCCACATCGTCCCAGCAGACCGGCTGGCCGGCAGCCACGGCACGTTTCAGCGCGATGCCATGCGCCAGGCCAATCGGCAGGCCGCCCAGGCGCAATGAATCTGCTGCCGGCATCAGCTTGCCCCATACGGTGTAACCACCTTCACCATCCAGCCTTTCGCCAGCGGCCAGGTCGCGCTTGGCGGTGGCCACCACATCGCCGCGAAAGCCACTCGGCGCCCCGGTCGGCTCGCGCCGCAGGCCGGCGGACAGCACCGAGATCGACAATTCCAGCCCGATCAGATGATAGGGCTTGTAGAGCGCGGCATATTGGCCGCTCTCATCTGTTTTCAGGCCATATTCGGCAAAACATTTGCGCACATACTCGTTGGGCGCCTCGAACACCACATAGACGCCCCAGCGCAGGTCGCGGAAAACCGGCCGGCCATCGCGTTCCAGCGACGACACCACCTCAACCTGGCCCTTATGCGCCAATTGGCCGCCGGCCTGGCGTGGTTTCAGGATCGCCGGCAGGTCGTCCACGCCGCAGGGCGGAAAGGCCAGGCCGTCGGCGGCCGGCGTCAGGTCGCAGGCATTGGCCACCGCCGCCATCTCGATGCCGGATTTGGTGCCATCCAGAAATGAATTGAACATCTGCGCGTTGAAATCGCCGGCCGCAACTTGAGCATCGGAAAAGCCGTAATGCTGCCAAACCGTCTGCGGCGTGGAAGCATGGTAAACCGGCAGGTATTTGGTGCCCTTGCCGGCGGCCACCACATCAAAGCCGGCGGCGCGCGCCCAATCCACCATCTCGGCGATCAGTGCCGGCTGGTCGCCATAGGCCAGCGAATAGACAATGCCGGCGGCTGCCGCTTCGCGTGCCAGCAACGGCCCGGCCAGGGCATCCGCCTCCACATTCACCATCACGATATGCACACCATGCCGCGCCGCGGCCAGCGCATGGCGGATGCCGGCGGCGGGGTGGCCGGTGGCATCGATCACCACATCCAGGCCGGGCGCGGTTATTAGCGCAAATGCGTCGTCGGTGATATGGGTGCTGCCATCGCGCAAAGCGGCGGCAAAGCCGGGCGCGGCAACCTGTTCAGCCGGCCAGCCGGCGCGGGCCAGCGCGGCGCGGGCTCTTTCGGGCGCCAGATCGGCCACGCCCAGCAGATGCAGGCCGGCCAGGCGGCGCGCCTGGGCCAGAAACATGGTGCCGAATTTTCCGGCCCCGATCAGGCCGACACGCAATGGATTGCCGGCCGCATGGCGGCGGGCGAGCAGGTTATGCAGGTTCATTTTTTCCTCCCGCCGGCGCTATGGCCGGCGGGAGGAATGCTATCAGGGCTTTTGCGCGGCGAAAGTGCCGGCGGCCTGGTAGTTGGTGCCGGTGAGGGTGAAATTGCCCGCCGCCGCCTTCACCGCATCGGTGCCGCCCTTGAAGAACGAGCCGGCAAGTTGACCGCTGATGCCGGTGCCACTCAGTGCGCCACTAAAATCACGATTGTTGGTAGGCTGATTTACAGAATCGGTGATTGATCGAGCGCTTAACGAGCCGGTGATCGATCCAAGATTGTCAAAATTCGTAATCGTGGCCGTGCCGGTCTTGGTGCCGAAATTCCAGCTCTGGTTATAGGTGCCGAAAGCGACATAGCGGGCGCCGTTATTGTTCACATTGCCGGCAACATGGCCGTTATAGCTCGCGGTGCCGGTGGTGGGGATTTCCGCCATATTCGGCAACACGCCGGCCACCCAGGTGGCGAGATGCACGCGGTCACGCTCATTATTGGTGGCGCCACTGGTATGGCGGATATCGGTGATCCACCAGCCCCATTGCAGATAATCACAGCTGCACAAGGTCACGCCGCTGGGCAGGGCATTGCTGCTCACCTGCGCCAGGCTATGGGTCACCATGATGCCGCGATTATCAATCGTGGTGCTGGTGTTGTAAGTGCTGCTGGTCGAGGTCGGAATGTCACGCGCGGCATAAATCTTGTCGTTGACGAAGGCCGACGAGCCGGCGGAGGTGCCGGTGGTTGAGCCGAATGAGAGCTGATAGGCGTGCGCGCCGGCGGCATTCTGTTGGTCGTCGAGCGCAAAACTCGCCGCCACCCGGTTGTTGGTGGCGTTGGTCTGGATCACCACATCGGTCGCGGAATCGTTCTGATTGGCAAACACCCGGTCGGTGCTGTTGACCGTGGTATTGCCCGTCGGATTGACCTCCATCAGGCCGGCCGTATAGCCGTTCAGCGTCTGGGTGGTGCGTGTCGTGTTGGTCAGCAAAGCGGAAGCGGTCTGCTTGTTGGCCACTTCGAAATAATTGTAACTGGTGCCGGTCAGATTATCGTGCGGCTGGCTGAAAGCCAGGGCAGTTTCGCGGTCGATGGTGCTGTTGATGGTATTGGTCACAGTGGCATCCGGGGTCAGCACCATATGTTCGGCGCCGCTGCCATAGATGGCATTGCTGTTGCCGGCATCGGCGCTGGTCACATTGGCCACCAGGCGGGTGGTGAGGCCGGTGGCATTGCTGCGGATCGAGCCACGCATGCCGCCGGTCAGCGCGATGGAATTCTTTGCCGATTCCTCAATGTAATTGCCGGTTTCGGCCACTAGGAAGGATTGCTGCGCCGAGCCCTGGCCGGCAATGCCGATGGAAGCCTGCACCTGCACGGCGCGTTCGGGCGACGAATTGGTGCCGGCATAGGTGATATTGCTGGAATAGACCGAGTAGAGCGGCGAAACATAACGGTCTACCGCCATGGCATCGGTGGCAACAATATTCACGTTGGCAAATGGCACTGGATTGTTGCCCTGGCCCATGCCGAATTGCGCCAGGCCGGTAGTGGGGAATTGTGCCGTGGTGGTCGGGATACCGCCAAACAATACGGTGCGGGCCGTGTTGTCGGCCACATCGCGCAGGCCGGCAAAGAAGAAGGTCTGGTCGGCGGCATAATACAGCGTGCCGGCTGGATCGCCATAGGGCGACAGCGCGTTCAGGCTGCTGGCCGAGTAGCCGGCATTCTGCGGCGTGGCCAGGAAATAGAACTCGCCTTGCGAGGTGTTGGCCTTGATCCAGGATGTATCAAGGCGAGAGAAGGTGATGGTTGAATTGTTATACGACGCATTTGCGTTGGCGCGCAGCGTCATATTATTGAAGCCGGAGAAGGGCAGGATGCTGTTGGTTGGATCGCTGCGCAGGAAGCGGCCTTGAAAGTTCATTGCCGTATTGCCATCGCCGGCGGCAAATGTGCCAGAGGCGGCGTATCCGGTGCCGGTCAGGTCGAACTGGCCGCCCGTATTGCGCGTCGGGTTGCTGCCGCCGGTGAAGAACGAACCGGACAGGCTGCCGGTCAGGCCGGTGCCGCCCTGCTGGCTGAGGCTGGCATTGAATTCGCGGCCATTCGAACTGCTGGGCGAGCCGACGAAAGTGTAGTTGTCGAAATTGGCAATATACGCCGTGCCGGTCTTGGTGGCGAAATTCCAGCTCTGGATATAATTGCCCACGGCGAGATAGCGGTTGCTGCCATTGGTCACGCTGCCGATGGCGTGGCCCTTGTAGGTGGCGCTGCCAGTAAGCGGAATGGCGCCCGTGCTGGGCAATACGCCGGTAACATAGGTGCCGAGATGCACCCGGTCCACCGGACCGGCCGAGGGTTCGCGGATATTGGCCAGCCACCAGCCCCAGGACAGGTTATCGCAATCCACACAAAAGCTGGTGCCGGTGGGCATGAAGCTGGTGTCAACGCTGGCAACCTTGGACGACACCATCAAAAGCTGTGACTGATCGACCGCCACCGTGTCCAGTGTTGTGGTGCGTGAATTGGAATCGCGCGCGGCATAAAGCTGGTCGTTGATGAAAGCCGAGCGGCCGACGCCGCCGCCGCTTGTATCGCCGAATTCCAGTTTGAAATTCTTCGATTCGGCTTGCAGGTTGAAGGTGGCTTCCAGCCGGTTGTTGCTGGCATCGGTACTCAGCGTCACTTGCAGCGGGTTATTGCTGTTGGTGACCAGCTTCTTGTCGCCCTGGCCAAAACTTTCCAGCATGCCGGCGGCATAGCCCTGCATCACGCGGGTGGTACGGCTTGGAGAGGTCACAACGGTCGGGTTGGTGCTGTTGCGCACCGCGCCATTCACAAAAGAATAATCTTCCACGATAGGCGTCGCGGCCGGCTGCACACGCACGCCGCTCTGGGTGGTGCGAGTGACGCTGTTGGTGCCTGGATCCAATGTCAGTGTATCCGGGGTCAGCACCAGATATTCGCCGCTGCTGCCATAAATCGCCGAGCCGTTGCTGCCCACGGCGGCACTGCTGACGCTGGAAGTGTAGCGCTGCGTGGTATCGGTGGCATTGGCGCGGTACGAGCCGCGCACACCGCCGGTCAGCACCATGTCGTTATTGGCCGCATCGCTGGCAAACACACTGGTCATGCCGACCATCAGTGAACTTTGCGCACTGCCCTGGCCGGAAATCGCGATCGAGGCTTGCAGGCCCAAAGCCGGGCTGCCGGAAGCCAGGCTGCTGGGCGCCAGATTGGCGCTGTAGATGGTGTATAGCGGCGAAGCGGTGACTTTGCCGACCAGCGTGGTGTTGCTATTCACCTCATCGCCAAGCAACGGCACCTTGCTCAAACCATCCTGCAAGGTATAGGTGCCGAAACCGGTGGTGCGGAAATTTGCCGGCAGGGTTGGCGTGCCGCCGAACAGGGCCATTTTCACATCGCTGTTCGATGTGTTGGTCAGGGTGTAATAGAAATAATCACGACCCGTTGTGTTGTAGCCATAGCCGCCAAAATTGCCATAAGGCGAGGCCATGTTGGAAACCGTGAAGCCGCCGCTGCTCACGGTTGGCAGGTTGATCGCGGTGGCAGTGCTCAGCGGCGTGGCATTGATATTGGCGCGCAAAGTGGTGACGCCGTTGGAAGTCACCTGCTGAAAATTGCTGACCGGCTGATTGTAGTCGCTATTCACTGTAGCGTTGCCGGTATTGGTGTCGACGCTGCTATACAAGGCGGCATTCGTGTTGTTGCCGAACAGGAAGCGGCCTTCGCGGCCGGTCAGCGAGACAGTACTTGTGGAATTGCTTGGCGCCTGTTGATTCTGGGTTTGCGTCTGGCTCTGACTGACCGAGCTGTTGGCCTGCTGCGCGGCGCGTTGGGTCTGGTTGATCTGGCCGCCAGTGCCGGCCGCCTGCTGCTGCACGGGCGGCGGCGGCGGCGCCACCGGCACAATGGCGCTGGGCGGGGTGGCGGAATTCTGCTGCGACACGCCCGAGCTATCCAGCCTGCCCTCAATCGCGGCTGGCGGCGGCGGCGCGGCTGGGCCGCTCGCCTGCTGCTGCCCGCCTTGCTGCTGCCCGCCCTGCTGCTGGCCGCCTTGCTGCTGGCCACCGCCTTCGCCGGATGCGGCCGGCCGGGCTTCAAGCTGGCTGTTGGCCTGGCGGATTTCCGCTGCGGTCACCGGCCGCGGCGGCTGCGGCGGGGCGCCAGGCGGCAGGTCGATGGCGGTGCCGGGGCGGGTGGTCACCTGGGTCACGCCGCCCTGGCTCATCGACATTTCGCGGCCGAACAGGAAACGCGCCACGGTGGGCTGGCCGGGCTGGGTGTTCAGCGTGGCGATGCCGCCACGGATGCCCATGGTGGCGGCACCCACCTTGATCTGCACCGGATTATCCTTGGAGATCTTGCCGCCGACAAAGCGGAACACGCCCTTGGTCACGGTCAAAGCCATCTGGCCGGTGCCTTTGGCCGGATCATAGACAAAGTTATCGAGCGTCAATTCGCTGTTCGGGCCGATGGAAAAGGCGCTGCCGTCGTTGAAGATCAACTGTGCCTGGCCGTTTGGCCCGGTCGCCACCCGCTCATTGCTGAGCATGTTGGTGCCCACTTCGATGATGCGGCGTTCCATCTGCGGCGGCGTGCCGGTGGCATCGGGGTTCACCGCGGCGGCAACACCAATCGGCTCGGAAGCCGCCGCGGCCGGCCAGGCCTGGAAGGCGAATAGCGCAAAGGCCGGCAAGGCGGCGAGCAGGGTGGCTTGGGCGAGATGGCGGCGAGCGGTGGTCATGGCTGATCCCTCTCAGAAACGATAGCTGACGCCGAACGTGGCGGCGTTATTGCTGTATTGGTAATTCGGCAGCGATGAACTGCGCAAAGTGCGCGCCAGCACGGCCACAATGGTCCAATCCTTGTTCAGCGGGATCGCCTGGGTGAGCGAGAAGCGCCAATCCTTGTCGAACCGGGTCACATTCGGGTCGATCGTGGTGTCGGGCCGATCGTAGGCGGTGAAAGCACGTGTAGCGCTGGCAATTGTGGTCCAGCGTGGCATGTCGGCAAAGGGCGAATTGAAATTATAGGCAGCGCCAAAGGTCAGGGCATATTCCAGGTTGGTCTGCGGGTCGGACGTGGTTTCCTGCTGGGTCAGGCTGCCGGCCAGATTAAGGCTGAAATCCTCGTCGATGGCCTGCACCATGCGCAGGCGCAGGCTGCGTTCCAGGCCGTCACGCTCGCTCTTGGTGGGCGACTTGAAACTGTCGCGATAGCGTTTGTCGCGTAATTCGCCGGTGATCTCGGCCAGGGTCAGCGGCGTCAGCGTGGCGCTCATCGAGGCGCCGATGCCGGGGGCGAAGAAGTCGCGCACGTCGTCGATGGCAACATAGGTCAGGATGCCATAGGGGCGGAAGGTCAGGTCAAGGTCGTTACCCGGCAAAAGCTTCATGGTCGGGCCGGTGGTGATCTCGCCCAGGGTCACATCGATGGTTTTCTGCGCCGCCTGGCGCGCCACATAGCTGGTGATGGTGCTGTCCCAGGTATCCGGGCTGGCCGGGTCGATTTCGTAGCTATGCTTGGCATTCGCCGCCACGAAGCCGTTCCAGTCCTTTTTCTGGGTGAATTGCGAATCAAGCGTGGCGGCAATGCCCGATACGGACACATTGCCATCGGCCGAGGCGGTGTTGGCATTGGATTGCCAGCGTGCGCCGACGAATACCGAGCCGGACCATTTGTGGCGCGACTGGCGCTTGTCGATTTCAGCCAGGAAGGTATCGACCTTGGCGCGCACTTCCGGCGGCGTGTCGGTGGCTTCCTTGACGCCGAGGAAATAACTGCGCGCGGTCTCGAACGAGCCGAGGCGGAAATGCAGCGCCCCGAGTTCGACGCGGATACGCGGCAGGTTCGGGTTGACGAACAGCATGCGCTCCAGCGCCGATAC
>NZ_JAGOLP010000077.1 GCF_017994015.1 Ferrovibrio sp. | reverse complement strand
GCCGGCAGGGTGCGCAGCAGTTTGTAGTAATCCCATGGGCCCTTGGATTCCTGCGGCGTCTTGACCTGCACCAGATACATATCGTGGATCATGCGGCCATTACGCAGCACCTTGCCGCCTTGGGCGAACATGTCGTTCACCGGCATGGCCCGCATCGTTTCGGCCACCTTCACACCTTCATCGGTGCCGGCCTTTTCCACCGCCTTGAGATAATGCCGCACCGCTGAATAGGTGCCGGCCTGCGGGCCGCTGGGCTTCTTGCCGGTGCGCTTCTCAAATTCGGCCGACCAGGCGCGGGTCTCCGGCGTGCGGTCCCAATAAAACGACGTGGTGAAATTCAGGCCCTGGGCCACGCGCAGGCCCATGCTGTGCACATCGTTGATGAACACCACCATCGGCACCAGGCGCTGCTTGCCGCGACCGATATCAAATTCCGCCGCCTGTTTCAGCGCATTGATGGTGTCGCCGCCGGCATTGGCCAGCCCGATCACATCGGCCTTGGAGCTTTGTGCCTGCAACAGGAAGGAGGAGAAATCGGCATTGTTGAGCGGATGCCGCGCCTCACCGATGATCTTGCCGCCCAGGCTTTGCAGCATCTGGCCGGCATCGGCCTGCATGGCATGGCCAAAGGCATAATCCGCAGTGACAAAATACCAGCTCTTGCCGCCTTCCAGGAATACCGCCTTGGCGGTGCCGACCGAGAAGGCATAAGTATCGTAGGTCCACATGAAGCCGGTGGGCGAGCAGGCCTTGCCGGTCAGCGCCGTGGTGGCGGCGCCGGATACCAGGCTGACCTTGCCTTTCTGTTTGGCCACTTCCTGCACCGCCAGCGCCACCGAGGATGTGGGCAGGTCGGCGATCACATCCACCCGTTCCTTATCGAACCATTGCCGGGCAACGGCGGAACCGACATCGGGCTTGTTCTGGTGATCGGCGGAAACCAGTTCAATCGGCACGCCGTTGATCTTGCCGCCGAATTCCTCCACCGCCAGGCGCGCAGCCATGATCGAGCCGGTGCCGCTGGCATCGGAATAGACACTACCCTGGTCGGTCAGCACACCAACCACGATGGCATTGTCGGAGATCTGCGCTATGGCCGGTGCGCCAGCTAACAAGGCGGGCATCGCGGCAATCAGACTGGCAAGGCAAAGGCGGTACTGCGGCATGGTATCCTCCCGGCATTTTTATGCTGCCTGAAGCATGGCGCGGATGGCCTGCCGGCGCTCAACCCGGAGCGCACAAAATCATGCACCAGAATGCGACAGTCTCAGACTGCTGGGGCTGTGGCCATACCGGCGGCGGAAGGCGCGGCTGAAATGCGTGGCGTGATTGAAGCCTGTGGAGAAAGCAATATCGGTCAGGCTGCGGCCCGCCTGGCGCGGGTCACTCAACAACCGATGACACTGCGCCAGCCGCGCTTCCAGCACATGGTCGCCCAGGCTGCGGCCAGTGGGACGCAGCACCTGATGCAGATAACGTACCGAAATGCCGGTGGCAGCGGCCACGGCTGCGGGCGACAGGTCTGCCGCCAGATTCTGCCGGATATGGCGCAGGATACGGGCGCGATGCGCCGCCCGCACGGCGCCGTCATCAGCCTCTGCATCACCCGCCGGCTGGGCTAGCAGGAAGGCCACCAGATCAAGCAGCCGCTCGCAGAGGAAATCCGCCTCGGCTTCGCTACAGCTCGGCAGGGCGGCGGCCACCTGATCGGCGAAGCCCGCCACCAGCGACGCCTTGGCGCCGGCTTCACCCAGGCTGAATTGATAAGTGGGTGCCAGATGCGGCAGACGCTGGCGCAGCCTGGCCACCGGGATCATCACATTGGCGGTATCGAAGCCAGCCACATCATGCGAGCGATAGGGGATGCCGTTTGACAGCAGATAGAGATTGCCCGGTCGGAGCAGCAATTCATCTTCAGCCGTGCTGATCTGCCACGGGCCATGCACGGGCCGGCTCAAAGCATAAAACTGATCAGAAAGCGCCGCGAGATTGCGCCGCGTGCGGATCAGGCTATGGCCGCGATAGGACACGCTGTTGAAGACCAGCCCGCCCATCGACCGGCTGAGGATCGAGCCGGCCAGCGGCTGCCGTCCGCCCGGCTCGATCTCGATGGCGCCCCAGATGCCCGACAAGGCAGCGCGCCACGCTTCGGCGCGCTCTGCCGCCCCTAGCTGCTCGGTCGAGAAGCGAAGCTCGCGCATCTGGCGTCCTGGCTGCCCTGCCTAAGCCGCCGCCTTGGCCGGACGCCGCATGTATTGCAGCCCGGCCAGCGCAAAGGTGAGGACGATGCCGGCGATCTTGAGCTGTTCGATATGCTGCGGGCCAACAAAGCCGAACATCGCATCCAGGATCGACGGGAATAACAGGAGCGTGCCGGCCAAGCCGAAGCCGATGCGCATCACCCCCTTGGCGAAGCCAAACAGGTAGCCCTGGGTGGCAACGCCATAGGCAAAGATGCCGATGCAGGTGCTGATTGAAATCCACAAGATTTGCAGCCAATTGCCATCCTTCGGCATTTCCAGCAACAGGCCGGTACCAAGCGGATCAAGCACAAACACAAACGGCACCAGGAAGGCCGGCAGGGTGTATTTCCAGCTTTGCAGGGTGGTGGTGTAGGGGCTGGCGCCGGTGATGGCGGCGGCGGCAAATGGCGATAGCGCCGTGGGCGGCGACACTTCCGACAGCACTGCATAATAGAAGATGAACATATGCGCGGCGTAATCCGGCACACCAAGCTGGATCAGCGCCGGCGCCGCGATCACGGCGCAGATGATGTAGGATGCGGTAACCGGCACAGCCAGGCCGACGATCCACACGATCAGCGAGGTATAGACCGCCGTGAGCACCAGACTGCCGCCGGCATAAGCGATGGCGATGGCGGAGAATTTCAGCCCCAGGCCGGTGAGCGTGACCACGCCGACAATGACGCCTGCTGCGGCGCAGGTGGCCGCCGTGCCAAGCACACCAACCGAACCGGCGGCCAGCGCATCCACCAGTTTGCGCGGCACCAGCGCCGTATCGCGGCGGCAATAACTGACCGCCACCGCCAGCACCGTGGCCCAGAACACGCTGAGCACCGGCGAGAAGCCGAGCAGCATCAGCACCACAATCGAGATCAGCGAGGTGAAGTGATAGCCGTAGGTTTTGGTCAGGCCCCACAGGCTCTGGCGCTCACCCAGCGGCACGCCGGCAATGCCATATTTGCCGGTATCCAGTTCCACCATCACCAGCAGGCTGAAATAGTAGAGAATGGTGGGAATCGCCGCCATGCGGATCACGTCGAGATACGAAATCTTGAGGAATTCCGCGATCAGGAAGGCCGCCGCGCCGAGCACCGGCGGCGAGATGATGGCGCCCAGGCCACCGGCCGCGAGCAGGCCACCGGCCGCTGCCGGCAGATAGCCGGCGCGCTTCATCATCGGCCAGGCCACCGAACCGATGGTGACGGTGGTGGCCACGCCGGAACCTGACGGGCCGCCGAGCAGGAAGGAAGACAGCACAATGGCGCGGCCGGTCGAGTTGGTTTTGCCGCCCAGCGCCGAGAAGGAGAAATCAATGAAGAATTTGCCGGCGCCGGAAAATTGCAGGATGGCGCCGAAGATGGTGAACAGGATGATCAGGCTGGAGGAGACATCCACCGCCGTGCCGAAAATGCCTTCCAGCGTCATGTACAGATGGCCGACCAGGCGATCAGGATCATAGCCCTTATGGGTCCAGGGCGACGGCAGATAGGGGCCGAACAGGGCATAGAGAATGAAGCAGCCGGCCACCACCGGCATGATCCAGCCCGTGGTGCGGCGCGTGGCTTCCAGCACCAGCAGAATGAACACCGCGCCCACCATCATGTCGGTCTGGTTCGGCAAGGTGGCGCGGTCGGTCAGGTCTTCGCCGCCATCCAGCAGATACCAGATAGTGGCGATGCCGATCAGCGCCGTGAGCACATCCCACCAGCGGATACGGTCGCGGAAGCGGCTGGCAATCGGAAACAGCAGAAAGGTGAGCAGCAGCACAAAGCCAACATGGATCGGGCGCAATTCCTGCGTCGGCACGATGTCGTAGGCGGCATAGAGGTGAAACAGGGTCATCACCACGGCCAGGCCGGTGATCAGATAGCCGGTCCAGCCCGACAGGCGATTGGCGGCGCCTTCTTCCTGCTCGATATATTCCTCAACCTTGCGCTGAACGTTTTCGTCCAGGCCTTCGGTGATCTTGCCGCTCTCGCTGCCGCTCATATCGCCGCCCCCTCTATGTAATTTTTATGCCACCCTATTAAAACAAACCCTGCCCCGGCGGCACCGGGGCAGGGTTCAATCGCAACGCCTGCCGGCGTGGCGGCTTACTCGGTCTTGATGCCCTTCTCGGCAAAATACTTCAGTGCGCCGGGATGGAACGCCACCGGAGTATTCGCCTTCTTCTGGGTTTCCGGCTTGATATTCTTAGCCTCGCCATGCACCTGCGCCAGTTCATCGCGCTTCTCGAAGATGGTCTTGACGATGTTGTAGGCCACATCATCCGGCATCGAATCATGCGCCAGCAGGATGTTCCACACGCTGGAAATCGCGTTGGCCTTGTCCTGGCCCGGATAGGTGCCGGCCGGAATTGTGCCGGCGGCATAAAGCGGGCCATATTTGGCATTCATCTTCGGCACCAGATCGGAATGATCCACCAGCTTGATCTTGGTGCCCGGCGTGGCGGCAAGATCGGTCACCGCTGCGGTGGGCAGACCGCCGACCCAGAAATAGGCGTCGATCTTCTTGTCCTTCAGCGCATTGGTCGATTCGGCAGCGCCGAGACGCTCACGCTTCACGTCCTTGTCCTTGTCAAAGCCGGCGGCTTCGAGCACGCGGAAGGCCATCACTTCGGTGGCCGAACCCGGCGAACCGGTGGAAACCCGCTTGCCCTTCAGATCGGCGAAGCTGTTGATGCCGGTGCCGTCAACCGAAACCACATGCATGATGTTGGGATACAGCACCGCCAGCGCCTTGTGCGGCACCATGTTGCCCTTGAACTTGTCTTCGCCGCGCGAGGCATCCAGCGAGGCATCGGCCATCGAGAAACCGATATCGGCCTTCTTGGCACCGACCAGCTTCAGGTTATCAACCGAACCGCCGGTGACTTCCGCAGTAGCCTGCCAGCCCGGCACATATTTGCTGAGCAGATTGGCCAAGCCGCCACCCATCGGATAATACACGCCGCCGGTGCCGCCGGTGGCGATCGACAGATTCCGCGACTGGGCTTGCGCCGTGCCGGTGAGGGCAATAGCGCCGAGCAGCGCGAAACCAAACATAATCCGCTTCATGGTTCGTTCCTCCGTTTATGGTCTTCTGTTGGAATAGCGGGTCTATTCTCTGGCCGACTATAAAAGTTTAGGTCGCCGCTGCCAACCTTGCTTTGCGCGTCAGATTCAACAGCAGCGGCAAGGCATAACTGGCGCTGATCAAAGACCAGGCAACTGCCTCGCGATTGCTGCCGCGTTCAATCAGCACCACCATCACTGCCGAACAGAGCAGCAGCCAGGCCAATGCCTTTTCCAGCAGCAATCGTTGCGGTGCAGCGTCAGTTGCAGCAAAAGCCTGGGCCAGCGACCAGCCGCGGCTGCGATCATACAGGCCGAGCAGCAGCAAACCGGCCATCGGCAGCAAGGCATAATCAATTGGAAAATCGCGATAACGCCCGGCCACGCTGAGCATGATATTCTGATAGAGCGCATAAAGCGCAAAGGCCGTGAACAGCCATTCGCCCAGCCGCAAACGATATAGCCGCGTGAATTCAGCCAGCTTTTCGGCGGAAATCGTGTGATTGCCGAGCGGCAGATAAAGCGGCGCAAAATTCTTGATCTCACCGAGCCGCGCCGCCAGGCCAATGAAGCGCACGGATGGCGGCGCGCGGCCGGCCAGGCGATCAATACCCTCGGCAAACAGCAGCATGGCAAAGATGGCCTGGCCGGTCAGCATGATGATGAATTCAGCGAAACGCAGGTTGCTGAAATTGTGGCTCAGACCATGCTCGATACAAGCCGCCAGCGCGGCGCCACCAAGCTGTGCCAGCAGGATTCCAGCCAGCATACGCAGCGGCGGCAGCGCCACCAGGCGATTGACCTGCAATACCACCAGGATCAGGCCGATAAGGCTGGCCAAGGCGGCATAGATTGACCAATTCGGCAATTCCGACAGCCTGCCATCGGCCGCGTATTTCGGATGGCGCAATTCATCCAGCAGGCCCCAGGCGCCGCCGACAGTGCCTTCCAGCGCCACTTTCCAGGGCTGGTCGAAGGCTTCCACCAGATTGTAATCCATGCCCTTGGCATCGGCGAGGCGAAGGAAATCGCTGATGAAGCTGGCCGCCTCATGGCGTGACGGCACGGATTCTCGGCGCGAGCGGCCGAGTGATGGCCAGCCGACTTCGCCGATCAGGATCGGCTTGCCCGGCAGCCGCGCCTGCACGATGTTGTAGACATCCAGGATATGCGGCATCGAATGATCAACCGCAATCGGCACATCCTCCCAATAGGGCAGGAAATGCACGGTGACAAAATCCACTTCGTCGAGCAATTGCGGATTGCGCAGCCAGAATTCCCACACATCGGCATAACTGACCGGCTGCTTCACCGCCGCCTTGACGCGGCGGATATAGCCGATCAACTGATCGACGGTGAGGTCTTTGCGCAGCAGCACCTCGTTGCCGACGATGACGCGCTTGATCGTATCGGGATAGCGGTTGGCCTGATCAATCAGCGCCTCCACTTCCTGCTCGTTGATATTGGCCTTGGCGCCAAGCCAGGCGGAATGAATCACATCCAGGCCATGGCGCCGCGCCAGTTCCGGCACGGCTTCAAGCCCCTCGCGCGAGGTGTAGGTGCGCACGCCACGCGCCACGCCGCGCACGGCGGCAAGATCATCGTTGATCTCGTCGCGGCTTGGATAGACCTGGGTGAGCGGGCTCTGGCCACGCTTGAATGGCGCAAAGGACACGCTTTTCACCAGGCCGATAGCCTCGCCCGGCGCCGTATTGCCAAACGGCAATGGCCGGTTCGGCCACCACCAGGCAGCGGCATTCAGCATCGCGGCAAAGCCGAGAAACAACAGCAGATACAGGAAACGGGTGGCCGGCGTGGTCATCGTCGGTCTCTACAAATACGAGCAGGCTCGGCGCGGATTAATCCGCGCCGGCACTGGGGTTGGGGGAACCGGCTTTCGGCAGGGCGAACAGGCTGGGCACCGGCGCATTCTTGGCCATGGCTTCCGGCTTGCGGAAACGGCTCTTGGCGGTGGAGATCATCGCCAGCGCCAGCGTTGCGTAATACGGCATTGCCTGAGCCAGCATCACCACGCCCCAGAGCCGTGCTTCCGGATCCTGGCCGCCCTGGAAATTCCACATGGCGATGCCGGCAGCGGTAAGCAGCGCGCCGAGCAGGCTTTCCTCGCGGGCAATGATCATCGCTTGCACCAGCGCCGGCTGGTTCTCATGCTTCGGCGTGCGAATGAAGGGCAGCTTCGATGTGAACAGGCCGGCCAGCATCGCCTTGGCAATGGTGTAGGTCAGCGCCAGGCCGGCCAGGCCGGCGCCCATACGCTGGCGGAAACTGCACGGCACGCGGATTTTATAAAGCCACAGGAACTGTGCCACCTTGGCGGCAAATACCGCCACCACCGGCAGCAGGAACAGGCCGAGCGGCAATTCAAAATATTTCGGCATCACCAGTACACCAACGGTCCAGGCCAGCGAGGCGATGGCGAAGACCAAGCCAAGCGCATCGGCGAACCAGGGCAGCCAGCCGGCGACAAAGTGATAACGCTGCATCGGATCAAGCTTGCGCGTATCGCCCGGCAGCATGTCGCGCCAATGACGCTTCAAAATCTGCACCGCGCCATAAGCCCAGCGATAACGCTGGGTCTTGTAGCCGCCGAAACTGTCGGGGGTCAGGCCATAGCCGAAACGGGTGTCGGTATAGGCGCTTTTCCAACCGCCAGCGAGCAGGCGCAAGCCCATCTCGCTATCCTCGCAGATGCACCATTCCGCCCAAGGGCCAACATGGTCAATCGCGGCCTTGCGCACCAGGGTCATGGTGCCATGCTGGATGATGGCGTCACGTTCGTTACGCTGCACCATGCCGATCTGGAAAAAGCCGGCATATTCCCAATTGATATACTCCTTGAAGGCATCTTCCTTCCAGTCGTAGTGATCCTGGGGCGCCTGCACAAAACCAACATCCGGGCGATCAAAATACGGCACCAACGCCCTGAGCCAATCCGGCTCCACCAGATAATCGGCGTCGATCACGCCAACAACTTCGGTATCCGGCGCCATGTTGCGCAGCGCAAAATTCAGCGCGCCAGCCTTGAAGCCGGTCAAAGGCGCAACATGGAAAAAGCGGAAACGCGCACCCAGCGTGGCGCAATGCTGCTGCACCGGGCGCCACACCGCCTCGTCCTTGGTGTTGTTATCGATCACCAGCACTTCAAAATTCGGATAATCCAGGGCTGCCAGCGCATCCAGTGTCTGCTTCAGCATCTCCGGCGGCTCATTGTAAGCCGGCACATGGATCGAGACTTTGGGCCAGTGGCTGCGCGAGAGATCGTTCTTATGCGGCAGGAACAGGCGTTGGCGCCGGTTCGACCAGATCACCTCCGACATCTCCAACCCTTCCGCCAGCACCATGATGAACAGCATCACCAGCAAGGGCAGCAGCATGGCCCACATCAGCGCCACGCCGGGGCTCATATAAGTGCGGAAGCCGGCATCCACCACCCAGACAATCGCCGAGGCCACCACCTGGATCAGCGTGCCAAAGAACAGCCGGCCCGAAAAGCGCAGGTCGCTCCAGCGCGCCAGGAACCAGATCATCAAGGGCAGCGCGATCAGGATACTGCCGGCGGCAAGCTGCGGCCAATGCGGGCGATCCTCCACCGGGCCGATCATCGGGAATTTCGGCGTGCGGTCGGCATTGTAGATGCCCCAATAGGCGCCGACGCTGCCTTCGATATTGCGCTTCCAGGGCTGATCGAAGGCTTCCATGATGAAGTAATCAAGGCCGCGCTGATTGGCGATATTGAGGAAGCCGCGCAGGAAGGTGGCCTGGCTGGTCGGGCTAGGGACTGCTTCACGCCGGGTGCGGCCTTCCGACGGCCAGCCGATTTCCGTGATCACCACTTTTTTGGTGGGATGCGCGTCCTTGACCTGCTGATAGCGGCCAAGCGCATATTCCACCGCCTTTTCCGGCGACTGGCCTTCCCAATAGGGCAGCAGATGGATGGCGATGAAATCCACCTCGCGGCCCAATTGCGGATAACGCAGCCAGATATCCCAGGTCTCGGCGGTGGAAATTTCCACGCCGGTGCCGGCAAGCTCGGTGCGCACGCGGCGGATATACTGGATCAGGTCGGTGATCGGCATGTCGAGCCGCAGCATGGTCTCGTTGCCCACCAGCACACGACGCACATTGCGGTTCTGCTTGACGATGTTGACGAGGTTGGCAATCTCCTCCTCGTTCCGCTCCAGCCGGCCATCGAGCCAGATGCCTTGCATCACGTCGAGGCCATAGCGGCTGGCAATCGGCGCAATGTCGCCCTGGCCATCCAGCGTCGAGTAGGTGCGCAGATGGCGCACCTTGCTCGACAATAACTGCAGGTCGCGGTCGATCTCCTCGGCCGAGGGGAACTTTTTCTGGTTCGGGCCCTGGTCAGCCTGGAATGGCGAATAATCGACGCCATTGATCAGCTCGCCCCAGGGACGCGGCTCCACCGGCGGATTCACGTAAATCCAGCCAGCGAGATTGACGGCGAAAATCAGAAGAAGGACGAACAGTCCCGAATAGCGCATGGCTGCCTGCAATGCTGATACGATGATGATGTTTGCCGGAAACGGTTAAGCTTTACGCAACAGAAGCACACGATGAAGCATTACCGGCATCCTCGCTTTTCTGCGGCGCCGCCAGCACCGGCGCTACAGGAAATAGACGTGGAATATGGCGGCTTTACGGCGCTGCCGGACTATAGCGCCGAGCACCCGCCAGAGTCGAGTGCGGCTTTGCCGGCACCTTGCCTCACCAGCCGCTGAAGCGACCGAGATAGCCACCCTGCCCAGCGGCGCCCATACAGGCTGCCACCCCCTGGTTGAAGGCGGTGCGGTCATAGATCGGCTCCCAGGTGAAGCTGCAATTTTCCGGCCCCCAGCGGGTGCGGCAATGCCGCTCGCCATTGCGGTCGCGGTAACATTCCCGATAGGGCTCGCGCCGGCATTCGCGGACCGGGCGGTCGCCGATATGGCGGATCAGCGGCGCATTCAGGGCGCTGCAATTCTGATATTCGGCATAGGCTGCGTGGCAGGCGGCGCGATCCGGCGCTGACATGCATTGGATATCGGCACAGGCCGCCAGGCCAAATATCAAGCCGCCACCAAGTATCCACCGCCCCAGCCGCATCGCCGCCTCCCCGGCCGGGATCGTCCCGGCACGACTGTATTGCCCTGAATTTTCGCCACTTTGGCGACCGAATTGCGGCGAATTGAAGGTATTCAACCCGCGAGATGGTCGAGCGGCAGCGGCGCCGCCGTCTTGATGATGCGGATGGCGAAATTGGAGCGGATATCCTTCACCATGTTGAGGCTGAGCAGACGCTCATTCAGCACCCGCTCATAAGCCTTGAGATCGGGCACCACCACCTCAACCAGAAAGTCGGCTTCGCCAGAAACCATATGCGCCGCAACCACTTCCGGGATTGCCGCCAGCGCCTGCTGCAATGCCTTGGAAGCTTCGATGAAATGCCGCTCGGCCTTGATCTCAACAAATACCGTCATGCCGAGGCCAACCTTGTCGCGATCGAGCAGACCGCGATAGCCGGTCAGATAGCCCTCGGCCTCCAGCCGCTTGACCCGGCGCAGGCAGGGCGATGGCGATAGGCCGACGGCTTCCGCCAGCTCCACATTGCTGAGCCGGCCATTAGCCTGCAAGGCCGCCAGAATGGCATGATCGAAACGGTCTAAACCCGATTGCGACATAATCACCTCTATTTTTAATATTATTTGGCATCATATGCCAATTTCACTCGGAATTCGGCATAAATTCGCAAGGACATGCCAGCCTTTCCCGGCAACAATGCCGGCATGACCCAACCCAGCGCCAGCACCTCCCCACCCATCGCCGCCACCGCCCTGCCGCTGGCCGGCATTCTCGCCGCCCTGGCCACCGTGCTGCTATGGGCCGCCGGCCTGGCGGTCACGCGCTTCGGCGTCACCGGCTCGCTCAGTGTGTGGGATGTGATTTTCCTGCGCCTGACCCCGCCGGCCCTGCTGCTACTGCCGCTGCTCTGGCGCCTGGGTCCAGGTTTTGCGCCAGGCCGTTCCGGGCCGGTGGCGTTGATGCTGCTGGGCGCCGGCCTGCCCTTCATCTGCGCCAGTTCGATTGGCACCCTGTTTGCGCCCACCGCCCATGCCGGTGCGCTGATGCCGGGTAGCATGCCGCTTTTCACCGCCTTGCTGGGCTGGCTGGTGCTGCGCGACCGCCTCGGACGCGGCCGGCTGATCGGCCTGGGCCTGATCCTGGCCGGCGTATTAGCGCTGGGCGGCTATCATCTCTTTGCCGGCAGCGCCGGGCTGTGGCGCGGTCATCTGCTATTCCTGACCGGCGGCCTATTATGGGCCACCTATACCCTGGCGGCGCGGCAAAGCGGGCTTGGCCCCTGGCATGCTGCCGCCGTGGTTTATGTGTTCTCTGCCCTGGCTTATCTGCCGATCTATTTTCTGGCCTTGCAGCCCCGGCTGCTGATCGTGCCGGTTTTTGAGATCGGCGTGCAGGCGGTGCAATCGGTGCTGTCCGGCCTGCTCAGCATGTACACTTTCGGCTTTGCCGTGCAGAAGCTGGGCGCCGGCCGCGCCGCTGCCTTCGGCGCCCTGGTGCCGGCAATGGCGGCGCTGCTGGCGATTCCGTTGCTGGGCGAATGGCCTGAACCGATAACATGGGGCGGCATCCTGCTGATCGGCCTGGGGGTGGCCCTGGCAAGCGGCGCCTTCATTCGCCACAATCACACCTAACCAGTATGCAGGCTAATATGTCCAACATCCCGCTCAAGCTACCCGTCGCTTCCAGCCGCAGCGAGATCGAAATCTACCGCATGTGGCGCATCTATAACGCGCTTCAGGAACGCTTGGCGCGTGGTGAGGACGTGATCAACCTGCTGGTGGGTGAACCCAGTTTTCCGCCGCCCAGCCGCGCCATCGCCGCTGCTGAAGCCGCATTGCATGCCGGGCCAATACCCTATACCGAGGCACTGGGCCTGCGCCGGCTGCGCGAAGGCATTGCTGCGTTTTACCAGCGCCGCTACGGGCTGGCCATCCCGGCGGCACGGATCGCCGTTACCATCGGCTCGTCCTCGGGCTTCATGCTCAGTTTTCTGACAGCATTTTCGGCCGGCCAGCGCGTGGCGGTGGTGGAGCCGAGCTATCCGGCCTATCGCGGCGCCTTGCGCGCCCTGGACCTGACGCCCTATCGCATCGGCACCGATGCCGCCACCGGCTTCCGCCCCACCGCCGCGATGATCGAGGCATTGCCGGCCGATATTGCTGGTGTGGTGCTGGCCAGCCCGGCCAACCCGACCGGCACCATGCTGAGTCGCGACGATCTTGCCGCCCTTTATGCTGCCTGCAAACAGCGTGGCCTGTGGCTGATCGTGGATGAGCTTTATCATGGCGTCAGTTATGGCGCGCCCGCAGCCACGGTGCTGGAACAGGGCGACGACGCCATTGTGGTGAACGGATTTTCAAAATACTGGGGCATGACCGGCTGGCGGATCGGCTGGCTGGTGCTGCCTGAAAGGCTGGTGCCGCGCGTGGAAGCATTATCCGGCAGCTTGCAGATTTCCGCGCCGACATTGTCGCAGATTGCCGCACTGGCGGCATTGGACTCGGATGACGAGATGGCCGGGCGGGTGGCGCAATATGCCCGCAACCGGCAGCGGCTGCTGGATACATTACCCGGCCTGGGCCTTGACCGTTTTGCGCCACCGGATGGCGCCTTCTATCTGTATTGCGACATCCGCGCTTTCAGCGACGACGCCGAAGCCTTCTGCCGCAAGATGCTGGACGAGACCGGCGTGGTGGCCGCCCCCGGTGCTGATTTTGACACCGAGGCCGGCGGCCATTTCATCCGCTTCTCCTTCTGCGTCGCCCCCTCGGTGATCGACGCAGCCCTGCAACAGCTGGCGCAATGGTTACCAAAACAACAACGGCATTAGCACAAAATCACAAGTTGTTTTATTGCACCGGGTAACGAGTTTGCTATTTTGGAAAAATGCTGCCGGCAAACGCTGGTCGCCCCTTTACCCGGTCAAAGTAATGCTCATGAACAAACCGCAATTTCTCAAGCCGCCGCAGGAATTGCGGCGCAAGGCGGTGAATTTCAAAAACGGCTTTTCGGTCAATCTCACCGATGAGATCAAGACCAAACTGGAAAAGACCATTGCGGCGAAGGGTGATGCCTTCGCCCTAGAGTTGATGGACAAGCAGAAGGCGATGCGCCAGACGATCCAAGGCGCAGGGATCGATAC